>NZ_JAAOLG010000036.1:0-39550 GCF_011602025.1 Rhodococcus sp. IC4_135
ACACGACATCGCCACTCCTATGGCTGTCCCACCTGTGACATAGACGCTATTAGATAACCATGAGGGACAGGGCGACCGACACGCCGTGCCTACCGTGCCTTCATCCTGATGCGGCGCTAGAGATAACCCGCAACAACGTTCTGGCCCACGATCTCTCGGACGTGATGTTCAAACCGGGAACACGTGACTGCGTCGTATTGTCCGGAGTGATGACCGACCCGTACTCCGGTGACCGCGTCGAATTCGAACGAAGCCGGGCCAAGTCCGTCCAGATCGACCACGTCTTCCCACTCGCCGCTGCCTGGGACTTCGGCGCGAACTCCTGGACGCCCGCGCTTCGGATGAGGTTCGCGAACGACACGTCACTGAACCTGTTGGCCGTCAACGGCCCCGACAACCAGTCGAAAGGCGACAGCACGCCCAGCGACTGGTTGCCGCCCAATCCTGCGTACCGATGTTTCTACGCAGGCAAGTACTTGACCGTCGCGATTTCCTACGGCTTACCGGTCAGCCGGGCGGATCACTCGGCGTTGACAGAACTCGCCACTCGCTGTTGAGCTACCGGCCGTCCTTCACCACTCGACCGCTCTGAATGACGAGTGCGATGCGCTCACGATCAGCGAAGATGGACGGATCCGTCAACGGATTGCCGCGGAAGGCAACGAGGTCGGCGAACTTGCCTACTTCGATGGTGCCGACCTCGTCGGCGATGCCGAGAATGTCGGCGTTGATCCGGGTAGCGGAAACCAATGCGTCCATCGGGGTTTCGACCTTGGCGCGCAGGACAAGCTCCATCCCCCGACCTGTTTGATCGGTACCGATAAGGTCCGATCCCAATCCCACTCTGACGCCGGCATTTCGAGCGGCGAGGAGTCCGTCGATCTGCCCCTGCATCATCTGGCCGATGCGCGCCGAAATCGATTCGGGTAGACCCGCTGACGCCGCGCTGTCCGAGAGCGCCTGCACCACAGCCAAGGTCGGTACCAAAGCGACGTCGTGCTCGGCCATCAACTTGGCCGTCTCGTCGTCGATGTCGGAACCGTGCTCGACGCATTTCGCGCCGGCGGTAACCGCGTTCCGGATTCCCTCGTTGTTGTGAGCGTGCACCGTGACATACGTACCGCGCGCATTGGCTTCCTCGACGGCAACTCCGATCTCGTCGACCGTGAACTGCGTGTCGGTGAGCTTGTCATGAGTGGATACCACTCCCCCGGTGACGCACAGTTTGAGGAAGTCGGCACCTCTGCGGAACGTCTCACGAACGTTCTTTCGCATTTCGTGCGGGCCGTCGGAAAGCAGAGACATACAACGCAATCCGGGGATGTCGTGATCGGACCAGTCCGAAGTCGGCTCCCACTCGGCCGCCAGGTGTCCGTGTCCGCCGGTCTGGCATTGGATCGGGCCACACTGAATGATCCGCGGCCCCGGAATCTTGCCCGAGGCGACAACTCCGGCGAGTCCACCGTCGATTCCGCCGCAGTCACGAACCGTGGTGAATCCCCCGTCGAGAGTAGACGCGCAGGTCGCGAACATGTCTGCGGCCAGTTCGGCTACCGATATCTGACGCCGCAGGCTCGGGGCGAGATCACTCGATCCACCGAGATGAACGTGTGCGTCGATCAGTCCGGGCGTGATCGTCAACCCGGTGCAGTCCAACACCTCTACCCCCTCGGGCGGCGTGCCACCGATCGCACTGATGCGTCCGCTTTCCACAGCAACAGCACAGTTCTCGATCGGTTCGGCTCCCGTACCGTCGATGATCGTTGCACCGGTCAGCCATACGACAGACATATTGAATGTTCCTCCGACGTGTACCGATCGCCGGAAGAATCCGCCGACATACCGAATAGGGTTCGGTTAGTATGATGCATGTCGGCTCCTGAAATCAAGGAGTTGTCATCAATCGATCGAGTCCGAGATTGCCGACGAATCCCTCACCAGGAGAATCGATGCCGCGCCCCACCCAGCCGATACTGTCCACGGGCAACATCACCGACGCCGCCCTGGATGCTGTCGACGCGACCGGTGACTTCACCATGCCCGGAATCGCCAAGCAATTGAACGTGACTCCGTCTTCGCTCTACACACACGTTTCGGGTCGATCCGAGATCGTCGAACTCATGCGCATCCGTGTGATGTCGTCGATCTCGGTCCCGCAACCACCCGCAGGATGGAGCGAGCGGGTCAGCGCGTGGGGGTGGGCCTATCGCCGAGCTGCGGTCGAGCATTGGCGTCTCATCCCGCTGCTCATGACGCGAAGCGTCCGCACCGAGGTGACTTTCGACATCGATACCGCACTGGTCCAAGCATTTTCGGATGGCGGGTTCGATCCGATCGACACTCGTCACGCAATTTCCACGCTGGACAGTTTGGTCCTCGGATCAGTCGTCAAGCTGTCGACGCCGGATGTCGCGTGGACTCAATCCTCGAACCCGAGCGAGATCACCCGTGAGGCCACGACCCCACTGCGAACCGACGACACCTTCGACTTCGGCCTGAGAACCCTGATCGCCGGATGGATGGCCCAGTGCGTCATCCGCCTGTATACCGAATCCCATTCGGATCTACCTGTCACTTCACCGTGAACGACCTCGTATGCCATCCCGTGGCGCCACCGGGAATCGGCGGAGTGCGCTCTTCCACCTGAACGTTCCCGTCCAAATCCGTCGCCCTGACCTGCACGGTGTGCAAACCTGAGCCTGCATCCCACATCCACGACCATTGCCGCCAGGTGTCGATCGAGTACTCCTGCGCCAGTGTCGCCGGTTGCCATTCGCCGTTGTCCACGCGAACCTCGACCTTCTCGATTCCACGATGCTGGGCCCAGGCAGTTCCCGCCACCAGCACCTGGCCCGGCTCGATCGGCGCCAGAGCTGCCGGTACCTCGATACGCGACGACGTCTTGATCGGTGCCTGCGCACCCCAACCGCGCTGGGTCCAATAGGCCTCGACCTTGTCGAAACGCGTGAGTTCCCACTCCGTCACCCATTTGGTGGCGGAGACGAAACCGTACAGGCCGGGAACCACCTGCCGAACGGGGTAACCGTGCTCGAACGGCAACGGCTCACCGTTCATCGCCACGGCGAGAATCGCGTCACGACCATCGGTGACTATCTCGACGGGAGTGCCGACCGTGAAGCCGTCGACGCTGGTCGAGAGAAGCATGTCCGCGTCGGGATGGACACCGACTTCGTCGAGCAGGTCCTTCATGGGATAACCGATCCACTTCGCGTTCCCAGCCAGGACACCACCCACCTCGTTGGAAACACACGTCAGCGTGATCACCCGCTCGATGGGCGTTCGCGCCACCAGGTCGTCGAACGACAACGTCATCTCGCGGTCGACCATGCCGTGAATCCGCAGTTCCCATGAGTCCGTCGTCAATTGCGGAACGAGGAGAGCGGTGTCGATGCGATAGAAGTCGTCGTTGGGCGTGATGTACGTCGACGCACCCGCAATCCCGATGTCTGCACCCGCCGGAATCGGCGGCGCCGGGTCAGCGGCGGTGGGCACGACGAAATCTTCACGATTCGCGACTGCTCCAGCGATTCTCTGCCCCACGAACTTCCCGGCGGCACCCGCGGCCGCAGCCACTGCCAACGCCGCACCTGCCAGCAGAAGGAACTGACGACGAGGCAACCACGAGTCGGCGACGCCCGGCGAGAGCGGCACCTCCAGTTGCGTGATCAGCAACCGCAAGGTTGCAACGCCCGCCACCACACCGACCAGCGTCGGGAACACGTACATCGCATCGGCAGTCGGGCGCTGCATCGCCGCATACACACCAACCGCGCCCAGAAGAACGAGGATGACACTGCCGATCGGGCGGCGTCGCCGTTCCAACAGCCCGGCCACCGCACCGAGCAGAACGATCAATATCGACATTCCGATGAACAGCGCCGGCTTGTCATTGGTGCCGAAGGTGTCGATCGCGAACTCGCGAGCCCACGCCGGGGTTCGGTCGACGGTGGTTGCACCGACTGCGTAGAAGGGCGACGCGTCCGGGTTGATCGGCAGCGCCACCAGTTCACCGACGCCCAGGACGACAGCCGCGGCCAAGACCCCGGAGATCGCGTGAGCAGCCCATCTACGACGCGGTGGACGAGATTCGGTGCTCGGGTGCTCGTCGATGTTCTGTGTGACCATGTCGTCTCGGCTCTGTCGGTGCGAGTGGTGCTTCGATCGGATACCCGACATTCGGCGCTGCGGGACATCCGGATGGGTGCACTCGTCTATCAAGAACTACGCCGAACTCGCGATTAGAGTGGGGACAATGACCGTCGACCTCAACAAGGACACGCTCCTGTGCATGTCGCTCTCCGGGCGACCGAGCAACATCGGCACGAGGTTTCACAATTACCTCTACGAGGAATTGGGCCTGAACTTCGTCTACAAAGCCTTCACCACCGAAGACGTGCCAGCCGCGATCGGCGGCATCCGAGCACTCGGGATTCGAGGCTGCGGGGTGTCGATGCCGTTCAAGGAACAGGTCATCGAGCACATCGACGTCATGCACGATTCGGCCAGCGCCATCGACTCCGTGAACACGATCGTCAACGAGTCCGGAGTGCTGCACGCCTACAACACCGACTATCAGGCGGTGGCCGATCTGCTGCGTGACAACGACGTCGACACGAGCCTGTCCGTCGCTGTCGCCGGCAGCGGTGGCATGGCAAAAGCAGTCGTCGCTGCGGTGCGCGACACCGGATTCACCGACGTCACCGTGATCGCCCGCAACCAGCAAGTGGGGTCGTCGCTCGCGAAGCAGTACGGCTTCGACTGGCAGGCCGAACTCGGTGAGCTTCGTCCCCGTGTGCTGATCAACGCCACTCCGATCGGTATGTCCGGCGGCGCAGAGGCAGATGCATTGTCGTTCCCCGAACTAGCAGTGCGCGCCGCCGATGTCGTCTTCGACGTCGTCGCGATGCCTGCGAACACGCCACTGATCGCGTTGGCGACCGAACTCGGCAAGACGGCGATCACGGGAGCGTCGGTCATTGCCCTTCAGGCCGCCGAGCAGTTCGTGCTCTACACCGGCGTGCGTCCGAGCGCGGAGCAGATCCAGCGAGCGTCGGAATACTCACGGGCGTAGGAACCACGTCGCCGTGAACGAGACCGGGGAGACTCCACCTCAACAACTCGCGCGGAACTTCAACGAGTTGTTGCAAGAACTGCGCGTCGCGCTCTCTGGTGTGCAGATCCTGTTTGCCTTCTTGCTGGCCGTGGCATTCACCGAACGCTACGAGGAAGCGTCGGCGTACATCCGCGGCATCCACTTGGTGACGGTGATACTTGTTGCCATCTCGTTCGGGTTCCTGATGGCACCCGCGGTCTGGCATCGCATGCTCTTCCGCCGTGGGCACCGCGAGAACATATTGCCCGTCGCCAACCGATTCGCCCTGTGCGGCATAGCCTTTCTCGCCGCCTCCATGACCGGCACGGTCCTGTTGATCGCCGAGGTCGCCGTCGGCGGAGTTGCCGCAAAGATCTTGGCTGCGTGCGCCGCCATCATGTTCACAGCACTGTGGTTTCTCGTGCCGTCATTCATCGATCGCGCCAAAGGCTGACTCAGGCTCCGGTTTCGACAGCGCGAGTGCCGTCGTTGGACCACTGCGACCACGAGCCCGGAAACAGGGTCGCGTCGTACCCGGCGATCGCGAGTGCGGCAATCTCGTGCGCTGCAGTCACTCCGGATCCGCAGTACACCGCCACCTTGTCCCCGACGCCCAGGCCCGCGAACCGTTCACGCAACGCGGCCGCATCCAGGAATCGACCGTCGCCGGTGATGTTCTCTGCGGTCGGTGCGCTGACCGCACCGGGAATGTGACCCGCGACGGGATCCATCGGCTCGACCTCGCCGCGGTACCGCTCCCCGGCTCGGGCGTCGAGCAGGACACCGCCCTCGCTCGTCCAGTTGCCGACGCCGTCGATGTCGACGGTCGGCATGTTGTCTCCGGTGAAAGTCACATTGCCCGGGCTGACGGACTCGCCGATACCGGCCGCCAACGGCAGTCCCGCGGACTCCCAGGCCTGCAACCCGCCGTCGAGGAGTCGGACGTCCGAGAGTCCGGCCCACCGCAGCAGCCACCAACCGCGGGCAGCGGCGGTATTGCCGGTGGCGTCGTAGAGCACCACCGAATCACCGTCGTCGATTCCCCAACGACGCGCGGCCTCCTGCAGGTCTTCGAGTCCAGGCAGCGGGTGCCTTCCCTTGTCCGTCGACGGCGTCGAAGCCAGTTCGTCGTCGAGGTTCACGAATACCGCACCGGGAATGTGTCCGTCGCGAAAATGCTGCTCGCCGTTCGAATCACCCAGCGCCCACCGGACATCGAGCAATCGCGGCGCGGCTCCGGCCTCGATGAGAGCGGACAGTTCTTGGACGTCGATCAGCACGGGAAGTGTCATGAGCCCATCCTGACACGACCTCTCACGCAACCCCGAAGAAGGCACCGAGACCCACCAACAACACTCCAGTCACGACATCGATGCGCTTGCCGACGCCAGGACGACGCAGCTTCTTGCCGGCTCCGGCCGCCATCACCACCACGATCGCCCACCACAGTGCCGCGGCGACCACCGTCGCTCCCGCCAACATCAGTGTGCGCAGCCCTGCTCCTTCACCGGGCTCGATGAATTGTGGGAGTAGCCCGAGAAAGAACAACAACGCCTTCGGGTTCAGCAAGTTCGAGAGGAAGCCGTAACGAAACGCCGTGGTGACCGCGATCGGTTCTTTCGCTGCCGGAAGTCCCTCGTCCGAGGCTCGCGCCTTGAATGCACTTCGGATCGCGGAGATGCCGAGCCAGGTCAAATATGCCGCCCCGGCGTAAGTGAGCGCAGAGAGCAACTGCGGACGCGTCGCGACGAGTGCGGAAAGGCCCAGTGACGCGGCCGCCGTGTGAACGAAGAGCCCCGAAATCACGCCGGCCGCCACCACCGCACCGGTCCGTCGATCTGCCAGAGAATGACGCAGGATCAGGACAAAATCCGGTCCCGGCGTGAACAGGACGATGGATAGCAGGGAGCCGAAAGCAAGCCATTGACCGACACTCATCCGAAATACCTCACACCCGAGCTGATTCGAGACACATGTTCATGCCAGGAGTGTGCAACTGGATCCGGGAACTTCAAAACGACTCCGGATATAGTTCGGCAGATGACGAAGAATGAGCCTCTGGATCCGGTGGACTGGAAGATTTTGGCCGAATTGCAGAACGACGCGTCGATCACCAACAAGGTGTTAGCCGATCGTGTCGGCTTGGCGACGTCCTCGTGCCACGAGCGCGTACGACGCCTGCGTGCCAACGGAACGATCAGCGGTATCCATGCGGTTGTCGACCCGGCCGCGGTGGGCCGCTCGATGCAGGCGATCATCGCCGTGCAATTGCGACCGCACCGACGCGACCTCGTCGACCGCTTCACAGCCGACGCGCTCGCGTTGCCGGAAACCCTTGCGCTCTTCAACGTCTCGGGGCCCGAGGACTTCTTCCTCCACGTCGCGGTCCGCGACAGTGCGCATCTACAGCGAGTATTGATCGACCACCTCGCCGCGCATCCCGAAGTCTGGCACGCCCAAACGCACCTCATCTACGGCAAAGCGGTCACCTCACCCATCCGGCCGGACAGGTAAATCGCGCCCCGAGCGGGTCGGGCAGAATCACTGACCATGTCGGACTCCACAGAAACCACCGAACCGGAAGCCGTTCGTAGCAACTCGCAACCGATGAGCGCAGGCATCGTCACGGCCCTCGTCGGCTTCACCAGTTCGTTCGCGGTAGTGCTCACCGGCCTCGCCGCTGTCGGCGCTGACGCGACCGAGGCGGCGTCCGGACTGCTGGTTCTGTGTGTGACCCAAGCGTTGGGAATGCTCTGGCTCTCACGCCGGTATCGGATGCCGATCACCCTCGCCTGGTCGACGCCCGGTGCCGCTCTGCTCGCCGGCGCCGGAGCGGTCGAGGGTGGGTGGCCGGCCGCGGTCGGAGCATTCATCGTCGTCGGATTCGCGATCGTGCTGACCGGACTGTGGCCGACGCTCGGAAGGGTCATTTCGGCAATCCCGACGCCCCTCGCGCAGGCGATGCTCGCCGGAGTTCTGATGCCGTTGTGCCTGGCGCCGATCATCGCCGTCCGGGACGCACCGGCAGCGGTCGCGCCGGTCATCCTGGTTTGGCTTGCGGCGCAGCGCTTCTCCAAGCGATGGGCGGTTCCGCTCGCGTTTCTCACCGCAGCGGTCGTGATCGGGATCAGCCTCGTCACGTCGGATCGAGTGCTCGACGCCGGCGCCATGATTCCCCGCATCGATCTCACCGCGCCGTCGTGGACCTGGCAGGCGATGATCGGCATTGCGATTCCGCTCTACATCGTCACGATGGCTTCGCAGAACATTCCCGGTGTGGCCGTGATGAATTCGTTCGGCTACACCGTTCCCTGGCGGCCGTCGATGATCGTGACGGGTATCGGCACCATCGTCGGCGCTCCGGCCGGTGGCCATGCGATCAACCTCGCGGCGATCAGCGCAGCCCTGGCCGCCGCCCCCACCGCACATCCGGATCCCAAACGTCGATGGATCGCTGCCTTCACCGCAGGCTGGGCCTATCTCGTTCTCGCTGCCGGCGCGGCCGCCGTGGCCGCTCTGGTAGCCGCCGCTCCAGCCGGAGTCGTGGAAACTGTTGCCGGACTGGCGCTCCTGGCAACTCTTGCCGGCGCCCTCACATCGGCGCTGAGCGAGGCGAGTGAACGTGAAGGTGCCGTGGTCACGTTTCTGATCGCCGCATCCGGGGTCGGTATCCTGGGAATCGGTTCGGCATTCTGGGCACTGTTGGTGGGACTGATCGTGCGTGCCGTCCTGCAGGGCACCACCCTGCCCTCACTCTCGCGAAAGTCGTCACTACAGTCGAAGCCGTGAGCACAGCGCAAACGCCCCCGTCGATCAGCGAGTTTCCCGTTCTCTGGCCCGTCCCGACGCGGTGGGACGACAACGATCACTACGGCCACGTCAACAACGTGACGTACTACTCGTACTTCGACACCGCAGTCAACGCCTGGCTGATGTCTTCCACCGGAACCGACATCCGCAATCTGCCTGCCATCGGCGTCGTCGCCGAGACATCGTGCCGGTACCTGAGCGAACTGTCGTTCCCCGAGCAGTTGCAGGTGGGTATCTCCGTCGAGAAACTCGGCACCAAGAGCATCGTCTACGCCCTGGCGATATTCCACGAGGTCGACGGTGGCAATTGGGAACCCGCCGCCACCGGACGCTTCGTCCACGTCTACGTCGACGCCGACACCCGTAAGCCGGTGGAGATCCCGGCCGCCATCAGATCGGCAGCCGGGACCTTGACCGAAAACTAGCTCAGACCGAGCTGATCTGCCGTCAGGACGGCGCGTGCAACGATTCCGTCGATCAGCGCGACCGTCGGGCCGCCGTGCTCGGCCTTGTTGCGCGGATCGTCGAGGATGCGTCGCAGCACGCCCTCGGCGATGATCGAGAGCTTCCACAGCGCGAGTACGTGCCAGTATCCGACGGCTGACACGTCGCGGCCCGTCGCCTCGACGTAGGCCGCGACCAGCTCCTCGCGGTTCGGAAAGCCCTCCAGCGTGGACGCCATGAACGGACCGGCAACTTTGTCACCGGCTTCCGGCCAGTACGCGAGCAGTGCACCGAGATCCGCGAGCGGCTCCCCCAACGTGCACAACTCCCAGTCGACGACCGCAACGATGCGCCCCTCGACCGGATCGGTGATGACGTTGTTGAGGTGGAAGTCGCCGTGAACCAAGGTCACTTCGTTCTGTTCCGGAATGTTTCGGTGCAGAATCTCGGCCAACCGGTCGACGTCCGGAACATCGCGGGTCTTCGACTTCTCCCACTGCGCCGACCACCGTTTGAGCTGACGCTCGGCAAAGGGCTTTCGGCTGGCCAGATCCTCGAGGCCGGTCTCTTCGAGGTCGACCCCGTGGATGCTCGCGAGGGTTTTCGGCATCGCCAGTCCGACCGCACGACGCTCGTCCTCGGTCAACTTCTGAGCCACCGGGACGCCGTCGATCACAATGCCGTCGATGTAGCTCATCAGGACCAGCGGAGCGTCCGTGATCTCCGGGTCTTCCGTGATACCGAGGATTTTGGGAACCGGAACCTTGGTTCCCTGGAGCGAGGACAGAATGCGGTGCTCACGAACGACGTCGTGCGCCGACGCCAACAACGTGCCCAGCGGAGGTCTGCGCAGTACCCACCGTCCTCCGCCCGCATCCGTCACGGAGTAGGTCAGATTCGATTGCCCGTTACCGATCCTCTCGAAAGTCAGTGGTGTCGTGGCGCCGACCCCCAGTTCGGCGATCCACGCGGAAACAGCTTCTTCGTTCAAACCGACTGCAGTCACCGCACCGATGCTAGCGGTTGACACCGGATCGGTTGGGCGTACCGACACGTTTGTTACTCGCCAGTTCTCAGTCCAGGTCTTGATACGGCAGTGAAAATACTTGCGGATTTCCCAATCAGGGGGATCCTGATGGTAGAGCGACAACTGCATACAACACATCGGGATTGTGCGGCGTACTCACGAGGCGCGCCGGGCATGAGCAGAAACCGAGGTGAGCGAAGATGATCGACAACCTCGATTATCCGGTCCAACTCATCCAACCGAACGGCGCACGAGTGTGCCGGCCCGAATTCGACCGTCTGATAACAGACATCGGGCCTGAAGAACTGCTGTCGTTGTATCGCGATCTCGTCGTCAGTCGCCGAATCGACACCGAAGCTGTTGCCCTGCATCGTCAAGGCGAAATAGGTTTGTGGGCTCCGATGCTCGGCCAGGAGGCCGCGCAGGTCGGTTCCGCGAGAGCGCTTGCCTCCGACGACTTCGCCTTCACCAGCTATCGCGAACATGCCGTCGCGTACTGCCGGGGAGTTCCCCCCGAATTGCTGACCACGATGTGGCGCGGAATCTCCCATTCCGGTTGGGATCCAGAACAATTCAACGTCACCAATCCGGCGATCGTCGTCGGCTCTCAAGGGCTGCACGCCACCGGATACGCATTGGGCGCACATCTGGACGGCGCCGAGATCGCGACGATCGCCTACTTCGGTGACGGCGCCTCGAGTCAGGGCGACATCGCCGAGGCGATGGGATTTGCTGCCAGTTTCCGTGCCGGCGTTGTCTTCTTCTGCCAGAACAATCAGTGGGCCATCAGTGAACCGGTATCCCTGCAGTCCCGCACACCCATCTCACATCGGGCGATCGGTTACGGCATCCCGGCGATCCGCGTCGACGGTAACGACGCCCTCGCCGTTCTCGCAGTCACGCGCTGGGCGCTCAATCGCGCACGGGAAGGCAGCGGCCCGACGTTCATCGAGGCAATCACCTGCAGAATGGGCCCACACACGACGTCCGACGATCCGAGCAGGTACCGCGCCGATACGGATATGTCGGAGTGGAGAAACCGCGATCCGCTCGAGCGCGTGCGTCTGCTCATGGAACAACGCGGCCTTCTCGGCGAGAAAGAACTCACTACCATCGCGGCGGCCGCCGACGACGTCGCAGCTGGACTACGACGCGCAACCATCGCGCTCGCCGATCCGCCCCCGTCAGCGCTTTTCGATCACGTCTACCTCGAGGCACACCCACTGATCGACGCCGAACGTGAAGAGCATCGCGCGTATCTCGGCAGCATGGAAGGGGCACTGTCATGACCGTCATGAATCTGGTGACCGCACTCAACACCGGCCTGCGACGCGCACTCGAAGACGATCGTCGCGTGGTGATCATGGGCGAGGACGTCGGCCGTCTCGGCGGTGTATTCCGGGTTACCGACGCCCTGCAGAAGGATTTCGGCGATACCCGGGTGATCGACATGCCGCTCGCCGAATCAGGGATTGTGGGAACGGCTTTCGGCTTGGCTCTGCGCGGGTACCGGCCGGTCTGCGAGATCCAGTTCGACGGTTTCGTCTACCCGGCTTTCGACCAGATCGTCTCGCAGGTGGCAAAGATCCACTACCGCACCCGAGGCGCCGTGACAGCGCCACTGACGATTCGGATTCCCAGTGGCGGCGGAATCGGTGCCGTGGAACATCATTCGGAGTCGCCGGAAGCCTACTTCGCTCACACCGCAGGACTGCGGGTGGTGTACCCGAGCAATCCGGTCGACGGTTTTCACATGATCCGGCAATCGATTGCCGCCGACGACCCGGTGATCTTCCTCGAACCCAAACGGCGTTACTGGGATACCGCCGAGGTGAATACCGATGCCGCGCCCGAGCTTCCGCTCCACCGCGCCCGTGTCGCCCGCTCGGGAAACGACGCGACAGTGGTCGCGTACGGATCCATGGTCGCCACCGCACTCGACGCCGCACGGATCGCCGAAGACGAAGGCCGCGATCTGGAGGTGGTGGATCTGCGTTCGCTCTCCCCCGTCGACTTCGACACGATCGAGGCGTCGGTGAACAAGACAGGCCGGCTGGTCGTCGTCCACGAGGCGCCGAAGTTTCTCGGCATCGGCGCCGAAATCGCAGCACACGTCGCGGAACACTGCTTCTATCAGCTGGAGTCACCGATCCGTCGGGTCACCGGATTCGACATCCCCTATCCGCCTGCCAAGCTCGAGCAATTCCACCTTCCGGACGCCGATCGGATCCTCGCAGCGCTCGACCGAACGCTGGCAGCATGAGTACGACGCACGAATTCCGGTTGCCGGATCTCGGCGAGGGCCTGACGTCTGCCGACCTGGTCGAGTGGACGGTCAGGGTCGGTGACACCGTGGCACTCAATCAAGTTCTCGCCCAGGTCGAGACAGCCAAAGCTCTTGTCGAACTGCCGTCACCGTATGTCGGCGTTGTCAGCGAGCTTCTCGTCGAACCTGGCACCACGGTTCCGGTCGGTACTCCGATCATCCGTATCGAGGGTTCGGACGATTCACATGATCCACAGCCGCCGAGTGTGCTGGTCGGGTACGGACCCGCGGCCGAGAGACCGAGTCGGCGCCGGCGCAGGATCACGCCGGACTCACTATCCGCGCCGAATATCGAGCGTCGGCCCGCAACACCCTCGGCGCGGCGCGCGGCCCGCGAAGCCGGCATCGACCTGAGCGAAATCACCGGCAGCGGATTCGACGGCGCCGTCACGGCAGCTGACGTCGCAGACGTGCTTGCCGTGAAGGCGCCTTCGGATAACGCGACACGCCTGGCCTCGTCCGGCATACGGAAACAGATGGCGTCGGCGATGGTTGCCAGCGTCCGCGCTCCGCAGGCCAGCGTCTTCCTCACCGTCGATGTCACGCCGTCGATGGAACTGCTCGGCAGGCTCCGTTCCTCGGACGCGTTCACCGGACTTTCGCTCACTCCGCTGACTCTCGCGGCCAAGTCAATGGTGACAGCAATTGCGGCGCACCCCACGGTGAACGCGCATTGGGACGAGACCCGCGGCGACGCCGTCGTCGACGATCACGTGAATCTCGGCATCGCCGTCGCCTCCGAACGTGGGCTGTCCGTGCCCAACATCAAGAGCGCCGAGACCTTGAGCCTGGTCCAACTCGCACGCGCGGTCACCGAACTGACCGTCGCTGCCCGCGCGGGAGTGACTGATGTCCATCACTTGACCGGTGGCACCATCACGATCACCAACGTCGGAATCTTCGGCGTCGACGGGGGCGTTCCGCTCCTCAATCCGGGAGAAGCCGTCATCCTCTGTCTGGGCGCAGTGAGCGAGCGTCCCTGGGTAATCGAGCGCAAGATCGAAGCGCGGAGCGTCGCGACACTGACGTTGACGTTCGACCACCGGATACTCGATGGTGAGCAGGCCGCGAGATTCCTCTCATTTGTCGCACAGATGCTCGCGGACCCGGACCTGTTGCTGTCTCACCTGTAAAAAGGAACGAGTGAGCGTCAACCCCACCGACCGAGTAGTCCCCACCTCCGCCCTGGTACGCGCCCGGGCCGGCATCTTCGGCATCTTCGGCATCAACGGATTTCTGCTCGCGATGTGGGTCGTCCACATTCCGTCCATCGAACACCGTGTGGGAATCAGTCACTCGACGCTCGGCTCACTGCTTCTCCTTCTTGCTGTCGGAGCCATTGCCGGTATGCAATTGAGCGGCCCACTCGCCGATCGATACGGCAGCAGGCGCATGGTCATCCTGGCGGGTAGCGGGCTGGCATTCGCCACTCTCGGCCCGGGATTTGCCACGAACACCTGGCAACTGGGCGCCGCACTTGTTGTATTCGGCTTCGCGAACGGCGCGTTGGACGTGTCGATGAACTCGCAGGCTGTCGAGGCCGAACAGTTGTACCGGCGCCCGATCATGGCGGCCTTTCACGGCATGTTCTCCGTCGGGGGTGTGTTGGGTTCCGTCATCGGATTCGGCACTCTCGCACTGGATCTTCCGCCGTACGTCACACTCGGCATCGCGTCGGCAATCGGATTGCTGGCCGTCTGGCTGTGCTCGCGGCCCCTGCTCCCCCACCTCGACGTTCACACCGAAACCGCGTCGACTTCCGGAAAGACACACGGCAGATTCTCGGCTCGCGTGCTTGCTCTCGGAACCCTCGCCTTTGTTCTGATGCTGGCCGAGGGAGTGGCAAACGACTGGAGTGCGCTGCAGGTCAAGGAAGATCTGGGTGTCTCGAATGCCGTTGCTGCACTGTCGTTCGGTGCATTCTCGGCCATGATGACCGTCGGCCGGTTCACCGCGGATCGGATCAGCGCGGCGGTCGGCCCGGTGGCCGTGGTTCGCTACGGCGCGTTGCTGTCGTCCGTCGGCATGCTGACCGTCGTGGTCTCCGGTTGGCTACCGCTGACATTGCTCGGCTGGGCACTGTTCGGCGCAGGCCTGTCTGGATGCATTCCGCAGATCTTCACCACCGCGGGAAATCTCGGCTCGGGTTCGGCTGGTACCAACATGTCTCGCGTCGTCGGCATGGGATACATCGGATTCCTCGCCGGTCCGGCGACCATCGGGTGGGTCACCACGCTTGTGCCTCTCACCACAGCAATGTTGATCCCGTTTGCATGCGTCCTGGTCGCAGCGGGTTGTGCGGGTGTCGTTCGGCGCGATTCTCCGACCGCCTACAGACCTCACAGCTGATCCTCACGATCGGCACAGACTCACCAGGGATGCTGGTACTCGTGACCGTCTCGACCTCCACCCAGCACCCCACTCCCTCCACAACCACTCGCTTCCTCGTCCTTGCTGCGATCGCCGTCGTAGCGCTGGGCGTCTTGTATATTTTGCGACCCACCTCGCCTGGCGTGAACGTCCCGGAACAGGTGCGCGCACTTGCCGAGTGGACGGTAGGCCGATTCGACGTCACCGCTGTACTGGCAGCCACTACCGCTCTGGCCGTCGTCTCGATGGTCCGCGGACTGCCGTACGGCATCGGCGCGATCCTGCTCCTCGGAATGGGCGCTAATCTCACCAACGCGGCATTCGGTTCCTGGCTCCCCGATGTGCCCCAGGACCTATCGCCCAGCGGTCACGTGGCAGCGGCGACCGCGCTGTACTGCTCGGCGATCTTGATCTCCGCCCCGCAGTGGCGTCCGGTGGTCGCCGGTCTCGGATTCGTCGGAGTTGCTGCGATCGGTGCCAGCGCACTAGCCGCCGAGTTGAGCGGCCTTTTCGGAGTGATAGCCGGCGTTCTGATCGCTCTGGTATGGGCCTGCGCCGCAGCCATTTTGATGGCACGATCGCCCATCGCCGCGAAACGTGAAGAGCTCCGCCCGGATACGGCAGCCATCGCGTTCTCCAGGCACCGGAGCATCCGACTTTAGTCCTAAATCTTTGGTATCCAGAGATTTTCGCCGATAGCTCTCCCGCGACGGCGGGGCATGACGTATGTTCTGAAATGTCCGAATCAAGTAGTTCCACAGCGAAGGAGTCTTTACCGTGAGCCTCGAAGATCTGAACCCGCTCGAACTGATCCAGAAGTTGATCGAACTACTTTCCGGCTTCTCTTCCGACCCCGAAACTCCCGAGGTCCCGTAAAACGTCGCCAGAGGCGCCTGTTCCGAGTTTCGTCTCGGACCAGGCGCCTTTGTCGTTTCAGCACACGCCGTTGCAGCACAAGAAGTCGTTGCAGCGTGAGAACACGAAAAAGGCGCCCACTCGCGGTTGCGAGTGGACGCCCCTTCCGAGTTCCAGCGCTACAGCGCCTTGAGTTCCTCGGTAACCTCGGAGACCGACTTCTTGGCGTCACCGAAGAGCATCGAGGTGCCCTCGGCGAAGAAGAGCGGGTTCTCGATACCGGCGAAACCGGAGTTCATCGAACGCTTGAGCACGATGACGGACTTCGACTGGTCCACGTTGAGGATCGGCATTCCGTGAATCGGTGAGCTCGGATCGTTGCGCGCCGCCGGGTTGGTGACGTCGTTCGCGCCGATCACCAAGGTGACATCGGTACGAGAGAACTCGTCGTTGATGTCGTCCATTTCCTTCATCGCGTCGTACGAGACATCCGCTTCTGCGAGAAGAACGTTCATGTGACCGGGCATACGACCGGCGACCGGGTGGATGGCGTACTTGACCTCGACGCCCTTCGACTCGAGCAACTTCGCCATGTCCTTGACGGCGTGCTGAGCCTGCGCGACCGCAAGTCCGTATCCCGGTACGACGATGACCTGGTTGGCGTAGGCCATCTGGATAGCCGCGTCGGCGGCCGAGGTCGCCTTTGCCGTGCGCACGACACCGTCGGAGGATGCAGCTTCGCCGCCGCCGCCACCGAAACCGCCGGCGACGATGGCCGGGATGGACCGGTTCATGGCCTTGGCCATGAGGTTGGTCAAGATGGTGCCCGAAGCACCCACGATCATGCCGGCGACGATCATCGCCTGGTTGTTGAGCGCCAAACCTGCAGCAGCAGCCGACAAACCGGTCAGAGCGTTGAGCAGCGAGATGACGACGGGCATGTCCGCGCCGCCGATGGGCAGCACGACCATCAGTCCGAGGATGCCCGAAAGCACGAGGACGCCGACGATCCACAGTGAGCTGGTCGGGCCTTCCGGCGAGATCGCCTTGATGCCGATGATCACCGAGAACGCGACTGCGGCAATGAGCAGCAGCGCATTGAGCGGCTGCTGGAGCTTACCGATTCCGATCGGACGACCAGGCAGAGTTTCCTGCAGCTTCAGGAACGCGATCACGCTGCCCCAGAAGGAGATCGATCCGATCACGGCAGCAAAGAGCGAAGCGATGACGATGTGCACCGTCGGCGACTCGCCGTGCTGGAATGCGGTGAATCCGTCCGAGTCCAGGAATTCCGCGTACGCGATCAACGCGACGGTGCCACCACCCACGCCGTTGAAGAGCGCGACCAACTGCGGCATGGCCGTCATCTTGGTGCGGAGCGCCGGCGGGACACCGAGCACGACACCGATGACCAGGCCGGCAGCGATGAGGATCCAGTTACCCATCTCCGCATCACGAATGGAGATCAGCGTTGCAACGACGGCGATGAGCATGCCGACCGCGGCGATCTGGTTGCCGCGGACTGCGGTCTTCGGGCCGGTAAGACCCATGAGGCCGTAGATGAACATCGAGAACGCGACAATGTAGAGCGCATTGACCAGGTATTCCATTACTGGTCACCATCCTTCGACACAGACTTGGCGGCCGGCTTGGCCTTGAACATCGCCAACATGCGGTCCGTGACCACAAACCCACCGACAACGTTCACGGTTCCGAAGACGAGCGCGACGAACAAGATGATCTGCAACCCGATCGACGGATCGTGCACCTTGCCCAGAACGACCAACGCACCCAGGACGACGATGCCGTGGATGGCGTTCGTGCCTGACATCAACGGGGTGTGCAGGGTGTTCGGAACTTTGGAGATCACAGCGAAACCGACGAACCCGGACAACACCAGGATCGCGATGTTCGCCAGAAGTGATGTGTACATCAGGCGCCCTTCTCTTCACGGGTGACGCACGCACCGGCCAGAACCTCGTCGGAGAAATCAGGCGCCAATGCACCTTCCACCAACATCAGTTCGATCAGCGCTGAAATGTTCTTCGAGTACAACTCGGACGCATGCTCAGGCATCGACGCCGGCAAATTCAGCGGAGAGCAAATGGTCACGCCGTGCTTGACGACGGTTTGACCCGGCTCGGTCAGCTCGCAGTTACCACCGGTTTCACCCGCGAGGTCGACCACGACACTGCCCGGCTTCATGCCTTCGACCGCGGCGGCGGTGACCAGGCGCGGAGCGGGACGACCCGGAACCAGAGCCGTGGTGATCACGACGTCGAAGCCCTTGATCGCATCCTCGAGTGCCTGCTGCTGCTTCGCGCGCTCCTCGTCGGTCAGCTCGCGGGCGTATCCACCCTCGCCCGCCGCGTCGATTCCGAGGTCGAGCCACTGTGCACCCACCGAGCGCACCTGGTCTGCGACCTCAGGGCGCACGTCGTACCCGGTAGCGCGGCCACCGAGACGCTTGGCTGTCGCCAGCGCCTGCAGACCTGCAACACCCACTCCGAGCACCAGAACCGTCGCAGGCTTCACCGTGCCTGCAGCGGTGGTGAGCATCGGGAAGAACCGCGTGGACTCCGATGCCGCCAACAGAACAGCCTTGTATCCGGACACGTTCGCCTGCGAGGACAACGCGTCCATCACCTGTGCACGGGAGATACGGGGAATCGCCTCCACGGCATACCCCTCGATGCCGGCGGCCTTCAACTCTGCAATGCGATTGTCTGCGTTACGCGGGTTCAAGAAACCGATGAGCTTCGCGCCGGTGCTGATGCGGGCGATTTCCTCTGTCGACGGAGGCGCTACCTTGACCACCACGTCAGCAGTCCACGGATCGCCGATCTTCGCGCCCGCAGCGGTGTACAGCTCGTCGGGAATCAACGCCCCCAGACCGGCCCCGGACTCGACGACAACGTCGACACCCTTGCCGATCAAAGCGGACACAATTTTCGGCACCAACGCGACCCGACGCTCACCGTCACTCGATTCTCGAGGGACGCCGACCGACGGACGCACTTGTGCGCTCTTCGATGTTTCCATTTTCCATTACCTTCTGCGGTTGGTGGTTCGCCTGCTGCGACGAGCGGCAACCAGCATGTGATGAGCGGAAGATGACCCGCTTTTGGGTGAATGGTGACTGATAGTAGCCAGAGTTACCGCGGCGTAGGGAAACCGACGACGCACTTTCTCCATCTGAATCGAGTCCGAACAGTATGTTTGGACTTAGTTGGAGAAGCCTACTGTGAGGCCGATCACACTCGAATGGCGGGCTATTCCACTATTTGAAACGTCCGAAAGACGTAAAGGCATCAAAATGACGCGCCGAATCATCAGGGTCGAGCGAGTTTACGAACCTACTTCCGAATGTAACGCCGTCCGACTCCTCGTCGACCGACTCTGGCCACGCGGCGTCAAGCGCGAAAACCTGCAGTACGCATCGCGCCGGCATCGGATGCTCGACCCGTTGTTCTACTGACAGCAAGCAAGGACCTGCCATACAGCCACGCGCAGGTCCTTGCCGACTATCTCGCAGAATTACTCTGATGTCCTAGCATTTCCTCTGAAGGTCAATTGCTCACATATTGAGACCGCAACTTGTGCTTCACGAGTTTTCCTGTGGCGGTCCTAGGCAATTCGTCGGCAAAGTCGATGCTTCGCGGAGCTTTGAAATGTGCAACCTGGCTGCGGACATATTCCAGCAATTCCTCGGCGACATGAGCACTCGGCTCGATCCCGTCCGCTAGTTGGACAACCGCCTTGACCTGCTCGCCCATTTCCTCGTCGGGAACACCGATGACCGCCACGTCGAACACCTTCGGATGCAATGTAAGAATGTTCTCGGACTCCTGCGGATAGATATTGACGCCACCAGAGATAATAGTGAATGCCGCGCGGTCGGTCAGATAAAGAAAACGCTCCGAATCGATATAGCCGATATCACCACTCGTCGTCCACGTCGGATGATCCGGATGCTGCGCGGCGGCCGTTTTCTCGGGATCGTTGTGGTAGCGGAACGGCAGAGTCTCCCGTTCCCAGAACACGGTACCGATCTCGCCGACCGGAAGATCGCGCCCGTCGTCGGCACAGATGTGCACGATCCCCATCACACCGTCACGACCGACGGAACCCGGATGAGACAAAGCCTGCTCGCTGTTGATGAAAGTGGCGCCCGAGCCCTCGGTCGAGGCGTAGTATTCGTGGATCACCGGACCCCACCAGTCGATCATTGCCGTCTTCACTTCGGGCGGGCAGGGAGCAGCCGCGTGAATGGCGACTTTGACCGTCGAGACGTCGTAACGATCGCGGGTCTCCTTCGGCAGTTTCAACATTCGAACGAACATCGTCGGTACCCACTGACTGTGCGTCACAGCGTATTTACCGATCAACTCCAGCGCGGTCTCGGCTTCGAATGCATCCATCAAGATCACGGTTCCGCCGACCGAATTGATCACGCCGCAAAAGCGCAGGGGTGCCGCGTGATAGACCGGAGCCGGGCACAAATAGACTGTGTCGGAATCGAACCCGTACATCGGCGCGAACACCGCGGTGTACGGATCCATGGTGGTGTCCACCTCACCCTCCGGAAGATCTCCCTTGATTCCCTTGGGCCTGCCGGTGGTTCCGGACGAGTACAGCATGTCAGCCCCGCGTGGCTGCGAGTCGAGTGGATCGGCGGACTGAGCATCGACCGCATCCTCGTAGTCGTCGAACCCCTCGAGAGCGCCGCCGTACACCAACCGATGGCGAACACGTGGAATCAGCTTCTCGTCCAACGGAACTGCTGCCGACGCCTGCCCCGACGCCACCAGAATTGTCGCCTCGCAGTCGTCGACGATGTAGGCGGCCTCCGCAGCCGTGAGATGCCAGTTCACCGCAGTGATGTAGAGACCGGATCTCAATGCGGCCCAGTACACCTCGAACGCGCGGAGATCGTTGTTCGAGATGAGAGCGACGTGGTCTCCAGGCTTGGCACCAACACTTCGGAAGTATCGCGCCAACTGCGTCGACCGTTCGTCGAGTTCCCGATAGGTGATGGACTCACCCGTCGCGGGGCGAATGACGGCGGGCTTGTCCGGCGTGGACTGGACGAAATTTCCTGGAAACACGAAGACTCCTCTGTCGGTGACGACAACGCCGGGTGAGCCTGCTTCGACGTCGACAATCCTGGTCTACCACAGGAACTCTGCTTCCCTCGGAGGTTTGGCGACACCGACTCGAGGCCTGGGAATGCCCGCTCACTTATCCGGCGCGACATACAGTGATGAGAACCGAACCGTCCGAAACAGGAGATGTCCGCATGAGTGGTTGGCCCCAGGACGCAGTAGTCGACGCGTTGACGGAGGAATGGCGAGTCATCGACGCGCTGCTTGCCGAACTCGACGGTGACCAGTGGTTGGCACCGTCGAACCTTCCGGGGTGGACGGTTCACGACATCGTGTCGCATCTGATCGGTACGGAATCGCTGCTCTCCGGTATCGAACCACCGTCGATCGACCTCGACGTCCACGCATTGCCCCACGTCCGCAACGAGATTGCGGCGTTCAACGAGCGCTGGGTCGAAGGCCTGAGGCGGACACCGCACGCGGACCTGTTGGCGCACTACCGCGATATCACCGCCAGCCGAACCGAGGCACTTCGCTCGATGACGGGCGCCGACTGGGACGCCGAGACACAGACACCGGTCGGTCTTGCGCCTTATGGCCGGTTCATGCGTATTCGGACCTTCGACTGTTGGATGCACGAACTCGACATCAGAGATGCTGTCGGCATTCCGGGCGAGGAAGGCGGATTGCGCGCGGAGACTGCCTTCGGCGAAATCACCAGCGCGCTCGGTTTCGTCGTCGGAAAACGAGGAAAGGCGCCCGAGGGAGCACGGATCACTTTCGAACTCGAAGGGCCACTTGCCCGTTCACTTCACGTCTCGGTTGATGCGCGTGCAACGCTCGTCCCGGAGCTGGACGGGCCGGCGACCACGACAATCTCGATGAGCTCACCACTCTTCACCCGAATTGCCGGTGGACGCGTCCACGCGTCCGATCACCGAACCGACATCTCGCTTCGCGGTGACACCACGGTGGGCACACGCGTCGTCGACAATCTGGCGTTCACGATTTGAGGGTTGGGTGGATAGGGAACAAAGGGTTCGAAGGTCGCGAAGGTACTGAGAAGTGAAACTGTTTCTCTCGTCCTACCGATTCGGCGACCATCGCGGGGCTCTTGTCGACCTTGTAGGCCGCGGCGCTCACATCGCAGTGATCGCTGCGGCTGCCGATTCGTGGCCGCTCAATGCCCGCAGTTCGGCAGTGACAAGCGAATTGACCCCACTACGGGCAGCGGGTTTCACGGCAGAGGAAGTGGACGTCCGCGACTTCGCGGGTGCACCGGAAGCACTCGAAGCCCGGCTTCGCGAATTCGACTGCCTGTGGGTCCGCGGCGGAAATACGTTCGTTCTGCGTGCACAGTTAGCCCGAAGCGGCGCAGATCGGGTCATCGAGATGTTGGTTCGTTCAGGCGTCGTGGCCTATGCGGGATACAGCGCGGGAGCGTGCGTGGCGACTCCGACTCTGATCGGGCTCGACGCGTCGGACGACCCCGCTGAAGTCATGCCCACGTGCGGTATCGACCCGATCTGGTCCGGGCTCGCGCTGGTCGACTTCGCGATAGTGCCGCACGGCGGCGATTCGCTACTCGAAGATCCACAGGTGACCGCGCGGACGGTTGCGGCGCTGACCACTGCGGGCGCGCAATTCACCGTGCTTACCGATCAAGAGGCGATAGTCGTCGAACGCTGATCGTGACGCAGACTGAGCAGTCTGCTTCGGCCGGACTGGATCAGCCGTGCTCTGCCACTGCGGTTCCGGCTGCCGGCGACTGACGCTCGAGCCTCGTCCACGCAATCTCCCAGCGCTTGACCGAGACCTCGTCGGCGTCCTCGAGAAGGGCGTCGAGGAGCAGGCGCGGGTTTTCGCGCCATGCCAGCTCAGCGGCATGGACCTCCGCAGCCGAGAACAACCCGGACGCCTCGAGGTCGCGAATCCACTCGCAGATCTCGCCCCGGTGGATCCGTGCGATGGTCTCGTATCCCAGACCTTCGTCAAGGAAGTCGTACGAAAAAATTGCGGCAAAGTAACTGTTCGACTCACGCTGCCCGAAAATCATGTGCGTTCCTTCCTCGAAGTTGTCCGACGAAGACTCGAAATCGAACCGTTGCGAAGCCGCGCCAAAGTTTTTTTGGCGAAGTTGTAACGCTTCTTCTATCCCCGACGATTCAAACGCTAACCCCCCAAGCGGGTCTTTGGGATCACGTCCGAGAAACGATCTGATGACCAAGGCAATACCCCTGGGGTTTCCGGGCGCTCGCACCCTACGCCGGCACGCAATCAGCGCCCCGCTGACCTGCAATTTGCCCGTTTCAGGCCCTCCACTTAATCCATCCGAACAGATGACAAAAAACTTTGTGACGAGTCCCACATATTGGGATGTTTACGATCGCGATGCATATGTATCACCCATCGTGGGCACAAAAGTACGGGCAAATCGGCACGTACAGACCAGTTTTGTTCGTTATGCGCAGCGACGAAGGTCCCTTGAACGGTCGTCCAGTTGTAGTTACGCTAAGTAACGGAAGTCACGGCGGCAACCGATATTGCGGACGGCCTGCCAGGTAGCGTGACTCCACAGAACGCAGACGCGGCGCGCCGCAGCCGGCCGCCCTTTCGAAACGGAGCCCGAAGATGACCGAGACAGTGGCGCACAATCCCGCGGAAACGCGCTTCGAGATCCGCGTCGACGGCGAGCTCGCCGGTTTTGCCGAGTACTCGGACCATTCCGGCGTCCGTGATTTCCACCACACGGTGACCTATCCGCAGTTTCGTGGGCGCGGGCTTGCAGCCATCGTGGTGCGTGAGGCGCTCGATCAGACCCGGAACGAGGGATTGAAGATCCTTCCGACGTGCTCGTACGTCGAGAAGTTTGTTGCCGAGAACCCCGTTTACCAGGCATAACCGAACGAGGACGCTCCGCGAAAAATCACTCGCGGACCTGCAGACCCCGCTGCTAGCGTCGATGGTGCCGTCGTCGAAATCCCGGGCGGCACCGTCTCGGGGAAGGAAAGAACGTGGTCGCCTCAGCAGATCGGCGTCCACCTGCGTCCACGGACTTAGCTACCCCCAGCTATCTCCCTCTCGTCCTGGTCAATCTCGCGACGCTGTTTTCGGCGATCGGCAACGGTATCGCCATCGTCGTGCTCCCCTGGCTTGTTCTCGAACGAACCGGCAGGGCAACCGACGCGGCAATAGTTGCCGGCGCAGCAGCCGTTCCACTACTCGTGTCGAGCCTGTTCTCAGGGACCTTCGTCGACAAATTCGGACGTCGTCGAACGTCGATGATTTCCGACGCTCTCTCTGCGATGTCCGTTGCAGCGATTCCGATCATCGCGGCCACCGCGGGCTTGACGATCCCGGTGATCGCGGCGTTGGCCGCACTCGGCGCCGTGTTCGACCCCGCCGGAATGGCGGCGAGGGAGTCGATGCTGCCCGCAGCAACGCGGACCGCCAAGTGGAAGCTCGATCGAACCAACAGCGTGTACGAGGCCAATTTCAACGTCGCATATCTGATCGGCCCTGGCATCGGCGGTGTCCTGATCGCAACGATCGGAGCGGTGAACACGCTCTGGGTGACTGCGGCAGGTTTTGTGTTCTCGATCGTCGTGGTCGCCTTCATCCGGCTTCCCGGCGCCGGAGTGCCCGAACACGAGCATCGGCCGAAATCGATCTGGCACGGCACACTCGACGGTCTTCGGTTCGTCTGGAACAACAAACTGCTGCGCAGTCTGGCGCTGATCGACATGGCCGTCGTCGCGCTCTACATGCCGGTGGAGAGCGTCGTGTTCCCGGTGTACTTCACGGAGTTGGACCAGCCGGCCCAACTCGGATCGGTATTGATGGCATTGGCGATCGGCGGCATCATCGGCTCTCTCGCCTACGCCCCACTGGCACCGATCATGTCCCGGCGCCTGATCATGATTTTTGCTGTCGCCGTCCTCGGCATAGCGATGCTGGCCATGGCGCTTCTACCGCCGCTGTGGGTGATCCTCGTACTCGCCGGACTACAGGGTCTCGTCTACGGACCAGTCGGCCCGATCGCCAACTACGCCATGCAGACGCACAGCCCGGAGCACATGCGCGGACGCGTCGTCGGTGTCATGACGTCGACGGCCTACGCCGCCGGCCCGCTCGGCTACCTCGCGGTCGGCCCTCTGCTCGATCAACTCGGAATCGCGTCGACCTTTGTGGCCCTGTCGATTCCGATCATCCTGATCGCCGCGGTCTGTGCCTCCCTGCCGGTGCTTCGCGAACTGGATCGTCCGCGGCACTCGACCGACGTCAGTTGAACCCCATCACGTCGTTGCCCCAGGCGACGCGCAGTCCGTGATCGGGGTCGCTGACGAGGGTGTCGGCAGAGTCGATCAACAGCGTCGACCGCTTCTCCTCCTCGTACGGCGCCCAATGTTTCGAGCCGTCGAGAGCTGCCGGCACGGCATGCCTGGCGAAGGCCAGCCATCGCCGTTGGATACGGCCGGCCACCTCCATCGCAGCCTTCCGCCCACCCAGCCAGAATGTGGGGTCGACGTTCAGGGTCCCGAAATTGCCGAAGACATAAGGTAATTCCGTCGCGTGACCCGCGCCGATCCGTGCGGCTTTGAGCATCGGCGTCGCGTGATCGAAGCGGTACACCCACGTGGGGGAATGCCTGCAGTGAGCGTCGGCGATCCACAGAGTCGGCATGCGAAACGCCGCGTCCCGTGAGAGCGCCAGCGCGCCACTCGGTTTCGCGTGATCTGGGTAGGCCGACATGATCTCGGCAAGTTTGGTCGCGGAGATGTCGGGGTGATCGTCCGCCAGTAATTGGAGCATTGCCTCGACGGACTGCGCGCTCACCGGCATCAGTGGCGACTTCATGAACTTGAAGATCGACGCCTCGTCCTTGTTGGAACCGATGATCAGTGGGATTCGGTGCGCGTAACCCTTCTGGAAAGCCGCAACCGGGTAGTGCGGCACCAGATCGCGATCGACTACGGGTGCCATTGCCAAAGTTCCCGGAATCCGTGTCGGAATCTCGTTGACCAGGTCATCGCTTGCCTTCACGAGAAGTTCGAGATCCGTGGTCAGCAGATCGCCTGCGTCTTCAGGGTCGATCGAGAGCAGTTCGAGAAACCGCTCTGCCACGGTCTTGGCGCGCTCGGCCCCGTAGACGGAGGTCGCGGGAGGACTCTGGGCAATCGCACGATGGAACAGACCTTCGGCGCTCGGACAGGTCATGAGCGTCGTGATGGATCCTGCGCCGGAAGACTCACCGAACACAGTCACCGCACTCGGGTCACCACCGAAGGCGTCGATGTTGTCTCGAACCCATTCGAGCGCCGCAATCTGGTCTCGCAGACCACAGTTCGATTCGAAAACGGTATCCCCGGTGGAAAACGCGGACAGGTCCAAGAATCCCAGTGCGCCGACGCGATAGTTGAAGGAGACGAGAACGACGTCACCGGTTTCAGCCAGATGACGGCCGTCGTAGATCGTTTGGGCGGCAGACCCGAGGCAGTAGGCGCCGCCGTGAATCCACACCATCACCGGTCGAGGCGTGCCGTCGGGTCGCGGGGCCCAGACGTTGATCGACAAGCAGTCCTCGTCGATCTTGAAAGCCCGATCGATCGGAACCGCCGGACTCTGACCTTGCGGCGCGATCGGCCCGAATTCACGACAGTCGCGCACCCCGTCCCACGGCTCTGCGGGTTGCGGCGCGCGGAACCTCCGTGCACCCACCGGCGCTGCTGCGTAGGGCATGCCCTTCCACGCGAACACACCGCCATCCGGATACCCGCGGGCTTCACCGCCTCTGGCACGGATCACCAGTGTTCCGTCCTCGCCGAGATTTGGTCGAACGTCGGTCTCCATGTCTGAATCCCCTCCCGACCCGCGCGTGTGGCAATCAAGACCAAACCTACCAATCTCGGACGGGTGTGCGCCGAGTACACAATCCCTCGGTGTTAAGGTCGCCTAGTTCTGACACGGGGTGCTCCGCATGGGCGGGGCTGAGAACACACCCGGGAACCTGATCAGGTAATGCTGACGAAGGGATGTCATGGCTACTACGCAGCCTGCATACAATTCTGCCGAAAACTCGGTGGCCACAGCGCCGTCGACGGATCGGTTCACCGATCGACTCTGGGCCGAGACGAAGGTCCTCCGCGAGTCGATCGACTCGCTCGAGTTCCTCCGCCGCCTCGGCGACGGAACGTTGCCTCTCGACGCGTTCCGCACGTACATCGAGCAGGACAAGCTCTATCTCGAGGGATATTCGAAAGCGTTGTCCCTGGTCGCGGCCCACGCCCCGGATCCGCAGGCCGCGGGCTTCTGGTCGAATTCCGCGTCCACGGCAGCGACGGTGGAATCTGCGCTTCACGACGGTTTGCTGACCGGTGGAATTCTTCCACCCGGTTCGCAGCGGCTGGAGCATTCGCAGGCCTGCCTGGGATACGTCTCGTATCTGACGGCGACTGCGGCAACGGCGCCTTACCCGGTCTCCGCAGCGGCAGTACTCCCCTGCTTCTGGATCTACGCCGAGGTCGGCCGCGATCTTGCCGCTTCAGCGCGCGAGGTACTCGACGCCGATCCGTCGCATCCGTACGCACAGTGGGTCACGACCTACGACGCACCCGAATTCCACGAATCGGTGGCGCAGGCTCGCGTACTGGTCGATGCTGCGGCTGAAGCTGCCACCGAGACAGAGCGAGAGGCGATGAGTGAAGCGTTCCGCATCGCCAGTCGCTACGAGCTGATGTTCTGGGATTCCGCACTCCACCAGCAGCCTTGGCCGGCGTCGTGATGTCGTTTGCGGCGCTACGCCGCACGCTTGCCACGTCTGCCGCGATCGCAGCCGCATTCACGGTTCTGACCGGATGCGCCTCTGACACCGGCTCTTCCGACGGGACCATTCGGTTCGCACTCGACTGGACACCGAACACGAACCACACCGGTTTGTACGTTGCACTCCAAGAGGGCTACTTCGAGGACGCCGGTCTGGAGGTCTCGATCCTGCCGTACAACAACACCTCGCCCGACACCCTCGTCGACGCCGGTAACGCCGAGTTCGGCATCAGCACACAGAGTCAGGCCACGTTCGCCCGTGCGGCCGGCGCCGCCACGACGTCCGTCATCGCGCCACTTCAGCACCGCGCCACCGGCATCGGCGTGAAGGCGGATCGTGCGGACATCACGCGTCCGCGTGATCTCGACGGAAAGACGTACGCCGGGTTCGGCGATCCGGGTGAAGTCGAGACGCTGCAGCAGATCATCCGCAACGACGGCGGAACCGGGAACTTCACGACGGTCACGCTCGGAACGTCCGCGTACGAAGCCGTGTACTCGGGCCAGGCAGACTTCACCGTCTCCTACTTTGCTTGGGAAGGCCTCGAAGCGGAGCGAAACGGAACTCCGATGCGGTACTTCCAGTACACCGATTACGGCTTCCCCGATGCGTATTCGATCGTGATCAACGGCAACCAGCAGTGGTTGAAGGACCATCCCGACGAGGCACGCAAGTTCGTCAAGGCCGTTCAACGCGGTTATCAGACTGCTGCCGACAACCCGGACCAGGCCGCGCAGGACCTCATCGACGCGAATCCCGGAGCATTCACCGACGAAGACCTCGTCCGTGAGAGCCAGCGGATGCTCGCCGCCGACTACATGAAAGACGCCAACGGAGTCGTGGGCGCCCAGAATCTCGAAACCTGGTCGGGCTACTCGGGATTCCTCTTCGACAACGGGTTGCTCGCCGGACCGGACGGGAAGCCGTTGACCCAGAAGCCGGACTGGTCGGAGTACTTCACCAATGAGTATCTCGACGCGTCCTGACGTGAGCGGGCGATTGGTCTCGACCACGCGGCGGGCGCTTCCCGCGCTCGCCGTGGTGGTGCTCCTCGTGGCGGCGTGGCAGATCTACGTCGAGATCAGTGGGATTCGGCCGCAAGTACTCCCGTCTCCGGGTCGCGTTGTTTCCCAGGGTTGGGACAACCGCGAGATCATCGCCGACCACGCCTGGTCGACATTGCAGGTCACGTTGGTCGGCTTCACCGTTTCATTGGTGTTGGCCTGGATTCTTGCTGTGGTCGTGGACTTTTCGCCGTGGTTGTCACGCGCGCTGGTACCACTCTTCGTCGTCTCGCAGACGCTGCCGATCATCGCCGTCGCGCCACTGATGATCATCTGGTTCGGCTTCGGGTTGCTGCCGAAGGTGTTGGTGATCGCACTTGCGACGTTCTTCCCCATGACCATCGGACTCATCGAGGGATTTGCCGCAGCCGACCGGGAAGCGGGCGCTCTCCTGCGCAGTATGGGTAGCACTCGCTGGCAGGAGTTCCGCTACGTCCGCCTTCCTTCGGCGATTCCGCGATTCTTCACCGCCCTGCGCATCGGCATCACTTATGCGGTCGTGGGTGCGGTGTTCTCCGAATACGTCGGCGCTACTTCCGGTTTGGGTATCTACATGAGCACCCAGAAGAACTCCTTCCGCACCGACCTGGTGTTGGCGGCCGTACTGGTGACGGCGTTGATCAGTGTCACGCTGTACTTGCTGACGTTCGCCGTCGAGCGCATCGTTGCACCATGGGCGATGAACGAAAGGTCACGGACATGACTGACCCGATGGTCGAGGATGCAATGGTCGAAATCCAGGACCTGACCAAGAGGTTCGACACGGCCGGAGAATCACGTCTCGTACTCGATTCGGTGTCCTTCCGCGCCGACGCGGGCGAGTTCGTGTCGGTGATCGGGCCGAGCGGCTGCGGCAAGAGCACGATCTTCAACGTCCTGGCCGGGCTCGAATCCCCGACCTCGGGTTCGGTCCGTGTCGGCACGCGCGCAACGGAATCCGAAGCAGCCACCGAGGTACACACCGCGTACATGCCGCAGAAGGACCTTCTGTTTCCTTGGCGCTCGGTCTTGGACAACACGGCCCTCGGTTTGGAAGTCCAGGGAGTCGCGAAGAAGGACGCACGCGAGCGCGCTCGGGAGTTGTTCCCCGCGTTCGGCCTGACCGGATTCGAGGACGCCCGCCCGTCACAGCTGTCTGGTGGCATGCGCCAGCGAGCGGCAATGCTGCGCACCGTTGTTCAGGGCAAGCCGGTCCTGTTGCTCGACGAGCCGTTCGGCGCGCTGGACTCGTTGACCCGCACCGAGATGCAGGCTTGGCTACAAGACGTGTGGCAGCAGTACCGGTGGACCGTTCTGATGATCACCCACGATATTCGTGAAGCGATCTATCTGTCCGACCGCGTGGTCGTTCTGTCTGCGCGTCCGGCAACGGTCAGATGCGTCGTCGACGTTCCCTTGCCGAGGCCACGCGAACTGGACATGATCACCACGCCCGAGTTCGCCGAGGTCGAGCGTGAGCTGCTCGCCGTGCTCCACGACGAGACTCGCAAATCGATGCGGCCGTAACGGTTACTGATAATGCGCTGAGAACGCGCCGATTTCACCTGCCGTTCAAGAGAAAGTGCATCGCAACGGTGCAACTTCACGTAGGATGTCGCGGCACTTTCGCTCAAAACTCCTTAATATCAGCAAGATCCGAACGCTCGACACGCAGTCCGTGAACGCTGCACAATTCTCCGTACTCTTCGGTAACGTACACTCGGTCGCCTACGAGACCAACGGCCAGAAGGTAACTGGACGGTAAAGCGGGATCGTGGAGGCACAGTCATCGCAACAGATTTGGAAAGGGACAGCGTGAGCACACTGCAGTCAGGTCAGAGCCTCGGAGTCGGCCAGGAACTCAAGTCCGACAACGGCGCGTACACCCTCACCTTGCAGGACGACGGCAACCTGGTTCTGTCCGAGGGCGGACAGGCTGTTTGGGCCGCAGGCACCAACGGATCCGGCGCCAACCGCGCCGAGGTGCAGGCTGACGGAAACTTCGTCATCTACAAGGACTCCGACGCCGTGTGGGCATCGCAGACCGCAGGCAACGACGGTGCCTCCCTCTCGGTTCAGGACGATCGCAACGTCGTTCTGTCCGCCGGTGGAAATGCTCTGTGGTCTTCGGACACCGCAATCGAGGCCCCGGCAGCCGAGGCTGCTCCGGAGCCCGCTCCGGCACCCGAGCCCGAGCCTGCACCCGCAGCTCCGGCAGCGCAGAGCTACACCGTCGAAAGCGGCGACACCCTGTGGGCGATCGCAGAGCGTTTCTACGGTGACGGCAACCAGTACCAGCGCATCGCGGATGCAAACGGCATCCCGAACCCGGATCTCATCAACGCCGGTCAGGTGCTGACGATCCCCGCCTGATTCACTGCTTGACCTGGCCCTGGGTGCCGACGTCCGCGTCGGCACCCAGGGCCTTTTGTGTTCTACGCCACACAGATTCGCGTCCCGCCCAGCAGGCCCTGATACTCCATTGCGGCATCTTTTCGCCTACAGTACTTCCGTACTGCTCCCGAAGGACAGGTGTGCATGAAAGACAGAACAGTCATGATCGGCGCTGTCGCAGTGGCCGCTCTCTCTCTGACATCAGGCCTCGTGTTCGGCGGAGCAGCCGGCGCATTCGGTGCCGGCGGCCCTGTGGTGACGCCTCCCGCTCTGGTCTCGTCGGTTTCCGTCGAGTCCGTCGCCGGGATCGAACCCGCCGCGTTCTACAGCTCGGTTGCAGTCCCCACGGTTGTCATTCCGCCGACGCCTACCTGGCGAGTCGCAGACGAAACGACTGCTCCTCGTAATCAGCCGCTCGTGGTGACCGCGACAAGCTCGAGTTCCGCTACCTCGACTACGACGGCAACCAGCACGACAACACCGGTCTCGTCCACGACCACCGCGTCGGCTACCGCGACGTCGTCACCGACCGCGACAGCCACGACCACCAAGACCAGCACCACCCCCGTTGTCACGACCGGGTCCACGCCGCCTGTCGTCGAGGTCTCGCCCGTTCTCGCCGGATAGTCCTCGGTCTTTCGCCTGCACACCGCCTGGCGTGACGGCGGTTACAGGCACACTTCGGTCGCCACTCTCGAATACCCGATCTACCTGCGACAACCTTGCTCGTCGTCACGGTTCGTCGCCCTCTGCAATCCGGTCGACCGGAAAAGGACAGCAGCATTGTCGGAGCCTCGCGATACCGTATAGGTCTGAGCTTTTGCGGAAGGAGGTGGCTGATGAGCGCAATGGGCTTCGATCTCGATGTCAGTGTCGACCGTGCGTGGGCAGAATTTCAACGTCGCCTCGGCGATCACATTTCCATCATGCTCGACGGCGACGTGCTTGCCGTGGAATCGTCCACCGGCGACTTCGATCCTGCTGACGGCGCAGCGCCATGCGTTCAGTTCCTCGTGTGGGACGAGAACACAGTCCGCTGCGAGGTTCCTTCCAACGACTTCCTTCATCCGCGCTATCGACTCGAAGATGCCGACGAACAAAAGTTGATCGCACTCGGCTGGAATCCGCCTTCCGAAAATCTCGACGATCCGAACAACTCCCCAGCCTTCTGCGTCGACAAGGCGCAGAACTGGGCCGATCAGCTCGCAGCGATGACTGTCGCGGCATTCCGGGACGTGTTCGGTGTGCAGCACCCGGCTTTCCTCTCCAGCGATCTCACCGGCAACGAGCAGACTCCGGATTTCGATCCGTCGGTTGTCGAGTCGACCGAACTTCCGACACTGGACCCCACTGCGGCCTACATGCCCAATGATGTCGACCACCTCAAGGAGTTGGTCACTCTCGCATTGCTTCCCATGCTCGGCACTCTTCCCGAGCGGGACAGCGACGGCGACATACCCATTCGTGTCGGTTCGACTGTCATGTTCGTCGGTCCCCTGTCCGAGTCCATGGACGTGCAGTTGTTCTCCCCGCTCGTTCAGGACATCAGCAACCGCACTCGTGCAGCCGAGGTGATCGCCGATCTCAACCGCAAGTGGTCACGCATCAAGTTCGTCTTGATCGACGACCGTCTGTCGGTGTTCCTCGAGGTGGCGGGTTCGCCATTCGTTCCCAAGCAACTCACGGATACGTGCGCGGCCCTGACGTCGTTCCTGCGTACCGTGGACGACGAGTTCGCCGCGCGCGTCGGCGGAGACCTCTTCTTCGCGAACAAGAGCGGTGATTCCTCCTCTCTACAGCCCGATCTGACGGCCGAGGACCTGCCTCCCGAACTCGAGACCCTGCTGCACCTCGATCTGGATGTGGCCGAGGATCTCGATGCGGTAGCCGATGTCTGCGGTCGCGATCGCGATCTGATTCTTCAGCTCCTCCACATCAGTAACGAATGGCAGATTCAGCTGCGTAGTCAGGCCGTCGACGCCCACAGCCGCGGAGATGCCGAGGAAGCCGCGGGCTACGAGGATCAGGTCGGTGGATGGGAACTCATGGTCGACCGTTTGCGTGGGGCTTTGCGACTGGTGGTCCTGCCCAATTCTCGAACCGAGACGCCGGCCAAGCCGCAACCTGAGCAAATGGGCTTGTTTGCCGACCCCTTGCAACAGAGTCTCTTCGACGATCCGTCCTGACACGACAGATCGCCTTTCCCACTATTCGAAGTGGGATTTGAAGATCTGGCCGTGGACGCCCACGGTTCGATCGACTACCTGTGAGACCGTGAAATCCGCTGCGGCAGAAAGATAGGCGTAGGCCGTCGCTCGATCCATTCCGCGATCATGCTCGAGGAAGTCGAGTGCGTTGACCACCGCACGTCGCATGGCTCCGTTGAGGTCACTGTTCTGGCCATCGACCGAACCGTTGGGGTCGGACAAGCCGATCGGAATCCAGGCCTCCTCGGTTTCGGCGAACGGGTATCCGAATGCCACCGATGGGGCGTCGCCGGAATCCTTCTTGCACACACTGAGTCGGAACGTGCCGCGCAGCGAACCTTCCATCGCGGTCAACGCGGCCTCGCCGTCACCCATGGCCATGTGTGGGTCACCGACGTAGAACAGGGCACCTTCGGCAAAGACCGGCAGGTAGAAAGTTGATCCGACACCGAGATGCCTGATGTCGATGTTTCCGCCGCCCAGCGTCGGAGGAATGGAGTTCGACGACGGGGATGTCGGATCGGCATCCGTGGAATAGGCAACTCCCATCATTCCCATGAAGGGCCGCAAGGGAAACCGCACCTTGGACTCGCCGAAGGGCATCACACCCTTGCCGTCTTCGATCGCGGTGAAAGTGGAGACCCCTCCGTACTTCAACGGATCCTTCGTCGCCCGCCCGTCCGTGGCGACCGGCGGCATGACTTCGTCCAGAGTGATTCCCGCGGGAGCGGTTCCGTCTGCCGTGACAGCAAGAGCGCCCTTGCCGTGCCTGCTCGACACAACCCCGTACGGCACGCGGGGAATCGCTTCGAGTGTCTCGATCTTGAGTACGTCTCCAGGCTGTGCGCCTTCGACGAAGACCGGGCCGGTGACGACATGTGGGCCGTCCTTGTCGAAGTTCCGTTCGGTTCGGTTGTATTCGGCCGCAACGGCAATCGCATCCTCGAGCACGTCTTTCTCGGAAACGCCCTTGCCGCCGAAGTATTCGAGGGGATTGCGCCCTTGATCCTCGAGGATTCCCTCGTGCGAGAGGGCGTCGATGGTGACGGTCTGGCCCGACTTCATCCGCATCATTTCGCGGGTGTGGACGTTGGGCACATAGCCCCACATGACGTCCGACGGATCCGAACTCAGATAGTGGTCGCCGCTGACGTTTCCACTGCCCGGTTGCAGAATCTGCACACCATCGGCGAACGGCAGTGCAGAGGAGGATGATCCAGCTGGCGACGCGTTGGAGTGCGCGCACCCCGAAGCCACACCGGCAACGCCTACTCCCGCACCGAGAGCCGCGACCGCCCTCATGAATCCGCGTCGGCCAAGACCTTTCGTCAGGTCTTCGGCTGCGTTGCGGGCAAGCGTGTTTTCCATCGAGTTTCCTCCGGAGTGCGTGACGATGTGCGACTGCGAAGAAAACTAGACCCGATTTGTTACTCGTTCATTACCATTTCATAGCAAGGAAATGCCGTTGACTGAGAATGAGTTCAACGACGGCGAAGCCGCCAGAGCGACGTCGTTTCGCGTGCCCGGGCAGCGTGAAGCGCATCGGTTCGGTCACTGACCTTTGCGTGCGTCGGTTTGACGTCCATGCGGTCGACAACAGTGAGCCCACCGGCCGCGATCAGATCGTGCAGTTCGGATCGCGTTCGGAGACCGAGGTGTTCGGCAATGTCCGAGAGGATCAGCCACGCTTCTCCCCCGTCGTCCAAATGCGCTGCGACACCAGTCACGAAGCCCTTCAGCATCGCTCCGGCGGGGTCGTAGACGGCGTATTCGATGGGCGAGGTGGCCTTCGCCGGAATCCAGGGAGGATTGCAGACCACCAACGGAGCAGTGCCTTCGGGAAAGAGGTCTGCTTCCACCACATTCACCTGATCGTCGTAGCCAAGTCGCGACAGGTTGGTGCGCGCGCATTGCAATGCCCGGGCGTCCTGGTCGGTGGCCGTCACTGTCTGGACTCCACGCCGCGCCAGGACGGCAGCAAGAACGCCGGTACCGGTGCCGATGTCGAAAGCGGAATCCGTCGACGGCAGCGGCGCAGACGCGACAAGGTCGACATACTCGCCGCGGACGGGCGAGAACACACCGAAAGCGGGATGAATTCGTGCGTCGAGCGCCTCGATGAAAACACCTTTGCGATGCCACTCGTGAGCGCCGATTGCGCCGAGGATGTCTCGCAACGAGCGAACCGACGGCTCACCGGTGATCCCGAACGCCTCGGTCAACGCTATTTGCGCGTCCGGGGCACGCCGGAGTGGAATCGACAGATCGGCGTCCAAGGGAATGAGCAGCATGCCGAGAATCTGCGCGCGACGTCCTTGGGTCTGCCGGTGGAGGTGGAAAGCTTTGGCGGGATCGTCGGAAGCTCGGCGCGGCTTGCGGTCGATGCGCGATGCAACAGCCTTCGACAGTTGGCGAGCGTTCTGAAAGTCTCCGCGCCACAGCAACGCCGTGCCTTCGCACGCCAGGCGATAGGCGTCGTCGGCCTTCATCGTGTCGTCGGCGACGACGATGCGCTTGGGCGCCGGGGCATTGCTCGTCGAACCCCAACGGGCCGACTGCTCGGCATCGTTCTCGGTCCACACAGCGAATTGTTCAGTCATGTAAGCCCTTCCGGCGTCCGACGCATAGCGGCCGGTCTACCGGCTGATGTGGTCCAGATCTGCAAAATCTGCTTGTCTGGTGTCCACACTAGTCGGGACCGGCCGCGCTACATGACTGCGAGAGGGATGTCAGCCCTTGGCGACGCGAGCTGCCTCGGCGATGCGAGCCTCGGCGACCGCGTCAGCAGCCTCGCCGGCGAGGATTCCGTCCTTCTTGGACTTCGCGAAGATCTCGGTGACCGTGTCGAAGATCTTCTCGACCTTGAGCTTGACCTCTTCGGCCGAGTTGCCCTTCAGCTCGCCGGCAACCTGGATGAGGCCGCCGCCGTTGGCGACGTAGTCGGGGGTCCAGGTGATGCCGCGGTCACGGAGGATGTTCTCGACCTCGGGCACGGTGAGCTGGTTGTTGGCAGCGCCGCAGACAACCTCAGCCTTGATCGAGCGTGCGGTCGTATCGGTGAGGGTTGCGCCCATCGCGCAGGGTGCGTAGACGTCAAGGTCGGCGTCGATGATGCTGTCGACGATGCTCACCTGCGGGAAGTCCGCCTTGACGCGATCGAGCGCTCCGGCGTTGACGTCGGTCGCGAGAACGGTCGCGCCGTCTGCGAGGAGGAGCTTGATCAGCTCGTAGCCGACCTTGCCTGTGCCCTCGACACCAACGGTCTTGCCGGCGAGAGACGGAGTGCCCCAATGCGACTGTGCCGCTGCGCGCATCGACTGGAATACGCCGAGGGCCGTCATCGGAGCGCTGTCGCCGGAACCGCCAACGGTAGCGTTGCGGCCGACGACGAAGTCGGTGTCACGACCGATGATGTCGAGATCGTTGGAGTTGGTTCCGACGTCACCAGCGGTGATGTAGCGGCCGCCGAGGGTCTGGACGAATTTTGCGTAGGCGCCGAGCAATTCGTCGGTCTTGGCCGTTGCGGGGTCGCCGATGATGACGGCCTTGCCGCCGCCGAGGTCGACGCCGGCAACGGCAGCCTTGTAGGTCATTCCGCGCGAGAGGCGCAAAACGTCTGTGACTGCGGCGGATTCGTCGGAGTACGGGTAGAAGCGCGTTCCGCCGAGTGCGGGGCCGAGCGTCGTGGAGTGGATGGCGACGATGGCCTTGAGGCCGCTCGCGGGATCCTGGAAGAAGCTCACCTGCTCGTGGGGGTAATCGCGCAGGTAGTCGGCGCGATCGAACACGCCCGCAGTGTCGTCATGGGAAACAACGGAGTTCACGGGCTCGGCGGTGAGAGTCATTGTGGGATAGACCTTTCCGAAAAATAAACGGGGCGCAGTCGAAATATTGGGGCGAAATGGCCATTGGGTACTATTGGGGACAAATAACCCAAAGAGAATCCCGCTGAGCAATTCGTGGAACCAATGCTCTGCCTGAGTTACGATTTGGTCAATGCAAATCTCTTGAACTAGTCAATTCGATCATCCAGTGACTCAAATCACTGAGGAGAGGTTCACAAAGTGCTCAGCATCGACAAGCTCGACGTCCAGTTGCTCGGACTGCTCAGCAAGGACTCGAGGATGAGTGTGGCCGAGTTGGCCAACTCGTTGGGCGTCGCCCGCAACACCGTCCAGTCACGAATGAAGCGCATGGAATCCAACGGACTTCTCACCGGGTTTCGGCCGAATCTCAATCTCCCCGAGGTCGGTATCCCGATTCAGGCATTTGTCGGCCTGGAGCTAGAACAGGGCAAGATCAGCGCAGTCGCTCGCAGTCTGACCGAGCTGCCTGAGGTGATCGAAATTCACGCCACGACCGGTCGCGAGGATTTGCTCGTCCGCGTGGCCACGTCGACGCACGCGGCCCTGCAGAAGTTGGCCGAGCAGATCGTGTCGCTTCCAGGCGTCACGCATTCGACCACGACCATCGCTCTGACCAATCCCCTTCCGTATCGGATTCAGCCTCTCCTCGAGCACCTCACCAATGACGCCGGCTGGGGTCGTTCGACCGCCTTCCCCCGCCAGCAGGACTAGGACGGGTGGTCGCGTCGATGCTTCCCGGTGCGCTAGTTTCATGGTTATGAGTGAGATCCAGGGACAGCGCATCGCGTTCATTCAGGCGACGTGGCATCGCAACATCGTCGACCGTGCACGCGACGGATTCACCGACGCGATCGTCGAGCTCGGCTACCCCAAGGACACGGTTGATTTCTTCGAGGTGCCGGGAGCTTTCGAAATCCCGCTGCACGCTCGGCGGTTGGCCAAGACCGGCCGCTACCAGGCGATCGTCGCCGCAGGTCTGGTCGTCGACGGCGGAATCTATCGGCATGACTTCGTTGCAACTGCTGTCATCGACGGTCTGATGCGCGTGCAGCTCGACACCGACGTTCCGGTTTTCTCGGTGGTCTTGACACCGCATCACTTCCACGAGCATGCCGAACATGTCGAGTACTTCAGCACGCATTTCGTGAAGAAGGGCGCCGAGGCTGCGCGCGCGGTCGACGCCACCGTCAAGTCGTTGAAGGCCCTGCCCACCAGCTAGTCGTTACCCAAGTCTCGCTGAGCCGAATGCCATCGGCTCAGCGAGATTTTTTGTGTCTATCGAGGGGTCTCGACGCTTGCGAGTGCCGAGGCGTTCGAGTCGTCGACTTCGCCGTAGCGGTCGACGCATTGCTGGAAGAAGTCCCGCATCTCGGTGACCACCTGGATGTGGCTGGTCAACGACTTCTCCAACGAATCTTCACCGTCCTTAGCTTTCTTGGAGAACTTCTCGGCCAGGTTGATACCAGATTGAAGCGTTCCCATCCCAGAAACATTCGCTATCACGAACAGATTTCTGCGCATCAGATCGAGATCGCCAAGAAACCCATTGCATGCCGCAACCACATCACGTGCGATGTCAGGCTCAACTTCCAGCCGCGAGTCGTCAGACCCATTGCTTCGATCAGACCAACTCACCGAGACCTCATTTCGGTAGCGTCGATTCAAAATTGACCGACAAACGCTGCGCAACAACACAACTGGACTCTTGCCGAACCTCAGACAGCTTTCGTTCTACGTTGAACCAGATTGAGCCGTGTTCGACCGAGAAAGCAAGGTAGCAACCATTGTTGTCCTCGTCACCGACGCGCTGATACTCGATACCACGCCGCCCACCGACATTAAGTTCCTCGAACCCTCGGAAATCAGGATTCCGTCGAACATCGTCGACGGTGTACGACGATGAATACACAGTCAAGAAATACCAGGACCCGCTCCACCCACAGATCTTCCATCCTGGCTGCTCCACGCCCGCCGCACCAGCTTCCTCGGTAGCCGGATCAAGCCCGACTTCTTCCAGAACCGAGTCCGGAATGTCCGTGCAAGGATCGAACAAGCCCTCTTGGCCGGATGCAGGCTCAGCCGCCCCCTCCACGACTGAGCTGCATCCTGCCGCAGCCCACACCAACATCCCAGCCATGAGCAGTCGCCCAACCCCCACCGACCCCCG
>NZ_JAAOLG010000037.1:0-39444 GCF_011602025.1 Rhodococcus sp. IC4_135
AGGAGCGTTTCGAGAGTACGACGGTCTTCGTCGAGACAGTCACACAGTTCGCGGGCGGACGTGCGCGGAGCTGATGAGAGTTCGATCTGTCCGCCAGGTTCTACGGTGACGAGGCTGCCGCGTGGAAGCGGCGCCGCCGGTGAATCCGGGTCGATACTGGTGGGTGCGTGTCGCCCGAGTGCCTTTGCCAGAGTCGCGGCTGACGGCCGCTCTCCGCCGGGAACCTGGCTGGTCAGCCACTCGAGCTCAGCTCCGACCAAACGGGGTGGCCCCTGTTTGAAGCACACACCACCGACGTAGGCCTCGGCCGCAGGACGTGAATCCACCTGCGTGGTCTGTGCTGCTGTCAACGCTGCTGTCACCATTAGACTTCCCCTTCGGGCGGTCTTCGCGGTCGTTACCGACGATAGAACGCCAACGTCCGAGATGCACCCTTTGTGGTGTTACGTGTCGTTGAATTTCTTCAGTCGTATCCACCGGTACCCACAACCGGCGAGAACCACACCTGCCCCGGAAACAACCGCGATCCACGGAAGTGTGACCACCAGAACGACACAACCAGCCGCGCCGACGGCCTGCAACCACTTCGGATACAACCGGTCCACACCGCGTTGGCTGTACGCACTCACGTTCGCGACGAAGTAGTAGAGCAGCACTCCGAACGACGAAAAGCCGATCACCCCACGAAGATCGGTTGTCGAGACCAAGACGATCACAACGGCACCGACCACAAGTTCAGCATGGTGGGGGACCCCGAACCGCGGATGGACGGCAGCGAGCGAAACGGGCAGATCGCGCTCGCGGGCCATGGCCATCGCCGTGCGGCTCACTCCGGCTATCAAAGCCAGCAGCGCCCCCGCCGACGCCGCCGCGGCACCGATCACCACTACGGGAACGGCCCAGTTCCACCCGGCTGCGCCCACTGCATCGGCGAGGGGCCGCGCCGAATTCGCCAGCCGATCAGGTCCCAGTGTCACCAGCAGTACCACCGCTACCAGTGCATAGAGGACAACCGCGACGGTGAGTGCAATCAGAATCGCCCGCGGAATCGTGCGGCGTGGATCGCGCACTTCCTCCCCCAGCGTCGCGATCCTGGCGTAACCGGCGAAGGCGAAGAACAGCAGTCCCGCCGATTGCAGAATCCCGTACCACGACCCGAACGCGAGATCCGGGAGCTCGCGCACCGCACCAGGGCCGACGACGGCAACCACCAGCGCTACACACAGTGCTGCCGTCGACACGGCGACGATCACCCTGGCCATGTGCGCCGTCCGTGTCACCCCGCGGTAGTTGACCGCAACCAGCGCCGCTACTACCAGCACCGCAACGGGAACACGCCAGGACGCCGGAACAACGTACGTCGCGAAGGTCAGAGCCATTGCCGCGCAACTCGCGGTCTTCCCGATCACGAACGACCAGCCGGCGGCAAACCCCCACCAAGGTCCAAGCTGCTCACGTCCGTAGACGTAGGTCCCACCTGACGTGGGGTATCTGGCTGCAAGCTGGGCCGACGACGTCGCGTTGCAGTAGGCGATGAACGCTGCGATCGCCAAGCCCACCAGCAACCCGGTACCGGCTACTGCGGCAGCAGGCGCGAACACCACGAAGACTCCGGCGCCGATCATCGCGCCGAGGCCGATAACTACGGCATCGGCCGTGCCCAGCCTTCGCTCCATCGGGACAGCTTCGTTCACAGGTAGTTTGAACCACACCGACATGAACGGAAGGTGCCATGTTCGATCTCGACACGATCCGCCGCGACACTCCTGGATGCCTGGACAAGGTGTTCCTCGACAGTGCAGGGTCCTCGCTCCCGCCCGAGCCGGTGCTGACCACGATGATCGAGCACCTGCGACGTGAAGCCGACGTCGGCGGATACGTCGCAGCTGCTCGTCAGAGCGGCGCCCTGGCTGCTGTTCCGCATTCGCTGGCCCGGGTCATCGGCGCTCAGGCAACCGATATCGCGTTGACGGACAGCGCAACCCGCGCGTGGAACGACTTCTTCGCCGCCGTTCCGCTCGGACCTGGCGATCGAATCCTCATCAGCGGAGTCGAATACGCGAGCAACGCCATCGCCGCTCTGGGTCGGGCGCGCTCCACCGGCGCCGGAGTCGAGATCATTCCGAGCGATCAAGACGGACGCATCGACCTCGACGCACTCGAGGCCATGCTCGACGATCGGGTTCGCCTCGTCTCCGTCGTCCACGTCCCCACCAACGGCGGCCTGATCAACCCGGTCCGTGAGGTCGTCGAACTCGCCAGGGCCCACGGCTCTCTCGTTCTGCTCGACGCGTGCCAGTCCGTCGGCCAATTGCCCATCGACGTCACCGAACTCGGCGTCGACGCACTCAGTGCCACCGGGCGCAAATGGCTTCGCGGGCCACGCGGGACCGGATTCCTGTACGTCCGCCCCGGACTCGTCGACGCGCTCGAACCCGCTGCGATGGACCTGCACGGAGCTGAATGGACCGGCGGGGACAGCTACGTCCCTGCGCCGGACGCAACACGATTCGAGCTCTGGGAAACGAGTGTCGCTGCGCGCCTGGGTCTCGGCGTCGCCGCCGATTATCTGCTCTCGATCGACACCGACACGGCGTGGGCGCAGATCGAATCCCGAGCCGGCGCACTGAGGCAAGGTCTGGCCGCGATTCCCGGAGTCGAAGTCCGCGATCGAGGAACTCAGCTGAGCGGCATCGTCTCCTTCACCGTCGACGGCGTTTCCGAGCACCTCGTGCGGGATCAGCTTGCAGCACAGAACATCACCGTCACCGTCAGCGGTCGCGGCTCCACGCTCCTCGACATGGATGCCCGCGGGCTCGACGCCGTGGTTCGCGCATCGCCGCACTACTTCGTCGACGAATCGGACCTGGACGCATTTCTGGGAGCAGTCAGGAGACTGCAAACCTCCCGTTGACCGGGACCACGCCTGATCTGCGGAAGTCGAAACTGCAACTGTGTGGCGATCAGTAGTTTCGTCTTCCGAAAGGACGCTTCGCATGGCCGACCCGACCGTCAGACCGATCTCCGCTGCAGACATCACCACCTGGGACTACGAGGCCGACGTCGTCGTCGCGGGATACGGCATCGCCGGCGTCACTGCTGCGATCGAAGCAGCGCGAGCCGGCGCCGAGGTTCTCGTCCTGGAGCGGACGGGCGGTTGGGGCGGAGCCGCGTCACTGGCGGGTGGATTCATCTACCTGGGCGGTGGAACGCCGTTGCAGAAGGCGTGTGGGTTCGAGGATTCGGTCCAGAACATGAAGACGTTCATGAAGGCAGCGCTCGGACCCGGAACCGACGACGCAAAGATCGATGCCTACTGCGAGGGCAGCGTCGATCATTACAACTGGCTCGTCGACGCCGGCGTCCCGTTCAAGGAATCGTTCTGGGGTCAGCCCGGCTGGGAACCACCGTACGACGACGGCCTCATGTACTCGGGCGGTGAGAACGCTGCGCCGTTCAACGCGCTCGTCGATCCCGCGCCCCGCGGACACGTCCCTCAGATGACCGAGAAGAAGACCGGTGAGCAGGGCGGCGGCTACATGTTGATGAAGCCACTCGTCGAGACGGCCGAAAAGCTCGGTGTCCGAGCAGAATACGACCTGCGCGTCCAGACTCTGGTGGTCGACGGTGATCGGGTTGTCGGAGTACTCGCCAAGCGTTACGGCAAAGACGTCGCGATTCGTGCCCGCAAGGGTGTCGTGCTGGCGATGGGCAGCTTCGCGTACAACAACGAGATGGTGCGCTCGAACGCACCTCGCATCTTCGGCCACCCGGCAGCCTCCATCGAGGCCCACGACGGCCGAGCAATCCAGATCGGTCAGGCTCTCGGCGCCGACACCGCACACATGGACTCCACGGAGGTCGCGTTCTTCTGCGACCCACAATTGATGGTGCGCGGCATTCTTGTCAACGGCCGCGGTCAGCGATACATCCCCGAGGACACCTACCCGGGCCGCATCGGACAGGCAACACTGTTCCAGCAGGACAACCAGGCATTCCTCGTGATCGACGAAGCTGCGTACGAGGAAGGCATGAATGCCGAATCGTCCAGTGCGCAGTTGCGGGCGCAACCGACCTGGGTAGCGGAAACCGTCGAGGAACTCGAAGCCGAAATGGGGCTTCCCGCCGGATCGCTGCAATCGACCGTCGACCTCTACAACCGGCACGCGACTGAAGGGTCGGACCCGGTGCTGGGTAAGAAGCCGGAGTGGGTCAAGCCGATCGTCGGACCATTCGCAGCGATCGATCTACGCGGCCGCACAGGCGGATTCACGCTCGGCGGGTTGAAGACCACCGTCGACTCCGAGGTTCTGCACGTCTCGGGTGCGCCGATCCCCGGGCTCTTCGCGGCAGGCCGTTGCACGTCCGGTGTCTGCGCAGGTGGCTACGCCAGCGGAACCAGCCTCGGCGACGGCAGCTTCTTCGGACGTCGTGCCGGAATCAGCGCGGCGCGTTAGGTCACCACAACCCGCACGCCGTCGGCAAAGCGGTACGGCTGAGTCTGCAGGACTGCGCCGAGGTGTTTCCTCAGTCTGGACACCTCGGCGCGCACTGCCACGACGTGCTCGCGATCGCCGAAGAGCACTTCGCTGAGGCCTGCGGCATCCACGCCCGCCGAACCGACGGCTGCCAGGGCCCGCAAGATCTGAGCGTGACGCGGCGAAAGCGCGCGCGTCCAGTTGGCATCACCACGCACCGTCACCTGCGGCGATGCACCGAGGGACAGCTCCAGTTCGATCACCGGTCCGCCGACGCCGGTGCGCAACAGCCAGCCGTCCCCGAGCGGCTCAGGCAGACACATCCCCAGACCGGGCACGATGACGGGCTTGCCCGCACTCGGTGCCGCCACGCGGTCTGGTGCGGCAATTCCGCTGGCGCCTGCCACCCAGCCGAACTCGTCCACCACCAGCGCCGGACCCGTGCCGGCCGCGAACAGCGGCGCCGCCCGCGAGCGCAGGCGCTCGAGCGTAGCCGCGTGCTCGCGCCACAGCGTCGCCTCCGCGAGGCGAACCGCGGTTCGGACCAACGCGACAGTGGTGGGATGCACCGAGGCTGCGGACCCACTGATGTCCACCACTCCCAGAATCTCGCCGGTCCGCGGATCATGAACCGGTGAGCCGGTGCACGACCAATTGTGATGCGTCGGCGCATAGTGCTCGGCCGAGAAGAGTTGCACCGCAGAATCTTCGATCAGCGCGGTGCCTATTGCATTGGTACCCACCGATTGCTCCGACCAGCGCGCGCCTTCGGCGAACCCGAGAGCGTCCGCCGCACGTTTGACGGTCTTCGCCCCTTCGCGCCAGAGCAGGACACCGTCGGCGTCGGCAACGACCACGATGAAGCCCGCGTCCTCGGCGACCTCGGTGAGCGTGGTTCGCAGTTCCGGCAGAACGCTGCGCAGCGCGGTACGCGAACGCCTCGACTCCAACTCGGAGAAGTCGGCGACAGCAGACGCACCGCAGTGATCCGGCGTGAGCCCGCCCGCGGCCACTCTCGACCACGATCGCGCCACGACGGTCCGCGGCTGCGCCGGTGGTTCCTGCCCGGAGAGAACTGCGTCGTGCACCCGACTGAGTAGGCGGGCATGCTGCGACAGGTCGGTACCCGGCACGACGGCACCGAGCCGACTGCCTTCGGGAGCGTTCCCCACGGTGGTCACTCCGTCAGGCTACCGCTTTCACTGTGACGCGAACCACGTCCACACGGCCAGGTCCCCACCACCTGCGATTAGCGGCGGGGAGCAAACTCCGGTAACGTATCCAAAGTTGTCTCGGCGAGGGTGAATCGCAGCAGTTCCACACGTTGCAGGTTTACCGTGATCGACGCGGCTACGGCTCAGCTCGAGCGTTTCGCTCCTGGCCGTGTGCGCGCCTGTCTCACTTGTCGCAGGCAAAACCACACGTCAGTAACCGAGCACGAACCCCGTGAGTTGTAGGAGCCGTTTCATCATGTCTGAAGAAAACAACCTCGTCGCCGTCGTCCGCACCGAATTCGGCAAGGGCGCAGCTCGCCGCGCACGTCGCGACGGCCAGGTCCCCACGGTTCTCTACGGCCACGGCGAAGATCCCCGCCACCTCAACGTGCCGGCACGCGACTTCGCCGCCATCCTCCGCGCACACGGCACCAACGCCATCCTCACCCTCGACATCGAGGGCACGGAGCAGGTTGCACTGACCAAGTCGGTCGTCGTGCACCCCATCCGCAACTACATCGAGCACGCTGACCTCCTCGTCATCAAGAAGGGCGAGAAGGTCACGATCGACGTGAACGTCATCGTCGTCGGTGACGCGGCTGCAGGCACCATGGTCGCGCAGGACGCATCCACGATCTCCATCGAGGCCGACGCGCTTCACATCCCCGAGCAGATCGAGGTTTCGGTCGAGGGTCTCGAGATCGGTACCCAGATCCTGGCAAGCCAGCTCGAACTGCCCAAGGGCTCGACCCTGCAGGCTGACGCCGACACCCTGATCGTCAACGTCGTTGCTGCACCCACCGAGGCAGACCTCGAAGAGGGCGCAGAAGCTCCCGCCGCCGACGAGGCTGCAGAAGAGGCCTGATCCTCTCGGTTCCTACAGAACTCACTGCGCGCGGCGCGTCATTCCGATTCGGAGTGACGCGCCGTTCGCGCGTAGCAGGAAAAAGAACAAGCCAGAAAGTAGCGACCGTTGAGCACAGATACCGCCCTCGTCATCGGCTTGGGTAATCCCGGCCCGCAGTACGAGAAGACTCGGCACAACGTCGGCTTCATGGTCGCCGGCACCCTTGCCGGGCGCATGGGCGGAAAGTTCAACGTACACAAGAAGAGTGGCGCCGAAATCGTCGAAGGTCGTCTCGCCGGCCGACGCGTGATTCTCGGAAAACCACGCTCGTACATGAATCTCTCGGGTGGCGCTGTCGCCGGTCTCGCGCGGTTCTTCTCGGTCGACGCGGCGAACATCATCGTCGTCCATGACGAACTGGATCTCGATTTCGGGACAATCCGACTCAAACTCGGCGGCGGCGAAGGCGGCCACAACGGCCTGCGGTCCATTTCGAGTTCGTTGACCACCAAGGACTACCTGCGCACGCGCGTCGGGATCGGTCGCCCGCCGGGCCGTATGGACCCGGCGGACTACGTTCTCAAGCCGTTCTCGTCCACGGAGCGAAAAGAACTCGATCTCGTGTGCGAAGAGGCCGCGGATGCCGTGGAACTACTGCTCGAACTCGGCCTGGAAGCCGCACAGAACCGCCTGCACTGACGGTCAGTTACCCAGCAGGGCAGCCGAATTGGCGCGTCGAAGCTTTCCCGACGACGTCTTCGGGATACTGCCGGGCCCCAGGACCGCAACGGCGCGAGGTCGGACACCGACGTCGGCAACCACGGCGTGGACCACTTCACGCTCGATACGCTTGACCTCTTCCGGATCCTCGAAAGCGTTGGTCTCGACGGCGACCGCAAAGCTCTCACGCTTCTGGCCGGCATCGAGACGGATTGCGACGGCATTTCCGGGACGCACACCGGCAACACTTCCGGCCGCTCGCTCGATGTCGGTCGGATACACGTTCCGGCCGCCCATGATGATGACGTCCTTGACTCGCCCGCACACCACGACCAGGCCTTCTTCGGTGAAATAGCCGACGTCACCGGTATCGAGCCAACCGTCGGCGTCCTGCGCCGGCTTGTGTCCGTCGACTGTGACATACCCCGGAGTGACTGCCTTGCCGCGAACCTCGATGATTCCGACGCCTCGGGCCGGGAGCACCTGGCCGTCACGATCGACGATGCGACCCTCGAGGTCAGGCACCATCTTTCCGAGTGTGGCGAGGGCACGAGCGTTGGGACGATTGGACGGCACCGCCCGAGACATCGACTCGAGAAAGTCTGGATCGACGTAGTCGAGAACCTGGCCTTGATCGGGATCCGGAATCGACACGGCCAGGGTGGTTTCCGCCATTCCGTACACGGGGGCCAGAGCAGTCGGGTTCAACCCGAAACGCGCGCCCGCCTCGGCGAGGGCATCCATCGTGTCAGGATCCACCGGCTCGGCACCGTTCCACATGTATCGGACGCTGGACAGATCGACTGCCCCGTCCTCTGCCTGTGCGAGTCGACGAGCCAAGAGGGAGTATGCGAAGTTCGGTGCGGCAGTGACAGTTCCGCCGTACTTGCCCATCAGTTCCGCCCACAGCACCGGGGTGCGGAGGAAGTCCATCGGCGTGATGCTGATGACCTCCGCGCCCACCTGCATCGGAACCGTCAAGAACCCGACCATGCCCATGTCGTGGAACAACGGAAGCCAGCTCACCATCACGTCGTCCTCGATGGAGAACTTGATGCGGTTGATCATCGCGTACGCATTTGTGTAGAAGTTCTCGTGCGTGATCTGGACGGCCTTGGGTGATCCGGTGGAACCGGACGTCAGCTGCTGGAGAGCGATATCCGATTCGGCCGTCTCCACAGGATCGATCGATGTTCCGCCACGAAGCTCGTCCACTGTCACGACGGTGATGCCACGCTCTTCGAGGAGCGGTTTGGCCGCGTCGAAGGGCGCACCCAGGATGACGGCTTTTGCCGAGATCATGTCGATCACCGTCTCGGTGTCCTGAGCCCAGACACCCAGATCCGTTCGGGGGGTCGGCTGATGCAGCATCGTCACCGACGCACCGCGCATCCACGTCGCCTGGCAGGCAGGTGCGATGTCGACGGGCTGTCCGGCGAGAATGCCGATCGCGACGCCGCGATCGATACCGACGTCGGCCAGGCCACCGGCCATGCGCCGAGCTTCCTGGTGGATGTCGCCCCAGGTCTGACGGAAAGCGTTGTCCGGCTCTCCCGTCACCAGGCCGCGGTCGGTGACTGCGGCGGTCGCATACATCTCTTCGGTGAACTTGCTCAACGCAACTCCTCGGTCAGTGTCACTCTTCGATCAGTGCAACTCTTCGCAGGACACAAATGGCTGTGTGTTCGAACACACACATACATGGATAATCAGCGATCGTTCGCCGAGTGTTACGCCGCAGTGGCTATTGCATTGTGGTCTGCGAGTATCCTTTCTCTGTTGTGCTGCCGCACTCTCCACCTGTCCGCGCACCGGCACGTCGCCGGCACTGACGCCCACTTCGAGAGGTTCTTCGTTGACTACCCCGTCCGACTCGACCGTCCCTACCGACTCGACTGTCCAGTCCGACATCGAAGGCCCCGAGTCCACCGAGAGCGGGTCGGTCGCGGTCACGACGACCACCAAGGGCTTGTCCGCAGAGGCGGATCGTCGCCGCACCTTCGCCGTCATCTCGCATCCTGACGCCGGTAAGTCGACACTCACCGAAGCGCTCGCACTGCACGCGAAGAAGATCTCCGAGGCCGGCGCCGTTCACGGCAAAGCCGGCCGCAAGTCGACGGTCTCGGACTGGATGGAGATGGAGAAGGCCCGCGGCATTTCCGTCAGTTCCACCGCACTGCAGTTCAACTACCACTCCTCCGAGACGCCGGACGAGCAGATCAACGTCATCAACCTCGTCGACACCCCCGGTCACTCCGACTTCTCCGAGGACACGTATCGCGTCCTGACCGCCGTCGACGCGGCGGTCATGCTCATCGACGCTGCCAAGGGCCTCGAACCGCAGACGCTCAAGCTGTTCCAGGTATGCCGCCACCGCGGCATTCCGGTCATCACTGTCATCAACAAGTGGGACCGGCCCGGTCAGACTCCTCTCGAACTGCTCGACGAGATCAGCGAACGCATCGGCCTCACTCCCACTCCCCTGTACTGGCCCGTCGGCATCGCCGGCGACTTCCGCGGACTGCTGCGGCGCGGCGAAGACGGTGAGGCTCGCGAGTACGTCCGCTTCACCCGTACCGCAGGCGGCGCGAAGATCGCCCCCGAAGAGGTCATGGACGCCGACGCGGCGCTCGCCAAGGAAGGCTCCGAGTGGGAGACCGCGGCCGAGGAGAGTGAGCTGCTCTCCGCTACCGGCCAGGACCACGATCAGGAGATGTTCCTCGCCGGTCAGACGTCCCCGGTGATCTTCGCGTCCGCGATGCTCAACTTCGGTGTCCGCCAGATCCTCGACACTCTCGTCGAATTGGCGCCGCCGCCGCGGGGCCGCGAAGACCTCAGCGGTAAGCCGCGCGAGGTCACCGATCCGTTCAGCGCGGTCGTCTTCAAGGTGCAGGCCGGTATGGACACCGCGCATCGTGACCGACTGGCATTCATGCGCATCGTCTCCGGCGTGTTCGAGCGCGGCATGGTCGTCACGCACGCCCAAACCGGCAAGCCATTCACGACCAAGTACGCCCAGACGGTCTTCGGCCGTGAACGTTCCACCGTCGAATCCGCGTTCCCCGGCGATGTCGTCGGCCTCGTCAACGCCACCGCACTCGCACCCGGTCACACGCTGTACACCGAGAAGAAGGTGGAGTTCCCGCCGATTCCGTCGTTCGCGCCGGAACACTTCTCGATCCTGCGCGCCGAAAGCGCCGGCAAGTACAAGCAGTTCCGCCGAGCGGTCGACCAACTCGATTCCGAGGGCGTCGTCCAGATTCTTCGCAACGACATCCGCGGCGACGCCTCCCCCGTCATGGCGGCTGTCGGCCCGATGCAGTTCGAGGTTGTCGCAGCGCGCATGAAGGCCGAGTTCAACGTCGAGGCCAAGATGGAACCGCTCGGCTACGCATTGGCTCGCCGTACCGACGCCGCGTCCGAGGTCGAACTGAACCGTCAGCGCGGTGTGGAGGTCTTCACCCGATCCGACGGCGTCCTGCTCGCCCTGGTCAGTGACAAGTGGCGACTGCAGTACATCCAGAAGGAACTCCCGGATCTGACGCTCGAACCCCTCGTCGCTGCTGCGGACTGATGAGCCTGATCGAGGCGCTGTTCGACGCCGAGCTGCACATCGGCAGCGCCACGATTCTCTGGCGAGAGATCATCGGAAACGCGTTCGGAATAGGCTCCGCGATCGCGGGCGCGCGACGCTCGGTATGGGCGTGGCCTGTCGGTATAGCCGGAAATGCCTTGTTGTTCACGGTGTTCATGGGCGCGCTTTTCCACACGCCGCAAGAGCTCAATCTCTACGGCCAGGCCGGCCGTCAGTTGTTGTTCGTCACCGTCAGCATCTACGGATGGACCCAGTGGCGACGTGGGGCACGTGACTCCGGTCGCGCAGTCCTGCCCCATTGGGCGACAGCCCGCGAGCGCATCGCCATGATCGCCGTCATGGCAAGCGGCACAATCGCTTTCGCCTGGATCTTCGACCTTCTCGGCTCGTACGGAGCGTGGGCGGAGGCCTGGATCTTCACTGGCTCCATCCTCGCGACGTACGGCATGGCACGCGGCTGGACCGAGTTCTGGCTCATCTGGATCGGCGTCGACGCCGTTGGTGTTCCCCTTCTCTTCCGAGCCGGCTACTACCCTTCGGCGATCCTCTATCTGGTCTACGCATTCTTCGTATTGTGGGGCTTCGCAATGTGGCTGCGCATTCAACGCCGAACTCCACAAGGGGTGTGACCATAAACGAACTCCTGGTATGTTTGCGTCGATTAAGCAAACCAGCGGTCTGTTTACGGGCATCAGGAGCGAAACAATGGAAGACAAGAATTCCCACGGAATAGCGGGCCCCAACGGTTCCGGCAACGGATCGAGAGCCAGTGGTTCCGCGAGTAATGGTTCTGCGAGCAACCTTTCCACGGGTAACGGTTCTGCGAGCAACGGTTCCAACAGTGCCACCGCCACAGCGGATTTTCTGTCGACCGCACCCAAGCAATCGGACGCATTCACGTTTCCGCTTCCTGCCCGAACCACGGCCGCACACAGCAGCGGAGAGGACCTTTCAGTGCCAGCTTCAACACGCGAATCATCGAGGACACTCGAGACTCGGAGTCGCACCGTCGTCCGGCGCGACGCGATGGGCGTAGCCGCCGTTCGAGTGGCCGGGCGACTCACCCACACCGAACTCATCGCAAATCAGGCCTCACCCTCGAGCACGCACTCCTCCGACCCGACGACGGATCTGGACGAGTTGCTCACGATGCTCGGCAGCTACCTGTTGTCTTCGGGCTTCGAGCACCCCGAAATCCACGCCAAACTCGGTGGACAGTCGATCGTCGTCAACCTCGTGTCGCCGGAGATCAGCGCCAGCTGAGCTCGACCCAGCTGTTCAGGGCCACAGCACTGCGCGTGCCCATGCTCGGTCCGAGCCACGCCGGTACAACCACCGCTGATGCCGACGCCCGGAGTCTGCCTGCCAGAACTCGACAGACTCCGGCTCGAGGCACCACGCCCGCCAGTCCTTCGACACGAACCCCGGGTCGCCGCCGATTCTTGCTTCCGCAGCGGCCACCGATGTCTCGTACGCCCCGGAGTCTTCGAGTACCTCACTCTGCTTACTCGCCGTCGCCACCGCCCTCGCAGTGACGGATCGTTCGACGAAGTCGCGGGTCCGAATTGCGTCGTCACCCTCGCGGACCAATCCGCGAATCCGGACCTGCTGGCCCGTCTCACGCCAGTAGAACGCCAGGGATGCTCGCGGATTTTCTTTCACCTCAACACCTTTCGGTGAAGCAGCCGAACCGGAGAACCAGAAACCGCCCTCGGTCACGTCCTTGAGGATGAGGAAGCGGGAATCAGGCATACCGTCACCGTCCACGGTCGAGAGCGCACACACGTGTGGCTCGACGACGCCGAAGGCCACGGCCGCACGGAGCCAGTCGAGGAACAACTCTCCCGGCTTATCCGGAAAATGTTCAGGCGCGGGCGGCGGAGTTCCGGTCAGTGCGGGGATACCGCGAATCCACGTCCGTACGTCGGGCAGCGAGAAATCTGCATCAACCATGAGCCGACTCTAATCGTGAGCGGCCTCAGGAGACGTTGCGAACTACCGAGTCGCCGAACGACGGTTGCTGCAGCAGTGCCCACTTGTTGGACGTCAATCGGAAACTCGGCATGTCGGCGAGCGCCACCACCGATTCCCAGGTTCGCTCGTAGCTCGTGTGGGAGATTCGCCATTCACCGTCGCTGCAGCGGGTGTATCTGTCGTGATAGAAGGCCGATCCGCGAAGCAGCATGCCGTCTTCGGGGATGACCACTGTGTCCGCGAGGCACCAGATCCCGGTTGCGGTGTCTCCGTCGACGTCGATCTCGGGTTGCCCGCACTGATGTTCGGTGATGATGTGTGAGCCGAGGGTGTTCTCGAGGAAGGAGACGAATGAATCCCGGGAATCGAAACTGAGTTGTTCTCCGTAGATCGCGGTGGCGTCGACGGTCAAAGTGTCGGCGAATTCGACCCACGATTTGGTGTCCAAGGCGCGTGCGTATCGGTACTTGAGTCTTTGGATGAGAACAATCGCTTCGAGATCCATGATCCCCGCCTCCCGGTGCAGCAACCACCCGTCCTATGTGTGCACATTAGCCTGTATCACGTCGAAACGGGCATTACTCTCAAAGCTAGTAGAAATGTCAGCCGATAACACGCTTTTCCAGGCCGTCGAGCATGATCGTGATCTTCTCGTCCAACCAACCTCGCCCGTGCCACGTCGATTCGTCGCCGATCCCCTCGACCAACGACTCCGACGCATTCCAGCTCTCTTGATACGCCTGGCGCGCAGAACGTGAATCCGCGGAGCTCACGGTCTTGTCCATCGCCGCCATCATGGCGAACTGCGTCATGGTCACCTCGGAGATGAAGTCCACCGCCAGGACTGCGTCATGTGGTGTGAAGCCTTGCGCAGTCAACGAACCGACCAGTCTCTCCACGATCTCGATTATCGCCGGCGGCGTGCCCGGAACTGCGAGACCGACCTGGGCTAGACCTGGATAGCGCTCGAACGAGGACCACAGAACGTCGCAGAAATCCTTCAGGAATTCACGCCACGGGCGATTTGTATCGGGCCATACAGTCTGACGCACAACATGATCCGAGCAGGCTCGCAGCAGCGCTTCGCGGTCGGCGAAGTAACGATAAAGTGCAGAATGACTGACGCCCAGACGCTTTGCCACACTCGGCATGGTCAATTCACTCAGATCACCAGCCAGGGCGGCCTCGACGATGTCCGCTGTCGACAACGTCGGCGGCCGCCCCGTCTTCTTTCCGGTCTGCATTCTGCTCAGCTTGCCACCAACCGCCATCCCGACGCACGGTGGCGCTGATTCCAGAACGCGGCGTAGTTCCCACCGGCTGCGAGCAGAACTTCGTGGGTTCCCACTTCGACGATCGAACCGTCGTCACCGAGCACGATGATCTGGTCTGCGGCCACGACGGTCGACAGTTTGTGAGCGATCACGAGCAGTGTGCTTTCACTGGCGAGTTCCTGCATCGCACGCTGCACATGGGCCTCGTTCTCGGGATCGAGCGCGGCCGTCGCCTCGTCGAGCAGAACGATAGGTGCTCGTTTGAGGAGTGCGCGCGCGATGGACACCCGCTGCCGCTCTCCACCGGACAGCGCCGTCCCGCCCTCACCGACACGGGTGTCCCAACCCCGCGGGAGGCGCTCGACGATTTCCGCGACGCCCGCGATCCGAGCGACGTCGAAGACCTCCTCGTCCGTGGCTTCGGGGCGGCCGAGGCGGATGTTCGCGATCAACGTGTCGTCGAAGAGATACACGTCCTGGAAGACCAGGGACAACTGCGACATCAGGTCGGCACTCGTGAGGTCCCTTACGTCGACACCACCGACACGCACTACCCCGGAGTCGACGTCGTAGAAGCGCGAGATCAGCCGGGTGACGGTTGTTTTGCCAGACCCTGACGGACCGACCAACGCCGTCAACGACTTCCGTGGCACGTCGAAGGAGATGTTTCGCAGAACCTGCCCGCCGTCGGCGTAACCGAAGTCGACGGCGTCGAACTGCACGGCCGTCTCCCCCGTCGCCTGCCCGCTGGTATCGGGTTCGACCAGTGGTTCCACTTCGAGGATCTCGGACATCCGCCGGATTTCGTTGCGTGCCATTCTGATTGCACCGCCGAACTCGCCGATCTCACCCAGCGGCTGGATGAACCGTGCGGTCAGGCCGAGTAGCGCGATCAACGTGACCGGGTCGATGTCGCCGCCGAGCGCGAGGAACGCGCCCAGGATGATCACGGCAGAGAACACGAACTGCAGGGCGATCCCGTTCACCACGGAACCGATCACCACGAACCACAGTTGTGAACGACCAGCGGTGTGCTGAGCTTCGATCGCGTCGTCGAGCGGCTCGTACACCCCGTGGGTGCGTCCGAAAGCACGCAGGACCGGTTGGCAACGCGCGTATTCGAGCACTCGATTGTTCGACTCGACGGCCGCGGCATGCGCCCGATCGTCGGCCTTGGCAGTCATCGTCGCTGCAAATCGTGCTGCCACGAACAGAATCGGAACACTGATCACCAGTGCGAGCCCGAGCCGCCAATCGAAGAACAGCATGCACACGACAATGGTTGCCGGGCTGGCGATTCCGGAGATGATCGGCGTCATCAGATGCGCAGCCGCCCCCATCACCGAGATGGTGCCCTTGCTGGCGACCTGCGATACCTGGCCGAGTCGGCCGGCACCGAACCAACCGAGCGGGAGTGTGACGAGGTGATCGCCGAGGCGCAGATGCATCGTCCGCAGCAGAGTGAGCGCCGACTCGAACCCCTTTATGGCCTGCAGGTAGTGCGCAATCGAACTGATCACGGCGCACACGGCCATCGCGGCGAGCCACCGAACGAAACTGCCCCAGTCCTGCTCGAACAGCGCCTGCACGGTCGGCACGAGCAATGCCACGGCCAACCCTTGCATCACGCCGTACAACACTGCCCACACCAGGAACTCGCGATAGCGGCCCTGATTCTGCGGGCCGAGTATCCGGAAGAGGTCGCGAATCATGAGTTGGCCTTTCCTGCTGCGTCAGACATACCTGCGATGCTGTCGGCCCGACTGTGTTGAATCGAGTCGGCCCGACTGTGACTCGCCCACATCCGGGCATACGTTGAACCATTCGCAACGAGCTGATCATGCGTGCCCTTCTCCACGATCCGCCCGGCGTCGAGGACCACGATCTGATCGGCACTCACGATCGAAGCCAACCGGTGCGCGATCACCAGCACCGTACGGCCGACCGTCAAGCGCGACAACGCTTCCTGGATATCGGCTTCGGACTCCGGGTCCGCGAACGCCGTCGCCTCGTCGAGCACGAGAACAGGGGTATCCGCGAGGATCGCCCGCGCGATGGAGACTCGTTGCGCCTCACCGCCCGAGAACCTGGCGTCGACTCCGACCACGGAGTCGTACCCGCTCGGAAGCGCTTCGATTCGGGTGTCGATCTGCGCAGCCGCGGCGGCAACCTTCACCTCCGCCAACGACGCCTGCGGCCGGGCAAGCCGAATGTTGTCGAGCACAGTCGCTTCGACCAGCTGCACGTCCTGCAGAACGAATCCGACGTGGCGGTACAGCTCGTCGGTAGCGACTTCCCTGACGTCGACACCACCGATCACCACGGATCCGGCACGCACATCGTGGAACCTCGGAACCAGCGTCGCCAGGGTCGACTTACCCGAACCCGAAGGTCCGACCAACGCCGTCACCGTCCCCTCCGGCAGTGTGAGATCGATGTCGGACAGAACATCGGCGCCGTCGTCGTAGGCGAAGGAGACTCCGGAGAATCGAACTTCGTTCCCCGCAGGCTTTTTCGGATGATCTGTTTCCGGCAGAGCGTCGGTTGCGAACAGCGCGATCAGTCGCGCCGCAGCGGCGGCTGCCTCACGGCGTGCCTGCATACCGAAACCGATGGTCGTCACCGACACCGGAATCACCATCGCGACAAGAGAACTGGTCAGCACATCGATGGGTGACACCCATCCGGAGTGGACGAACCACGAACCGAGACCAAGGTTGACCACCAGCACTACCGGTGCACTCAATGCAATCGAGGCCAGCGCCTCGGTTCGCAGCATCGGGCGAACCCAACCCTCGTACGAGACGGCGAAAGCCTTTGCAGCATCGCGGTATCGAGAATGTGACTGCTTGTCCTGACCGAAAGTTTTGACCACTGCGATGCCGGTGACGAACTCGACGATGGTGTTGCTGATAGCCGCGATGCCCTCATTCATCCGGCTCATCTTGACTGCCATGTCCTTGGTCATCGTCGCATAGGCGATCATGTAAATCGGGAGTGTGGCAATCGCGACCAATCCCAGACGCCAGTCGATCGAAATCACGTAACCGAGCCCGACCAGTGGCACCGCGATGGCGCCGGTGGTCTCGACGGCGCTGTGCGCAACCAGGTAGTGGAGATCGGAAATGTCGTTCTGCGCGGCTTTGCGCACGGTTCCGGACGAGTGGGAGGTGAACCAGCCCAGTGGAAGTCGACCGAGAGTCGCTGCGATTCGACGCCGCAGCACCGCCTGCAGATTCACATCGGCGAAGTGCGTCACGATCAACGCACCGCCTCCGAAGAACGCACGCATACCCAGACCGAAGACGACCACCCACACGATCGTCCAGACACGAGACGAGTCGACGTCACCGCCCACGATCAGCGTCTTGCCGAGTTCGGCGATGGCCACGTACGGCACGATGGCCGCGACCGCGGCGATCACCTGCATCACCATCGCGATGGTGGTCCGCGTGCGAACTGGAGCAAGGAGTTCGCGTAGCGCACTCTTGTGCGCCGCCGCTTCCGCCTTGGCTCGCGAGGCTTCGGCCGCAGATCCGTGCGGTGCGTCAGCCTCCGCCGGTGGAACGTCTGCTGCCTTGTCCTGTGTTGTCGTCATTTCGAGAACGCCTTCCATCGGGTGACTGCGTCGGTGTCGGATGCGATGCGGCCCTGGAGTTCCGCGCCGGTGAGAGTGCGATCGGCAAGAGCCTGGAGGTCTTCGAGGATCCAGTAGACCGCGAAAGGATAGCTGCCGAACCAAAGTTCACCGCTCACGTCCGCCGTGCGTCCGGCCTTCACTGCGGCGATCTCGTTGAACAGTGGATTTGCGTGAACGAGAGCGCCGTCGTAGATGTTGCCCGAGGTCACGACCATCGCGTCCGCCGCGTGCTGTCCAACCTCCTCGCCCGACACCGAAGACGTGGCAACACCTGTGTTGGGGCCGATCTTCGCGTCGAGTTCGGCTTGCGGGCGCCCGAAACCGGCTTCCTCGATGATCGAGGACATCGGCGACTCCGGAATGACGGTGTAAATGCCGCCGGAGAATCCCACCAGCACTGACAACGTCTGTGGTTGCGCCTCGACCGTTCCGGATACTTCGGCAAATTTGGTCTCGAGCCTCGACACGATTTCGCGAGCTTCGGACTCTCGACCCAATGCAGTCGCCGCGGTATTCAGAACTTCGCGCCACGGCGCCGCATAGGCGAGCACCGTCGTCGGGGCAATCTCGTTGGCCTGCGAGGTGATCGACGTCAGCGAGCCGACATCACTGAGCAGGATTCGGTCAGGATGAACGGCCGCGATCTGCTCCACATCTGGTGACTGGAAGAACGTCGGTTTGTCGATGACCTCGATCCCCTCGCTCTGCAATATCTCCTTCGCCGCGTGCGATTGCAGCGTGGCGAAGACCGTATCGGGCCTGACCCCGAGTGTGAGTGCGTTGAGCGCTGCAAACTCGTCCAGTGCGAGCAATTTCTGAGGTGCAGGTACGGCCGACGACTCGCCTGTTTCCGATGCGTCTGCGTCATCGCCGCCCACGGAGCAACCGACAAGCGCCGTTGCTGTCGCTGCGAGTGCCGTTGCTCGTAGGACCCACTGCTGACGCATCTATCTCTCCCCGCCTTAGTTACATGCTGTCTCGATTAGGGGAGCCTACAATAACTCATGCTGTTTGTGCAGCCTTCTTCACCGGAAGTGCAATTGCCGGCAGACAGGCGACGACACTGATGACTGCACCCATCACGAACGCCACCGCGAACGAGTCGCCGGAAATGCCGATCGCCAGGACTGCCGTGGTCACCGGCGCACCCACCGCCGATCCCACAGTCCTGATCACGCTGTTCACACCACTGGCTGCCGCCATTTCCGATGGTGGGACGATCGAGGCAACCAACAGGGCACAGACCGCGAATCCCACGCCGTTCCCCAAGCCGACGAGGGAGAAGAACGCGACGATCGCAACCACTGAACTCGGCCAGATCGCGAGTCCGACTGCGCCCGCCGCCATGAGGGCAAGCGCCATGACCGCGGGCACCCGCGGCCCGTATCTCCGCGAGAGAGCCGGCGTCAAGCGACCACCGAGGAAGACGAGGACAGCGGCGGGCAAGAGTGCCAACCCCGTCTGTACAACGGTGAATCCGCTTCCATACGTAGATGATTCCGGCGCTTGGAGGATCCGTGGCAGGCAAAGGTAGAAGATGTACGGCACGAACCCGAACACCAGGGTGAGTGCACTGGTGATCATCATCGGCTTGTCCCGAAAGACTCGCATGTCGACGATCGGCGCGTCGTGGCGGGAATCCACGGCAATCAATACTGCGAACGAGACGAACGCGATCACCACCAGACCCCAGAATCCTAGCGACAGGACTCCCCAGTCGGAGGCCTTGGTTATCGCCAGGAGCAGGCTCACCAGCCCGAACGCCAGGGCACCGGCACCGGCCCAGTCCGTCGGCATACCCGGCCGGCGATGCGAACCAGGAACCACAGCCACTACCGCAGCCAACGCGAGCACGATCAAGATGCCGGTGATCACGAACAGCCAGTGCCAACTGAGATACTCGAGAATGACGCCGCCGATCACCAGTGCACTTCCGGCACCGATCCCCAAAGTCCCAGCGAGCCAACCTATCCCCGAAGACAACTCGGGGCCTGCGACCGTTCTCCGCAGCACTGCCATCGCGAGTGGGAAGCTCGCCATACTCACTCCCTGGACAGCCCGAACGACAAGCAGCACCCCGATATTCGGGGCGGCCGCCGCGGCGAATGTCGCGAGAGCAAAGATGAACAGGACGATCACCAGGACTCGCTTGTCCCCGAAACGGTCACCCATCGCCCCGACGATCGGAGCCAGCACCGCGGCCGCCAACAGGTACGACGTCAGAATCCAGCCCGTAACCGCCACGGATGTCTCGAAGTGCTCACCCAACACCGGCAACGCCGGCACCAGCATGGTCTGCATGAGCGAGTAGACGAGTACCGCCCCAGCCAGCGCGGCGATCACCCGACTCCCGGATCGCACGGGCGTCTCCACCAAGGTTGCCATCATTACCTTCCTCTGGATCACGATTTGAATCGGAACGGAGCATTCCGTTCCGATTCAGTAAATCACGCATTGCTAGCCTGTGGGGATGGTGAAAGAGAATGCGGGCCTTCCCGGGCGCGCCCGCGAAGCCGCAGACAACGACGTCACCGTCCTGCGCGCAGCACGCGAGATCTTCGCCGAACAGGGTTGGAATGCACCGGTATCGGCAATCGCCGCACGCGCCGGAGTCGGAGTCGGAAGCATCTATCGGCGCTACCGCGGCAAGGAGGAGCTGGCGCAAGCCCTACGCGTCTGGGCGATCGACCACCTCGCCACTCTTGCCAGAGAGTGCGTGAGCAACGCAGACACCGACGAAGCCGTACTGAAGACGTTCTTCTCGCGATACCTCACCGAATCGGTGGGACCGCTCATTCCCGTCCTCGGCGGCAGATTGCCCGAACACGCCGAAGTAACCCGCGCCGCAGCTGAATTGGAGGCCGCACTGCAGTCGATGGTCGACGCCTGCATCGACACTCGCGAAGTCCCGCCCGACTTCACCTCTGCTGACGTCATGCTCATGACAGTGCATCTGCGGCCGACCCTGCCGATCGAGGGCGATCGAGCCACCGAAATACACACGCGCTACCTCGACTTCATGCTCGACGGACTTCGTGGCGGAAAACCCCGACCGTCGAGCACTCCCCCGTCCTGGAGCGAATGGCTTCAGATGTGGCAGGGCAACTGACCCCGACGACCCCCGAGCGATGGATCAGGTTAGGCTTACCTGGCTTAGTTCTCCATGTTCGGAAGGTTCCATGAAAATCAATCGCCGTCTCACCGGCTTCGCCGTACTACCCGCCGTTGCGGCGCTCCTCCTCACCGGCTGCGGAAGCAGCGACGCACCATCTTCTGCCGCGACCGATTCCGCCGACCAGTCCTGGAGTTATACAACGGGATACGGCAACACGATCACCCTCGATCATGCCCCCGAGCGGATCGTCGTCGATGCGTATTCCGCAGCTGCGCTGTGGGACTACGGCATTCGGCCGGTCGGAATCTTCGGTTACGGCGTCGGCAATCCAGACGTCACCGATCACGCCGACGGGTCGACGATGACCGTCATCGGCCGGGAAGGTGAACTCAGCGCGGAAGCTCTTGCCGCACTGGATCCCGACCTCGTCATCGGGTACGGCAACAGCGACGACCCGACCCGCTGGACATGGTGGGACGAGCCGATGGGCAAGACCGTCAACAATGTCGCACCGTTTGTCGGCGTCAAATTCTCCGGAGCCTCGACACCGGACGTGTTGAGCGAATACGCCTCACTCGCCGAAGCTCTCGGCGGGAACACCGACACAGCCGCAGCACGCGAGGGCAAGGAAGCATTCGACTCCGGTGCAGAGCGCATCCGGACGGCCGCGGCCAAGGTCGACGACATCGAAGTCCTCGCCCTGAACGGTGACGGGTCCGAGTTGTACGCAGGCACAACAGCGCTCGCTCAGTTCGGGTACCTGAAGGAACTCGGCGTGAAGTTCACCGGCCCGGGAGGCGACAAAGGCTGGGCCGATCTCAGCTGGGAACAGGTCCCGGACTATCCGGCGGACATCGTGTTCCAGTTCGCGAAGTCGGCAGAAGCATTCGCAGCATCACCGGTGTTCGTCAAGCTGCCCGCGGTGACCGCGAACCAGGTGATCGACTTCGACGACAAGCGTCCCAACACCTACGCCAATTACGGCGCCTGGTTCGAGCAGGTTGCTCAGCTACTCGACCAGGCCCGCAACGTCGCCTGACCTACTGCCCAGCGGTGAATCGCCCGGCCGCTTCCTCGAGAACGTCGAGGAAGATGGCCGCGGTGAGCGCGAATCCTTGGTTGTATCGTGCGTCGCTCGTCAACACGTTGCCCGCCTGAACTGCAGGCAACCGCTGCCACGTCGGCTGCGTCTTGATCGCGTCGAGCGCTTCCTGATCGCGCGCCTGGGCGATGATCACATCCGCCGGAGCCAACGTGTCGAGTTGCTCGAACGACAACTCGAACGAGTTCTCTGCATTGTCGTCGTCACGGAAAAGTACGTCCAGGCCGGCATCGATGGCAACACTGATCCGCAGATTCCGCTGATGCACAAGGAATCCGGTCGGCGTCTGAACGCCGAACACGATCTTCTTTCCGCCCAGCTTCTCCTGCAACATCGGTCGCAGTCTCGCGAGCTTGTCGTCGTACTCCGCGATGGAAGCCTCGGCGATCGCCACACGGTCGAGTTGGCTCGCCTGCGCCATCAGCGCACCTCGCCAGTCGACCGGGTGTCCGGCGATCGGCTCGACGTCGTCGCCGACGACCAACAGCGGCGCGATGGAAGACAAGCGCTCCGTGCCGTACCAGTCACTGGTGTAACCGATCGCGGTGATGACGATCAGGTCGGGCTCGAGAGCGAGCAGAGCCTCGAAATTGGTGGAGAAGTCGCCGGCGACGTTGACGAAGCTCGCGTCCTCGATGGTGCGGCCGGGAAATTGGAATCCTGCCTTGGCGTCGGGGAACCAGAAGTTCCCCGAACCGACGATCGGGTAATCCATCATCATGGCGAATTCGAGGTCGACGCGGCCGTCGAGCACCACCACACGCTTCGGGTCGCGCGGAATGTCGCCACTGAACTCGGCCCACGTGTACGGGAGAGTGTCACTGGCAGAGTCGGATTCGCTGTCGGAGCTTCCGCAGGCGCTCAGCGCCAGTGCTGCAGCCACACCGGCTGCGCCACCGAAGAATCGACGCCGTGAAATGCGGTCGACGATCTGAGCCCACTCCGATTCGGTGACCTGCGCATCCAGGACGAGGGTCATACCTTTGCTCCTTCGATGTTTCGCTGACGCTCGCGTCCCAGCGGAATGACAAGCGGTGTATGGGAAACCGGATCGTCGATGATGCGGCACGCCATGCCGAACACCTCCTGCACCAGTTCTTCGGTGATGATCTCCGCGGGCGGGCCTTCGGCGACCACGGCGCCGTCCTTCATCGCGATGATGTGAGTTCCGTAGCGGCACGCGTGATTGAGATCGTGAAGCACCGCCACCAGCGTGTGTCCGTCGTTCTCGTTCAGATCGCGGCACAGCTCCAGCAGCTCGATCTGATGCGCGATGTCGAGGAACGTCGTCGGCTCGTCCAGCAGCACCAACGGAGTCTGTTGCGCGAGAACCATAGCGACCCAGACACGTTGGCGCTGACCACCGGACAGTTCGTCGACCGGCCTGGCCGACAGATCCGTGACCTTGGTTGCCTCCATCGCCTTGATGACGGCGGCTTCATCCTCCCGGGACCACTGACGGATCAGCTTCTGGTGCGGATAACGTCCTCGCGCAACCAGATCGGCGACTTTGATGCCGTCCGGCGCGATCGACGTCTGCGGCAGAAGCCCGAGTCGCCTCGCGACTTCCTTGGCCGGGTACGACGTGATCGCTTTGCCGTCGAGGAGAACTTTGCCGGTAGTCGGCTTGAGCAACCGCGACAACGCACGCAGAAGCGTCGACTTGCCGCAGGCGTTGGGGCCGACGATGACTGTGAAGCCACCGTCGGGGATCTCGACGTCGAGGTGCTCCGAGATGACGCGCTTGTCGTAACCGATCGTGACGTCCTCGGCGCGAAGCCGATTCGTCCTTTCAGCCACGACGGCGGCCGTACTTGTCTCGTTCACGCTGTTCCTCGTTCCTTCACCGATCACTGCTTACGTGCCTCTCGCGCGAGAAGCCATACGAAATAGATGCCACCGATGGAGACGGTGACGACGCCGACCGGCAACTGTGTCGGCGCGAAAGCTCGTTGCGCCACCCAGTCGCTGACCATCAGCAGCGCTCCACCCATCGCCGCCGACGGCAGCAGGGTCACTCCGGCACTACCGGTCAATCGCCTCACCAACTGCGGAGCCGCCAGCGAGACGAATCCGATCGGTCCGGCCGCCGCCGTCACCATGGCCGTCAGTGCGACGCCGAGAACAACCAGGGAAAGACGCGTGGGTTCGGCCCGGACGCCGAGCGCCTTGGCGGCGTCGTCACCCATCTCGAGCATCTGCATCCGCCTGCCCAACACCAGGATCAGCGGAACGAGTATGGCCAGCACCACGACCACCGGCCACACCTGGGTCCAGCCGAGACCGTTCAGCGAACCGGCACCCCACACTGCGGCAGCCATGGCGTCGTCGAGTTTCGCCTTGAGGATCATCCAGGTGTTGACCGAGCCCAACATCGCACTGATGGCGATACCGACGATGATCAACCGGAATCCCTGCACACCACGTTTGTACGCAAGGAGGTAAACCACTGCTGCGGTGGCGATACCGCCTACCAAGGCGCCGACTGCGATCTCGTAGTAAGTGCCACCGATGAGGAGGATGACCACCAGAGCGCCCGTGTACGCACCGGAGTTGAAGCCGATGATGTCCGGGCTACCCAACGGGTTCCTGGTGAGCGACTGGAAGATTGCACCACTCATGCCGAGTGCCGCACCGAGCATCAGCGCCAACAGAACTCGGGGCAGACGCCATTCCACGACGACCATGTGAATACGCGCGGGAGCCTCGCCGAACAGTGCGCCGAGGACGTCCCCGATCGGCACCTGGTAGTCACCACTACCGAGCGCGATGACACCGATCGCCAGTGCAAGCGCAACGAGGACGAGGCAGACCGTGACCGTGCGGACGTCGATCCGCGCGGACCAGCCTTCTTTGGGTGAGCGCACCACCGTGGTGGGGCGCCCGAAATCGATGCTCACAGACCGCTCACCTTGCTTCGACGCACCAGCATGATCAGCACCGGAGCACCGATGAAGGCCGTGACGATACCGACCTGAAGTTCACCCGGGCGCAGCACGATTCGGCCGACGACGTCGGAGAAGAGGAGAAGAATCGGCGAACACACCAATGTGTACGGAAGAATCCATCGCTGATCGGGTCCGACGAACCATCTCGCGACGTGCGGAACCATCAGACCGACGAATCCGATCGGTCCGGCCGCAGCCGTCGCCGCGCCACACAGCAACGTCACCGCGATGACGCCGAGAATACGAGTGCGAGTGATATTGGCGCCGAGCGAACGTGCCAGATCGTCACCCAAAGCCACGGCATTGAGCTGGCGTGCCAACGCGAGCGCGAGGAATAGCCCGATGAGGATGAAGGGTGCAACGGCCAGAACGATTTCCAAGGAACGCCCGCTGAGTGAGCCGGCATTCCACTGGCGCATCTGGTCGAAGGCGGTCGGGTTGAGCAGGGTGATGCCGGAGGAGATGCCGCCGAGCACGGAACCGATGGCGACACCGGCCAGCGTCAGCCGAATGGGCGTCGCACCGCCCCTGCCGATCGAGCCCAACGTGTAGACGATCGCCGTGGCTATCACCGCGCCGAGGAAAGCGAACCAGATGTAGGACCAGATGCTGGTCAGGCCGAAGACCGCGACGGCAACAACCATCGCGAACCCCGCACCGGCATTGACACCGAGAATTCCGGGGTCAGCCAAGGGATTTCGTGTCATCGCCTGGATGAGGCCACCGGCGACACCGAGCGCCATGCCGACTATCAGACCGAGCAGCGTACGCGGTAGCCGCAGGTCACGGATGATCACGTGATCATTGGAATCGTCGTAGTTCACCAGCGCGTCGATCACGGTGCCGAACGGAATGGTCTTCGATCCCACCGCGATGCTCAGGAGGAGCACGGCGGCGAGCACCACCAGGCACACCAGAAGCCCGGCCATGCGACGAGAGTTTGTCGATACCAGCCCGTCCGGTTGCTTCTGCTTTTCTTGCAGCGACTCGTCGATCAGTTCTTCGGTGTGTTTGTCGGAGGCGCTCTTGTCAGCCGGACTATTGTCGACGGCGCTCTTGTCCAGTCCAACGCTCACAATCCGGCGCTCTCTAGAGTCTTCTCGACCTCGTCGCGGATCTCTTCCTCGTCGCGGTCGGATTCCCAGGCAGCATCGAGTGCAGCGCGGACACTCTCGTCGAGGGCCTCGTATTTCGCATTCCACACCTCGGCCTTGTAGGTCCAGTAGCCGATGACCTTGTACTGCTCACCCGGCAACTTCAGTTCGTGGCGAAGGTACTTGCGGATGTCACGGAGCATCGTGCTTTCGCCTGCCACCCACACGTATCCGAGTTCGGTCGGAAGGTTCATCGCGCGAACAGCATCCGGGAGCTTCGACGGTGCAACACCGTTGCCACTGCCGACCAGCCAGATGAACTCGACGTCGGCGGCCGAGGCGATCTGCTGCTTGTGAGACTCGTCCACCACCTCGACGATCGCCTTGGCCGACATGCCGGCGGGCAACTGTTCGATCAAGCGCCCGAGTGCGGGGAGTCCAGTCGCGTCGGCGACGAACACCTGCCAGCGCGCGTCGGCCGGCGGCTCGTAGAGGCCACGAGACTCGCCGATCGCCAACTTGTCACCGATCTCGGCCTTCTGTGCCCAGTCGCTCGCGACACCACCCTCGTGAACGACGAAGTCGATCGTCATGCGGCTGGTCTCGGAATCGAACCGTCGCACGGTGTACGGCTGGCACGGGGACGGTTCCTCGCCCTCCGGGTATCGCCAACCGCGCGGTGCATCCGGATCTTCCGCCGGCAGAACGAACTTGCCCGTGGCCGGGACCGGGAAGTGGAGACGCAGGTATTCGTCACCGGTACCGGTGGTTTCGAAGGCGGTCAGCTCCTCCCCACCGAACACGATACGAACCATTCCCGGGGTCACGTACTCCTTGTGAAGTACCTCGCCGAACACAAGACTCACAACAATCTCCAACATCGATGGAACATGAACCGGACCCGAACACGAGGATCAATCCGACTTCCGGACATAGTTAACCCGCGCTAAGTAAGGTAGACCTTAATTTATTGCAGTGTTGTCGATGAGTCGATGCCTTCTCCGCTGCAACGGGGCCAACTACTATCGCAATTCGGCCAACGCAATACGTATGGCCTGTTCACGACAAGTATTGGCATCGGTGTGACTTCTGACTACCGCCCACGATCCCTAGCGTGGACCCAGTGCCTTCGACACCACTTCTTTCGGCCGAGACAAACGGCCCCCCAGCCAGGCCGGCGATCACGCCGCGCCAGGTAATCACACGCGCCATCGCTTCCGAAGGTCGCGGAGCCAAGCTGGCGGCCGCCTCCGTCGGCTTCACCGGCCACCAGGTCGCGGAAGCGTTGGTGCCCGTGGTGATCGGTGCGGTCATCGACCGAGCTGTGGCGACCAGCGATGCCGCAGCACTCGGAAAGTGGATCCTCGTTCTCGGAATTCTCTTCACCGGCTTGTTGCTCAGTTGGCGATTCGCGGCGCGTATCTCCGATTCCGTCACCGAGCACGGAGCACACCGCCTACGGATGGACATCGCGCGCCGAGGCCTCGATCCGCATGGCATGTCGCCTCGGCGCATGCCGGGCGAGGTCTACTCGATTGCAACATCCGACGCGGGTTCGGTGGCCGGATTCACGCACACGCTGAGCACCAAACTCGCCGCGGCTTGCGGGGTGCTGACCGCGGCGATCTCGCTGCTGGTGATCTCGGTACCGCTCGGCCTGCTCGTCATCCTCGGCACTCCCCCGGTGTTGGCTCTCATGCAGGTGGTCAGTCGACCGCTCGAACGCCGAGCCGAAACCGATCAATGGCAGGGCGCCAAGGCCGGCGCGCTCGCCGCTGATCTGCTCTCCGGACTCCGAATCCTGTCCGGCATCGGCGCCGGAGACGCTGCAGCGCAGCGATATCGGGGGGCGAGCCGAACTTCGCTGGAAGCAACCCTTCGCGCACAGCGATACCAAGCGATGTACTCCGCCGCCAACGTTGCAATCGCCGGCGCTTTCCTCGCCGTCATCGCGTACGTGGGTGGGCGGATGGCAGCGTCCGGGAGCATCTCGGTCGGTGAATTCGTTGCCGTGGTGGGTCTGGCACAGTTCCTTCGCGGTCCGCTGATCGACATCATCTACTTCGGCGCCGGCCTGGCACGGGCGCGCGCCTCCGCCAACCGCGTAGCATCGCTTCTGGCGACCGGCGAGGCTGTCACTCCCGCGAGTGATCCTGCACCCCTGAACCACGCAGAGTTCCTGACGCTGCGCGACGTCGTGTTGGCCGGAGCTTCACCTGTCGATCTGGACGTCAAACGCGGCGAGATCATCGGCATCGTCACCGAGAATGCCGCCTGGGCGGATGCGTTGGTCGACGCACTGGCTCGTCGAATCGAGCCTTCGAGCGGAACGATTCATCTCGGCGACAACGCCATTCACGAACTGCACATCGACGAACTCCGGGCTCATGTTCTGGCAGCACCGCACGACGCCGCACTGTTCATCGGCACCGTGGGCGACAACATCGAGGCACTCGCACCGATCGGCAGTCGCAGCGACGAGGCTGTCGCCGCTGCTGCCGCAGATCAGGTGATCTCGGCACTGCCGCTCGGCCTCGCCACCCGAGTCACGGAGCAGGGAAATTCGCTCTCGGGCGGTCAGCGCCAGCGCATCGCATTGGCGAGAGCACTCGCGAGCGAAGCACCGGTGCTGGTTCTGCACGACCCCACCACCGCCGTCGACTCCGTCACCGAAGCGCGCATCGCACGCGGGATCGCCGAGGTACGCGGTGCTCACGCGACTCTTCTTCTGACCAGCAGCCCCGTGCTGCTCGATATCTGCGATCGGGTGATCGAGCTGTGAACGAACTACTCCCCACCGCGACACCGAAACAGGCACGCCGCGCGGCACTTCGGTTGATGGGTCCGCACCGGATATCCGCCATCGCCGCCGTGGTCACTCTGACCGCCGCGACCGCGATCGGTCTACTCACGCCACTTGTCCTCGGCGCCATGGTCGACGCCGTGACAGACGGAGACGGCGACACTGCCTCGCGCATCGGCACGCTGACTCTCGCGTTGGTCGCCATCGCGGTTGCCTCCTTCCTTCTCGTCGGAGTGAGCAACTACCTGCTCGCCGGTGTCGGTGAACGTGTAGTCGCCGACCTGCGCGAAGAAGTAGTCGTCCGGGTTCTCGACCTGCCACAGAGCGACGTCGAGCGAGCCGGGCGCGGAGACCTGGTCTCCCGGATCACCGGAGACGTCCGGTTGGTGACCCGCGCTGTATCCGAAGCGCTTCCGGTTTTTGCCACCGCAGCACTGACCATCGTGTTGACCCTGATCGGATTGGGCAGCCTCGATTGGCGATTCGCCGTCGCCGCGGTGATCGCAGCTCCCATCCAGATCCAGGCGCTGCGCTGGTATCTCTCGAGGTCTGCCCCGGTCTACCGCGAGGAGCGGGAGGCGGAAGGTGCACGTGCGCAACAGCTCCTTGACTCGCTGAGCAACTCCGACACCGTCGGATCGCTCCGTCTGGCCCAGCCCCATCTGGAACAGATCGAATCTCGATCGATGACGGCCGTCCGGCTGAGCTTGTTGACCACTCGTTTGCGCACGAGGTTCTTCGGTCGACTCAACATCGCCGAGTTCATCGGTCTGTCCGCCGTGCTGATCACCGGCTTCTGGCTGGTGAAGGACGGTCAGATCAGCATCGGTGCCGCTACCGCCGCAGCACTGTTCTTCCACCGTCTCTTCGATCCGGTGGGTGCAGTTCTCAGCGTGTTCGACGAATTGCAGGAAGGCACAATCGCGTTGGCTCGCCTGGTCGGAGTCACGCTTGCGCCCGTGCCACCCGCACCGACCGATCCACGTGAACCTGTCGACAGCTCGGCATCGTTGGAACGCGTCACGTTCTCGTACCGACGCGGCGACACCCCCGTTCTGCGAGACATCGACATCACCATTCCGGCAGGGACCGTCACCGCACTGGTGGGCGCAACCGGAGCCGGAAAATCGACGGTGGCCAAACTGATCGCGGGAACCTATGAACCGACCGAAGGCGTCGTGAAGATCGGGGACATCCCCCGGAACGAATTGCCGCGGTCGACTTCTCGAAGCGCGGTCGCTCTCGTGACGCAGGAGGTCCACGTCTTTGCCGGTACGTTGGCCGAGGATCTGCGGCTGGCCGACCCGTCGGCTACCGACAGCGACATTATCGCAGCGCTCGAAACCGTCGGCGCCTCCGATTGGTTGCGGGCACTCCCGGACGGACTCGAAACCGTCGTCGGAGACGGTGGACACCGGCTGACCGCAACACAGGCACAACAACTTGCGTTGGCGAGAATCGAATTACTGGATCCGCCGCTTCTGATTCTCGACGAGGCGACCGCCGAAGCGGGCAGCGCCGGAGCCAAGGTCCTCGACGACGCCGCGCTCGCCCTGACCCGGGGTCGCACTGCTGTCACAGTGGCACACCGACTCTCGCAGGCCGTCGACGCCGACCAGATCCTCGTCATGAACGACGGCCGCGTGGTCGAGCACGGCTCTCACGACGAGTTGGTCAACCTCGGGGGTCGGTACGCGGAGCTGTGGGAAGCGTGGTCCGCGCCGCGGCGTTGAGCGCGACGGTTGCACCGGGCACTTCCGGCCGGTGCAACCCAACTCACGCGTGCAGAAGGTACGGCACCGATTCGGGAGCCACACTCCCCTTGTTCATCATGCTGCCGGGTGTACGGCCGGTGACTCGGCGGAACACGGCGACAAAAGCACTCGGGGTTTCGTACCCGACTCGCCTACTGACCACCGAAACCGGCACTCCAGCAGCTAAATACGTCAGCGCCGCGCGGACACGAACCTGAATTCGCCACTGCGCAAAGGTCATTCCCGTACCCTGCGCGAACACGCGCGTCAAGGTCCGGACACTACCGCCAGCCGTCAACGCCCATTCCGACAGCGAGCGCTGGTCTGCCGGATTGGCGACCAACGCTTCGGCGACGAACAGCGCTCGCGGATCGGTCGGCATCGGCACCTCCACGGCAGCAACCTCGAGCGGCTGCAGCATGTCGAAGGCCACGCGCTCCGCGCGGCTACGGGCCTCGTCGGGCATGTTCCGTCGATGCATGTGCAGGAGTACCTCACGTAGGAGAGCACTGACTCCGAACAAACCGGGAACACCCGAGGGCGCGGCGTGCGCCTCAGGCCGGAAGTAGGTGCAGAAGAACTCGGTACCAGGGCCGGCCTTCACGGCATGTAACGCACCGGCAGGCAACCACAGTCCCGCCGACGGCGGCACCTCCCACGTGATGCTGTCAGCCACAACCGTGAGCATTCCGCCGGAGTTTCCCCAGATCAGCTCGTGCTCTGGATGACGATGCGGGGCCCACTGCCGCTGGTGAGAGAGCTTCAGAGTCACCGTTGTCATCGAGTAGGGATGATCGATGGAACGCGGCCCCACGGGCACCGAAATTCTCTCTGCCACAGCTGTCATGATGACGAGTATAGGACTTTCGTTAGGCATACCTAAATAGGAACCCGAAAAATGTTGACTGTGACCCGAGAGTTACAGATACTGCGGGCACCGATATCGTGACGTCAACTCCCGGCTACGGGTCGGCAACGAGAGGTACATGATGGTTGACGCATCACGAATCCCGGTCATCGTCGGCGTCGGTGATCTGCGCTGGAACCCAGTCGACGGGCACCGCGAACCTCTCGATCTGATTCACGACGCCACCGTCGCCGCCTTGAACGACAGTGGACACGCCGAACTGGGAACCCAGATCGATTCCGTGTTCGCAATCAAGACCGTCAGCTGGTCGTACGACGACCTCCCCGGGCTGCTTGCCTCACGATTAGGAGCGACCCCCACGGTCACGTCCACCTCTCCGATCGGTGGCCACTGGCCCGCGGCGCTCCTCGATCGGATCGGCGCGTCCATCGCCCGAGGTGAATCCTCGGCTGCTCTGCTTGTGGGTGGCGAATCGCATGCCAGCAGCACTGCGCTACGAAAGTCGGGAGTCACCCCTGACTCGATCGGGTGGACGGCAGCACCGGGTGGGCCTCCCGGATTCGATCCGGCCGACCTGGGAAGCCCTGAAATGCAGCGCGCTGGTTTCATCGTGCCGACGCGCGTCTACCCGCTCTTCGAGAACTGTTTCAGTGCTGCCGAGGGCAACGGCGCCCGCGAATCGCTCGACTGGTCCGCGCGGATGTATGCCGCATTCTCGGAACTGGCGTCGAAGAATCCTGCCTCCTGGACGTCGGAGATCCGATCGGCAGAAGAGATCGGCACCGTCGGTCCGGGCAATCGGATGGTCTCCGAACCGTACCCACTGATGCTCAACGCCATGCCCTTCGTCAATCAGGCTGCGGCCGTTGTCGTCTGTTCGTTGTCGATGGCCCTCGAACTCGGCATGGACGAGAGCAAGCTCGTCTACCTCTGGGGCGGCGCAGGTGCCAGCGATCCGTTGGACATCCTCAGCCGCAACAGCTTCGACAGTTCAGCTGCAATGCATGACGCCGTCCATCGCACACTCGACGGTGCCGGAGTCGGCGCCGACGCACTCGACATCGTCGATGCCTACAGCTGCTTCCCGATCGTGCCCAAGCTGTTGATCCGAGAACTCGGACTTCCCGATACCGCGATCCCGAGCGTCACCGGCGGTCACTCGTTCTTCGGCGGACCACTGAACAGCTACACGCTGCATTCCGTCGCCGAGGTCACCCGGCGAATTCGCGACGGCGCGAACCTCGCTCTCGTCCACGGCAACGGTGGATTCCTCACCTACCAGCACTGCGTTCTGATGTCGGCCGCCGCTCATGCCGACGGGTACGTCGGCGATCCCGACGCACGAGCTTTGACCGCGGAGGCTCCGGAACTGATCACTGACTACGAGGGCACTGCAGAAATCGTCACGGCCTCAGTCGAATACGGTCGCACCGGGGAGCCCGAGATCGGGTTCGTGATCGCGACAACGCCGGACGGCCGCCGCGTCGCTGGGCATACCGGTCCCGAGAATGCCGCCGAACTGACACAGCTTCGCGGCGACAACCCGGCGGTGATCGGGCGGACCGTTCATATCAGCGACGAGAACGGGCGACTCACGCTCACGTTCTGACGGCAGACAGCCGTGAGCACCGGGGCATGATTGCGCCCCGGTGCTCATGTCTTCGGTTGTCGCGTTTCACGCCGCGGTAGGTGGGCTGTTCCCGCCGATCGGCTGCTGATACGGGTCAATCGACATCGGCGGATAAAACACCGACTTCCGATCCGGGCCGATCTCCACTCTCCATTCCGTGTGGTGCAACGTCCGGTGATGATGACCACACAACAAGATCAGATTATCGAGATCCGTTGGGCCACCATCATTCCAATGAACAATATGGTGAGCATCGCACCACCCCGACGGCGTCCCGCACCCCGGGAACGCGCACCCGCCGTCACGAACCGCCAACGCCCGCCGCTGCGGCACCGTTGCGGTTCTGGCTTCCTTACCGCACTCGAGCGGAACACCATTCTCGTCCAACAAGATCCGCGTCACGGTGCAGTCGCACGCCAGCATCCGGGCGGTGTCGATACTGATCGGACCTACCCAATCCGTCCATGCAAACCCCAACTCCTCAGTGGACGGCAACAGGTCCTTCAACGCTTGCAGATCCGTCATGTCTTTCGCACTGGCGGTGACCGTGATGTGCGGTTTCACCCCACCTTCGATCGGACCCAACCCCGCCCGCTCATACCGGCGCAGCAGTTCGCAGAACCCGTCGGCCCGCCGTAATGCCGGCGTGCGGGTGTCTTTGACACCGTCCTTCTCCGGCGTCGGAGCGGACAGGCTCGAGAGCAGCGTGATCAACCGGGCCCCGTTGATCGCATCCAAATCACCCTTGACTGTGACCCGCCCGTACAGGCCTTTCGAGGCGTAGAACTCATTCCGCTCCGAATCCTCCCCGACCGGGACCCCGTCCTCGCGTGTGCCGTACTGCTTCTCGATTCGGCGGATCGCCGCCCGCACCGCATCACAATCGGCAATGTTCTTCGACGCCAGATCAAGCAGGATCCCGCGGGCCTTGTCCAGATCGGCCGGGGTCATGTTCTTCGGCGGGTGCTGACAAAACGACGCCACCTGCCGGGCTTTCAACGCATCCACATCACCGCGATGGAACGCATCGCCCACCACGGGTTCGAGCATCAGCAACCGCGCCAACCCGACCAGCAGGCTGCACTCACCGATCTCCAAATTCGTCGAACCATGCAACCACTGCGCGATCGCCCGAAAACCCTTCCCGCCGAGAACCTCACGGGAAAACATCTCCACGATCAACAACACCATCCGCGACTGCAACTCGTGCCGGACACGCACCAGATCCAGAACCTCACCCTTGAGGTCCTCACCATCCAGCTGCCACGCATCCCGATCGTCCATACCGAAAGTTTAATCGAACACACTTTCGATAACCAGAGACAAAACGGACAACTTCGAGAGCACGGAGACTCGAGACCTGTTGAAGTACATCACCATTCACCTAGTCGTCCAATATCACGCGATAGAAGACATACCCCGCGAAACATACAATCGCAACGACGCACAGCACGAGCAGGATGTCGAAAAAGACGACCATGCTTCACCCCCGATGAGTTCGACCCAGTTCAACAACTTCTCCACGTGGAGAAGAACGTATCACGGTATCTTCTCTGCGTGGAGAAATCGACGCGAGAAGCACTTCTGGACGCCGGGCTTGACCTGCTGGGCCGGGTGGGGTTTCGAGCATGGTCGATGAGAGGTGTCGAAGACGAGGCAGGTATGCCACACGGCAGCGCGCGGCACTACTTCGCGAACCAACGCGGACTGATCTCCGAAGTGGTGCAACACCTTTTGGACGGCGATCTCCCTCGACCGGGCGAGACGCCGAAGCAACAGGTAGCCCGATGGCTGGGCCCCGAATCCAGCCGCACCCGGGCACGTTACGAACTGGTCGTCGCGTCATTCCACGATCCCGACCTCGCAGTGGAACTGGTGCGTGGTCGGGATCGGTTTGTCGACATCTTGGTCGAACGCGGCATGACCTCGTCCAATGCAACGGAGTTGGTCGCGGCGCTGGACGGCCTCGTTCTGGACGCACTGCTGCGCAGGCAAGAACCGGAGACCGTGGACCCAGAGCGAATCTTCGAGAAGTTCGGGATGAAGCTCCCCTAGCCGTCCAGCTCCGCGAACAGCTCCATCCACTGCTCTTCGGCGGCTTCCTTGTCAGCGATGACCTGCTTGAGTTCGGCGCCGAGCTTCTGTAGCTTGTCCGGGTCGGTGGCCGCGTCGGCGAGGGAAGAGTGCAGCTTCTTCTCACGGTCGTCGAACTTCGCGATCGACCGCTCGAGCTTCGAAAGCTCCTTCCGTGCAGCGCGATCCGCAGCGCCGTCGCGAACCTGCTTGCTCTTCGACGCACCGCTCGCGGTCGAAGCCACAGACGGATTGTCACCATCCCCCATCGCAGCACGTCGACGCAGGTAGTCCTCGATACCGCCGGGCAGGTTGGTGAGCTTGCGATCACCGAAGAGTGCCCAGGTGGTGTCACAGATACGCTCGATCAGGTACCGGTCGTGCGAGATGACAACCATGGTGCCTGCCCAACCGTCGAGCAGATCCTCGAGTTGCTGCAACGTGTCGATGTCGAGATCATTGGTCGGCTCGTCGAGAAGCAGGACGTTGGGCTCGGCCATGAGGACACGCGTCAACTGCAGGCGTCGTCGCTCACCACCGGAGAGGTCTCCGACTGGCGTGCGCTGGCGGGCGGGCGTGAAGCCCAAGCGCTCGGCCAGCTGACCGGCCGATACTTCCTTGTCACCCAACGTGATTCGCTCGGCTACATCCTTGACTGCGTCGAGTACGCGCATGTCGGTCGGCAGATCGTCGAGTTCCTGCTTGAGCCAACCGATGTGGACTGTCTGCCCCTGAATGCGCTTGCCTGCTGCCGGTTCGAGTTCGCCGGCCAGGGTCCGCAGCAGCGTTGTCTTACCGGAGCCGTTGACGCCGACCAGGCCGACACGCTCGCCCGGAGCAAGACGCCAGGTCAAATCCTCGACGAGTACGCGGCCGTCGGGGGTCTCCAGACGCGCGTCCTCGAGTTCGATGACAACCTTGCCGAGTCGACGCTGGGCGAACGACGCAAGTGCCACCGCGTCACGAGGCGCCGGAACGTCGGCGATCAAGGCTTCCGCGGCTTCGATGCGGTACTTCGGCTTGGACGTACGCGCGGGAGCACCGCGGCGCAGCCATGCGAGTTCCTTGCGCGCAAGATTGCGTCGACGCTCTTCGGAGGCGTCGGCCTGACGCGAGCGCTCGGCGCGGGCGAACACCCAGTCGTTGTAGCCACCCTCGTAGCTTTCGACGCCGCCACCGACAACCTCCCAGGTGCGGGTGGCGACGGTATCGAGGAACCAGCGATCGTGGGTCACGACGACAAGCGCGCTGCGACGTGAAACGAGGTGCTCGGCCAACCACTGAACACCTTCGACGTCGAGGTGGTTGGTGGGCTCGTCGAGCACCAGCAGATCGAGGTCCTGAACGAGAGCCGCGGCCAAGGCGACGCGGCGGCGCTCACCGCCGGACAGTCCGTCGACCTTGGCGTCCAATGCGGACCGCTCGCCGCCGGCGCCCAGGTTGTCGATACCGATTCCGGAGAGCACCGAACGGATGCGCGCGTCACCGGCCCATTCGTGCTGAGCTACCCCGAGCGGCCCCAGGACCACTTCACCGACCGTGGAGCCAGGAGGCAGTACTCCGCGCTGGGTCACGACGGCCATGCGCAATCCGCCTACGCGGCTGACGCGTCCCGAATCCGGCTGCTCCACACCCGCGAGGACTTCGAGCATCGTCGTCTTGCCGCCGCCGTTGAGGCCGACGACGCCGATGCGCTCGCCTTCCTCGACGCCCAGAGAGACCCCGTCGAGCAACGGCTTGACGCCGAACGACTTCGACACGTTTTCCAGATTGATCAGATTCGCCATCAGTGCTGTCCCTTTGCCGCATTGTCGAGTATTCGTGCTCCGGGAACGGGTCCGCTCGCCACGCGAACGGTGCGGCACACCCCCGCTCCCGCAAGTTCTGCGCTCACTTCCACCGCAGACTGTGCGTCCGCGCAGAGGAACGCGCATGTCGGTCCGGAGCCGGAGACGATCCCGGCCAAAGCTCCGGCCTCGACGCCCGCTCGCAGCGTCCGTCGTAGATCCGGGTTGAGTGAGAGCGCTGCCGCCTGCAGGTCGTTGCCGAGGAGCGGGGCGAGTAGATGAGCATCACCGGTGGTGAGCGCCTGAATCAAGGCGTCGGCACTCCCCAACCGTTTCGGAGAACCTTCGGCCCGCAGCTTGTCCAGTTCTCGAAACACGACGGGCGTACTCAAGCCGCCCTTGGCCAGCGCCAACACCCAGTGAAAGGTATGGCGAGTCAAGACGGGGACAAGTTGTTCGCCGCGGCCGGTTCCGAGCGCGGTGCCACCGTGCAGGGAGAACGGAACGTCGCTCCCGAGCCGTGCCGCGAAGGCATCGAGATCAGGTCGCGAGAAGTCGAGCTTCCACAAAGAGTTGAGCGCAACCAACGCGGCGGCTGCGTCGGCGCTCCCGCCGGCCATTCCGCCCGCGACGGGAATGCCTTTCTCGATGACGATCTCAACGTTCGGGGCCACTCCACCCTCGAAGGCGAACATCTCAGCGGCACGCCAGACGAGATTGGTGCGATCGGTAGGCACGGCCGCGGCGTCGTCGCCGATCACCCGCACGGTCAGGGTGTCGGCAGGCGCCACCGTGACCGTGTCTGCCAGCGACAATGCCTGAAACACCGTCGTCAGTTCGTGATAACCGTCGTCGCGCAGGTCCCCGACGGCAAGGTGGAGATTCACCTTGGACGGGGCCCGGACAACTACGGGGCGGGGAACGACGGAGAGCACAAGGAACAACAATAGGCGCTGCGAACACCTGGGCGAAAACCTGCGACCGGGGCGCCGTCCGCCGCGCCCCGTCCGACAGCCGACACACCCACGCTATTTCACCGCGCGCACACCTACGCCCAGACCGACGACCGCAACGCCCACAGCGGCCACTATTCCCGCCAGAACGCTGCCCGACGCGAAGTCACCGGCAAACAGTGCCCGCTCGGCGTCGACGACATAGCCCAGCGGATTGATGTTCACGAGGACCTTCATCCAACCCGGCGCATCGTCGAGCGGAAGCATGGTTCCGGACAAGATGAGGAGCGGGAACATCAGCGTCTGCTGAACGACCCAGAACATCCAATCCTGCTCCCGCACAGCCAGAGCGAGAGCATACGAGAGCGCACCGAGTCCGACGCCGAAAACTCCGAGCAGGACGATCCCGAGCGCGGCGCCCGCTGCGTTGACGTCCAACCCGAGTGGTAGCGCGACCAGGATGATCAGAATCGCCTGCGCGGCAAGCGGAACCATCTCCTTGCACGCCCTCCCGATCAGCAACGACGAGCGTCTGAGCGGAGTCACCAGCATGCGCTCGTGCGACCCCTGCTGCATCTCCATCAGAAGGTTGGAACCGGTCATCGTCGTTCCGAAGATCGCGATCATCACCAGTACACCGGGAATGAACCAATTCCACACGCCGTCACCGGTACCCGGGACCCCTTTGAGCAGAGGCCCGAACAACGCCAGCAGGATCAGCGGCTGAACGAGGCTGAAGATGACGCTGACCGGGTCACGCAACATCGGGCGCAGCTCACGGCCCATCACTATTGCGCTGTCTCGAACAATGTTGCCGTGCACGGTACGTGGGGCGTCGAGTGTGATTGTCATGGCAGATTCCTGTTCGTCGTAGTGGTTCTAGGAAGCGACTGCGGCGGCGCTCTCGCGCAGACTGCGGCCGGTGAGGGTGAGGAAGACGTCGTCGAGAGTCGGCCTGGTGATGTCGGCGGTGAGAGCGCGTGCACCGCGGGCATCCGCTTGACGCAACAACACCGGCAGCGTCGAATCACCCTCGCCCGCACGAATACTCACCACGTTTGCGTCGACGGCGACTTCACGAACGGTGACAAGTTGCTCGGCCACCGACGCTGCGACGCCGGCAGCCTCGGTGCTGTCGAAGGTGAGCAGAAGATGGTCTCCTGCAAGATCCGCTTTGAGTGCGGTAGCGGTGTTGTCGGCGATGACTGTGCCTTCGTCGATGACGATGACCCGCTCTGCCATCGAATCCGCTTCTTCGAGATAGTGCGTGGTCAGCACGATCGTGGTGCCCATCTCTCGCCGCAACCGGAGAATGTGGTCCCAGAGGTTGGCCCGACTCTGCGGGTCCATCCCCGTAGTGGGTTCGTCGAGGAACAGCAGTGGAGGGCGATGAACCAGACCCAGCGCAATATCGAGCCGCCGTCGCTGCCCGCCGGACAATGTGCTGACCTAATCGGTAGTTGGGATAGGAGCTGACCCCGTATAGGGACAGTTTGTGTTCTGGTGCTGCTGTCGGGGCGACGCCTGTTGTTGCCCGGACATTCGATGTCTCACGAAAGAACGGTGCGCCCCGGT
>NZ_JAAOLG010000038.1:0-36557 GCF_011602025.1 Rhodococcus sp. IC4_135
TCGAAGACGGACTCGAGCTCTACCCCGTGCCGCTGAGCGCCGAGGAGATCAACGAGTACTACGAGGGATTCTCCAACGCCACCCTCTGGCCGCTCTATCACGACGTCATCGTCAAACCCGAATACCACCGCGAATGGTGGAACGCCTACGTCGAGGTGAACCGGCGGTTCGCCGAAGCCACTTCCAAGGCAGCGGCTCAGGGCGCAACCGTCTGGATCCAGGACTACCAGCTGCAGTTGGTACCGAAGATGCTGCGGATGCTGCGCCCCGACCTCACCATCGGATTCTTCCTGCACATTCCGTTCCCTCCGGTCGAGCTGTTCATGCAGATGCCGTGGCGCACCGAAATCGTCGAAGGCCTCCTCGGCGCCGACCTCATCGGCTTCCATCTCCCAGGTGGCGCACAGAACTTCCTCTACCTGGCCAGACGCCTTGCCGGGCAGCAGACTTCACGCGGAACCGTCGGAGTCCGCTCCAAACTCGGTGTGGTGCAAGTAGGTTTCCGTAGCGTCCGCGTCGGCGCCTTCCCCATCTCCATCGACTCCGGCAAGCTCGACGAACTTTCGCGCACCAAGGCAATTCGGGACCGTGCCAAGCAGATTCGCAAAGAACTCGGAAACCCCAAGCACATCATGCTGGGCGTCGACCGCCTCGACTACACCAAGGGCATCGACGTCAGGCTCGCCGCGCTCCACGAACTTCTCATGGAGAAGCGCATCGATCCCGCCGACACGGTCATGGTGCAGCTGGCGACCCCGAGCCGCGAACGCGTCGAAAGCTACGTACAGATGCGCGGAGACATCGAACAGAAGGTCTCCCGCATCAACGGCGAGTTCAGCGAAGTCGGCCGCCCCGTCGTCCATTACATCCATCGGCCGATCCCGCGCGACGAATTGGTCGCGTTCTTCGTCGCCGCCGATCTCATGTTGGTCACGCCGCTGCGTGACGGCATGAACCTCGTCGCGAAGGAATACGTCGCCTGCCGCAGCGATCTGGGCGGTGCATTGCTGCTCAGCGAATTCACCGGTGCCGCAGCCGAACTCCGTCAGGCATTCCTGTGCAATCCCCATGACCTCGACGACGTCAAGGATTCGATGGAGAAGGCTCTCAATCAACCGCGAGAGGACGGCCGACGCCACATGCGCGCGTTGCGTCGTCAGGTCCTGACGCACGACGTCGACCGCTGGGCTCGCTCGTTTCTCGACGCGCTCGCACACGGCGGTGCTGCAGGCCCGGCGCTGATCGCTCCGGCCGAATCCCGAGAGCCCTGAGGCCAGTACGACAAGGCTGGGGCCGCGGAGAGTAAATCTCCGCGGCCCCAGCCTGTTTCATGCCCGGATCCAGCCCTTGGTGTGTTTGATCAGAAGGGTTGGACGTTGTTCACGAGCCAACGCCCGTCCTGCTTCTCCAGACTCATCTTCACGCGACTGCCACTGGCGACGGCTTCAGGTGATTCCGAAGACGTGGTGATCTGATTGAGGAACAGCATCGTTGTCGCGCTGTCCGCCTCCGCGTCGAGAACCGCAGCGCCCTGGACGACTACCTGAACGGTCAGCGACTTCTCTTTGGCTCCCGGAATGATCACCGATTCGATCAGGTTGGTGAATGTGCCCTGGAAATCGCCCGTCAAACCGTCTGTGGCCGCGTGCAACTGCTGGTCGACGTTGTTGTAGTCGTACTGGAACATCGCAACCGCCTGATCGGAAGAGGCCTGTGCCACTTCGTCTCTGGTCTGATCGATCGCTGCTGTGTCACGCGTTCCGCCCGGACCGAAGTAGAGATACGCCGACACTGCTGCCAACGCGATGGCCACTGCGCTGATGACGCACAGAACGATGGCGAGCGGTGAGACGCGCTTGGGCTTGGACGTCTCTGGGATTACTTCTGGGGTCATGGCACAAACTCCACATTCGAGGCAAGCAACTGCCCGTCGACGTCGCACATGGTGATTCGGAGTCGGTAGTTGCGTTCAGCGGGCGCTTCGTCGCCGTTCTTCTGCATCGCACGCACCGCGACCAATGAAGTCCCGCAATCACCGTCGGACTTCTCGAACCCGGCTTCGAGCACCTCGCCGTCGGTCTGAACTCCGGCCTGCCCCAGAACGTTGACAAACGAATCCTTGCGTCCGTCGAACTGCGACTTGAACTCGTCGGTAGTGCCGGCGAGAAACTTGTCGAGGTCGGCAGCCGCTGTATCCGCGTGCAGCGTCGTCAGATTCAGTGCGGTGGTCCGGGCTCCAGCCACGTAGCGGGCTCGGTCCTCGTCGGCGTTGGACGCCTTGTTCCGGTCGACGAGGAGAAACACCGTCAGGGCCGCAAGAGCTACAGCGATCACCGAAGCAACGGCGATCCCGACTACCAGCCCGGCCTTGGGCTTCGAACGAACAGGAGTGTCCACAGCAGTTTCTGCGGGGGTTTCGGCGGTGCCGGCCGGCTCGGCCTTGGCCGAGCCCTGATCACCGCTGACGACCTTCTCAGGTGGAGTATCGGGCTTGCCCAAATCAACTGGGGCCGCTGCCTTCTGCTCAGCCGCCTTCTGCTCGGCTGGCTTCTGTTCGGCCGACTTCTTTTCGGTGGGCACTACTACCGCGGCAGCGTCTGCATCCGCACCCGTGGGTCCGGCGCTGCGAGACGCGCGACGGCGCACCCGCTGCCCGGCCTGTGGATCTTCGTCTGTCATCAACCCTGCTGACCCTTCATGAACTGTTCGAGACTGACGTCGCCGCCGCCGAGGTTCGGTTGCGAGTACGTCCTTCCGTCCGGCCCGATGTACGTGCCTGTAATCGGATCGTACCGACGAGCCGAGACCGAAGGCGTCGACGTGTACGAGCTCGGGGTCGCGGTAATCGGTTCCGGAGGCCCGGATTGCGGGTTCGTGCCCAACGGGACGTAGCCGGAACGGCACTGTTCGACCGTCGGCGCACGACGTCCCGGATACTCCTCGCAGGGAAGGTTTCTCGCGCCTCGCACCGCGATCGGCGAATCCTGGGCAACCTGGCAGAAAAGATCCGACGGTGTCTCGATCGGTGATTCGTCCTTCGGACTGCGCCACTGCTCTGCGGGCAGGAATCCGGTAGTGCACGGCGGCGGGTCGTTGACCTCCATGTGGAAGTCCACCAGAGCGCCGTCCGCAGCCGGGCCGGAGCCTGCCACCGTGACCAGCGCTGCGGCCAGCGGCGGGTAGATGACCAGAATCTGCTCGATCGCGTTGTTGTAGATCACGCCGACCTGTCCGACGGACACAAGGTTCGCCAGAAGAATCGGCAATGTCGGCTGCATGTCTTGCAGAAGAGCATTCGCCTCCGCCGCGGCAGCCGGCCCCTTCTGGATGACGGCACGCAGATCAGGATCGCTGGCTCGGAGCTGGTCGGTGAACGTCACCAGATTGCTTGTCCAGGAACGGATGGCGTCGCTGCTGACCACCTGAGTGTCCAGGAGTGGACCGGCCTGCTCGATCAGCGTCTTGGTCGCGTCGGAGTTGTTGTTCGCCTCCTCGACGAACAGCCGAGCCGAGTCGATCAGCTTCTGCAGATCCGGGCCGGCACCGTTGAACGCCTTGAAGGATTCGTCGATGACGGTCTTGAGCTTGGTGTCGGAAATGCTCTGCAGCAACAGATCTGCCTGATCGAGCATCGCGCCGACATCCTGCGGAATGCTGGTTCGGTCTTCGGGAATCACCGATCCGTTTTCCAGATGCCCGTCGACCACGATCGCTCCGGAGCTGTCGGTGTGCGGAATCAGATCGACGAACTGCTCGCCGATCGCCGACACACTCTTGACCGCGGCGTCGACGTCCGACGGAACCTTGACGCCACTCTCGAGAGACAGTCGCGCATTCACACCCGTCTCCGAGAGCTCCACCGCGTTCACGACACCGATGGTCTGACCGCGGTAGGTGACGTTCGAGTTCTTGTACAGCCCACCGGTCGCGGGCAATTCGACGGTGACGTCGTATCGGCCGATACCGACCATCGCCGGAACACGCACGTACTGAGTGGCCATCACGATCAAACCGACGACCGTCAAGACGGCGAAGATGATCAGCTGGATGCGGACGAACTTTGTGAGCATCATGGTGCCGGTGCCCCCTGGGGAAGTCCTGGAATGTTGATCGGCGGAAGTCCCGGAATCTGAATGGTATTCGGATCCGCTGACTTGTCCTCTCCTGCGGGAGCCTGTCCGGCAGGAGCCTGGGCGGGCGGTGCGGCAGGCTTGAGCGGATCACTCAACGGGTTGCCTGTCTGCCCGGCGAGCCCGGCCTGCTTGCCCAACACACCTTCCGGCCCCGAGAGCGTTCCGGCCAACGGAGTTCCGGTGAGGAAGTTCGCATCGAGTCGGGGCAGCGAGATGTCGATGGTCATCGCCAAGTTGGCGTAGTCGCCGCGGATGACGTTGTCGATTCCGTTCTGTGGGAACGGGAACGTCAGGAGAACGCCGAGAACCTGGGTGAGAGCGTTACCGGAATCAGCCAACGCCTTCAGGGTCGGTGACAGCGCACGAACATTGGTCGCGAAATCGTCACCACTCTCCTGGATGACACGGCTCGCCACCTCGCTGAGACCTCCGAGCGAGGTCAACGCGTTGGTGATGTCCTGACGCTGAGCGACAAGAACCTCGAGTGCCGGCGGAATACCTTCGAGCGCTTTGTTCAAGGTGTCGTGCTGTGCCTGGACCGTCGAGGACAGGCGATCGAGTCCTTCCATCGCCGAAACGATGTCGCCTCGTTGCTTGTCCAGACTGCCGACCAACTGATCGAGCTGAGGTAGGAGGTCGCGAACGGAGTCTTCACGCCCACCGAGAGCGGCGTTGAGTTCCTTCGTGATGTCCTGAACCTGCGCGAGACCGCCGCCGTTGAGAACAACCGACAGAGACGACAGCGTCTGTTCCGTCGTCGGGTAGGCGCCCGCCCGCTCGATCGGAATCAGGTCACCGGCTTCGAGTCGGCCCTCGGGCTCTTCTCCGACCGGCGGCGCCAACTCGATGTGCTGAGAGCCGAGCAAGCTGGTCTGGCCGATTTTTGCCGTCGCGTTGGCAGGTAGCTGAACGTCAGGATTCAGCGACACCGTCACCAGAGCGTGCCAGCCCTGTACCTCGATGTTCGAAACGCTTCCCACTGCCACGTCGTCCACCCGGACGGGCGAATTCTGCGACAGCGTAGTCACGTTCGGCATCTCGATCTGGACCTCGTACGCGCCTTCGCCCCGGCCCTGAGTGCCTGGCATCGGCACGGAGTTGAGCCCGTTCCATTCACAGCCGCTGGCGCCGAGAGCCACTGCCGTGGCCAACACGGCAACCGTGGTCTTGCGAGCTACCCGCATCAGTTCCCTCCGCCCATGTTGAAGAGTTCGGCGAGATCCTTGGGAACACTCGTCATGGGAGCACCTGACATCGGTCCTGCGACGGTTTGCGGCTGATTCTGACTTGCCGCTTCCAATCCCGGTTCGGTGTAGACGATCTGATCCGGGAAAGCCTGCACGCCCGCGACCGGGTTGAACAGGAATCCGGGGTAGTTGCCGATCATGGTGCTGAGCACCGGTCCGAGGTACTGCTTGCACAGATCGGCACTGTTCTGGGAGTTACCACTGTCGATGCCTTCGATGGAACCACAGATCCACTGGATCGGATTCTTGAAGTTACTCAGCGCAATTGCGCCGGTCATGCTGCCCTGAGCGGGCTTGTAGATCTGGTAGAAGTTGGCGAGCGACGTCGGTCCGGAGTGCAGAACCTGCTCGATCTCCGGGCGCTTGTCCGTCAGCACCTGGGTGGCATCGGCCAGACGCGCGACCGATTCGCTCAGTCCCTCGCTGTTGTCCTTGACGAACCGCTGAACGTCGCCCACCGCCAGGTCGAGATCGCTGAGGGCGGTACCCAACTCGTCCGAACTGCTTGCGAGAACGCTTGTCACCGAAGCGAGGTGACCACTGAACTGCACGATCTGCTCGTTGCTCGAGGACAATGCGGTGACGAACGCCTGCAGGTTCCGAATGGTGGAGAACAAATCGGTCCGGCCTTCGGACAGCGTGTGCATCGTGGCCGAGAGTTCGCGCAGCGTCGACCGAATGGACTCACCGTTGCCGTCGAGGTTCGTTCCCACAGTGTCGATGAATCGGCCGAGGGAACCTTGATCGTCCAGACCTTCCGGTCCGAGGGCGTCCGACAGTTTGGTCAGTTCGGTCTTGATCTCGTCCCACTCCACCGGAACAGCCGTGCGCTCGATCGGGATCTCGCCGCCGTTGGGCATCTGTTCCCCGCCGGAATACACCGGAGTCAACTGCACGAAGCGTGCGGACACGAGGCTTTGAGCAACGATGAGCGCCTTGGCATCTGCCGGAACGTCGACGCTCGAATCGATCTTCATCTCGACGTAGGTGTCTCGATCACGCGGTTCGATCTTGGTCACCTTGCCGACGTTGACACCGAGCACTCGCACGACGTCGCCCTCGTACAGACCGGTGGTCGAGACGAAGTGCGCGGAGATCTTGGTCTTGCCCAGGCCTGGGATGAAGAGGTATGCCGCGCCGGCGACGAGCAGCGCGACCAGCACACCCGCTCCGATCAGCACCCACTTCTTGCGTGGGTTGGTGGAGCCCTGTGGATCCTGTGAAGTCATGGTCTCGGTCATTCTCCCGGCCCCCTGATCGTCGGTGGAATACCGGGGAAGAAGTCTTCCAGGTCGCCCGGAACCTGCTCGGGCGCGACGCTGGTGTCCACCAGGGTCTTCCACCAGTTGCTCGGCAGAATGTTGATGATGAAGGCATCGAAGAACGGGCCGCTGGCCACGGTCTCACCGAGCGCGGTGATGTACGGTCCGAGGCCGTCGAGCGCCCCGGCGATGTTGTCCTTGTTCTGCTGAAGAACCTCGGCGACGGAATTCAGTTTCTCGAGGGTCGGCCCCATCTGGGCCTCGTTCTCCTGTACCAGCGCTGACAGTTGGCGTGAGACTGCGCCGGTGTTGACGATCAGTTCGCTGATCGCGTCACGCCGCAAGCTCAGTTCGGCAAACAACTTGTTGCCGTCGACCAGTAACGAATCGATCTGACCGCTTCTGTCAGAGAGGATCTTGGTGACATCTTCGGCCCGCGAAAGCAATTGGAGCAGGCTCTCGTCGCGCGAGTTGATGCTCTGCGAGAGCCTCGTCATTCCGTCCAGCGCGGTGCGAAGTTCTGGCGGAGTATCGGCCAGCGTGTCCGAGATCGCGTTGAGCGAATCGTTGATCTGATCCGTGTCCAGCTCGGACACGGTGGTCCCGAGGTCGCCGAGTGCGTCGTTGAGCGAGTACGGCGAGTTGGTGCGTTCGACCGGAATCGGCGTGTCCGTCCGCAACAGTCCGGATCCTTCCGGCCTTACCGCCAACGACTTTCGGCCGAGAACCGTGTTGGTCTTGATGTCGGCCGCGGTCTGCTCGCCCAGGGCGACGCCGTCCTGAACGGTGAAGGTGACCAGTACCTTCTGGTCGTCGAGTTCGACGTCACTGACCTTGCCGACCTTCACTCCGGCCATGGTCACGTCGTCGCCGGTGACCAGGCCGCCGGCATCTTGGAAGTACGCCGAGTAGCGAATGCCGCCGTTGATGAACTGGAGCTGATCGTATTGCAGTGCGGCACCCACGGTTGCCACCGCCAGGACAAGACCGATGACACCGATCTGTACCGGATTGCGTTCACGGGTAGGGGTCATGAGACTTTTGCGCACCTTCCCGTGTCCTGCACTGCCGTGGGCAAGATGATCGTCGTTCCGTCAGGTCCGGAGAACTTGAAAGTGTTGGCGCACAGATAGAACTGGAAGAACGCTCCGTACGTGCCCACTCGGATCAACTTCCGGTAGTCGGACGGCAGACGATCGAGAGCGGTGTTGATGTCGTCCTTGCCCAGGTCCAGCTGCGTCATCGTTCGGTTGGTCTCCCCGATCAGCGTCTGGATGTCCGGACGTGTCGCCTGCAGCAGCGAAGCGAGATCCCCCGTGGCACCGGCGATCTCGGTGATCGAGTTACCGATCGGGCCACTGTCCTTCGCCAATCCACTGACCAACTGCTGGAGCTGATCGATCGTGGTGGAGAACTGATCGCCCTTGTCGTTGATGGTGCCGAGTACGTCGTTGAGGTTGGTGATGACGTCCCCGATCAACTGGTCTCGGTCCGCCAACGTACTGGTGAACGAACTGGTGTTACCCAGCAACGAAACCAGCGTTCCGCCCTGGCCTTGCAGGACCTGCAGCAGCGCCCCGGAGAGGTCGTTGACCTGCTGAGGGTCTAGCGAGCGCAGGAGCGGCTTGAATCCGCCGAGCAGAAGATCCAGATCGAGCGCGGGTGACGTCTGGTCGACTGGAATCGATCCACCCGACGGCAGCGTCTCGGTGGACCCGGCGCCCTCGAGCAGTTCCATGTAGCGATCGCCCACCAGGTTCTCGTAGCGCACAGTCGCTTTGGTGCTCTTCATCAGCGAGTACTTGGTGTCGACGTCGAATTCGACCTCGGCCTGGTTGGAGTCACCGATGGACACTCCGGTCACCGACCCGACCGGAACACCGGCGATACGCACCTTGTCGCCGGACTTGAGTCCCGAGACGTCCGAGAAGGTCGCGTGAAATCCGTTGCTGCTGCTGAAGCGCACCTGACTGAAAACGATCGCCAGTCCGGCGAAGATGACCGCCATGACGACGGTGAAAATCAGCAGCTTGACCGTGGTCGGTCTCATCACTTCCCGTCTTCCTGCTCGTAGGAGTCACCGAAGAGGTACTGGAAAATGGTCGGCACAGTGACGCGCAGTTCGGTGTTGGGAACGAAAGGCACGTTGCCGGTGTTGGTGACTGCGAACGGTGCATGCCCGTCGACCTTCGGATCGAATTCGGGCAGACCATAACAATTGGGTCCGCCGGAGGCCGCGACCTTGGGGAGAGATTGTGGGTTCTGGTACGCCTCGGCGCCGTACATGAAGCTCGCACTCAGCATCAGCGCCGCTTTGTCCCCGGTGCCTGCCAGTGGCTCGAACTTGATCCGGCCGTCGTTCAACCCGACGATGAAGCACGTCAGACCAGACGAGTACTTGTCGAGCAGGGTCGTCGTCGCGGTCAGAGTGTCGAGGGCGGTGGTCAGGTTCTGCTCGTTGTCGGTCAACAACGCGTTGCCGGTGTCCGCGAGGCCGGTGACGTTGAGCAACAGCAAGTCGAGGTTTGCCTGCTCGGCCACGATCGATCCGCTTGTCGCGGTGGCATTGTCGAGGATGCGCATCAGATCCGGTGCCACGTCGGCGTAGAGATTGGTGACATCGGCGGCACCGACCAAGTCTTCCTGGAGCTGCGGCAGAACCGGATTCATCTTCTTCAGATAGGTGTCACCGAGCTCGAGAACCTCACCGAGCGACTCGCCGCGCCCGTTCAAAGCGGTGGAGATCGCGCCGAGTGTGGCGTTGAGCTTTTCCGGTTCGATCTTCGCGAGTACGTCCGAAAGATGTTCGAAGACACTGTTGAACTCGACGGTGACGCTGTCCGAGGCGATGACAGCACCCTCCTGGATCGGTTGGGTCGAGGGATCGTCGGGAATCACGATGTTGACGTACTTCGCACCGAACACCGTGGTGGTCTTGATTTCCACCCGGGCGTTCGACGGAATCTTCGACATCTGGCCGGGATCCATCGCCAACTTCAGGTTTGCCTGGTCTCCGACGAGGGAGATCGATTCGACACGGCCTACCTGCACTCCGCGCAGCTTCACCTTGGCATTCGGTTCCATGACCAGGCCGGCACGCGTGGACGTCACGGTGATGGGTGTGCTCTTGGTGAACCCACCCGAGAACATGGTCAGGGCAACGGCGACGATCGCCACGAGTCCGAGGACGAGGCCGGCTGCGGCCAACTTCTTGTGCCATCTGGGTACGGTCATCGCTTGCCCGCCTATCCCGACAGGTTGAAGTTGCCGGACCCGCCGTAGATGGCGAGTGAGATGAGCAGGGTGACCGTGACGACCGCGATCAGCGAGGCGCGCACTGCGTTACCCACCGCGACGCCGACACCCACCGGGCCACCGGTTGCGTTGAAGCCGTAGTAGGTGTGGATGAGCATGACGGCCAGCGCCATGACTATCGCCTGGGCGAACGACCACAGTATGTCCGTGGGTATCAGGAAGGTCGTGAAGTAGTGGTCGTAGACGCCGCCGGACTGGTTGTAGAGGAACACCGTCGCAAAGCGGCTGGCGACGAAGGATGCGATCACCGCCAGTGAGTACAGCGGGATGATCGCGATCATGCCGGCCATGACGCGGGTGCTGACCAGATACGGAATCGACGGGATCGCCATCGTCTCGAGGGCGTCGATCTCTTCCGAGACGCGCATCGCACCGAGCTGCGCGGTGGAGCCGGCGCCGATGGTCGCGGCGAGACCGATTCCGGCGATGACCGGCGCTGCGATGCGAACGTTGATGAAGGCGGCGAAGAAGCCCGTCAGCGCTTCGACACCGATGTTGCCCAGCGAGCTGTAGCCCTGAACGGCGATGGTGCCACCGGTGAACAGTGTCAGGAATCCGACGATCACGACGGTGCCACCGATGACGGCGAGCGCACCGGTGCCCATGCTGATCTCGGCGATCAGTCGCAGAGTTTCACGTGGATAGCGCATCAGCGCCTTGGGAGCGTGACAGAGAGCCTTCGCGAAGAACAGCGCTTGATCACCGATGCTGTCGATACTGCGAGAGATCGAGCCGATCTGTCGACGTGTGCGCGGGAAGCGTCCCGCTGCGGCCAACGCCATCAGATCTCCTCCCGTTCGTCGTTTGTCGTTCTGTCCACTTCGATCTCTCCGACTGCCGTGTGCCTCATCCGGCCGTCAACTTGATACCGATGGTCGTGATGAGCACGTTGACGACGAAGAGCGCCATGAACGCGAACACGACGGTCTGGTTGACCGCGTCACCGACGCTCTTGGCGCCGCCTTTGACGTTGAGTCCGAGGTAGGCCGCAACCAGGCCGGCGATCATGCCGAACAGTCCTGCTTTGACCATGGAGAGCATGAGCTCACCGAATCCGGTGAGCAGTGTGATGCCGTTGACGAAGGCGCCGGGATTCACGTCCTGGATGAACACGGAGAAGACGAACCCGCCGAGGATGCCGATGGTGCAGACCAGTCCGTTGAGGAGCAGCGCCACTCCCGTCGACGCGAGTACCCGGGGAACGACCAACCGGTGGATGGGATTGATACCGAGCACCTTCATGGCGTCGATCTCTTCACGAATGGTTCGGGCCGAGAGGTCTGCGCAGATGGCGGTTGCGCCGGCGCCGGCGACGATCAGCACGGTGACGATGGGGCCGACCTGCGTGACGGTGCCGAGAGCAGCTCCGGCACCACTGAGGTCGGCTGCACCGATCTCGCGCAAGAGAATGTTGATGGTGAAGCTGACAAGCACCGTGAACGGGATCGCGACCAGCACCGTCGGAACCATCGACACTCGGGCCACGAACCAGGCCTGATCGATGAACTCTTGACGCTGGAAGGGGCGGGAGAAGACTGCCCGCAGGGTTTGGGCGGACATCTGAAAGAAGCCACCGACCGCTCGTAATGGCACCTCGACGAGGTCTACCATTCGCCCTCCTCGTCCTTGGTTGCCGCAGTACTGTCTGTTCTCATAGTCCAGCCCCCGACAGCTTGTGACTCAGGTCATATTAACTAGAACGTGTTCACCTGTCAAAAACAAGTGTCCAACTCTAAGAAGTAGCCTCACGGCGCCGATCCGAAACCGAAAGATCCGGAACATGGGAAGCATCCCTTTTCGGCGTGATCTTCGCCGAAATATCCTGGAAATTAATACTTTTGAATGATCGACGCTTCTCGGAACCAAGTTCGAGATTCAGCTATGCGAGAGCCTTGACCGGGCACGCCGATCGAATATCGCATCGTTCACAGGAATGCAAAATTGGAACACAGTCCAGTTTTTTCGAGACCGTTGGTCTCGTTTCAGAACGCAGGCAGATTACCGCGCCCACCGACTCGTGAACACGCTATTTCTACCAGGAAGTGGACACGTAGACCCGCCTATGTGTGAACGACGGTTCTACGTGTCGCGAGCACTGGTCAGCCCAGCGCCCTCAGGGCCGCCGATGCCGAGAACATCTTTGCCGGGTCACGGTCCGCGAAATAGTCACCCATCGCTGCTGACAGCGCTTCCGGCGACCAGGAGTCACCGTCTGCGTCGAACCGTTGCTCGACGACGGGCGCCGCCATCAGCGCAACCATCGGGCCGTACACCACGAACACCTGACCGTTGACGGCGTCGGCTGCCGGTGATGCCAGATACGAGACGAGCGATGCCACGTGCTCGGGCGAGAGTGGATCGATGCCGTCGGCCGGCGCGTCGCCGAACACCCCTTCGGTCATCGACGTCCGCGCCCGCGGGCAGATCGCGTTGGCCCGAACGCCGTAGCGCGAGAGCCCACGTGCAGCCGACAACGTCAGCGCCGTGATTCCGGCTTTTGCAGCGCCGTAGTTGGGCTGCCCTTCCGGTCCGAGGAGACCCGCCTCCGAAGAGGTATTGACGATGCGCCCGTACACCGGCGCCCCGGCTTCCTTGGATTTCGCCCGCCAGTAGGCAGCGGCGTTGCGGCACAAGAGAAAATGGCCGCGAAGATGAACTTCGAGTACCAGATCCCAGTCTTCGTCCGACATGTTGAACAGCATCCGGTCGCGCACGACACCGGCATTGTTGACGACGATGTCGACACTGCCGAACTGCCCCTGCGCTGCTTCCATCAGTGCGTCCGCAGTAGAACGCTCACCGACGTTGCCTGCCACGAATTCGACCTTGGCGCCCAGGCCGCGGATCTCTTCGAGCGTCGCTTCGACGGCCTCGTTCGGGGCCAGATCGTTGACGACCAACGACGCACCGGCCTTCGCCAGACCGATAGCCTCGAACTTTCCGAGCCCCGATCCGGCACCGGTCACGATGGCGACCTTGCCTTCGAGACTGGTTTCTGGGCTGTTCACAGCATTCATCGAAGCGCTCTCCCGGTTCTCTGCGGTCGTGTGTCGAGTTACCCGGCTCGATTGCCGTGACCCACGAGTTCGCAACTTTAGAACGTGTTCTTGTTTTGGGCAACCATCGTCACGGATGTTCGGTCAGCGCCGCACGCGGGCACTGAGCGATCGCGGAACGGACATCTTCCCAACGATCCTCCGGCGGACGCGCAGAACTGATCACGAGCTCCTCGTTGTCGTCGAGGTCGAAAATATCGGGTGCGATCCCGACGCACACACCGTTTGCCTCGCAGCGGTCCAGATCAACCCTGACCTCCATGGCGATTCCTCTTCTCTACTCACAACTACTGGCGCGAACACGGATACGAAACGAGTGCCGCAGGGCTGTGCCGCACACCGTTCCTGGCGATAACACTAGAACCTGTTTCAGTCGTGTGCAATGATTCGAAAAAGTACCGAGAACGGACGTCGAACGATCCGCTGGACACAGCGAAGGCGCCCCTTGTCGCCGATGTACGCATCGATAGAACCTGTGTCAATCGATTGGTTGGCGCTTTGATTCGTATCTCTATGGAGAGGTAACCATGCACATCACCTACACCCCTGAGCAGCAACAGCTCCAGGAGGAGTTGCGTGCCTACTTCGCACAACTGATGACTCCCGAGCGGCGTGAAGCGCTAGCCGCCACGACGGGTGAGTACGGCGAAGGCAATGTGTACCGCGAAGTCGTCGCGCAGATGGGCCAGGACGGCTGGCTCACTCTGGGTTGGCCGAAAGAGTACGGCGGGCAGGAACGCTCCGCGATGGATCAGCTGATCTTCACCGACGAAGCCGCCATCGCCGGTGCGCCCGTGCCATTCCTGACGATCAATTCCGTAGCGCCGACAATCATGCATTTCGGTACGGACGAGCAGAAGGCCTTCTTCCTGCCCAAGATCTCTCGCGGTGAGCTCCACTTCGCGATCGGCTACTCCGAGCCCGAGGCAGGCACCGACCTGGCGTCTCTGCGCACCTCGGCTGTCCGTGACGGCGATGACTACGTCATCAACGGGCAGAAGATGTGGACGAGCCTGATCCAGTACGCCGACTACGTGTGGTTGGCCTGCCGTACCGATCCGGAAGCCAAGAAGCACAAGGGAATCAGCATGCTGATCGTCCCCACCACGGCAGAGGGCTTCTCCTACACCCCGGTTCACACCATGGCCGGCCCCGACACCAGCGCCACCTACTACCAGGACGTACGCGTCCCGGCGTCGTCGATAGTCGGTCAGGAACACGGTGGCTGGGCACTGATCACCAACCAGCTCAACCACGAGCGTGTTGCCCTCACCTCGGCGGGACCGATTCTGACCGCGCAGCGTGAGGTCCGCGAGTGGGCACAGAACACCAAGTTGCCCGACGGCCGACGCATGATCGACCAGGAATGGGTGCAGATCAATCTCGCTCGCGTGCATGCCAAGGCCGAGTACCTGAAGTTGATGAACTGGGAAATTGCCTCCGCAACCGATCATGCTCCCGGACCCGAAGCCGCGTCGGCCAACAAGGTGTTCGGTACCGAATTCGCCACCGAGGCTTACCGCTTGCTGATGGAGATCCTCGGATCCTCCGCCACGATCAGGCAGAACTCCCCCGGCGCTCTTCTGCGTGGCCGCATCGAACGTATGCATCGTTCTTCGCTGATCCTGACGTTCGGCGGCGGTACCAACGAAGTGCAACGCGACATCATCGGAATGACAGCTCTGCGGCTTCCCGCATCGAAGCGATAAGGACCAACGATCATGGAATTCACCCTTACCGAGGCCCAGCAGGACCTGTCCGGTCTGACACGATCCGTCGTCACCGAACTGGTCACCAATGACCGCCTCCGTGAACTCGACGCCGCCGAAGACCGCTTCGACGCCATCTTGTGGAACGCTCTGGCCTCGGCCGGCGTCCTCGGTGCAGCTCTTCCGGAATCGGTGGGCGGCGACGGATTCGGTGTCCTCGAGCAGTGCAGCATCCTGGCCGAACTCGGGCGCGGTGTTGCAGCCGTTCCGTTCCTGACGTCCATCGTCGGATCGGCCGCGGCGATAGCAGAATTCGGCTCGGACCAGCAGCGAGACGAATGGGCGAGCGCTGCCGCCGCCGGCGAGAAGATACTGACTGCGGCCCTCGCCGAGGAATACAACGACGACCCGGCCCACCCCGTCACGCGTGCCGAGAAGACCGCCGACGGCTGGCGCATCGACGGAGCGAAGATCACCGTCGACAGTGCGCCGCTCGCCGATCTGTTCCTCGTCCCCGCCATCACCGAGGACGGCGTCGCGGTCTTCCTCGTCGAACCCTCCGACGCGGGCGTGCGCATCACCAGGCAATCGACCACGGATTTCTCGAGTGCGGCCCTGGTCGAGTTCGATTCGGTGCAGATTCCGGCCGATCGTGTTCTCGGGTCGGTTGCCCAAGGATCCGACATCGCGGCATGGATCGTCGAAAGAATTCAGCTCGGTTCCAGCGCCTACCAGTACGGGGTGCTCGATCAGGCACTGAAGCTGACCGCCGAATACGCCTCCGAGCGTGTGCAGTTCGGCCGTCCGATCGGTAGTTTCCAGGCCGTGGCACAGCGCCTCGCCGACGGATACATCGACGTCAAGGGCGTCCGTCTGACTCTCTGGGCCGCAGCGTGGCGTCTGAGCGAAGGACTTCCGTCCGACGGGGCAGTGCAGACGTCCAAGTTCTGGGCTGCAGATGCGGGACACCGAGTCGGGCACACTGCTGTTCACGTTCACGGCGGCGTGGGTCTGGACGAGGACCATCCCGTTCACCGCTACTTCCTCGCGGCCAAGCATCACGAGTTCCTGCTCGGCAACGCAACGGATCAGCTTCGCGCACTGGGCAAGGAACTTGCCGCAGTTCCTGCCTGAGTGCGTCCCACCGAGTGGAAATCCATGACCTGGTCCGAGACGAATCGATGATGATGCAGCTATGAGTCAGAGCCCCACTGTTTCCGATCTACTCCTCGGAGTCAGCGAGATCGACGACCGCGGTATCCGTTTCGAGGACCAGGTCATCACCTGGCGCGAGCACATTCAAGGCTCGTTCGATCGAGCAGCGCTGCTGGACACGCTGCTCGATCCAACGCGCCCCCGGCATTTCGGTCTTCTGATGGAGAACGTCCCCGAATTCTCGCTATTGCTCGGCGCAGCATCGTTCTCGGGTTCGGTTGCCGCCGGACTGAACACGACCAGGCGCGGCCCGGCATTGGCGCGAGACATTGCGCTCTCCGACTGCCAGGTCATCTTCACCGAGAACAACCAGGCGCATCTACTCGACGACGTCGATCTCGGCGACGTCCGGGTGATCAACGTGGATTCTCCGGCCTGGACGCAATTGTTGGCGCCCTTCGCCGATACGCCCGCCTACGCGTCGACTGCGCAACCCGACGATCTGTTGATGCTCATCTTCACTTCCGGAACCAGCGGTGATCCCAAAGCGGTTCGGTGCACGCACCAAAAGTTGGCCTCTCCCGGGGTCATGCTTGCCGATCGCTTCGGGCTCGGCGCCGACGACGTCGTCTACATGGCGATGCCCATGTTCCATTCCAACGCCATGATGGCGGCGTGGACGGTCGCGCTACACGCCCGTGCGGGAATTGCCATGCGACGCAAGTTCTCCGCTTCGGGGTTTCTGCCCGACATTCACAAGTACGGAATCACGTACTCCAACTACGTCGGAAAGCCGTTGTCCTTCATCGCTTCCACCCCCGAGGTGCCGAACGAGCGGGACAACACCTTGAAGATCATGTACGGCAACGAGGGTTCGGCGCCCGCCGTCGCCACCTTCGTTCGGCGCTTCGATGCCCGCGTCATCGACGGGTTCGGGTCCACCGAGGGCGGTATTTCGATCTCCGCCGCACCGGTTCCCCGGGCCGGCGCCCTGGGACTGCTCCCGGACGGCGTCAAGATCCTCGATCCCGAGACCGGAGCACCCTGCCCGCCTGCCGTCTTCGACGCCGACGGCCGGATCACCAACGCCGACGAGGCCACCGGTGAACTGGTCAACGTCACCGGCCCAGGCACGTTCGCCGGGTACTACAAGAACCCGGAAGCCGACGCCGAGCGAATGCGCAACGGCCAGTACTGGAGTGGCGATCTGGCGTACACCGATGCCGACGGCTACGTCTACTTCGCGGGACGCAGTTCCGGTTGGCTACGCGTGGACGGCGAGAACATCGGCGCCGCACCCATCGAACGCTCCCTGGTCGGTTACCCGGGCTTCGCGCAGGTGTCCGTGTACGCGGTCCCCGACAGCGACGTCGGCGACCGCGTCATGGCGTCTGTGATTCCGGTCGGCGACGTAGACAATTTCGACCCGGTCGCCGTAGCCGAATACATCGACTCCCGGCCGGAACTCGGTCCGAAGCAGAAGCCGACCCTGATCCGAGTGTGCAGTGAGTTCCCGAGAACGGCGACGTTCAAGGTGGTCACTCGAACGCAGAGTGCCGAACGCTGGAACACCTCCGATCCGGTGTGGATCCGCCGGCGCGGAGAATCCGACTTCCAATTACTCACTCCCGAACTGGCACTCGGCCTCGAGAAGACGCGAGAGTCCGTCTAGTCCGGTGTCTCAGTAGCGCTGAGCAAGCGGTTTGTGCGCCGACACCGTTTTGTAGAACTCGGTGAGCCGAAGCTGTGATGCCGCTGCCTCGTCGATTACCACCGTCGCGTGTGGATGCAACTGGAGGACCGATGCCGGGCACACCGCGGCCAGGGGCCCCTCGACGGCAGCGGCAATCGCAGCGGCCTTGTGCTCGCCGGTCGCGATCATCACCAGATGCCGTGCTTCGCAGATAGTTCCGAGGCCCTGGGTGATCACGTGCCGTGGTACGTCGTCCGGACTCTCGAAGAACCGGGCATTGTCGGTTCGAGTCTGTTCCGTCAGCGTCTTGACCCGGGTCCTCGAATTCAGCGAGGACGTCGGTTCGTTGAAACCGATGTGACCGTTGCCGCCGATGCCCAGGAGTTGTACGTCCACCGGACCATTCGACCCAATCGCCCGGTCGTAGGCTGCCGCGGCGGCAAATGGATCCGGCGCGGTTCCGTCGGGGCTGAATACCCTTGACGCGTCCAGGTCCAGGTGATTCACCAACTCGGTTCGAATCACCTGGGCATACGACTCCGGGTGACCTTCCGGCAGACCGACGTATTCGTCCAACAGGAACGCCTGCAGGCCGACAAAACTCAACCCGTCCTCGCGGTGACGGCGCGCGAGTTCGCGGTACACCGAGAGCGGTGAAGACCCCGTCGCCAGGCCCAAAGTCCGTGCACCTGAATGCACCGCGTGTTCGAAGATGTCGGCAACAACGGTGCCGGCCGCCTCCGCACTGTCGACAATGACAATTTCCATCGGTTGATTCCTCAGCTTTCGGTGTAGTTCATGAGCCAGGTGTCATGAGCCAGTTCCCAGCGGCCATGACGGCGCGGGTTTCGAGTTCGGGACCGGTGACGATCAGATCGGCGCGGCAACCCGGCACGAGATCGCCGACAATTCCGGCCAGCCCCACCAGCGAAGCAGGCGTTGCCGTCGCTGCGATGACAGCCGAAAGCAGATCGACGCCCGCGTGATTGACCGCCCGGCGGACTATGTCCATCAACCGACTCGTCCCGCCGGCGATGGCCGTATCGCCCTGGCCGGCCAATCGCGCCACGCCACCGACCACGTCGACGTCGAGAGGCCCGAGTGGGTAGCGGCCGTCGGGCATTCCGGCGGCAGCCATGGCGTCGGAGACCAACGCGATCTGATGCGGACCGACAAGATCGAACACCGTCGCTACCGTCTCGTCGGCCAGATGTACTCCGTCCCCGACCAACTCGACCACCATTTGTCCTCTGGCGGCCGCGGCAAGACACGCCGCCACTGCGCCGGGAGCGCGATGATGCATCGGAGCCATTCCGTTGAACAGGTGAGTGGCACTGAGCGGTGCATGCGCCGAGTGTGCGATCGAACGGGTCGCGACCGGGTTGGACGCATCTGTGTGTCCGATACTCACGACGGCACCGTGACGTTCCATCAGCGAGGCAAGTTCGTCGAAGTGCGCTGTCTCCGGAGCGATAGTCACCGAGCGAATGTGCCCGCGGCCGGCTTCGAGCAGCGACTCGAGCAGAGCCGGGTCGCCATCGAGAATGCTGTCGGGATCCTGGGCGCCACAACGGAGTACCGAAAGGAATGGACCTTCCAGGTGAATTCCGGCCAGCGTGCCCTCGTCGACCAGTCTTGCCAGGAGTTCGATGCGAGTGCGCAGGATCTCCGGCGGCGCGGAGACGAGCGAGCCGATCACCGAGGTCGTGCCGTTCGTCCGATGGTGATCGGCAGCCGCGGTTGATCCGAACTCGTCTGCCTCGGGGAAACCGAACCCGCCGGCGCCGTGGCAGTGAACATCCACCAACCCCGGAATGATCGTTGTCCCCGCAGCCGCCCGTTCGGGTAACGGGTCGGTTCGCTGCGACGCCGGCCCGGCCCACACCACACGATCACCGGCGATCTCGACAACCCCGTCCGAGAGCAGTCGACCACCGGTCACCAATTGTCCACGCAGAATTTGTCCACGAAGTATCACGACATCACCTGCGGTACAACGGGAACTTCGGTATCTGCGATCGACAACTCACGGAGCACGGCGTCCGCGAGCACGTAGTGCCCATGTTCGTTCGGGTGGAACGCGTCAGCCAGGAGCACCGGCGGTGGGCCCTCGGGAGAATGGGCCGTCCACTGCGCGTAGTGGTCGACGAACACCACGCGCGTCGAGGCGGCAACTTGCCGCACGACGTCAACGTACTGAACCAATCCTGCTCTGGTGGGCGCGTTCTCGACGTCGATCGGCGGCGGCGTCTGCAGGATCGGCACCGCGCCGATCGCTCGCGTCCGGAATATCGTGTCCGAGAGGTCGTCTCGAAACCGTTCCAGTCCTTCGTCGCCGTCCAATGCGTCATTCGTACCGAGCATGATCAACACCACCGAGGGGTCGAACACTTCGATGCGGTGCGCGAAACCTGCACGCACGTCGGAGGATCGATTGCCACTTATTCCGGTGTTGACAAGGACGTGGTTGAACAGGGAAAGCTCACCACGGACGCGCTCGGCGCAGTGTTCGACGTAGCTTCGATGACCGTCGGTGTGCGTCAATCCCTGAGTGATGCTGTCACCGGTGAAGACCCACCGGATCGGCGTCGAGGAGTCGCCGAGCAAAGTCTCCAGTCGAATCCGTTCAGCAGTCTTGGACTTCAGAGCCTTCGACGTCGGCGTCATCCCCTCTGCCTTTCGGCGCCCGATACTGCCGCCGCGAACTTCGACGTGATGAACGCCGGGTCCGTGATTGCGGTTCCGACAACCACCGAGTCTGCACCCAGGGCGATGGCGCGTGCCGCATCCTCCGGGCTGTGGTAGCGCCCTTCGGCGATGAGGACCGCATCTGGAAGTGCCTGCCGCAGTTCCGAGATCAGCTCGAGATCCGGACCTGCCAGCCGTCTGCTGTTCTCGGTATATCCCGCGAGTGTGCTGGAGATGACGTCGGCGCCCGCCGCAGCGGCAGCGATACCGTCTTCGAGGGTCCCGCAGTCGGCCATGACGAGGCCGCCGCGATCATGGACCGCGTCGACGGTGTCGGCGAATGTCAATCCGTCCGGACGCGTTCCCAGAGTGGCATCGGCGGCCACGATCTGCGCACCGGTATCGACGACTTCGAGAGCTGATTCCCTTGTCGGCGTGATGAACACGCCCTCGGAACCGATCTTCGTCAAACCGATCACCGGTACCTTCACTGCCGACACGACTGCGGCGACATCCGGGGTTCCGCCCACACCGCCACAGCGGATCGCCACTGCTCCTCCGTCGACCGCGGCGCGGGCCATCCTCTCGATGGTCCCGGTGTCACGCAGGGCATGGCCGTGTCCGGCCTGACAGGACACGATCAGCTTTCCGCTGATGATCGTGAGCAACTCTTCGACAGTCACGGTGTTACCTCGATTCGTGTTGCGGCGGCCAGGAGCGCAGCTCCGACGAGCGGCGCATCGGTGCCCAGACGGGCTGGCAGAATGGCGGTTTCGGCAATGGGGCCCATCGCTTCCACCCGGAAAGCGGATGTCAGCGGAGACAGGAGATCGGCTCCGATCTGAGCTGCGCCGCCGCCGATGACGATCACCTCGGGGTCGAATGCAGTGGCGACGCCGGCCAGGACGCGACCCAGCAGAGTACCGGCGTCGGCGACCACGGCACGGGCGATCGGATCGCCCGAGTGCATGAGCGCCACCACTGCCTGCAACGGTTGAGTGGGCACGCCCGCCCGCGCTGCGTACTCGGCCGCCATCGCCGGGCCAGAGGCGACTGCCTCGAGGTGATCGGTTCTGCCGCAACCGCAACCTATCGCCCCGGAGACCGGAACCAGCAGATGCGCGAGTTCGCCGGCTGTTCCGTGGGCACCGTGGTACAGCTGACCGCCCACGGTCAACGCGCCACCGATTCCGGTACCGATCGAGACGAACAGTGCAGAGGTTCGACCGCGACCGGCGCCGATCATGTTCTCGCCGTGGGCCATCGCGCGCACGTCGTTGTCCACCGTCACCGGTAGGCCTGAGTGTGCCTCGAGTTCTCCGCGAACCTCGGCGCCACTCCATCCGGACAGAATGTCGGAGGCGAAGACGACGCGGCCACGCACCCGATCGATGATTCCCGGTGCACCGACTCCGATTCCGGCTACCGTGTGATTCGCCCTCAGACGGTCGACCAACGCGGTAGCGGTCCCGAGAACGGCTTCCCTACCCGCCGTCGGTGTTGCGGCACGAACGGTGTCGATCACGTCTCCGTCGGACGTCACCACCGCGGCAGCCACTTTGGTGCCGCCGATGTCGATACCGATCCATCGCTTCTGCCCAGATGTCATGTCAGAGGAGCCCGGCCCGTTCGAGAACGACCTTGATCGTTGCGGTCTCGGACTCGTCGAGCGAGAGCATCGGGGCGCACATAGTGTTGCCGGTGATGACGCCGCGCAGGGCCAGAGCCGTCTTGAACGCGCCCAGACCCGCGGCACCGGCACTGACGCGACCCGGTGTCGGCGCCTCGACGATGGAGAACAGATCGGTGAGTCGATCCTGCTCGGCCTTCGCTGCGGCCCAGTCTCCTGCCTGCGCGGCGCGCCACAGTCGCACGTAGCCGTGCGGGTCCACGTTGGCCAGGCCGGGCACTGCGCCCGAAGCACCCATCAGCAGGCATCCGTCGACGACTACCTCGTGCCCGGTGAAGACGGCAAAGTTTTCGAGCTCGGCCGACTGACGGAGCAACATACGGAAACTGACGTCGTCGCCGCTCGAATCCTTCACTCCGGCGATGACTCCCTCGCGGCCGAGTTCGACCAGCATTGCCGGGTTGAGCTTGCTGTGGACACGAACCGGCACGTCGTAGGCGAACAACGGAAGATCCACTGCGGCGTGAATGGATCGGAAATGCGTTGCCGTCTCGGTCGCGTCGGTGATCGCATAGAACGGCGCCGTCGCGACGATGGCATCCGCACCCGCTTCGCGGGCCTGCTCGGCAACGGCGATGACCCGGTTGGTGGTCATGTCGTTCACTCCGACGAGGACCGGGACCTGCCCGCCGACGTGACCGATGGCCGTCTGCACCACCTGGGCGCGCTGAGCGTCGGTGAGGTAACCGACCTCACCCGAGGAACCGAGGACGAACAACCCGTCGACTCCGGCTTCGATCTGCAGTGAGAGCAGGCGTTCGAGCGACGTGGTGTCGACCTCGCCCTCGAGCGTCAGGGGTGTGACGATGGGCGGGACGATTCCGCTGAAGGTGGTGGTTTCCGTGCTCATGGGGTCTCCATATGTTGGTTGTCGGATTGAGTTGTGGGTGCGGCTGTCAGGGAGAACTGTCAGGGAGAAACGGAGACCGGCTGACCGCTCGCGGCGGACCGATAAGCAGCGTCGATCACGCGCATCGACACGCGGGCGTCTGCCACGGTGTAGTCGGGTTCGGTTCGAGTCGGTAGTCGATCGAGCACGTGAGAGAGAAAGCTCGACACCGCGTTGTCCGACCCGAAGCCGCCGATGGGTGATGCGGTCACGTCTCCCGAGGCAGCGAAATGTGTCACCGCGGGTTTGTCGTCGTCGGAACTTGCGTATCCGTGGGATCCGAGGACCCGAACCGTCGCGGTATTCGCGCCGAAACCCGGTGCTGCGGGGATTCTTCCGACGGTCACCGTCGCAGTGACGCCGTTTTCCAGGGCGAGCGAGATCAACGCTGTGTCTTCCACACCGAATTGCTGGTGGGCGCCGCCGTAGAGCGTGCTCGTCTCGGCGTACACCTCGGTGACGTCCAGGCCGGTGAGGTATCTGAGGTAGTCGGCGGCGTATCCGGCGAAGTTCACCACTTCTCCCCCGCCGGACAGCGCCGGATCCACCACAAGTTCGGGACGCTCGACCGAGGTGGCGAAATGTGTCCCGCTTGCCAGGAACTCGATGTCCACGTGGCGCGGCAGTCCGAGACTTCCGGCATCGATCCAACGGCGCAGTCGTCGCAGCGCAGGTGAATGAGTGCGGTTCACCACCGTACAGATTCGCCCGTTCGACCGTGCGGCTTCTTCCACCGCCGCGGCCTCCGCCTCGTCGACGCCCACCGGCTTGTCCACCAGGACGTCGAGTCCCGCGTCCAATGCGGCAATCGCAAGCCGTGCATGCCTGGTCGGCTCACTGCAGATGATCGCCAGGTCTATCCGTTCGGGGTCGAGGAGATCGCCGAGTTCGTCGATCCACTCGATGTCTGCGGCCTTTGCCATCGCGATCCCGTCCTCACGAATCCAATCGGGGACCGAGGATTCGTCGGAGGCCCCGACCACGCTCACTCGAGGATCGGAACGCAACAGGTCCGCGTAGGAACCGGCATGCCTGACGCCGCTGACAAATCCGACGCGGATCGAACCGGTGCCGGTCATCGGTGTTCTCCGATCGAGATCGCACGGCCGGTGTCAAGTGATTGCTGGGCAGCGATGGCAGTCGCGAGAGCTGCACGCACCTGCCAGTTCTCGACTATCGGGCTCGCGGAACCGTCGAGTGTGGCGATCCAGTGACGCATCTGATGCGACATCGCGTCCTCGATCGACGACGGCGGCGCGTTGGTCGTGTCCGTCATCAGTCCCGGGTCGTCGCCGGTGTCGTGCGCGAGCGTGCCGGAAGTTCCGGACACCACGATCCGGCGCACCATCTTGCCCGATTGCGGTAGTGCGTAAGCCAATTCGATGAGTGCCAGCGATCCGTCCTCGAAGCGAACGGTCAGATGGAAGCTGTCGTGCACGGGCATCCCCGCTGCGAAGGTGGGGAAACTACGAGCGAACACGCGGATCGGACGACGACCGATCAGCCACGTCACCAGATCGAGTGCGTGGGTTCCGTTGTGAACGGGGTGACCACCCGAGCGTTCCTTGTCGTGTTGCCAGCCTCGCCAGCCCCCTGGCCAGACGTGGCCGGTGTACCAACTGAGATGGATCAACCGGGGGTCCCCGATGGCGCCTCGTGCAACCGAGTGTCCGATCGAGGTGATCGACGGCTGGAATCGTACGGTCTGTCCGACCATCAGGGACGTGCCGCCACCTTCGGTGGCCTCGACCATCGCGTCGAAGTCCGCGACTGTCAGCGCAGCCGGCTTCTCCACGTGCACATGCTTTCCTGCGCGGCCGGCGGCAATCGTCACGGGCGCATGGTCGGGAGTGGCTCCGACCACGTTGACCGCGTGCACCGTCGGGTCTGCGAGAATCTTCGCCAGATCGGTACTGGCCTTCGCGCCCGGCGCCAATGCCGCAACCGATGCGGCCCGGTCCAAGTCACTGCCGAATACGTAGGCGACTTCGACCGATGGAATGCGCGCCAGAGCGCTGACGTGATCCCGGGCGATTCCGCCACTGCCGATGACGGCTACACGCACGGTCACTTCGCACTTCCCGACAGCGCTGCCGGTTCGCCGCCACCGAGTCGCACCTGTTCGGCGACGACGAGTGCGCGTTCGCGTGCGTATGTCAACGGCGAGTCGGCATCAGCCTTGCCGTCGAGAACTGCTGCCATCTCGTCGATTTCGTGGCGAATCGCAGCCTGCATCCACAGCGAGGATCCACCGTTGCCCGAGTTGTACTTCTGCGTCCTGCTGGCAGCGTCGATCAACGATTGGTTCTCGGCGTCGAGGTCGAAGATCGGCCACGACTCTTCGACCCGTCCCCCGCGCAGTCGGCTGACCCGGCCGGTGTGGAAGTCCGCGTGGACCGAGCCTTCGGCGGCATCGACCGTCAGCTCCCACGAAGAAGTGTGTGAACGCGTCGAGATGGTGTGTCTGCCGATCGCGCCGCCGGCGAACAACACCACTGTGTTGCGGAAGCCGTCGTCCGCGGTGGCGATGCTCGACACGGCAGTCACCTCGCCGCCGAGCCAGCACATCAGGTCCAGTTCGTGAATCTCGTGAGTCAGTTCTCCACCCGTCCGGCTCTTGTCGAGCTTCCACCACTGTGGATCTGCGCCGCCGGTGTCGATCCATCGTGAGCGAGACGTTTCGATCGCAGCGACCTCGCCGAGCTCTCCCGAGGTCAGCAGGTCCGCCAGACGTCGTACACCCGGCATCATCCGCATGATGTGACCGACCATCAACGGCGAACCGCTCGCGTCGGCGCTCGCGATCATGTTCTGCGCATCGACCAATTCGACGGCGAGTGGCTTCTCCACAAAAACTGCCTTGCCGTGCTCGAGTGCCGCGATGGCAGGTTCGGCGTGCGCGTGATTGGGCGTCGCGACGACAACGAGGGCCAACTCCGGGTGAGCGGCCACCACGTCGTGGTCGTCTGTCGGGGTTGCCGAGAACTCGGCGGCGACGTCCTTAGCCCGCTCGAAGTCACGGTCGCACAGCATCGCCAGTTCGAAACGTGGATGGGCAGCCAGCTCGCGAGCGAGGGAACTACCGAAGAATCCGCAACCGACCACACCGACTTTGTATCGGGTCATGAAGTCTCCAAAGATTGGATGAGGGATGTCCTATGTTATACGGGCGGCGCCTTCACCCGTCAATTCGACTTCGGTAACACAGTCTTCATCTATGCAGGTAAACGCACTATTTTTGATTCCAAACCTCTCGGAACTCGAAGTTCCGCGGCGCGAGTTCCGAAGATTCTCTAGACGCTTTCTGATCCACAATGTAAGTTACGCAACATCGGACGTCGAACATAGGACATCCCCTATCCACTCCCCCGATGTCCCGCTCCCCGCCTTGGAGGCCGCCTTGAAGAACGAACGACCGCTGAGCTCCGCGTTCACCCGCCGAGACCTGTTCCGGTACACCGGGCTGTTGGGAGCTGCAGCAGGTATCACCGCGACTCTCGCGGCTTGTGGCGGCGGCCCGTCGTCGACCTCGGTAGTCGGCGGTTCCGCGAGCACCGGCGATCTGACCACCGCCATCGGATACGGCAACGACCAGAGCTTCGACCCGATGCAGACTGCATCCGGTTTCCTCATGGCGGCCGTCAACCACGTCTACGAGGGACTGCTCGAAAACGATCCCGGCACCGGTGAGACGTATGCGGCGCTCGCACAAGCCGTCCCGACCGACGCCACCGCCTCGAGCTGGACCATGAAGATCCGCGACGGTGCAACCTGGCACGACGGCACTCCGGTCACCTCGGACGACGTCGTCTTCACCTTCGACCGCATCCTCGATCCACAGCAGAACGTACTGATCCGCTCCTTCTTCTCCTCCTGGTTGCAGTCCGTCACCAAGGTCGACGACCAGACGGTGACCCTGAACTTCAACTACCCGTTCAGCGCTGCCGCACAGCGTCTCTCGATCGCCAAGATCATGCCCAAGCACGTCTTCGACGGTCATTGGGACGAGGCCAAGTCCGGCGCGCTGGTCGTCGGTTCCGGTCCGTACAAGCTCAAGAGCCACACCCCCAAGAGCAACACAGCTTTCGAGGCCTACGAGGCGTACAACGGGCCGCGTCCGGCCAACTTCGCGACGATGAACTGGCTGTCCATCGTCGACACTTCCTCACGCATCGCACGCGTCTCGGGCAACAATGCCGGTGCACAACTCGCCGACAACATCCCCGTCGCCAACGTCCCGACTCTGACCACCGGCGGGCGCACCGTCGAGGGCAACCCGGGCATGAACCTCATGTACCTGCTCTTCGACACCACTCAGGCACCGTTCGACGACGTTCGTGTTCGCCAGGCGATGTTCTATGCCATCAACACCCCGAAGATGATCGAGATCGCCCTCGGTGGCAAGGCAGCACCGGCCACGAGTTACCTGTACGAGCGCAACCCCGACTACGCGCGGGCGTCCACCGTCTACTCGTACGATCCGGACAAGGCCCGCTCACTCCTCGCTTCCGCCGGTGTCAGTGGCCTCGACCTGACGCTGCTCTCCACCAACGTCAGCTGGTTGGCCGACTGCTTGCCGACCATCAAAGAGTCCTGGGACGCAGTCGGATTCAACACGACGCTCGAACCGCAGGACACCAGCGCCATGGTGAGCAAGCTCAACAGCGGCCAGAAGTTCCAGATCGCTGCGGGTACGTCCAACCCCCAGGCATTCGGCAGCGACGTCGACCTCCTCGTCCGCTACACGTACAGCAAGGGCGGCTTGTGGACGAAGACCTACGCCAAGTGGGACGACACCGCCGAGGCGCAGAAGATCTACGCCACCATGGACGAAGCCACCCGCGAGACCGACCCGGCAAAGCGCAGCACCCTCGTGCAGTCGTACCTGAACCAGATCGCCGAAAATGCTGTCTACTACCCGGTTCTCCATCAGGAACTCCTGACTGCGTGGGATCCGAAGAAGATCGCCGACGTCACTCCGCTGCCGTACCCCGGCGTCAACCTGCTTCAGGCGAAGCCGGCCTGATACCCGCGCGCTCGGCCGTTTCCCACAACTGAGAGATCCCCCGATGGCAAGAGTCCTCCCCATGCTGATCAGGCGATTACTGATACTGATCCCCCTGATCCTCGGCATCATCGCGTTCGTCTTCATCGTGATGCAGTTCGCGCCCACCGATCCCGCAACCGCGGCGTTCAACGGCGGCAACCCGACTGCGGAACAGTTGCAGCAGTTCAAGGAAGAGAACGGACTGCTCGATCCGCTTCCGCTGCAATACGTTCACTTCGTGACCGATCTGGTCAGCGGCAACATGGGTGACAGTCTGATTTCCGGTACCCCGGTGTTGGATTCGATCTCCACCGCTCTGCCACTGACCATTCAGCTCACGGTTCTCGGACTGGTGATCGCCATCGTGCTCTCGCTGATCTTCGGTGTCACCAGCGCACTGTTCCGCGATCGTTGGCCGGATCAGGTCATCCGAGTGATCTCCCTCGGTGGTGTGGCAGCACCGTCATTCTGGTTGGCACTGCTGATGATTCAGTACCTTGCTGTCCAACTCGGATGGTTCCCTACCGGTGGCTACGTCAATCCGAGCGACTCCGTCGGTGACTGGCTCTGGTACATGGCGCTCCCGGCGCTGTCTCTGTCACTGCCCGTCGCGGCGCAACTGACGCGAATCATCCGCACGTCCATGGTCGAGGAGTTGGACAAGGACTACGTCCGTACCGCAATCGGCAGCGGCCTGCCCTATCACGTGGTGATCGGACGGAATGTGTTGCGTAACGCGCTGATCAACCCGCTCACCGTTCTGGGCCTGCGTGTCGGTTACCTCCTCGGCGGCGCCGTGGTCATCGAGCAGATCTTCGGCCTTCCCGGAATGGGTCAGCTCATGATCAACGGCGTCACCAACGGTGATCCCGCAGTCGTTCAGGGTGTTGTCATCGTGATCGCGGTCGGCTTCGTCGTCGTCAACCTCGCCGTCGACATCCTCTACCTGCTCGTCAATCCACGACTTCGGAGCGCAGCATGATGAGAAGAAAACTCACCGAGAAGCTTTCGCGACCCGGTATCACCTTTTCTCGCTTCCCCCTCTCGGCCTGGCTGTCGATGGCGGTTCTCGCGATCATCGTGCTCGCCTGCCTCTTCGCGCCGCTGATCACGCAGTACACCCCACTCGAACAGGCGGTCGGTACCGCGGGCCCCAGCGCCGAGCACTGGTTCGGTCAGGACAGTCTCGGCCGAGATCTGTTCAGCCGCTTGCTCTACGGCGGACGCTGGTCGCTGACCATCGGTCTCGGTTCCACCTTCCTCGCACTGTGCGCCGGCGCTCTCATCGGATCGGTGGCCGCAACGAGCCGAAAAGGCGTCGACGAGACCATCATGCGTGTGCTCGACGTAGTCATGGCGTTCCCGGGCATCGCGCTCGCTGCCGTACTCGTCGCAGCCTTCGGTGGTTCGATCCCGGTTCTGATCGTCACGATCGCGTTCCTCTACACGCCGATGGTGGCCCGCGTCGTTCGCGCGAACGTTCTCGCTCAGTACGGCGAGGACTACGTCGCGGCCGAAAAGGTCATCGGCGCAAGAACTTCACACATCGTCGTCAAACACGTCGTAGCCAACTGTGCTGCGCCCGTTCTCGTCTTCTGCACTGTCATGGTCGCCGACGCCATCGTGCTGGAGGCCAGCCTGTCGTTCATCGGCGCCGGTGTCCGTCCCCCGGATCCGTCGTGGGGATCGGTGATCGCCGACGGCAAGAACATGGTCCTTCTCGGTGGTTGGTGGGCAACGGTATTCCCCGGACTGCTCATTCTTCTGACGGTGCTCTCCCTCAACGTGCTCGCCGAGGGCCTGACCGACGCGATGGCAGATCCGAGTCTGAAGAAAACCAAGAAGACGCCCTCCGCACTGGAAGCAGCGCAGACTGCCGCAGCGGAGGAGACCTCCAACGAGCTCATTCTGGAGGACGAAGCTGCAGTCACCGAGAACCCGGAGTTGATCGACGACTTCGCCGACTCCAGCGTCGTGAAAGATGTTCTGAAGCCGGCCGCCGAGCCGACCCCTCTCGAAACTCACCTGAAGATCCTGGCGGAAACCGAGCGGTCTCGGTCCGATCGTCTTGTGTACGAGGGCGATGCAGCGCCCCTCCTCGAGGTCCGCAATCTCACGATCCGGTTCCCCGAACGCTACGGAGACACGGCGATCGTCGACAACGTGAGCTTCACCGTCCGCCCGAACGAGACGATGGCACTGGTCGGCGAGTCCGGTTGCGGAAAGTCGCTCACTTCACTGGCGATCATGGGTCTACTGCCCAAGACAGCAGTGGTAACCGGCGAGATCCTGTTCGACGGCGTCAACGTCCTCGAACTGAACAACCGGGAGCGAAACAAGCTGCGCGGACACGACATGGCGATGATCTACCAGGATGCGCTGAGTTCTCTGAACCCGGCGATGCTGATCCGCGCGCAGTTCAAGCAGCTCACCAAGCGTGGCGGTACCCGCACAGCCGAGGAGTTGCTCGAACTCGTCGGACTCGATCCGGTTCGCACTCTCGCCAGCTACCCACACGAGCTTTCCGGTGGTCAGCGTCAGCGCGTCCTGATCGCGATGTCGCTCACCCGTAGTCCGCGGTTGATCGTCGCGGACGAGCCCACCACCGCCCTCGACGTCACCGTCCAGGCCCAGGTCGTGGACTTGCTCAACGACCTTCGGGAAAAGCTGGGATTCGCGATGGTCTTCGTCAGCCACGACCTGGCCCTCGTTGCCTCCCTCGCCCACAAGATCACGGTGATGTATGCCGGTCAGGTCGTCGAGTCGGCGCCGACGAGTGACCTGCTCGTCGATCCCCGCCACGAATACACTCAGGGCCTTCTCGGCGCCGTTCTCTCCATCGAGGACGAAGCGCCGCGACTGCATCAGATCCAGGGAACCGTTCCGTCACCCGGAAGCTTCGCGCCGGGAGACCGTTTCGCCGAGCGTTCCACCCGCCCGGATTCCGATCCCCTCCGTAAGCCGGAGATGGTCCGTATCGACGGGACCGAGCATTTCTTCGCGAACCAGTCCGCGACTCCCGCACACGCAGAATCGGAATTGGAGAGCGTGCGATGACTACAGCTGAAGCACCCATCCTGGAACTGAAGAACATTCACGTCGTCCACAAGACCCGTTCGGGATCACTGTTCAAACCCGGCACGGTTCACGCGGTCAACGATGTCAGTATCGCCGTACGACGAGGGGCGACGATCGGCATCGTGGGCGAGTCGGGTTGCGGTAAGTCCACTCTGGCCAAAGTCATGGTCGGACTCCAGAAACCGACGTCGGGCGACGTGGTATTTCGCGGCCGAAGCGCTCTGACCCGATCGGCGGGCGTGCGCAAGGAGTTCGGGCGGGCGATCTCGATAGTGTTCCAGGATCCGGCTACCGCACTCAATCCGCGAATGACGGTGGCCGACATCCTCACCGATCCGCTCGACGTCCACGGCATCGGCAACCGCGCGAGCCGAACAGCCCGCGTTCGCGAGCTGGTCGGTTTGGTGGGGCTCCCTCAATCCGCACTCGAAGTCATCCCGAGTCAGATCTCCGGCGGTCAGCGTCAACGTGTCGCGATCGCGCGTGCGCTCGCGCTCGAACCCGACGTCATCGTCGCCGACGAGCCGACGTCGGCTCTCGACGTCTCGGTGCGAGCGCAGATCCTGAACCTGCTCAGCGACATCAAAGCTCGACTGGGGCTCGGCATGGTGTTCATCTCGCACGACATACAAACGGTGCGGTACGTCTCCGACACCATCGTCGTCATGAACGCCGGGCGGATCGTCGAGCAGGGAACGGCGCAGGAAGTATTCGACAACCCGTCGGACGCGTACACGGCCAAACTGCTGGGTGCGGCGCCCAGTCTCCTGCAACGCACCGTTGACGTGGGTTGACCAATGGAGCGGATGACCGGACATAGGATGAAGGACGTTCGTATCAGAAAAGGGGAATCGATGTCTGTCCGGAGTGGCACACAGGGCGCTCGTTTCAGCGCGCAAAACCGCATGCGCGCACTTCAGACGGACATCATGAACTTGATCCTCGAACGCAGACTCTCCCCTGGCGACCCGATGCCCACCGAGGCCGAACTGTCCGAGGAGTTGGGAATCGGCCGGAACACGCTCCGCGAGGCACTCAAGGTTCTGCAGGCCTTGGGCGTCGTCGAGATCCGTCACGGCTTCGGAATGTTCGTCGCCCCGAGCAACTTCGACGCTCTCGCCGACGGCCTGACCTTCCGCGGCCGGTTGTCGTTGCAGGGCACCGGGCACGAGGCGATGGAACTGGTCGACATTCGTCAAGCACTCGAGACCGGATTGATCGGTGCGGCAATGGCCGAGATGACGTCGGCCGACCACGCCGACCTCGACGAACTCGTCACCGGTATGGAGGTTCGTGCCGCCGCCGGGAAGAACTTCTCCGACATCGACGCGACCTTTCACTCCCGCCTGTACTCCCCGCTCGACAACCAGGTCCTCGCTCAGTTGATGGACGTCTTCTGGCAGGTGTACAGCGAGATTCAGCAAGCCATCGGGCATTCGGACACGCCACTGATAGACATCGCGTCGAAGCACCGTGCGATTCTCGACGCGATCCGTACGGGTGATGCCGTCGAGGCGGCGCACACTCTCGATGTGCACTTCGGTGGCCTGCGCGAGCGGATCGCCAGTCTCCATGCGTCCGAAGCGCAGTAATCTCGAAACACGTGATTTTGCTCCGCTGCCTCACCATCGCGCCCGTTCTTCCGGCAAAATTACGGGTATGAAGAACCCGAACCTGACGCCTTCGCGCGTTCTCGCAGTTGTCCTCGCTGCCGCCCTCGTCATTTTCGTGATCGCACGTCGCCGCGACGACGGCGCCCTCAGCCGCGGAGAATGGTTGTCGGACAGCGTCGGACCGGACGACCTCGCCGGCTGAAACGACGTATGCCCTCGGCCGAAACTCGGCCGAGGGCATACGTACGTGTCATCTACTACTTCATCGAATCCAGTCGGGTTCGCGCGTCCTCGAACCCTGACACCAGCTCTGCCATGACCTCGGCGACGGGGCGGATCTCGTTCATCCGGCCCACGATCTGGCCGACGGGCATTGCCACAACTTCCGGGTTCTCCGATGCAGCGATTCTCTGATGAGCGTCGCTGACCAGCAGGTTCTGCAGCGGCATCGGCAAGGGCGCCGGTGCTCCCGGGTTCGACCAGGCTTCCGTCCACTTGGTCTTGAGCAACCGAGCGGGCTTACCCGAGTAGATGCGCGAACGTACGGTGTCGGCCGACGTCGCGCCCAACAGTGCACGCTGAATAGCGGACGGGCCCTCGCCCGACGCACTGCCGAGTTTGTATTCGGAGGTGGTGAGCCAGTACGAGCCCATCCATACTCCAGACGCACCGAGTGCGAGTGCAGCAGCCACCTGACGGCCGCTGCCGATACCGCCGGCAGCCAGTACAGCAGCTGAATCACCCAGTGCATCAACAATTTCCGGGACCAGAACCATCGAAGCGATCTCGCCCGTGTGACCGCCGGCCTCGTAGCCCTGCGCGATCACGATGTCGACGCCGTTCTCGACGTGACGACGTGCGTGCTCGACGGCGCCGGCCAGTGCCGCTACCGGAACGCCCTTCTCGTGCGCCTGATCGATGACGTCCTTGGGCGGCGATCCCAGCGCATTCGCGATCAGCGCAATCCGATGCCCCAGAGCAACATCGACGTGGGACCGCGCCACCGAGTGAAGCCATCCCAGTACGCCGGTCGCATGCTCGACGTCGTCGGACAGCGGCGGCACCCCCAGTTCGTCCAGCGTGCGATTGACGAAGGCGCGGTGCTCCTCCGGGATCAGCTTGTCGAGATCGACGGCACCACCCTCGGTCGGCACCTTGGCCGGCATGACGATGTCGACGCCGTACGGCTTCCCGTCGGTGTTCTCGTCCATCCACGTCAGTGCAGCTTCGAGCTCTTCCGGGTCGTTGAACCGGACGCAACCGAGAACGCCCAGACCGCCTGCGCGACTGATCGCGGCGGCGACGTGCTCGGAAGGAGTGAATCCGAAGATCGGGTATTCGATGCCGAACTTGTTGGCCAGATCCGAACGCATCAGGCTTCCACGCTTTCGTTTGCGGACGCCACAGGAGCGCCGTTTCCGTTGTGATCGTCAGCCTCGCGCGATTCCGTCTCGGCCTTGGCCCAGCGGTAGTCGGGCTTGCCTGCCGGATTGCGCTTGATCTGGTCGACGAACCACACGCTGCGCGGAACCTTGTATCCGGCAATCTCTTTGCGCGCTGCGGTGGCGATGTCGTGCAAGGTCGGTGACGTGCCTTCACGTACCTGAACCACTGCGGCAACCCGCTGACCGAAGCGCTCGTCGGGGATACCGACCACCAGCACGTCGAAGATGTCCGGGTGCGCCTTCAAAGCGCCTTCGACCTCTTCCGGGTACACCTTCTCGCCGCCGCTGTTGATGGACACCGAACCGCGGCCGAGCATCGTGACCGTGCCGTCGGCTTCGACCTGCGCGTAGTCGCCGGGGATCGAGTAACGAACGCCGTTGATGGTGCGGAAGGTTTCGGCCGTCTTGACCTCGTCCTTGTAGTAACCGAGCGGGATGTTGCCCTTGCGAGCGAGCATGCCGCGCTTGCCCGATCCGGGTTCGACCTCGTTGCCGTCGTCGTCGAGAACCGTTGTGGAGGCGTCGATCTTGACCGTCGGGCCGCCGGTGTGCTTCTGGCCCTTGCTGAGCACTGCCAGTCCACCGAAGCCGGTCTCGGACGCGCCGATGGAGTCGGTCAGCAAGCGGTTGGGCAGCAGTTCGAGGAACTGCTCCTGGATACTCGGCGAGAAGAGGGCAGCACTGCTGGCCATCACGTAGAGCGTCGAAAGATCGTACGGCTCACCGGTCTCCGGGTTTCCGGCGATCAGCGCGTCGAGCATCGGGCGGCCCATCGCGTCACCCGTGATGAAGATCAGGTTGACCTTGTGCTTGTCGATGTTCTGCCACACCTCGTGGGCGTCGAATTCGGGGTGCATCAAACAGGTTCCGCCGCCGAAGAGGCTGTGGAACACCGCAGACTGCGAACCGCCGTGAATCATCGGGGGGATCGGGTAGCGGATCATGCTCGGGTTGGCAGCGCCGACCTTCGCCATCTCGTACTCGTCCTCGACCGGAACGCCGGTGACGAAGTTGATGCCGCCGCCGAGCACACGCCACCAGTCCTCGTGACGCCACATGACGCCCTTGGGACTTCCGGTGGTGCCGCCGGTGTAGAGCATGAAGATGTCGTCGTTGCTGCGCTCTTCGAAATCACGCTCACCCGAACTCTGCGCGAGTGCGTCCTCGTAGCCGATGCCGAAAGCACTGAAATCCAGATCGGTGCCGTCCTCGACCACGATGACGGACTTGACCTTGGGAGTGTTCGGCAGGACGTTCGCAACCTTGTCCGAGTAGCGGCGCTCGTGAATGAGTGCCACCATGTCGGAGTTGTCGAAGATGTACTGCAACTCGTTCTCGACGTACCGGTAGTTGATGTTGACCATCACGGCCCGGATCTTGAAAACGGCGACCATGGCCTCGATCGCCTCGATGACGTTCCGGCAGTAGATGCCGACCTTGTCACCCGGCTGAACGCCATGTTCACGCAGGTAGTGGCCGAGGCGGTTTGCTCGGTCCTCCAACTGCGCATAAGTCATCTCGCGGTTGTCCGAGACCAGCGCAACGCGGTCCGGAACGAGGTCGATTGCGTGCTCTACGAAGTCTGCGATGTTAAGGGCCACGAGTTCAAAGTAGAACGTGTTACCGTTTCTGGCAAGACCCAATTTGAGAGCCAGCTCACAGACCCGCCAGGAGCCATCAGTGTCCACTTCGACGACCGAAAAATCAGACATTTCGGAAACCGCGCCGCATTGCCTCGTGGAGAAGCGCGGCCACGTTCTCATCGTGACCATGAATCGCCCCGAGCGTAAGAACGCCATCACCGGCGAGATGATGGCGATCATGGTCGACGCCTGGGACCAGGTCGACAACGACCCCGAAATCCGTGTGGCGATCCTGACCGGAGCAGGTGGCGATTTCTGCGCCGGCGCCGACCTCAAGAACATGTCCGCCAAGCCGCCGGGAGATTCCTTCGCGGGCGGCGGCGTCGACATGTCCAAGATCGAAGGCCTCCTCAAGGGTCGCCGGTTGACCAAGCCGCTGATCGCCGCGGTCGAGGGTGCAGCCATCGCCGGCGGAACCGAAATCCTGCAGGGCACCGACATCCGCGTCGCAGGCGAGAGCGCAAAGTTCGGCGTCTCCGAAGCCAAGTGGGGGCTCTTCCCACTCGGCGGTTCCGCAGTGCGTCTGGTGCGCCAGATTCCGTACACGATCGCGGCGGACATCCTGCTCACCGGTCGTCACATCAAAGCGCCCGAAGCCAAGGAGATCGGGCTGATCGGCCACGTCGTCCCGGACGGACAGGCCCTCGACAAGGCACTGGAGCTCGCCGACCTGATCAGCGCCAACGGCCCCCTCGCCGTGCAGGCGATCCTCAAGACCATCCGCGACACCGAGGGCATGCACGAGGAAGAGGCCTTCCAGATCGACGCGCAACTGGGCATGAAGGTGTTCATGAGCGCGGACGCAAAGGAAGGCCCGCGGGCTTTCGGTGAGAAGCGGGCACCCCAGTTCAAGGGCATCTGAGTCAGGGTTGTCTGACCCACCCTGTCTGACCC
>NZ_JAAOLG010000039.1:0-35613 GCF_011602025.1 Rhodococcus sp. IC4_135
TCTGGTGTGCGGCTTCGCCCAACCGTCGACCGCCTCGTACAGCGTTTTGTCGGTCCGCTGGGTCAGCGAATTCTCGAGAGCAGAAGTGACCGCCACGCCCGACGCCAACAAACCCAGCGCGGCCAACACCAGCAAAGCGGCAACCAGTGTGAAGCGCAGCGGCAGTGAATGGAGGCGGAAACGACCCCGCTTCGGAAGCTGATCGTTTTCCGCGGCGGCGATCATTGCCGCGGTTCACGCATCACGTAGCCGACCCCACGCAATGTGTGAATCAGCGGTGTCTCCCCCGTATCCACCTTGCGACGCAGGTAGGACACGTAGGACTCGACGACTCCGACCTCCCCGCCGAAGTCGTAGTTCCAGACGTGGTCGAGAATCCGCGGCTTGCTGAGAACCGTCCCGGCGTTGACCATGAAGTAGCGAAGCAGTGTGAACTCGGTGGGTGAGAGTGCGACCAGTTCGCCCTTCTTCCAGACCTCACGGGTGTCGTCGTCGAGTTCGATGTCGGCGAACTTCACGCGCGGCGACTGCTCCGGCGCGACACCGCGACCGGCACGGCGCAGGATGACCCGCAACCTCGTCACGACCTCTTCGAGGCTGAACGGCTTGGTGACGTAGTCGTCCGCGCCGAGGGTCAGACCACTGATCTTGTCGTCAAGCGAATCCTTCGCCGTCAGAAACAGGACCGGCGCGTCCACGCCGTCGGCGCGGAGGCGTCGAAGCAGACCGAAGCCGTCCATCCCGGGCATCATAACGTCGAGAACAATCGCGTCGGGGCGGAAAGTCCGTGCGACGTCCAGACCTTGCGCGCCGCTCGAAGCAGTTGCCACCTCGAAACCCTGGAACCGGAGGCTCACGGAGAGCAACTCCACGATGGTGGGTTCGTCGTCGACGACGAGGATGCGGGCTTCAGGGGTCTTGTCGGTCACGAGAACCATCTTCTCCCTTGGCACTGGAATCCCGCTGTATGTTCCCTGGGAGCTTCCTGTGAACGGCCGAGTGCAGGTGAAAAGCTGAGTGCAGGTGAAAAGCTGGGGCGCAGGCCCACGAACCGGAAGGACGCGGCATGTCACTGCCTCCACTGTGGAACAGAGACTGCTTGACCTGGCGCATTCCTCTGTTCACCAACAACACCGATCCCGGCGAGGATCCTGGCTTCGCACCACCGGAGTCTTGGGCACAAGCCCTTGCTGCTGTTGCCCAAGATCTGCGTTGTCTGCGATTCGGGCCTGAAGTGGTTGTCGATCGTCTGATCTGGGAATTTTCGATCAACAGCGACTACAACGTCACGATCGGCTGGCAAGGCGCACGCAACATCGGCGGATTCAGCCACTTCGACGCAATGCCGATGGAAGACGCAATGCCGATGGACGACGCAATATCGATGGACACTGCATTCGCGGACGCTGCGGTGTGGGTCGCCGATATCGTTCAGACCAAATTGGCCGGCTACGACTTCGTCCAGTGGCCGAGCCGAGGGCGCCATCTGCTTGTTCCTCGACGTCGAGACGGGGAACCGGTGTGGATGGATCCGCACGGTGACGTGACGGTCGGTCGCATCGGAGAGTTGTGCAAAAATGCGACCAATTATGCAGCAACCTAGCTCAGTTCAAATCGCTCAGCTCTACGGTCCTGTGGCGTCTGCGTTGGTCGGCGGCGTGGTGGCCGCATACGCAGTGGCCGAGTCGCGAGTGGACGACTTCTCGTTCTCCGACGACGGCGTTACCTCGGTGGTGATCACGCCGCAGTGGGCGGGAGCAACCGCCGCGGTAGTTGCCGCAGTCGGCGTTGCGCTACTGCATCGCTGGGGACGTGGCGGATTCGCGAGTGTCTTCGCTGCGGCCGGCGCCCTCGCCATCGCGCTACCGACATTCGTTTCGATCTCCGCCCAAATGTCGGTGACTCTGAATGCAATCGGGGCCGGCGCTTTCCTCGCTGCGGCGGCATTTCCGACGAAGGGGCACCGCGGAGCACAAATCGCTCTCGCACTCGGGCTGATCACGACGACCCTGTACTTCGGCGCCGCGGACTTGTGGCGCGATCGCGTCGCCCGATGGTCACTCACACTTCCAGGTGATACCTATCCCGTGCCGTCCACGGTTCCCGTCTGGATTCTGCTCGCTGCAACTCTTCTCGTGGGCGGGGTCGCCTCAGTCGCACGCTCAGAGCAGGCACCGGACGACGTCGACACACGCCTGGTGACGCTGGGAGTTGTTCTGCCTCTGGCATTCACGGCTCTCTATGTGTGGTTGGGCTCGCCGTCGACATCACATGGGTCCTGGTTGACTGCAGTGGGGATCGCGGTTGCCGCAACCGTCGCACTGGCTTGGCGGTTGCCCCCACACGACGGTCGTTTCATACTCGTCGGACTTGCAGTCAGCGCGGTTTCGGTCGGCACGATCCGCTTTTCGTCCGACTGGACTTGGGCGATACCCGCGAGCGCTGCTGCTCTGGCGCTGGGCGTCGTCGTCGGCTGGAAAAGACCGATGCCCCAACTCGGGCTGGGACTCCTTGCCGTGACCACACTCTCGGGACTGCTGGGTGCCGCCCCGACCACGGTTACCCACATCCTCGTCCTCCCGCTTGCGCTGGGACTGGCCGTCGCGTCATGCCTGCCTGTTGCTGTCGGAGCAGTTTCGAGCGGGGCCGTACTGCCCTTCGCTCTCACGTTGTTCTCGGTTTCAGCGACCTTCTTGGACCCGGCCGCGCAGGAATTCGGGTGGTCGAACGGTCCGTTCGCCGAACACGGCCCTGCCACGGTGAACACGTCGATTCCACTGGCCGTTCTCGCGGCGACGGCGACGATCGTGGTGGCCATGACGACCATCCATCTGAAGAGAGTTAGAATGGCGGTGGTGACCTAAATCGCCAGCTGATCGGGTCGGAACGCAGAATTCTGTTGCTATGGTTGGTTGGTCAACGACGACATCCGGACGAGCGCACCGTACCCGGCCAGCGAAAAGACGGTGCCTTGGGAGTTGTTCACCATGGCATGGATCGTGCTCGTCATTTCCGGACTTTTCGAAGCTGTCTGGGCTACCGCACTCGGTAAGTCCGACGGATTCAGCAAGATGTCACCCACCGTCGTCTTCGTCCTCGGCCTGATCGTCAGTATGGCTGGTCTGGCCTACGCAATGCGCACCCTTCCCATCGGGACTGCGTACGCGGTCTGGGTGGGCATCGGCGCTGCCCTCACCGTCGGATATGCGATGGTCACCGGCGCGGAGTCCACGTCGGTCGTCAAGATACTGCTGATCCTTGGCATCGTCGGTTGTGTCGTCGGTCTGAAGGTCCTTCACTGACCGGCGATCCTGGTGAGTGTTTGTGTGTTACCGGTTACAGTTAATGCATGAAACTGCTGGAGATGCTCACGCTTCCCCTACGCGCGGGCATTGCAGCCGCAGAGATCAGTTTGGGAATCGCGGAGCTGACGGTCACGACAGTTCGTATCGCCGTCGGTAATACCGGCGCCGTGACGGCGGGTGCTGCCGGCCTGGCAAGCCCCCGCGGACCCATGCAGATGATCCAGCAGTTGTCATCGCTTACTGCAGACGATCGGCCCATCGGGCAGGCCTTGGCCCCCGGTGGGCCGCTCGATCGACTTCTCTCACCCGGCGGTCCGGTCGACAAACTGACCGCACCCGACGGCACACTCGAACGACTACTCGCTCCCGGCGGACCACTCGAAAGACTTCTGGCCCCGGGCGGTCCGTTGGATCGAGTGCTCGCCGAGAACGGCGCTTTGGAGCGGCTACTCGCCCCGGACGGATTACTCGATCGAATGATGGCCGAGGACGGTCCGCTGGAACGCCTGACGGCACAGGACGGTGCCGTCGAACGCCTGACGGCCAAGGACGGCGTCATCGATCGCGCACTGGCCGAGAACGGCATCCTCGAAACACTCCTGGCAGAGAACGGCGCCTTCGAGCGGCTCATCGCCGAAGGCGGCCCGCTTGACCAGATCGTTGCACTGTCCGACACCTTGACTTCCCTCGCCCCCAACCTCGAGCGAATGAGCGCAAGCATCGAGGTACTTCAAGAAACCGTCGGAATCCTCAGTGCTGCAGTCGGTCCACTCGGAGAACTGGCCGGCAAACTTCCCAATCGGTGGCTCAAGAGCAAGAGCGAGCGCCCAGGGCCGGACCTTCCGATCGAGTCGGCATAACGAAGGGTTACTCGCCGATTACGCGGTCAGTTGTTGATCACGATATTGAGATTGATGATGATTCCGCCGAAAGTCAGGATCGTGTTGGCCAAGCCAACTGTCATTCCGCTGTTCAGAGCCGCGATCAGTCCGTTCATCGTCGTATCCCCTTCACTGTCTACGGGTTACGCGTACAAGATTGTGCGCTGGCGCTGACAATAGGCCAAGTTCGCGACCTGCGCGCCATTGCGGAGAAAACTTGTACCCCGGTCGCAGTTTTCACGTTAACTGTTGCAGGACAACATAATTCCAAGATCGGCGCACTACCCGCTAACGGCCGAATCAAACATCACGATTGGGCATACGGAGCCCACTCCACATAACCGTCCGTCTCATCAGACACTTGTCCACCCAAACAGAGTGCACAACAGTTAGTCCGGTGCAACAATAAGACGAATCGGACATGCCTGCGACGTGATGGGGAAGGGTGGTTGAAACAATGACGGCGCCGCGCATTGCCAGGGAACACCGCGGCCCCACCGGGGGCCGAAATTCCGCGTCGCAGGACAGCCTGGACGCCGCCTCGGACGCCTTGCAATCGCTCTATGCGCACCTCGATCCACACGCTCAGGCAGAGCAGTTCCTCGAACAGGTCTGCAAACACGCCGTCGACCTCATCGCCGACGCGGACATGGCCGGAATTACCATCGGCGGTTCGGATTCGACGTTCCGAACCGTAGCCGCCACCCACCAACTTGTTCGCACCGTCGACTCGATTCAATTCCGACTGGACTACGGACCGAGTGTGACGTCGTCACGCACAGGAACGGTTGTCCGCGCACATGCCAGCGAAGCTCACAGCCGGTGGCCTCAATTCGCAAGCGCGGCAAAGGCAGTCGGCGCCGTCAGCTTCTTGTCGATGCCGTTGCCCGGTAGAGATCGCCCGCTGGGGACCCTCAACCTCTACAGCCACGACCTCCGAGGTTTCACCGGAGCCGACGTCGCACTGCTTCAACTGTTCGCCGTGACCTCGGCCTACGCACTGCACAGCTCGCAGCGCCTCGACATCGCCAGAAAGCACGCGATGGACCTCGAGCGAGCACTCGAATCGAGAGGCGTCATCGAACAGGCCAAGGGCATCATCATGGGCACTCATCGCGTCGACGCCGACCGAGCCTTCCGCATCCTCATCCAGGACTCGCAGCGCAGCAACGTCAAACTGCGAGTGATCGCCCAGCAGTACATCGACGGCGCGATCGACCCGCGTCAGGCTACGAACAAGCCGGAGACCAACTGATCCGGGCCTGCTGAACCGGGCCGGCAAACACAGCAGCATCTCGGCAAACACAGCGTCTCGGCAAACACCGCATCCTGGCAAACACAGCGTCTCGGCAAACACAGAGGCACCCACCAAATTCTCGGTGGGTGCCCTCTTCGATGGAGCCTCCTGTCGGGATTGAACCGACGACCTTTCGCTTACAAGGCGAGTGCTCTACCACTGAGCTAAGGAGGCGAAGACCGACGCGTTCCCGCGACTGACTTGCGGAGCCATCATATCCAAGCCGTCACGGTGGCCGCGCCCGGGTCACGTTAGATAGCGTGGGCCCCATGCGCAACTCCCACTCCGCCCCCTGATGGCGAAATTCACCGAAGTACTCACACGCCTGACGGGTAACCGCCAAGCCACCGTCGACACGGTCACGTCGGCTCCCGCACCGCTTCAACCGATCGACCTCACCGACGACGCCGTCGTCGCAGAAGTCCTGGACCTGGCGGTTCGGGTCGGCGAAGTCCTCCTCGCATCCGGGACGGCGGCCATGGACACGGCGGAGCAGGTGCAGTTCATCGCCGCTACCTACGGCCTTGCCCAGTGTGACGTCGACGTCACCTACAACTCGATTGTGCTCTCTGCCTATCGCGGCCCGACGCGACCGCCGGCGAGCACGATGCGCATCGTCCACTACCGCTCGATGGACTTCACACGATTGGCGGCTGTCGACCGACTGACGCGTCGTATCCGTCGTGAGGCGATCACCCCGGACCAAGCGCACGACGCGCTCACAGCCATCACGACAGCGCCCCACCCGTACAACCGATGGACCGCGACCATGGCCTGGGCTGCGATGGCGGCTTCGGTCTCCGTCCTGCTCGGCGGCGGGTTTCTCGTTGCCACAGTCGCGTTTCTGACGACGATGGTGATCGACCGCGTCAACCGCGTACTGAACCGGTTCGGGTTGCCGTTCTTCTTCCAGCAGGTTGTCGGTGGTCTCATCGCTGCTGCGCCCGCAGCGACGCTCTATACCTTTCAGGACCAGCTGGGGATCAGTATCCGGCCGTCGTTGGTGATCGCGGCCGGAGTGGTCGTCCTGCTGTCCGGGCTGTCGTTGGTGGGCTCGGTCCAGGACGCGATCATGGGTGCGCCGATCACGGCTGTCGCGCGATTCTTCGAAGTGGTGATGATGACGGGCGGCATCATCGCGGGCGTCGCGATCTCGTTGCGGATGACCGGAATGCTGGGTTCGACGCTTCCGCCGATCAACGTGGAAGTCTCCACCATCACCCAGTTGCCGATCCTCATGCTCTCCGGTGCGTGTGCTTCAGTCTTCTACGCGCTTGCCTGCTATGCCGAGCGCCGCGCACTGACCGCGGCGTTCCTGGGCGGCGCGGCCGGCAGTGGTGTGTCGATCTTCGTGCAGACACTCGACGTCGGCCCTGTGATCGCCGCCGCGATCGCCGCAACCGTGGTCGGTCTCGCCGGTGGCCTGATGGCACGTCGCGCCCTGACGCCTCCGCTGGTTGTCGCGGTCGCCGGCATCACTCCCCTGCTCCCCGGTCTGTCGCTGTATCGAGGCCTGTACGCATTGCTCAACGACCAGGTACTGATCGGCCTGACTGCCTTGCTGTCGGCCTTCGGCATCGGCTGCGCCCTGGCCGCGGGCGTGACACTCGGCGAATGGGGAGCGCGCACGCTGCGTCGTCCCCGAATCCTGATGCGCGTCGACTCGCTACGCCGGCCGATGGTCCGCAAGCGCAGACGCCGGGTTCCCGTCACCGAGAAGTAGAGAGATACGAGCAGAAAGAGCTGGGCACCTGACGGTGCCCAGCTCTTTCGGTTCACTCGGCGGTTTCCGAGCGGTGAGAATCAGCTCTCGACTGCATGCTTTCCGCCGGCAGCCTGATCGGCTTCCATGGCCTCGCGCAGGCTCTTCGGACGCATGTCGGTCCAGTTCGCCTCGACGTATTCGAGGCACGCCTTGCGGCTGTCTTCGCCGAACACCACGCGCCAGCCGGCGGGGACCTCGGAAAACGTGGGCCACAGCGAGTGCTGGTCCTCGTCGTTCACCAGCACGTAGAAGCGGCCGTCTTCGTCATCGAAAGGGTTAGTGCTCATCTCGCCTCACTCGTTACGTACGTGTCTTGTGCGCCCAGACTAGCAAGCGCACCAGTTCGGTTCTGGTGGCTCAGTACCGACGCCAGAATCTCCCCCGCCCGCACTGCCACGTTCGACAGCAGCGACGACGTCAATCCGTGAGTCTGTTCTGTCCCACCCTGCAGATAGATACCGCCTGTCACGTCCTCCGTTACAGCCAGTCGATAATCCCGACTGACGTTACGCGGAACGGACGAATCCGGCACGAGTTCACCCAACAAATTGTCCAGCGGTGCCGGGGTGAAACCCGTGGCCAGAATGAGTGCGTCGCACGACAGCGTGTCGGTCAAGCCGTCGAGGTTGCTACGGACGGCCAGTTCGATGCCGGATTCCGTCTCGACAGCGCTCGCGATCTCCGAGGCCCGACGCATGAACAGTCGCCGCGGCCCACGAACCATCTCCTGATACTCGGTGGCATACAGCTTGTTGATCAGTTCGATGTCGACGACCGAGTAATTGGTACTGCGGTGCAAATCGAGCAGTCGACGTCGTTCCGCGGCGTCGGCGCCGTGCAGCTGATCGACGGCTTCGGGATCGAAGATGCGGTTCGCGTACGGGCTGTCGTCTGCCGGGCTGTAGCCGTAGCGGGCGAAAACACTGTGAACTTCGGCGGTCGGGTAGTTCGTGTGCAGGTAGTCGACGATCTCTGCGGCACTCTGGCCGGCGCCGAGAACGACGAACCGGTTGTGTACGGGCTCCGGCATGGCTTCGAGGTGGAAGAGGAACTGGTGATTGTGGAAGCACCGGGACGACGGCGTTGCCCATTCCGGGATCCGCTCTTTCAGCCCGGCTCCGACGACAATGTTGCGCGCGATCACCGTGTCACCGTCGGCTGTGCGAACCGCAAAGCGATCGACCACGCCGTCGGAGTTCTTGATGCCCTCGACCCCGTCGACGGTTGTCCCGAACTGCACGTCCGCGTCGACTCGTCGAGCTGCCCAGCACAGGTAGTCGTTGAATTCGTGGCGTGTGGGGAAGAAGGTCTGGTGGTTGACGAAGTCGACCAGCCGACCCTGCTCGAACAGATACGAGAAGAAGCTGTATCCGCTTTGCGGGTTGCGGAAGGTCACCAGGTCCTTCGGAAACGCGATCTGCATCGTGGCACCGTCGAGCAGCATCCCGGGATGCCACGCGAACTGAGACTGCTTTTCGAAGAACCGCGCGTTCACCCGATCAACGGCTGCACAATTTGCATTGTGTTCTTCGACAGCGATGGCCAACGCGAGGTTGGCCGGCCCGAACCCGACGCCGACGATGTCGACAATGGCAGGTTCGGCGCTGGAGTCTCTCGGTGATTCACTCATTACAGGTAGTCCATCCCCGACGGGACGACCTGATACGGTCGCCAATCGATGTCCCGAAGTAAGTAGCAAAGGCTACCCTTAATGAGGTGAGGGTATCAATACTGTGAGCCCTCGTATAGCGGTCGACCCCGCGGAGCGATGCGACGTATGTCATAGTTTCGCCGCCTCCTTCACGTCGTCCCCGTCGACGATGGCCGCGGCCTCGATCACGTCGACCAGCTGACCTGCCCATTCACGGACTGCGACCGCGTCGACGCGGTCGGCACGGAACCCGAGAGTTGCAAAAACAGGCCCTTCGCCAACCGGCTCGTAAAAACTCAACGTCACATCCGCATCGGGTACTCCCACCGGAATCGGTACGAGAGAACCGAAGTCGCCGAGCCCGTCCAAATCCGCCTGTTGGTGATGGATCACCATCACCTGAGGTCTCATGGACGCCGGATTACCCAGAGCCTGCTCGACATACACATATGAGACGTCCTGATTGCTCAGCGCTTCCAGATTCCCCTCCCTCACCCGAGCCAGCAATTCTACGAACGTCGGACTACCGGACGTATCCGTGCGCAGGAGAACAACATTGAAGAAGGATCCGATCATCGGTTCGAGACGGGGATCCGACCTGCCCGCAACCAGCGAACCGATCGGAAGATCGGTACCGGCCCCAGCCTTCGTGAGAACGGCGGCCAGCGCGGCTTGCAGGACCATGAACATGCTCGTGCCGGTGCGCGCTGCCAGAGCATCGATCCTGGCGTGCAGATCGGCGTCGATGTCGACAGAGACCACGTCGCCCCGAGGCTCCGAGTCATCTTCCGGCAACGGAAGATTCACACTGGTCGGTATTCCGTCGAGCGCATCCTGCCAGTACGCAAGTTGCTTCGACGCGCGGCTGCCCACGTCCAGGGGGTCTCCCAAGAGCTCGTCCGACCACACGGTGTAGTCGGCGTACGTCAACGCAAGCTCGTCCCAGACCGGTTGATCTCCCTGCGACCTGGCTGCATAAGCAGAGACCAGATCTCCCAACAGCGGCACTACGGACCACTCGTCGACGGCGATGTAGTGCATGACGAGAAGCAGTGTCCGAGAACCGTCTTCACCGAGCACGAGGTGCACTCGCAACGGCGGTTGCTCACGCAGATCCATCGGAAGTTGAGCCAACTCGAACACCGCTCGGCCCAGGTCGCCGGCACCGACATCGACGACATCGACAGTCGGCCGAACCGATTCCCTCGCCACGATGATGCCGTCGACCTCGACGAATGTGGTCCGCAGGGGTTCGTGCCGCGATGTCACATCGTCCAATGCGTGCCCGAGAATCTCCGGATCGATCTTCGATTTCAGGGTCAGTGCCAGAGCATGGCTCGCTTGCGGATGTGCGCCGGCAGAACGGAACAACTCCCACTGACGACGTTGCGGCGCAGACAGACCCCTGGTCTCCGGACGCCTCACCGCCGGTGCCAGGACCGGGCGTCCACCTTCCGAACGCGCAACAACTGCCGCCAACTCGGCCACGCTCGGTGCATCGAACACGTCTCGAATACTGATGTCCACACCGAATGCTTCACGAATGCGACCGACCAGTTTCATCGACGCCATCGAGTGCCCACCGAGTTCGAAGAAACTGTCGTGGACTCCGACGCTCGGGAGTTGCAGTATGTCCGCGAAGGCAGCCGCAACGGTGGACTCCACGACAGTGCGAGGAGCAACATCACCTGCCAGCTCCGACCAGTCCGGAGCGGGCAACGCCTTGCGGTCGAGCTTTCCGTTGGGTGTCAACGGCAGGGGGCCGTCGAGGGCGACGACCATCGTCGGAACCATGTAGTCGGGCAACGACACTGCAGCGAGATTGCGCACTGCCGTCGTGTCCACCACCACGCCGGGCTCGGGTGACACATAACCGACCAGACGCGTGATTTCGCCCTGCCGATCCGCGACGACCGTTGCCTGCTTCACCGTCGGATGGGCACTGAGGGCTCCGATGATTTCGCCCAATTCGATTCGGAAACCACGGATCTTGACCTGATCGTCCACACGGCCGAGGAAGTCGATGTTCCCGTCAGCCCGCCACCGCGCTCGGTCACCGGTGCGATACATGCGATCGCCTGCGGTGAAGGGATCAGCAATGAATCTCTGGACCGTCAGATCGAATCGGCCCAGATAGCCTCTCGCCAGGCCGCGGCCCGCGATGTACAGCTCGCCGGATACTCCCGGCGGAACCGGACGCAGTTGATCGTCGAGCACGTACGCCTGTTCGTTGGGGTCGGGGATTCCGATGGGCACGGCGCCGTTCCAACCTGGCTCCGCCTGCCACAGTGTGTTGTTTACCGTGGCTTCGGTGAGTCCGTACGCGGCAAGCAAATTCAGCCGCTCTGCCCATCGCCCGATCAGCTCCGGCGGCACCGTCTCGGTTCCGACCAACACGGTGCAGCCTTGCGGTACTTCACATCCTGCCGGAAGGGCTGCCAGCAACGAGGGCGGGATGATCGCGTGGGTGACACGATTGTTCGTCATGAAATCGGTCAGCGCCGGGCCGGCAACCCGGGCGCTCTGCGGCACGATCACCAGGGTGCTGCTCGTGCACAGAGCCATCGCCAGTTCGAATACCGCGACGTCGAAGCCGACCGAAGCGAACTGCATCACCACCGAACCCGGTACCAGTCGCATCCGAACCTCGGCTGTGGCAACAAGACTCGGAATACCGTCGTGGCACAGCACGGCTCCCTTCGGCTTGCCGGTCGAACCCGAGGTGTAGATGACGTAAGCAGCGTGGCTGACGCCAACTGGTGGCCGGGGAGTTTCCACGATCGCTGCCTCGTCCAGTTCTGCACGGATCAGCGGATCGTCCAGGAGGATTCGCTCGACGCCGACCACATCCTCGATTCGAGAACCCTCCTCGGAGGTGGACAGCAGTACCGAGGAGCGAGAATCGGTGAGCATGTACGTGATGCGCTCGCTCGGGTGACTCAAGTCCAGGGGCAGATACGCTGCCCCCAGCTTGAGCACGGCGAGGACCGACGCGACCATCTCCACCGAGCGCGGGACGGCAAGTCCCACCACGTCTTCGACCGAGACCCCGCGCCGATACAGCACACCGGCTATCCGATCACACTGCTCGGAGAGTTCGCGGTACGTGGCCTGCCCCGCTTCGTCGCGCACCGCAATCGCCTCGGGCGTAGCAGCGACTCCACGCGCGAAAGCGTCGTAGAACGTCTCTTCCGGCACGTCGACGGCGGTGTCGTTGAACGCGGTGACAACTTGTTCGAGTTCGCCTGGCAAGAAGATGTCGATGTCACCGATCTCAATGTCGGCCGATTCCACGACTGCAGAGATCACCGATTCCAATCGGTTCGAAATTCGCTGTGCGGTTTCGCGATCGAAGAGGTCACTGCCGTATTCGAGCCGGACGTCGATGCAGCCTTCGTCGCCCAGGTACTCGGTGAAGTTGAACACCAGATCGAACTTGGCCGTGTACTCCTCGAATTCGAACGGATCCCCGCCCGTCTCCTCGCGGCTGTGATAGCCGACCATCACCTGGAACAGCGGGTTGCGTGCCAGGGTGCGCGACGGATTGAGGCGTTCCACCACAGTTTCGAACGGAACGTCGGCGTTGGCGAAGGCCTCGAGATCTCCCTCCCGAACGCGATCCACCAACTCCCGGAACGTCGGGTTGCCCGACGTATCCGTGCGCAGCACAATGGTATTGACGAAGAAGCCGACCAAGTCGTCGAGCCCCTGTTCGCTGCGTCCGGCTACCGGAGCGCCGAGGGGAAGGTCCTCACCCGCTCCGAGCGCAGTCAGCAACGCCGCCGACGCCGCGTGCAGGACCATGAACATCGAACTCTGGCTCTCGCGCGCCAGATTCCGCAATGCAGCAGTTGTCTCCATGCCCAACCGTGTCACCACTGCCCCACCGGAGAAACTCGGTCTGGCTGGTCGACTCCGATCGGCGGGAAGCAACAGTTCTTCGGGGGCGCCGTCCAAACTCTTCGCCCAGAAGTCCAACTGCGTGCTCAGGACGCTCGACGGATCGTCGGCGCTGCCGAGTAATTCCCTTTGCCACAGGGTGTAATCCGCGTACTGCACCGGAAGCGGTTCGAAAGCTGGCTCCTCGCCCTGAATCCGAGAGGAGTAGGCAGACATCAGATCCCGAAGGAACGGTCGATCGGACCATTCGTCCGTTGTGATGTGATGCAGAACGATCACGACGACTACTGCATCGTCCACCCGGATCAGACGTGCACGAATCGGAATCTCGTTCGCAAGGTCGAACGGACGGCCCACCGCCGCTGTAACCTCACCGGCGCCGCCGGCTTCTCCTGAATGAACTGTCTCGACCGGAACCGTCGCCGATTCGAGAATTATCTGTTCCGGCGTTCCGTCGACCAACCTGAACACCGTACGCAAGGATTCGTGTCGTTCGACCACATCGTCCAGCGCCGCGGCGAAGACGTCCGCGTCCAGTGCACCGTCCAAGCGGAGCACGATCGGGAAGTTGTAGGCCGCGGAGTTCTCCTCCATCTGTCCGATCAGCCACAATCGCTGTTGAGCGGCAGAAAGGGGGAGGTGGTCCGGTCGCGGCTTCGCGACCAGCACCGGTCGCGTCGATCCCTGCTCGGCCGCAATACGTTCCGCGAGTTCCGCGACCGTCGGTGCTTCGAAGAGATCACGCATGGTCAGAGCGTTGGGAATGGCGATCCGAGTTCGGCTGATCAGTTTGGTGGCCAGAAGCGAGTGACCACCGAGGTCGAAGAAGTTGTCGTCGACACCGATGCCGTCGACGTCCAGCACGTCGGAGAAGAGTTCGCAGAGGACCTCTTCCGTACGGTTTCTGGGCGCGATCGCTACCCCACTGCGCTCCCCCAGCACCGAATCGGCCGTGGGCAGCGCCTTGACGTCGAGCTTTCCGTTGACGGTCATCGGCAATGTCTCCACCTCGACGACCACGGCCGGAACCATGTAGTCGGGCAGGAGAACGCGCGCCCGCGCGCGGTAGTCGTGCGCGACGCCGAGGCGCACCGGTGTCACGTAGCCGACGAGTCTCTTGACTCCACCCGCCCCGACGTCGACCACCACCGCTGCTTGCCGCACGTGTTCGTCGGATTCGAGAACGGAGACGATTTCGCTCGGCTCGACCCGGTGACCTCTGATCTTCACCTGATCGTCGGTGCGGCCGAGGAAGTCAAGGTTGCCGTCACCGCGTCGCCGCACCAAGTCACCGGTGCGGTACATACGTTCTCCGGTCCCAGCCGGATCGGCGACGAAGCGCTCGGACGTGAGCGCGAAGCGTCCGAGGTAGCCGCGAGCCAAACCAGCTCCGGCAATGTACAGTTCGCCGGCAACTCCGTCGGGGACCGGTCGCAGCCAGCTGTCGAGAATGTGCGCCGTGGTGTTCCAGATCGGCTTACCGACGGTCGGGGTGTCACTGTCGGCAGTTCCGCCACCGAGGGCGTTAATCGTGTATTCCGTCGGACCGTAGAGGTTGTAGCCCACGGTTCCCTCGGTGTCGCGCAGCCGGTTCCACACCGAATCCGGAACGGCTTCACCACCGAGCAGGACCAGTGGCGGGCGGTGGTGCCCCACACCGTCGTCGAGAAGTCCGCTGTCGATCAGGTGCGTCGCGTAGGTCGGTGTCACGTTGACGACGTCGATGTCCTGAGCGTCGCAGTATGCGACGAGCGCCTCGGCATCACGACGCAGATCCTCGTCGCAGATGTGCACCTCGTGGCCTTCCACGAGCCACAGAAGTTCCTCCCACGACATGTCGAAGGCGAAGGACACGGTGTGCGCGATCCGCAGGCGCCGGCCCGCCGCGGCGATGACCGGTTCGAAGATCGCCTCGCGGTGGTTGAACTGCATGTTCGTCAAGCCGCGGTATCCGGTGACCACGCCCTTGGGCTTGCCGGTCGAGCCGGAGGTGTAGATGACGTACGCGGGGTGGTCGAGTCGATGCGGTGCCCCCGGGGCGAATGCTCCGAGTTCCGACGCGGAGAGCGCCCGTGCCGAGATCGTCAGTCTCCTTGCCGCAGTGTCCGGCTCGTCGATCACGATAGTGCGGACGTCCGCGCCGTCGAACTTCGGTGAGGCGGCAACGGTGGTCAGCAACACGACGGGCCGCGCGTCGTCGATCATCACGGCCAACCGTTCGGCTGGATGGTCGAGTTCGAGTGGTAGGTAGGCCGCGCCGGTACGCAATACGGCGAAGAGCGCGACAACCATGTCCACCGATCGTGGTAGACCAAGGGCCACAATTCTTTCCGGACCGGCCCCGTAGTTGATCAGCAACCGCGCCATCCGGTTGATCTCGCCGTCGAGATCGGCATAGGTCATCCGACGCTTCCCGAACACGAGTGCCGTGTCGTTCGGTTGCACCGACGCCACCTCTTCGAACAAGTCGGCAATGGTGCGCTCCGGCAACTCTCGGATCTGCGTCTGCTGCGCCACTACAGGCACCGGAGTCGCAACAACCGAACCTGTCATGTCCTGCGACCAACTCTGCAGCAGGTCGACGAAGTGACCGAGCAGGTCCTCGGCTCGACGCGCGGTCACCAGATGCGGATGGAACTCGAACTTGACGTTGACGGTGGTACCCGGTGTGACCACGACGGTCAGCGGATAGTGCGTGTGATCGATACTGTCGCTGCCGCTCACGTCGTGAGCGGCATTGAGTGCGTCGACTTGTTTCTCGTCCACGAAGTTCTGCAGGACTATCAGCACGTCGAACAGTTGACGATGTTCGGACAGACGTTGAATCGAGGCCAAGCCGAGGTAGTCGAACGGCATCAGTGAGAGACGATCCGCCTGCGTGCGGCGAAGAAGTTCGTCGACGCTCTCGTTCGGATCCAGTTCCAGCCGAACGGGAACGGTGTTGAGGAACATTCCCACCACGGTGTCGATTCCCGGCACCTCGGGAGGCCTTCCGGCAACGGTGGAGCCGAAGACGACATCCTGTCGACCGGTGGCCGACGCCAGCACCAGGGCCAGCGCTGCGTTCAGTACGGTGTTGAACGTGACGCCGGACGCGGCGGCACGCTCACGCAGGGCGCGCGAAAGCGATTCCGGCAGAACCACATCTCGGCGATCCGGAAGCTGACGTTCGGCGTCCGGCGCCGGCACGGCGACAAGCGTCGGCTCCTCGAGGCCTGCCAGCGCTCCGCGCCACGCCTCGTCGGCGGCAGCACCGTCGCGATCGGCCAACCAGGCGAGGTACGTCTCGAACGACCCCTCGGGTTCACCGAAGGCGCTGTCGTCGCCACCGGTATCGTAGAGCGCCAGAAGCTGGCTGACGACAAGGCCGTTGGACCAGCCGTCCCACAGCAGGAACTGCCGGTTGATCACCAGACGATCGTGCCCGCCGGGCAGATGCAGCACGCTCATACGCCACAGCGGCGGTGCTGTCAGATCGAATGGAGTAACTCTGTCCAGGGCAGCGATCCCCTCGGCGCGCTCACGAGCCGCCGAGTCGTCGAGTTCACGGAGATCATGGACGGCAACGGGAACGTCGAGTCCCGCGCTGAAGAACTGCACGGGCTCGTTCAGTCCTTCGCTCACGAACCCCGCTCGCAAGGTGGGATTTCGTCGTTGAAGTGTCCGAGCAGCCTCAGCCAACCTGTCCACGTCGAGCGTGTGCCCGAAGTCCATCGAGAACTGTGCCGTGTAGATGTCCCCGCCAGTGCTTTCACTTCTGTCCGAATATCCGGCCTGGAAGTACAGGCCTTCCTGCAACGGTGACAGCGGCAGGATACGGCTCACACCTGCCGGGCTCGCATCGGCTATCGCGTCGATCTCGGCCTGACTCAGGTCGAGCAAGGTCACATCGGACGGAGTCAGGAAGGGCGGACCGTCGTGACGTGCGGCCGCAGCCGCCAGATCGCCGAGTGCCGAAACCCAGCCCTCGGAGAGTGCCAGCGCGTCAGTATCGGACAAATCTTCACTTGCCCAGGCGAAGTCGGCGCGAAGCTCCGAATCGACACTCACGACATTGACGATCAGCCGGTACGGGCCTCCCATGTCCGCGTCGGGATCGGTGGACATAGCGTCGGATTCCGCCGCCAGAGACCATGCGGTCGATCCAGGAGCCGTCGCACGTCCGAGATAATTGAACAGCACCTGAGATTCGGAACGCCCCGCCAATATCGTTGCCGTGCGGGCATTCACGTACCGCAGCATCCCGTATCCGATGCCGCCGTCCGGTGCACGTCGCAGGCTCTCCTTCACCTCACGCAAGGTATCCACCGGATCGGTTCCGCTGTGCAGTCGCGTGGGCGCGATGGTGGTGAACCAGCCGACTGTTCGCGACAGATCGGTTCCCGGCGCCAACTCCTCCCGGCCGTGCCGTTCGAGATCGACCAGCAATTCGTACTCACTGCGGCCGGTGGAGCGACGCCAGCGATCGACGGACATCGTCAGCGCTGCCAACAGAACATCCGTTCCCTCGGCACCCACCATTGCCGCAACCGATCCAAGTGCTGCCTCGGAGATTGCTCCGTCCACCGTGACCGTGCGCCTCGAGCCTCCGGATACGACGGCATCGCCCGCTGCATCGGGGATCAACTGTGCGCCCGGAGCGGTCACGGTCAGCCAGTGATCGAGTTCGGCGAATCGATGAGCACTGTATGCGTGTTCGGCCACCGTGCGGGAGAAGGTACGCAGCGAAGTTCCGACGGCATCCAGTGCGGCGGGCTCTCCGGCTTCGACTGCCACCCAGGCCATCGCGAGATCCTCGAGCAGGGTTGCCCAGGAAACCCCGTCCACGACCAGGTGGTGCGCGACTATTGCGAGCCGGCCCAGATTCTCCGCGCCACAATCGAACCAAACCACCGAGACCATCCGCCCTGCAGACGGATCCAATCGACTGGTCGCTGCTTCGGAGTGCTCCGCAATGAGCGTTCGCAAATCGCCGTCGTCCAGTCCTTGCGCGTCGACTCGGGCGACCACGTCCGCTGCCCGGACACTGCCGGGTTCCTCGACCCGCGCCGACCACATGCCGCGGTCATGTCGGATCAAGGTTTGGCGAAGCCCGTCGTGGTGATCGAGCACCGCCTGCAACGCACCGGTGATCGAACCGAGAGATGTTGCCGGAGAGTGGATCAGAACTGCCTGGTTGAAGCGATCGGTACCACCCGCCCATTCGGACAAGCGGTGAACCACCGGCAGCGGTACCAGCTCACCCACACCGATGTCGGCCGAGGCGGTGGCAATCGAGGTGGCGACATCACCCACCGTTGCGGCGATCGCGGCGGGAGTGCGCAATTCGAAGATCTGACGCGGGGTCAGCACTACCGAATCACGACGAGCCAGGTTGACCAGTCGGATCGCCAGGATACTGTCGCCGCCGAGAGTGAAGAAATCGTTGCGCACCCCGACACGGGGCAGTCCGAGAACCGTCGCGAAATGCCCGGCGAGAAGGTCTGCAACGCCCGAGGAAACTACTCCCGTCGAGTCGCCCACCTGTGCCGCGAAATCCGGTGCAGGTAGTGCTTTTCGGTCGAGCTTGCCGCTCGGGCTCAGCGGCAGTGACTCGAGTCGCACAAAGGCGCTGGGCACCATGAATTCCGGTAGCACCGACAGCAACTGAGCGCGAACCGCAGCATCATCAACATCGCCGACCAGATAGGCAACCACCTGTGCGCGGTTGCCAGGACCGTCTGTTCGGACGATCACGGCACTGGCCGTGACTCCGGGGCACAGCGCCAACTGTGCTTCGATTTCACCGAGCTCGATGCGGAATCCACGAACCTTCACCTGCTCGTCCACGCGGCCGAGGTACTCGAGGACGCCGTCGGCATTCCACCGCACGATGTCACCGGTCCGGTACATCCGCGAACCGCCGTCGCTGTACGGATTCGCCACAAATCTTTCGGAGGTGAGTCCCCCACGTCCGTGGTAACCACGCGCCAGTTGTGGTCCCGCCAAATACAGCTCACCGGTGGCACCGGCCGGGACGTTCTGCAGGTAGGGATCGAGAACGAACAGGCCGGTGTCGGCTGCGGGTACGCCGATCGGGACACTGACGGCGTCTGCCGGAGTTTCCTGAACGGACGGCTGCCAACTGACGTCGACGGCGGCCTCGGTGGGGCCGTAGAGGTTGTCCACCAGAACGTTCGGCAGGATCTCGGCGACCTTGCGTGCAACGTGAACGGGCAGTGCCTCACCGCTGCAGTTGACGATCTCGAGGGAAGAGCACAGTGCTGCTTTCGGCTCTGCAAGAAACACTTCGAGCATCGACGGAACAAAATGCACTCGGGTCACGGACTGTTCGACGATGACGTCGGCCAGGTAGCCCGGGTCCTTGTGCCCGTCCGGCTCGGCCATCACCAGGGTTGCCCCCACCAGGAACGGCCAGAAGAATTCGGGAACGGAGACGTCGAAACTGGACGGGGTCTTCTGCAGCATCCGGTCGGAAACGTCCATCGGACGTATCTGCTGTGCCCAGAGCAATCGGTTGACCACACCCTCGTGGGTGACGACAACACCTTTGGGACGACCGGTCGAACCCGAGGTGTAGATCATGTACGCGGCATCCGCGGGTGATCCTGGGGCACTCAGCGGATCGGCTGGGAACTGCGCCGACTCCGATACGGTCACCCGCGGAACCGAACCCGAATCGAGTGAAGAGTCTTCCGACACCACGACGCACACCGGATCGGCGTCACCGAGCATGTACGTCAGCCGCTCCGCCGGGTAACCGGTGTCGAGGGGCACGTAGGCGCCCCCGGCCTTTCCGATGCCGAGTATCGCGACCATCAGTTCGATGGAGCGCGGCAGGGCAACGGCCACCAACGATTCGCGTCCGACGCCACGTTCGCGCAGCAAGTGCGCGAAACGATCAGCGCGAGAGTGAAGTTCGGCGTAGGTCAACGACTCTTCACGGAAGATCACTGCGGTGGCTTCGGGCGTACGCCCGGCCTGATCACGCAGCAGCTCGGTCAGCGTTGCGCGCGGCCGATCCAAGGCCGTGCCGACGCTCCCCGGCTGTGCGGGTGCCAGCGCGATCCGGCCGATGACCTGGTCGAGATCGCGAGAGAGCTCGGCGAGTACGACTGCGAGAGCTTCGGCCAGCGACGCAGCGGCATCGCCGTCCACCTGAGCGGCGTCGTACTTGAGCTCCAATGCCAACCGATCGCCGGGGACGACGATCAGCGTCACCGGGTAGGCCGGCCGCTCGTCGAATCGAATTCCCGTCAGTCGCACCGAGTTCGTCGGATCGGCGATAGCGGTGTCACCGAGTGGATAGTTCTCGAACACGACCAGTGATTCGAAGTTCTGCTCCAGTCCGCCGGTCCGCCGCAGTTCGGGTAGACCCAGGTACTGATGGTCGAGTAGTTCCGATTGTTCCCTCTGCCAACGAGAAAGTGCTTGCGAGGCTGTCTCTGCCGGATCGAAACGCAATCGCGCCGGCACAGTGTTGATGAACAGGCCCACCATGGTCTCGATGCCCGGCAGGTCTCCACCGCGTCCCGATACTGTTGATCCGAACAGCACGTCGGTTCGGCCGGCCATTCGGCCGAGCACCAGTCCCCAGGCGCCGTGCACGAGCGTGCTCAGTGTCAGTCCGTGTGAGCGTCCGTTGGTCACCAGTGCGCGCGTGTCTAGGTCGGTCAGTTCGACTCGGGTAGCGTGGATCCCGCTGCTGCCCGCACTCGGCGCGGGAAGTTCGACCGCGGGCCCGGGAGAGTTCAGAGCTTTCCGCCACACCGCCGCCGAAGCGTCGTGATCGTGACCGGCCAACCATTCGAGATAGCTACGGTACGGCGCCGGGTTCGGGAGCACGACGCCGGAATCGGCAACGCTGTACGACGCCATCAGCTCCCGCAGCATCACCGGGACCGACCATCCGTCTGCGACCGCGTGGTGAATCGACTGCAGCAGAAGGTACTTCTCCGAGGAGGCACGGACCAGCGTGTAACGGACGAGCGGCGGATGCGCGAGGTCGAACCCGCGCGCGCGGTCGACTGAGAGCAGTTCGTCCACGTCGGCGCCGGCATCCGTGACTACTGTCATCTCCACGACGACGCTCGGGTGCACCACCTGCACCACTCGACCGTCGCCGAGGACCGAGAATCCGGTGCGCAGCGCCTCGTGCCGATCCACGACGGACTGCAGCGCACGGCGCAGCGATGCGCTGTCCACGGCACCAGTCAGTTCCACAACCTGTTGCACGACATACTGATCCGATCCCGGATCGGCAAATGCCGAATGGAAGTAGATCCCTTCCTGCAACGGAGTGAGCGGGAGAATCTCGTCCGCCTTCGGCAACCCGTCCACGTCGGTCTGAGTGAGCGCCACCAGAGGGTAGTCGGACGGTGTGGCTCCGCCGAAAGCGGCGAGCCCGGCCACGGCCTTGAGCGAGTCCAGCCACAGCCGCGCAAACCTGTCGATGTCGCTACGCAGGAAGATGTTCGACGCCCAGGTCAAGGTGGCTCGCAGTCGTGGACCACCCGCAGCGTCCTCGGCTACGACGTCGACCGACAGTGCGTGGCCCAACGGCATGGACGGATCGGCAGCACCGTCCATCGACACCGGGAACCAGTCCCCCTCCGCAACTGCAGTGCGCCCCAGATAGTTGAGCACCACCTCGGGCGCTGCGACGCTACGCAACTGATCCGAGCCGCCGAGGTATCGCAATGCTCCATATCCGAAGCCGGTGTTCGGGACGCGTCGAAGTTGCTCCTTGACGTTCTTGAGAACCCCCGCCAACTCGCCGCTCGCTTCGAGATCCGGAGCGGCTGCACCGATCTCGAGTGCCACCGGGAACACTGTGGTGAACCATCCGACAGTTCGTGTCAGGTCGACGTGGGCAGCGCCGTCGCCGCGAACGACGTCCTCGTCGCGTCCGTGACCTTCCAAGTCGATTGTCACCGATCCGGCACCGCTCCACTTGGTCAGCGCAACGGCCAGTGCGGTGACCAGTACTTCGCTCACGTCGGCCCCGAATGCCCTTGGAACACTGCCCAACAACCGATCGGCGAATTCCGGAGACAGGGTGATCGATCGCGCCGCAGCGGTGCGCGCGGGGTCAATTGCCGGGTCGAGTGCCCGACGGCCGAGGGGTGACTGTTGTGCCGACGTGACCGAGTCCCAGAACTCGATTTCCGAGTCCAGTCGCCCGGCTCCGACCGCCTCCGAAACGAGTTCGGCATACCGTCTCACGGAGGTACCGACCGGAGCGAGCGAGGGTTCGTCGCCATTCATCGCTGCGATACCGGCGCGCGCGAGGTCTTCGAGGATGATGCGCCAGGAGACACCGTCGACCACCGCGTGGTGGATGGCAAGCAACAGTCGCCCAGGACCTGTCGCAGTAGTGAAAAGAACGGCACTGACCATCGTTCCGTCAACCGGATTCAGTCGCCTGACGGCTCGCTCGGTCTCGGCGACTAACAGTGGCCCGCATTCTTCGAGCGGCACCGATAGCGCCCGGGTCTCGAAGACCACAGCCGCTTCGTTGGTAGCCGGAACAAGCAGCGTTCCGTCGGGAGTCAACTTCGCACGAAGTGCATCGTGGCGCGCCACGAGGACATCGAGCGCCGACTTGACGTGTTCGGACGTCAAAGCCGACGGGGTCTGAATCAGCGCTCGCTGATGGAAGGTTCGTACTGCGTCCGGTGTCCCGAGGACCCTGGCAGCGATGGGCGTCGTGGCTACGTGACCGATCGGTTCGTCCGCATGATCGACGATCTCAGCCGTTCGGCCGGATTGGGCACGCGCCATGGCCTCCGCGGTGCGCAGTTGGAACACCTCGCGTGGACTGATCGACAAACCGGCTGCACGAGCCGCCGTCACGAGCGAGATCGCGACGATGCTGTCCCCGCCCAGTGCAAAGAAATCGTCGGTCACGCCGACCGAATCGAGACCGACTGCCGACGCGATCAACGTGCAGAACTGTTGTTCGACTTCGTTTCTCGCAGCGACATGCGCGCTCAGTTCGGCTAGATCGGGCTCGGGAAGCGCTCGACGGTCGAGTTTGCCGTTGGCCGTGAGCGGAAACTCGTCGAGGACGGTGACGGTGGTCGGGATCATGTAGTCGGGCAGCTTGCTCGCCGCCCACTCGCGAATGTCCCGCGAGTCGATCGCACGGTCAGTCCCCGACGCTGCGCTCACGTAAGCGGCGAGATACTTTGCCCCTGTGGGCGCTTGACGCACCAGAACTGCCACATGCCGCACTCCAGGGTGCGAGATCACCGCGGCTTCGACATCTTCGAGTTCGAGGCGCATGCCACGAATCTTCACCTGATTGTCCGTGCGTCCGAGGAAGTCGAGGGTGCCGTCCGGGGCCCATCGGGCCAAGTCACCGGTGCGGTACATCCGGGATCCGGCCAGATCACCCGTGACAAAGGGATCCGCGACAAAGCGAGATGCGGTCAGCGCCGACGCGCCGACGTATCCGCGTCCCAGCAGGAAGCCCGCGGCGTAGAGTTCGCCGCCGGTGCCGACCGGAACCGGCTGCAGGTCGCCGTCCAACACGTACAGGCGAGTGTTGGGGTTCGGCCGACCGATGGAGGTCGCGATTCGTTCCGCGTCCTCTCGGTAGATCACATGGGAGACACCGATGGTCGCTTCCGCCGGCCCGTAGCCGTGATACAGCGTCGTGGACAGTTGGGCGCGGAACCGGTCGAAGAGTTCAGGCGTGAGAACCTCACCGCCGCACCACACGTGCTTCAACGAATCGAGCTGATCGGTCTCGTTCGCCAGGTCCAGCAGTATGTCGAGCATGGACGAAACCAGGTAGACGAAGGTGACCGATTCTCCGGCGATCAGGTCGAGTAGGTATTGCGGGTCGCGTTCCCCCTCGGGCTTCGCGATCACCAGTCGACCGCCGGACACGAGCGGGAGCAGGATCTCGTTGATCGAGATGTCGAACGAGAGTGGGGCTTTGAACAGCGAGGCATCGCTCGATCCGAACCCGAGAACCCGCTCTCGCTGCCACAGCAACCGTGCGCAGATCGCCTCGTGGCGGATCATGGCGCCCTTCGGGCGTCCGGTCGAACCGGACGTGAAGATGACGTACGCCAATTGGGCACCGTGAATACGAACGTCGGGCGTCATGACCTCGGACAGGACCGACGGCCCGTCCTCGTATGCCCACGCGGTCAGATCGACCGGAACGGAGTCGTCTACACCGTCCGAGGTGAGCACCAGTGTGGCGCCCGCGTCGGCGAGTACCGATTCGCGGCGTTCCGCAGGCCATGACGGATCCAGCGGAACGAAGGCACCACCGGCACACATGACGGCCAACAACCCCACCACCATCTCGGCGGATCTCGGAAGCCCGATCGCCACAACGGTTTCGGTCGCAACACCGCGAGAGATCAAGTGCGCGGCGAGCTGTGATACCCGACTTTCGAGTTCGCCGTAGGTCAGCCGGACGTCCCCGTCGACCACGGCGACAGCGCCCCGATCGGCAGAGAAGCTGCTGCGCAACAAATCCGGCACCGTCGTGACGGGCTGCGGCTCTGCGGTGTCGTTCCACCCGTGGAGCACGAGTTCTCGTTCCGCGAGCGACATGGGGTCGAGTGCCGAGATCGGAAGCTGCGGCTCGGCTACGAATCGATCGAGGAACTGTTCGATTCTCGCGGTGTGATCGGCCAACTCCCTGTCGAATCCGGCCGGGGCGCGGACGTCGATCTCGATCGGCTCCCCGTCCTGACCACCGCGCACACTCAGATCCAGGTCACTGACTCGACCGGTTACCGAATTACGCACGCGCACCGGGCATCCGCCGAAGGTGAGTGTGTGTTCGAACATCATCGAGTTGATGCCGGGACCGAAGACCTGACGGTCGGGATCGATCGCCCGAATGTCGCGAGCGAGATCCTCTCCCCGGTAGCGCCCGTGCTTGAGTATCGAGATCAGGGCGGTGTCGAGTCGAGTTGCCAACTGGCCGATGGTTTCCGAGCGTTCTACTCGAATACTCAGCGGAAGAATCGTCGACGCCATCGAGGGAATGCGACGCATGTTGCGCCCCACCCGAGCCGCCATCGGCACCGAGACGACAACGTCGTGCTGTCCCGTGGTTCGTGCGATGTACGCGATCAGCGCCGCCATGGGCAGGCGAGTTCGCCGAATCCCGGCGTCGGCCGCATAGCGATAGAGCTGTGCCGCACGATCGGCATCTAGCGTGAGCACTGCCGAGATCGGGGGCAGCGAATCATCGACCTGCCCATGCAGAATCCGCGTCGCTTCCGGTCCTGATTCGACTCGCTGCACCCAGTACTGACGGTCGAGCTCGAACCGCGGAGAGTTCCGGTAGTCCTGATCGGCTGCAACCACTGCATCGAGTGACCATCGCGGTGCGTCAGTCCCCAGATTCGGATTGTCGTATCTTTCTGCGACGTCGGCGACGATGAGCGAGATGCCGTAGCCGTCGACCACACTGTGGTGATAGCGCTGATACCAGATGACTCGGTCGTCGGCCGTCAGCAGAAGTGTCTGACGGAAGAGCAGATCGTCCGCACCGAAGACCCGGGCCATGTCGGTGTCCATCCACGACTGCGCTGCCGAATCGGGATTCGCCTCGGCCCGAAGGTCGAGAATTTCCACGTCCCAGCGTGCATCCGGAATCGGCACCTGGATCAGCTGGTTGTCGGCATCGACCTCGAAGTTCACGAACAGTGCTTCGACGCGTCCGACGGTGGCCCTGATCGCCGCTGCGGCGCGCTCGACGTCGATGGTGCCGTCGACCTCGACGACAAGTCCGATGTTGTACACCGGGCTACTCGGATCGACGTTCTGAGCAACCCACACCTCACGCTGAGCGGCCGTCGCCGGGAGCGCTGCGTCCAGATGGCCACCGCCCGATACAGACGGGTGAGCTACCTGAGAGTGGTCAGACATCGAGAATCCGATCATCGTCGTTCATGCTCATCGAACGACGAACACCCTCGCAAGTTTAGGGTAGGCTACCCAGGAACGTGAAGGTACGCTCCCACCCTGGTCAGACCTGTTCCCACGGACCGAATTCGAGCAAAACGTCGATCGCCGTCTTACCGTCCTGCGGCCGAACGACATGTTCGAGGGCATAGACCCTCGACCCCTCCGCTGCGCGAGCGAGATCGGAAATACCGGGCAGAATGGTCGGTTCGGGTGGACCGCCCACACCACGATGGAAGTTCTCGATCGAATGCCCCAGATAGAGGACGCGCCCGCCTGGAGTCAGCCACTCCCCGACGCGCTTCAGGGTTTCGGCCAGCTCGTCGACCTCGAGGTGAAGAAAGCTGACCAACACCAGGTCGACCGCCCCTTCCGGTTGCCACGTAGTCGCGTCTCCGACCCGCCAGTCGACAACGTTGTCCCGGTCACTCGCCCGTGCCAGATCGATCGCCACGGACGAGTAGTCGACCGCGGTCACCGACCAACCCTGTCCGGCCATCCACCGCGCATGACGGCCGTCGCCGCAGGCCAGATCGATCGCAGTGCCCGGCGTCAGGTCGGCAATGCGTGTTGCGACGGTTCCCGCCGGGTCGACTCCCCATGGCTCCGTCACCGCTCGGTATCGCTCGTCCCAGTCGTGTGCGTCCAAGATCTCTGCTCCTCGTAGTCCGAATCACCATCACTGATCAAGACGGTGCCCCGAGCAGCATAGAGAACCCGCGAACGTGACAGACACATACCCCTGGGGGTATACAAGTGGAGATCAGAAATACCCCCACCCGTATCAGGAGCGAAGATGTCAGCGACCAGAACAGTCACCGCGGACCCACCCACCCGAACCGGCGGCATACTCGCGCGCCTCGGTCGATCGATGGCGGAGCACACCCGCCTCGTTCTCGGTGTCTGGTTGATCGCGCTGGTTGCCCTCGGCGCCGCAGCACCCAGCGTCTTCACCTCCTTGGCCGGCGCAGGTTGGCAGGCGAACGGATCCGAATCAGTGCAGGTACGCGAGTTGGCCGAGCAGCATTTCGGTGGAAACTCCTCCGCCGCAGTGCAGGTGGTCGTTCACTCGGACTCTCTGCCCATCACGGATCCGTCGATGCAGCAAACGCTGGCCGCGGCAACTGAAATCTTTTCCGCGGACCCACGTTTCGGTGAAGTCGTCACTCCGCAGCCCGGAATGACCATCAGCCCGGACGGACATACCGGCATCATGATCGCGGGCGCAAACGCAAGTACCGACGAGATGGTCAGTGCGGTAGACGAACTCGGCAAGGAACTCACTGCATTGTCCACGGACACCATCGAGGTGTACCCCACCGGCGCGTCGGCTTTGTGGAGCGATTTCAACAAGGCCAATCACGAAGCGATGATCAAGGCCGAAATGATGTCGTGGCCCGTCACTCTCGCGATCATGGTGTTGGCCTTCGGCTCCCTGGTTGCTGCAGGACTCCCACTGCTTCTGACACTCGCAGGTCTGGTCGCCTCGGCGGGCGGGCTTGTGATCCTCAACGAGATCACGCCGATTTCCGTGTGGGCCATGAACTTCGCGATGATGTTCGCTCTCGCACTCGGCATCGACTACGCACTCTTCCTCGTCGCCAGGTTCCGAGAAGCACTGCGAAGCGATCCGGATCCGCGGGCCGCCGTGGCTCAAACGATGGACACCGCCGGCAAAGCTGTTGTCCTCTCCGGCCTCACAGTTCTGGTCAGTTTGTCTGCGGTGCTCATCGTTCCAGCCCCGGCCGTACGCACGATGGCTGTCGGAATCATGCTCGCTGTGATCTTCGTCCTCGCCGCAACACTCACCCTGCTACCTGCCGTGCTCGGCCGGATCGGCGCCAAGGTCAACGGCGGTTCACTACCGTACGCAAAGCGCCAGCAGCACCGCTCCCCGATGTTCGCAGCTTGGGCATCACTGCTGCACAAGCACCCGTGGCCTTTCGGCATCGGCGCCTTCATCGTCCTTATCGCCCTAGTCGTTCCGGTCTTCGGACTGAAGGTTGCAATGCCCTCCATCGCCGTGGTTCCCGAGGACGCCCCAGTTCGACAGGGATACGAATTGGTGCAGCAGCAGTTCGGTGACGGGGCACCCGGAATGCTGCAGATCGTCACCTCCGCCGACGATGCAGCCGACACCTCGCGTCTTGCCATGAGCGTTGACGGCGTCGCCATGGTCACCCCGGCGCAACAAGCGGCCGACGGATCCGATCTGGTTATGCTGCAAGCAGTTCCCACTGTCGATCCGTCGGATCCTGCGATGGACACCATCCTTGCCGACCTTCGGTCGCAACTGCCGGAATCGGCGCTTGTCGGCGGCGCTCCGGCCGAAAATCTCGACCTCCAGCAGGCACTCGACGACTACCTTCCCATCGTCGTGGTCGTGATTCTGACGCTCGGATTCCTGTTGCTGCTGATCGCCCTCCAGGCACCTCTGATCGCCTTGATCGGCACGCTGGTCAGCCTGCTGTCCACCGGGGCCGCATTCGGAATCGCGAAGCTGATCTTCCAGGATGGTCACGGCGCAGGCCTACTCGGCTTCGATCCCCAGGGTTTCCTCAACGGGTGGGGTCCGGTCTTCTTCTTCGCCATGATCTTTGCCATCGCGATGGACTACACGGTATTTCTGCTCTCGAGCGCCAAGGAGCACTACGAACGCACAGGTGACCCCGCGATCGCACACATCGACGGCCTGGCACATTCAGGTCGGGTCATTGCGGCGGCAGCGGCGGTGATGGTTGCGGTCTTCTTCACTTTTGCGCTCGCAGATCCCTTGCCACCCAAGGAAATGGGCATCATTCTCGGTGTAGCCGTCCTCCTGGACGCAGTGCTCGTCCGCTTGGTGCTGCTGCCCGTTCTCCTGCGTCTCACCGGCCGGACAGCCTGGTGGGCGCCGGTATGGCTACGTCGCGTCCTGCCGAACATCAGCTTCTCGCATGGCTGATCGTGTACCCGACATCACTGTTTTCTTGATACCCCCAGGGGTATGGTGGGAGCAAGAGAAATCGAAGCCAACGGCATCGAAGACAACGACATCGAAACAACGGCAAGGAGCGGGCAATGACAACACCCACAGAACCGATCGCGATCGCAACCAAGGTCGCCGGAACTTTCGACGACGTCGTCACCCGAACGCGTGCTGCTCTCGCCGAGCAGGGCTTCGGCATCCTGACCGAGATCGACATGCAGGCAACGCTCAAGGCGAAGCTGGACGAGGACATGGAGAAATACCTGATCCTGGGCGCCTGTAATCCACCCCTTGCCCATCGGGCAGTCTCGGTGGATCGCCAGATCGGTCTCCTGTTGCCGTGCAACGTCGTCGTCCGAGAGGATACGACCACGGAGAATTCGTTCTTCGTCGAAGCAATGAATCCCGCTCTCATGGTGCAGGTTTCCGGCGAACCCGGCCTGGAGTCCGTGGCAGCCGACGCAGCCGTCAAGTTGCGGGCGGCCGTCGACTCGCTGATCTGACACCGCACCCGGATCAAATACTGAATCAACACTGACATGCCCCCAGGGGTACCCTCGGTCGCAGCACGAACACTCGAGAAGGGGCCACCATGACCGGCGACGAAGAGAGCATTGCGCTCGTACTGAACAGGCTGCGGCGTGCCCACGGCCAACTTGCCGGGGTCATCTCGATGATCGAGAACGGCCGCGACTGCAAGGACGTCGTCACGCAGCTCGCAGCCGTGTCCAAGGCGCTGGACCGAGCAGGGTTCAAGATCGTCGCTTCCGGGCTGCGTGAATGCCTGAGCGGTGACAGCGCCGACGGTCGAGAACCGATGACCGAGGCCGAACTCGAAAAGCTGTTCCTGGCCCTGGCCTGAAATACGAGAAGGGCCTGACCCGCAGTGAGCAGGTCAGGCCCTTTTTCGCGTGCGAAGAACTACTTCGCCAGGAAGTCGATCAGCACCTTGTTCACGGCCTCCGGACGCTCGAGGTAGCCGTAGTGCCCGGCGTCGGGAATCTCTTCGTACGACGCCGTCGCGATGCAATCCGCCACCTCGCGGGAGAGGTAAGGCGGGATCATGCGGTCGTCGGCGAAAGCGACGGACAGGCACGGGCGCATGATCGACTTGTATGCTCCCCGTCGATCGAAGGCGCGGTCCATGCCGAGCTGTGCGCGAACACCGGGTGAGGTTGCGCCGCCGGTGAACTCGAAGATGTCCATCCAGTCGCGTGCGGAGTGATCGTCGGCGAGCGTGGCCGGCGAGAGGTTCATCACCGCGGTCACTGCGGCACGGTACTTGGCCGGCAGGGCGACGCCACTGTCGAACAACTGGCGCTCACCCTCGGTCAGGACCTGCTGGAAATGATCCATCCGGGCATGGCCGGCGAGGAACACGGCTTTGCGAACCAGATCGGGCCTGGCGAGCGTCAGTTCCTGCGCTACCCGGGCGCCCATCGAGGTGCCGATGACGTGGGCCGGGCCGCCGCCGAGGTGCTCGATCAACCCGGCGGTGTCCGCAACCATGTCGGGCATCGTGATGCCGCCGAGGCTCTCGCCGGACGGGGCGATTCCGCGGTTGTCGAAGGTGGCGACGCGATAGCCGGCGGCCACCAGAGCCGGCGTCTGGTGCAGATCCCAGACGCGACCGGGGCTACCGGTCCCCATGATCAGCACCACCAGATCTCCATCACCCTTGACCTGGTAATTGATGGGGATTCCGTTGATTGTGGCGACCGTCATGTCAGCCTTCCTCCTCGTACGTGTGATCAACAATTTTGGTTGGATAGCCTAAGCTGATGGGCGGTCGTGTGACCGCAACCCCAGCCCATGCTCGTCCAGGAGGACCCCCGTTGAGAGTCGCTACGCTCGGATACCAAACCTGGGGCCACCGTACCCTGCAGGCCTTGATCGACTCCGATCACGAGGTCGTGCTGGCGATCACACACCCGAAGAGTGAACACGTCTACGAACAGATGTGGGCGGACTCGGTTGCAGATCTGGCGGCCGAGAACGGTGTACCCGTTCACGTGGCGAACAAGCCTGACGACGCCTTCAAGGCCGCGCTGGCCGAAGCTGCTCCCGACATCATCGTCGCCAACAATTGGCGCACCTGGCTGCCGGCGGAGGTCTTCGACGCACCCAAGTACGGCACCCTCAACATCCACGATTCGCTGCTCCCCAAGTACACGGGATTCTCCCCGCTCATCTGGGCTCTGATCAACGGCGAAGAAGAAGTCGGGCTCACGGCGCACCTGATGGACGAGGAACTCGACGCGGGCGACATCGTGCTGCAGCGTTCGACGACGGTCGGCCCCACAGATACCGTCACCGATCTGTTCCACCGCACGATCGACATGATCGGCCCCATCACACTCGACGCCCTGGATCTGATCGCGTCCGGCCGTACCGACTGGACGCCGCAGGACCGCTCGCAGGCCACGTTCTTCCACAAGCGCGCACCGCAGGACAGTCACGTCGACTGGTCCTGGCCGGCCGAGGTCATCGAGCGTTTCGTCCGAGCACAGTCCGATCCGTACCCCAACGCTTTTGCGGAGTTCAAGGGCCGGCGCGTCCGCATCCTGAAGGCGTCCGTCTCACGCGGGCACTACGGCGGAACCCCCGGCCGAGTGTTCATCCAGGAAGACGACGGCATGGTGATCGTCGCGGGCCCCGACGCGTGGTCGGGCAAGAACAAGGGACTTCGGATCGAGCGCGTCCGACTCGACGACGGCAGCGAGTACACCGCCGCCGAGTTCTTCCCCCACGGCGGCGGGTACCTCACCTGATCGTCTGAACGCTCTCAGTCGCGACCCTCCCAGGCCGCCCACAGTTGCGCGTAACGCCCACCCGCGGACACCAGTTCGCGGTGCGGGCCTTCTTCTACGATCTGCCCGTGTTCGAGCACGATCACTCGGTCGGCGCCTGCAGCTTGGGTAAGCCGGTGTGCGACAACCAGAGTGGTGCGGCCCTCCGTAGCAGCTTCGGCAGTCGCTTCCAGTTCCCGCGCTCCGGCGCTGCCCGCCTCCGCTGTTGCTTCGTCCAGTACCGCGACGGCGGGATCGGCCAGCACCAGTCTCGCCAAGGCCAACTGTTGCGCCTGTGCCGCCGTCATCTCGTGCCCGCCTTCACCTACGACGGTCAGCATTCCCTCGTCGAGAGCCTCCACCCACTCGTATGCGCCGACTGTCCGCAGTGCCGCGGCTACGTCCTCGTCCGAGGATTCGGGAGCCGCCAATCTCAGATCCTCGATCAGGGGTCCGGCAAAAACGTGGACCTCCTGACTCACGATCGCGATGTGGCGTCGTAGGTCGTCGAGGTCGGCAAGCGGGACACCGCCGATCGACACCCGCCCCGACGTCGGAGTGATCGAACCGGCAGCGATCGCCGCAAGCGTCGTTTTTCCGGCTCCGGTCGAACCGACGAGCGCCACGCGCTCCCCCGCTCGCAGGTTGAGCGTCACTCCATGGAGAACCTCGTGACCACCGTCGTAGCTGTGCCGAATGTCATCCAGACGCAGCGAACCGTCAGCCGGAACGGAACCCGCATCCGTCGACGGCTCCGTTTCCTCGATCTCGACGACGCCGACCAGTCGCGCGAGGCTGGCGCCGGCCGACTGCACTTCGTCGAAGGTGTAGAGCAGCGAGCCGATCGGGTTGAACAGGCGATGGAACAGCAGGGCAGCAGTCGTCGTCTGACCGACCGTCACGACGTCCTCACGAACCAGCAGGAATCCGACGACCAGAATCATGGACAGGCCCACGAATTCAGCGCGGTTACCGCGACCGGCGAATCTGGTGAACAGGCCGAAAACTCCGACGGCCAGATCACGCGCTTTTGCCGACGCCGCATCGATCTGACCGAGATGTTCCTTCTCGAGGCTGTACGCGCGCACGGTCTTGGCACCCTGGAGACTGCTGATCAGCGCTTGTGAACGAGCGCCCATCGCTACCCGCTCGGCAGCGTAAACGGGAGCCGATCGTGGCAGGTACCACTTGAGCGCCAGCGCGTACATCGGCAGCGCGACCATGCCGGCCAGACCGAGTCGCCAGTCGAGTCCGAGCATGGTCACCATGCTCAGAGCCACGAGCAGAACCGCCGCGATCATGCCGGGAACCACGTCGGACACGGCCTTGGCGATCACCGAAACGTCGTCGCCGACTCGTGAGAGCAGATCGCCCTTGCCGACCTTCTCGACGGTCTGGATCGGCAGGCGCAGTGCCCGGTCCACGGTCCGCTCGCGCAGATCCGCCAGGATCGTCTCGCCTAGCCGCTTGATCAGATAGGCGGCCACACCGGTGAACACGCCACCCACGATTGCGGCAGCGGCGATGATCACGACCACCCCGACGATCGTCGACGTGGGCGCGTTGTCCCGGACCCGGTCGACCAGGACACCGAAGACGTAGATCGGCACCAAGGCCATCGCCGACGCCGAAGCCGCGACGATCAGGACCAGCAGGCTCTGCATCCGGTGCTCGGCCAGCGCTGCCCGCAACCACTTCCAGGTCTGGCGACCACTCGCGATCGGCAACAACTCACGCTCGGTCACCTTCTCCGCGTTCTCCCCGGCCGGCATACCGGTAGTCATGTCCGTGGCCGTCACCGCAGCACCGCTCCTCGGTAGTTCGCGTCGCCGCGAGAGAGTTCGGAATGTGTGCCCGTCGAGGCGATCACTCCGTCGTTCAACACGATCACTCGATCCGTCACGGCCAACAAGGCCGGACTGCTGGTGATCAATACCGTCGTGTGGATGCCGCCGGCACCCTCGTGCCGCAGTTCTGCGATTCCTTCGGCGATCGACGCCTCGGTCACCGCGTCCACCGCCGTCGTCGGATCGTGCAGGACCATCACAGGTGCCTGTGCCACCAAGGCCCGAGCCAGGGCAACGCGTTGCCGCTGACCTCCCGACAAACTCGCGCCCCGATCGGTCACTTCGAGATCGAGACCGTCCGGATGTGCGTCGACGACATCCGCCGCTGCCGACGCCACCAGAGCGCTCTGGATGTCGAGACCGGCAGCATCACCGGCGCCCGCGGTCACGTTCGACGCGAGCGATCCGGAGAACAGATCGGTGATGTGCGGCTCCACCAGCACTGTGCGGCGCGCCAATCGCAAGTCCATGTCGGACAGGCTGATTCCGCCAACCCTCACCACTCCGCGATACGCGTCCTGCGCCAGCTGACCGGACAGGACCGCGACAAGAGCGTCGGCGTCCTGCGGCTGGTAAGCCACGACGCCCAGCAGTTCCCCAGCGGGCAGATGCAGATCGATGCCCTTGAGGGACTTGTACTCGACTCCGTCGAGAGTCAGGTCGGTGCCTTCGAGCTCGGTCTGCGAACCCGCGCCCCGCAGCGGCTCCGCGTCCAAGACCAGTGCCAGTCGATCAGACGATGCACGCGCCACCGCGAAGTATCCGGGAATGGACGCAAGCAATCCGAGCGGTTCGATGATGAACTGCGCAAGCCCCACCACGGTGATCAGTTCACCGACCGTGATCCTGCCCTGCAACGCGAAATATCCCGCGAAACCGGCAACACCGACTGCGAGCAACGCACTGATGGTCGCGGCGACGCCGGTGTAGATACCCGTTGCCTTCGCCGTGCCGATCGTGGAAGCGAGCGCCTGACGGCTGACGGTGCGGTAGCGCGCCGACGCGGTCTTCTCGCCGCCGATCCCGCGCAACGGACGCAATCCGCTGACCAGATCCGTAGCCATCGCCGACGCTCGCGCGATCGACGCCTGCTGACCGGTGGCCCTCGACGTGATGAGCGGCGCCGCCAGTTGCAGCAGACCGAGAATCACCGGCGTTCCGATCAGAACGGCCAGTCCCAGCCAGAGGTCGATCCACACCAACGCCACCGCCGACGCCACCGCAGCGGTCAGGGCGGCGGCGGCGCGCGGAACGATGTCCGCGATCCACGACGTCTGCTCGGCGTCCGATGTCGAAACGGTCAGCAGTTCACCTGATCGCAGATCGGTGCGCACCCCACGCGGATCGAGGACACGGTGCGCCACCTCGAGCCGGAGCCGATGAGCCTCCTGCTGCATCGCAGTGACGATGAACCGTGCACCGAAACGCCACGCGGCCGTCAGAACGAGAAACAGAGCCGCGAGACCCACGATGGAGACGATCAGGGCCGTGGTGTCCGAAGTCTCCACCGCACGGTCGATGATCACACCGATGGAGATCGGCACCGCCGTCTCGGTCAGTTGGTGCAGACAGACCAGAACCGTGCCGATAGCGAGCGGGCCACGGTTACGGACGAGGACGCGTCGCAAAATCGCAGCACCGCTGTGATTGCCACTATCCGGCTCGTCCGAGTCGACGGTCACACTCGAGGGGGTCGAACTCATGGAACTCCAAGCATCGATGGAAGCGATAAAGTTGAGTACAGAGATAAGTAAGTCGACCCTAATACATGAGCAACTAGCGTCGACACGCCCAGTTCTCATAGAGTCGCGAGTAAGAACCATTGCTTGCGCCGTGCAGGCAAGCACGAGAGGAACATGATGGCTGAGAACACGACCGTCGAAACCGAGATCGCGGACGAGGACCTCGAGCCCGTAGCGGACGAAACTGCTCGTCAGGCACAGCGCGTCGTCGCTGCCTACGCGGAAGATGCCGACGAGTGCAGGATGCTGCTCTCGATGCTCGGTATCTCCCCCGCCGCCAAGCTCGACTGAATCTTTCCCTCACCGACCGAGAAGGAACCACGTGCCTGTCAGTCCGGATTCGACCAGTTCAACCCTTTCTGACAGCGCACCTGCTTCTTCGACCGGTGACGCCGTGTCCGGGCAGGCTGAGTTCGTCGTCGTAGCGAACCGCCTGCCCGTCGACCTGGAACGGCTTCCCGACGGCACCACCCGATGGAAGCGAAGCCCCGGCGGACTGGTCACCGCTCTCGAGCCGATCCTGCGC
>NZ_JAAOLG010000003.1:0-464294 GCF_011602025.1 Rhodococcus sp. IC4_135
CCCAAGCGAGGCCAGAAAATGGCGTGGGCGATGGCTACCGGAGTTAGCTACGAATGGCTAGACACAGGAAAATCCCCGTCACCTGATGATGACGGGGGTGTCAGCGAACCTTCCTCAATCCCAAGATCGCTCTGATGTACGCGGCACTGATCCCCCAGTTCGTCGATCCCGCTGCGGGTCCGGTCTGGCAACAGGCACTCGTACTCGGCGGCGTGCAGATCCTGGTAGCAGTCACCGTCAACGCGTTGATCGTGTGCTGTGCGGCAGCCGTATCGGCTTTCCTGATGGCACGTCCGGTGTGGATGCGGGCTCAGAAGTGGCTAGCTGGTGGCATTCTCGGAATCTTCGCCACCCGCATGGCCCTGGAGTAGTTTCAGTCCTTCGGACGTTGGTCGATCAGACGACGCGCTTTACCGATCGAGCGTTCGAGTCCGCCGGGTTCGAGAACGTTCACCTCGACCGTGACACCGATCTTGTTCTTCACCAGCTTCTGCAATGCAGACGAGGCCGCCGCATGGTCCGAAAATGCCGCATCGGGGCGAGCCTCGACGCGCACCGTCAGGGTGTCCATTCGGCCCGGACGCTCCAGCACACACTGGAATTGAGGCGCCAGGGCGGGGACGGTCAGGATCAGTTCTTCGATCTGCGTGGGGAACAGATTGACCCCACGCAGGATGATCATGTCGTCGGTCCGGCCGGTCACCTTCTGCATCCGTCGCATCGTGCGCGCCGTACCGGGCAACAGACGGGTCAGGTCCCTGGTGCGATAGCGAATGATGGGCAGCGCCTCCTTGGTGAGCGAGGTGAAAACCAGCTCCCCTTCCTCACCGTCCGGGAGCACCTCGCCCGTGACCGGATCGATGATCTCCGGATAGAAGTGGTCTTCCCAGATATGGAGTCCGTCTTTGGTTTCCACACATTCCATTGCAACACCCGGGCCCATGATCTCGGAGAGTCCGTAGATGTCCACCGCATGCATGTCGAGTTGCTGTTCCAACTCGGTCCGCATCTGTTCGGTCCACGGTTCCGCTCCGAAAACTCCCACCCTCAGCGAGGTCTTCGAGGGATCGATCCCCCTCTTGATCATCGCATCCACGATGGTCAACATGTACGACGGAGTCACCATGATGGCATCGGGCTCGAAGTCCTCGATCAGCTGAATCTGCCGCTCGGTCATGCCACCGGACATGGGAATGACCGTGCAGCCCAAGCGTTCAGCACCGTAGTGTGCTCCCAACCCACCGGTGAACAGGCCGTACCCGTAAGCCACGTGAACTTTGTCCGACGACCGCACGCCGCCGGCCGAGAGACTGCGCGCGATGAGATCGGCCCAGTTGTTCAGGTCGTTGCTCGTGTACCCCACCACCGTCGGGCGCCCGGTCGTCCCCGAGGACGCGTGAATTCGCGAGACCTTGTCCTGGGGCACCGCGAACATCTTGAACGGATAGTTCTCGCGCAGATCCGCTTTGGTGGTGAAGGGGAACTTCGCGAGATCGCTCAGATCCTTCAAGTCGCTCGGGTGGATGCCGGCGTCGTCGAAAGCTTTGCGGTAGTGCGGAACATTGGTGTACGCGTGCATCAGGGACCATTGCATCCGCTCCAGTTGGAGCGTCGAAATGCGGTCCCGGCCGGCAAATTCGATTTCTTGCGAAGTAGCAGTGGCGAGTTCGGTCATGATTGTCTCCGGTGGGCTCAGTGAGGGCGCTGTGCGGGCGGTCAGGCGTCGAAATCGACTGTTATCTGGTCACCGACAGGAAAGGTCTGGCAGGTCAGCACGAAACCCGCGTCGACTTCGTAGTCTTCGAGTGCGTAGTTCCTGCGCATCTCCACATCACCGCAGGTGACCTTGGCGCGGCACGTTCCGCACACTCCGCCCTTGCAGGCGAAGGGCAGATCCGAGCGGTACTGTTCCGCCGCATCGAGAATCGACTGGTCGCGTGGCAACGTCGCTGTGGTCGATCGACTGTCGAGAGTAATAGTCACCTCGCTGCTCGGTCCGACAATTCCGCGCTCACGATGCACTGCGACCGGCGGAGCGACGTCGTCGACGTAGAACAGCTCGTGATGGATGCGATCCTTGGCAATTCCCAAGCCGGCCAGCACTTCCTGGGCGTCGTTGACCATCCCGAAGGGACCACAGAGCCAGAAGCCGTCGACTTGGTCGCACGGTACGAGAGAGGTGAAGATCTCACGCAACCGGCCGGCGTCGAGACGGCCCGAGAACAACTCGACCTCTCTCGGCTCGCGTGAGAGAACGTGAATGACGTCCAGGCGCGCACCGTACCGGTCCTTCAGGTCGGCGATTTCTTCGGCGAACATCACCGAACGAGTACGCCTGTTCCCGTACAGCAGGGTGACATCGGCCTCGGGGTTCGCCAAAAGTGTTGCAGCGATGGAAAGCATGGGGGTGATGCCAGAGCCCGCCGCGATCAGAACGTGCCGTCCACCCGATGCCGGATCGGCGACGAAATTGCCCGAAGGGCCTTGGACGTCGATTTGATCCCCGGCCTTGACGTCGCGCACCAACCAGGTGGAGAAGAGTCCGTCTGCTACTTCGCGAACACCCACCCGTGGAGACGCCCCTACCGGTGCACAGATCGAGTAGGAACGACGGTGTTCGACGCCGTCGATCATCCGCCGCAGTGTCAGTGACTGCCCGGCGCCGAAGTCGAATTGATCGGCGATATCGGCAGGCACGTCGAAGGTGACGGCAACTGCGTCGTCGCACAGTGACTCGACACCGGCGACCGTCAACGGGTGAAAGGGTTTGTTCCGGTTCGTCGTTGCGGTACTCATCTGTTCAGATCTCCTTCACGTGATCGAACGGCTCGAGGCAGTCGAGGCAGCGATACAGCGCTTTGCACAGGGTCGCACCGAATTCCGAACTCAGTCTGGTGTTTGCCGAACCGCACTGGGGGCAGAGGATGTCGCGGGGCTTGGCCGTCAAGGTCAATGCGATCGGCCCCGAGGCGCGGCGCGGCGCTGCCCCCGGCACCGAGTACCCAGCCGTCCGAAGTTTCGCGAGCCCTTCTTCGCTGATCCAATCCGAACTCCAAGGCGGCGACAGTTGAGTCTTGATCTGGACGCTGCCGTACCCCGCATCGTTCAGCTTGTGCTCGATGTCGTCTCGCATCGTCGCCATCGCTGGACACCCGGAATAGGTGGGAGTGATTGTCACACATACGAAGTTCGCTTCGACGTCGACCGATCGGATGACGCCGAGGTCGGCCAGTGTAAGCAACGGCATCTCCGGATCCATCACCGAGGCGACGATCTCCTGCGCGGAAGAGACGGTGGTGGCAGCCACGGTCACCACACCCCTTCAGGGTGCTCCCGAGCGACGCTCTGCATTTCGGCGAGAAGCAGTCCCAGTGCCCCGGTATGCAATCCAGCACGTCCACCGCGGCCGCCGACGAAACCGGAGAAACGTGCAGGGGGCTCTTCCATTTCGGCCGCATGGAGGACCTGGGCAAGAACAGCGTCGAACTCCGGCCGAACAGTACGCGGATCCACTCCGACGCCAACTTCTGCCAAAACGAGTTCGTCCTGGGTGGGAACAAAGAGTTCGTCCACGAACGGGAAGATCTCGAGCAGGGCTGCGGCTGTACGGCGCTTTGATTCTGCCGTGCCGGCCCCCAAGGTGACGACCCATCTCGCCGCGTAGTCGCGGTGATAGGTCAGTTCCTTGACACCTTTGTTCGCCACAGCAGCGAGAACCGGATCCCGCGATGTGCGGAGCCGATCGAACAGCGCCAGCCGCCAGGTCGAGAACACGAGTAGCCGAACGACCGTGTGTGCGAAGTCGCCGTTGGCGAGCTCCACCAGTCTCACGTTGCGGAAACCGAACTGATCACGAAAGAAGGCGAGCGCATCTTCGGCCGGCACCGGTGACGTATCCGAGATGAACGGAACCACGGTGGAATCGGCTGCTGCCGCGCGCGCAAGCAGCAGCCTGGCCTGCCCGATCAGATCCAGGCCGACGTTCGCGAGAGCTACCTCTTCTTCGAGTTCCGGTGCTCGCGTGGACCATTCGGCGAGTCGCTGCGAACTGACGAGCGCGTCGTCACCGAGCATGAGGCAGTAGCGCGCCAGGGCTCCGAGATCGACGTCGCCTGGCACCGTGGTGTCGACTCCGGCGAGGGGGTCGTCGAAGCTGGTTCCGAACGCCCACTGACCGTGGCCGTCACCGTCGACCAGGCCGTCGTAGGCACTGTCGTGATCGTTCATCTGTTGGTCCTCGAAGTCGAAGTGATTCTCACATGTGGGGAACGGAGTCCGGGATGTCGTAGAAGGTCGGGTGCCGGTAGACCTTGTCGCCGCTCGGCGCGAAGAACGGATCCTTTTCTGCCGGACTCGAAGCCACGATGTTCGCGGACGGTACGACCCAGATGCTCACGCCTTCGTTACGTCTGGTGTAGACGTCACGCGCGTGGCGTAGGGCCATCTGGTCGTCTGCCGCGCGCAGTGATCCGACATGGACATGGTTCAGTCCGCGCTTTCCCCTCAGAAATACCTCGTACAAAGGCCATTCGCCCCGTACCTGATCGCCATGTACCTGATCGTTCTCGCTCATGCTGTTTCCCCAGTCGTGCGATCGTGCGCGAGTCTCTCGCGCTGTGCAAAGGCGTAGGCGGCGTCACGGACCCAGGCCCCGTTGTCGTGTGCGGCTTTCCGATTGGTGATCCGCTCGACGCTCGCCGCCCCGTTACCGCGGACCACATCCATGAATTCGCTCCAGTCCGGCTCGCCGAAATCGTGAGCGCCACGCTCAGGGTTCCAGCGCAGGTCGGGATCAGGGAAGGTCACACCCAGTACCTCGGCCTGCGGTATCGACATGTCCACAAATCGCTGCCGCAGTTCGTCGTTCGTGTGCCGCTTGATGCGCCACTTCATCGACTGTTCGGTGTTCGGCGACTCGTCGTCCGGCGGTCCGAACATCATCAGAGCAGGCCACCACCATCGGTTGACGGCTTCCTGCACCATCGCACGTTGGGCTTCCGTGCCGCGCATCATCGTCGCCAGCAACTCGAAACCCTGCCGCTGATGGAAGGACTCCTCCTTGCATACACGGATCATCGCGCGTGCATACGGCCCGAAGGAGCTGCGGCACAGCGGAACCTGATTGCAGATAGCGGCTCCGTCGACCAGCCAACCGATCACTCCCACGTCGGCGTAGGTCAGCGTCGGGTAGTTGAAGATCGAGGAGTACTTCTGCTTTCCCTCGATCAGTTTGGTGGTCAGATCGCCGCGGTCGGCACCGAGGGTCTCGGCCGCGGAGTAGAGATACAAACCGTGCCCCGCCTCGTCCTGGACCTTCGCCATGAGAATCGCCTTGCGTCGCAACGAAGGTGCACGGGTGAGCCAGTTTCCCTCTGGCTGCATTCCGATGATCTCGGAGTGCGCATGCTGGGCAACCTGACGAATCAGCGTCTTGCGGTAGCCGTCCGGCATCCAGTCGCGAGGCTCGATGCGCTGGTCCGCCGCGATCGTCTCGTCGAACAGGTTCTGCAGGTCTTGTGGAGCTTCCACGTTGGTCATCGTACCTACCTTTTATTACCGAATGATCGGTTGGTAACTAGTATGCACCGCGGTGTCCCGGCGCACAAGAGAATCTTTCGACGGAACAGAAATCAGCGGCCCTCGAAGACCGGCTTCTGCTTCGACAGGAAAGCCATGACTGCGCCTCGATGATCTGCCGTGGAACCCAGCTCCACCTGCGCGTTCGCCTCGGCATCCAGTGCCTGGGAAAGCCCAGGAGCAACTGCACGGATCAGCGATTTCACGTGGGCGAAGGCCGCGGTGGGTCCGTCGGCAAGTCGGCGGGCGAGTACCCGAGCCTCAGCTGCGACATCCTCGTCGGCCACCACTCGATGAACCAATCCCCACTCCAGTGCGCTCTGCGCGTCGAACCTGTCGCCGAGCAACATCAGGCCACTGGCACGGCTAGGTCCGAGCGCGTGCACGAGCGCATGACTGAGCCCCGAGTCACTGGCCAGACCGATGCCGGTGAATGCCGTCGCAAAGCTCGCGCGAGCACCCACGACACGGATGTCTCCGGCCAACGCGATTCCCAACCCCGCCCCGACACAGGCGCCGCCGATACCCACCACCACCGGGACCGACAGCGTCGACAGCGCCGTCACAATGGGGTTGTAGTGCGCGGCGACGGTGTCCATCGCGTGCGCCGGATCGGCATCCAACGCTGCCGCGTGCTCGCCCAGATCCTGACCGACGCAGAAGTTCTTGCCTTCGGCGAGAATCAACACCGCTCGAACGTCTGCGTCCGCGTGGACCTGCAGCAACGCCTCGAGCAGCTGAGACTTCATTTCGCCGTTGACGGCATTGGCGGCCTTGGGCCGGTCGAGAGTGATTGTCGCCAAACCGCGCTCGATCTCCAAGCGGATCACGTCAGTCATCGATGTTCCTTTCGCGGGCAGTTCGGTTCAGCTCCATGTGTGAAAACCCTGTCCTGTCTTGCGCCCCAACTCTCCGCGGGCGACCTTCTCTCGCAGCAGTGCAGGAGGAGTAAATCGATCACCGAGAGTGCTCGCGAGGTGTTCGGCGATAGCCAGGCGCACATCCAACCCGACCAGATCCGTCGAACGCAGCGGCCCCATCGGATGCCGGTACCCCAATTCCATGGCCCGGTCGATCGATTCCGCATCCGCCACACCTTCTTCGAGCATTCGGATGGCTTCGAGCCCGAGACCGACGCCAAGCCGGCTGGTCGCAAAACCGGGTGAGTCGTTGACGAGAACCTCGGCTTTGCCGAGCATCGACACCCATGCTCGTACCGAGTCGACAACCTCGGGGCGGGTCTGAGGCGCCCGGACGATCTCGACCAACAGCGACGCCGGGACTGGATTGAAGAAGTGCATACCGATGAACCGGCTCGGATCCGTCAGCGCTGCACCGAGTTCGGCGATCGACATGGAACTGGTATTGCTGGCGATCACGGTGCGTTCTCCGGCAACGGTTTCGGCAGCCGCGAGAACCTCGACCTTGAGGGCCGCGATTTCCGGGACCGCCTCGACGATCAGGCCGAGCGACGGGGGTAGGGAGCTCACTGCGCCTACGACGCTCACGCGCGCGAGGACCGTCGCGGGGTCCTGGTCGCCGAGTTTCCCTCGTTCGTGGGCGCGGTCGAGGCCGGTGGAAACACGCTGTAACGCGGCCTCGGCGTCGCCGCTCTCCGCGATGGTGACCGCCCCGCCCAGAGCGGCGAACACCTGGGCGATACCTGCACCCATGCGTCCACCGCCGATAACTCCGACGGCCTTCGGTGCAACTGATTCAGTCATGATTTCTTCTCCAGGAAAGCCGTCATGCGATCGTGCTTGTCCGAACTCTCGAACAGGACGGCTTGGGCGATGTCGTCGGCAAACGGATGCGATCCCGGCGCGTCGACGATGATCTTGGTCAATCGCAGTGCCAGCGGGGACAGTCGGGAAATACGGTCGAGCAGCCGATGCGCTGCGTCGACGTGGCAGTTCGGTTCGGTCACCTCGACAACCAGACCTGCTCGTAGCGCCTGCTCGGCGTCGAGGTTCCTGGCACCGAGGAGCACTTGCTTCGCGATCGAGACGCCGACGAGCTTCGGCAGCCGATAGCTCGCACCCGCGGCTGCCATTATCCCGAGATTGGGCTCGGGATTACCGAAGACCGCCGTCGTGGTCGCGATGCGAATGTCGCAGGCGTACGTCAACTCCGCCCCGCCACCGAGCGCGTAGCCGCTCACTGCGGCGACGGTGGGCAGCGGGAGCTTTCCGATGCGGTCGAACAGCGTGCGGTTGATACCCGCGAACGCTTCGTCTCGTCCGCGCTCTCGGAGCTCCGCGATGTCAGCGCCGCCCGCGAAGTGGTCTCCTCGCCCGGCAAGCAGGAGCAGCTTCGGATCCCGTTCGAGGCGTCCACAAACCTGATGCAGTTCGTCGATCATTTGCGCGTTGATCGCGTTGCGTTGCGCGGGCCTGTCGAGGGTGACCACGACGCGATCCTCGCGCTCGTCCACGTGCAGGGTGTTCACATTCACTCCTTCTCACTCTCCTCCATTAGTAACCGAACATTCGGTCGTTTGGCAAGGGTGGAGACGAGGATGGTGCACAGCTTTGCCCGAACTGAGAAGATGGGGACATGACTACGGCACGCCCCACTCGACGCACCGGCCTCCCCGGACGTCCCGGCTACGACCTCGATTCACTCCTCGCCGTAGCCGTCAAGGTGTTCAACGACAAGGGCTACGACGGCGCCAGCATGGAGGTGCTTGCCAAGAAACTCGGCATCACGAAGTCCTCGATCTACCACCACGTGTCCGGAAAGTCAGAACTTCTCGAACTCGCACTTTCGCGTGCACTCAACGCCCTGTTCGCGGTCACGACCGAAGAAGGCGCCACCACCGGTCCGTACATCGACCGGCTCGAATACCTGGTCCGGCGCAGTGTAGAGGTGCTGGTCGCAGAGCTTCCGTACGTCACCCTGCTCCTGCGCGTCCGTGGCAACACGACGGTCGAGCGTGCTGCACTCGCCCGTCGACGCGAATTCGACAACTTCGTCGGAGGCCTCGTCTCGTCCGCCGCAGCGGAGGGAGACTTGCGCCCGGACATCGAACCAGCCCTCGCCAGCAAGCTGATGTTCGGCACCGTCAACTCACTGATCGAGTGGTACAAACCCCGAGCGGGTGAGTCCGTCTCCGACATTGCCGACGCGGTCGTCGCCGTCACTTTCGACGGACTTCGCAGGGCCTGATTCCAGGCAGTTCTGCCGAATCCTTGACAACGCGGCGTCACCGAGCGATCGTAATTACCGACCGAACGTACGGTGAGATGGAGTTGTCGTGAGCAGACTGTTGGAAAGCTATGTAGCCGGTCAGTGGTACGCCGCACCGGACGCAGGTACCCCGTTGCCCAGCGCAGTGGACGGATCGGAGGTGGCCCGGATCTCCGCAACCGGCGTCGACCTCGCCGAGATGGTTACGTACGCACGCGAGGTCGGCGGGCCTGCACTGTCTGCGATGACCTTCCACGAACGTGCCGGCGCGCTCAAGGCCCTCGCCCTCACGTTGATGGCAGGAAAAGCCGAGTTCTACACACTCTCCACTGCCACCGGGGCGACGACGCGAGATTCCGGGGTGGACATAGACGGCGGATTCGGAACCCTGCTGAGTTACGCGAGCAAGGCTCGGCGCGAATTACCCGACAGCACAGTCTTTCTGGACGGAAACGTCGAGCCTCTCGGCAAGGGCGGAACTTTCCTCGGGCAACACATCTATTCATCACGTCGTGGCGTCGCCGTGCAGATCAACGCGTTCAACTTCCCGGTTTGGGGATTTTTGGAGAAACTGGCACCGGCCTTCATCGCGGGTGTCCCGTCCATCGTCAAACCTGCCAGTTCCACGGCGTATCTCACCGAACTCGTCTTCCGGCGCATCATCGAATCAGGCTTGCTCCCGGAGGGTTCCGTCCAGCTGCTTTCCGGTAGTGCACGTAAACTCCTCGATCACCTCGACGGACAGGATTCGGTGGCCTTCACCGGATCCGCCGACACCGCCGCAACGCTGCGTGCCCACCCGAACGTCGTCGGCAAGGGCGTCCATTTCAATGCCGAGGCCGATTCACTCAACGCGTCGATCCTCGGCGAGGACGCCGTACCAGGAACGCCCGAATTCGACTTGTACGTCAAACAACTCGTCACCGAAATGACGGTCAAGGCGGGACAGAAATGCACCGCTATCCGGCGCGCCCTGGTCCCGGACTCGCTGGTCGACGCCGTTGTCGACGCCGCAACCGAGCGACTGAACAAAGTGGTCGTGGGACACCCCGATGCCGACGGCGTCACGATGGGAGCGCTCGCCAGCCTCGAACAGCGTGACGAAGTCTTGAAATCCATTCGCGGCCTGACGAAGTCGGCAAAAATCGTGTTCGGAGATCCGGACAACGTCGACGTGGTCGGCGCCGACGCTCGGTCCGGTGCCTTTCTTTCACCGATTCTCCTCCGGGCCGAGGACAACGCGCTCGAGGTACACGAGGTGGAAGCATTCGGGCCCGTCAGTACCGTCATCGGTTACGACGGCATCGATCATGCGATCGAACTTGCGGCCCGTGGCGAGGGAAGCCTCGTCGCCTCGGTGGTCACTGCCGACACCGATACAGCACGTCGATTGGTACTGGGCCTCGCAGCTTTTCACGGTCGAGTGCTCGTCCTCAACCGCGACGACGCCAAGGAATCAACCGGCCACGGCTCTCCCCTTCCAGTTCTCGTCCACGGCGGTCCCGGTCGCGCCGGCGGCGGTGAGGAGTTGGGTGGCATCCGCGGAGTTCTGCATCACATGCAGCGCACCGCCGTACAGGGCACACCCGACGTGCTCACCGCGGTCGGCGAGCGCTGGTTCACCGGGTCACAGCGCACTACCGGATCCGAGCACCCATTCCGAAAGAGTCTCGCAGAGTTGAAGATCGGCGACACTGTTGTCGGCGGTCCGCGCCAGGTCACACTCGCAGACATCGATCATTTTGCAGAGTTCACCGGTGACACCTTCTACGCACACACCGATCCGGTGGCGGCAGCGGCGAATCCACTGTTCGGCGGCATCGTCGCACACGGCTATCTGGTTGTCTCACTCGCTGCGGGCCTGTTCGTCGACCCGGCCCCCGGCCCGGTTCTCGCGAACTTCGGCGTGGACAGCCTCAGGTTCCTGACTCCGGTGAAAGCCGAAGACAGCCTGACGGTCACCCTCACAGCCAAGACCATCACACCTCGCAGCAGCGCCGACTACGGTGAGGTTCGTTGGGATGCCGTGGTGACGAACCAGGACAACGATCCGGTCGCGACATACGACGTACTGACTCTGGTAGCCAAGACTCGCCCCGAAGGGAATTGAAAGCACATGACCTATCGAGTAGCAGTGTGTTACGGACGCCCCACCGACCCGGAGGCTTTCGACAAGTACTACAACGAGATCCACGTCCCGCTCGCCAGCGCGGTGCCAGGGTTGTCGGACTTCACGTTCAGCAAGTGCTCCACGCTGGACGGCTCCGATCCAGTCTTCTACGCCGTCGCCAACCTGGTGTTTCCCGATCTCGAGACGATGCAGCGCGGCCTGAAGTCCCCGGAGATGGGCGCCGCTGGAAAAGATGTCGCGAACTTTGCCACCGGCACGGTCGACATGTATGTCCAGGAAGTTGTCTCGGTCCTCTAGACCCTGCAATCTCCGATAACACAGGAGTTGTCTCGTGAGTACAGGAAGCATCACCGCCAGAGAGATGTTCGACGCGGACCAGGCGTCGCAGGCACTCGGTATCGAGATTTCCGAGCTGGCGCCCGGTAGCGCAACCGTGACCGTCACTGTCGGCGAGACCATGGTGAACGGTCACGGAATCACACATGGCGGCTATGTTTTCCTGCTCGCGGACACCGCGTTTGCGCTCGCCTGCAACGGCTACGAGGATTCAGCCGTTGCAGCGCGCGCGGACATCCGATTTCTACGTCCGACCCGTCTGGGCGACACCTTGACCGCGATCGCCACCGAGAAGGCGCGAGGGGGCCGAAGCGGGATCTACGACGTGACCGTTCGCAGTGGCGGTGTCGTCGTCGCCGAGTTCCGCGGCGACAGCCGAACCATCACCCGCTGAAGTTCAGCCCACGGTGTTTCAGCTCACGACGGGAAGTTCGAGGGGGCCGGAACCGTCGGCAAAGATCGTCACCGGCATACCTTGCAGTCCCCCACGGAAACTGATGTCACCACCGGTGATCGCGAGACGCACGGAATGTCCTGGCTCGAATCGATGCACTATCGCCGGCATCGTCACCGGGACCGGTTGGGACGGATCACTGATACGTATGGGCGCAATCAGCCCGTTGATCAGCGAGGAAGTTCCGTCCGGGGCCACGTCGTAGAGTTTCGCGAACACCACCGGCTGTCCGGGCGCCGCAACACGCAGCGTCACAGTGGGAGCTCCCACCACGTCCATCGCCTCGGTCATCGGCGCAGTGGTCCACAGAGCCTCGGTTCCCGGAATCTGTGCATTCGGAATATTCCCGGCCGGATTGATGTTGAGCGGCTCGACTCCCGTCGGCAGCCCACCCGGTGCGGTGACAATCGTCTTCGAGCCGGGCACAACCGGCGCGCCGTCCGGCAGCAGTCCCCCGTCAGCGGACAGCTGGAAGCCGCGGGCGGTTCCGACATCGACAGTATCGGACGTAGCGTAGGCCGGTGCCGCGTTTCCCTCGTAGTCGATCCAGTTACGGAAGTACGCGAATTCCGGTCCGGTCTCCGTGTTCTCGTCCTTGAGGTAGTGGTCGAACCAATCCATGAAACGACCGGTTTCGTACTGGGCATCCTCGTCGGGTGCGGAGAAGCTGAATTCGCCCGGCGCAGCGGCCAAATGGCTGTGCCCCCACGAATGCCAGATCATCTTGGCATCGACGCCACGATCCTTCAGCGCGTCGTAAGTCGCGGTTGCCTCGTTCAGATCGAACAGGGTGTCCTGTTGTCCCTGAGCAAGCAGTACTGGAATGTTGATCCGGTCGACGAACGACGAGACCGACGACGCTCGGAGCTCACTCACTACCTGCGGTCCGATGTCGCCGGTCACCACCGCCTCGGCGATCGCGTTGCACATGTAAGGGACGTAGTTCGGGCAGCCGGGTAGCCGTGCGGGATCTGCGATGTAGCCGTCCACACCGGGATTCGCGATGCCCGCGCCGAAGAGCAGCGATGCAAAGAGCACCTTCGCAGCTCCCGGCTCCGCTGTCGACACACCGGAGATGATTCCCGTGCTGTTGGGCGCCAGAGAATACGAGAGATCGTTCCAGGTGATCATGGGGATGATCGTGTCGATACGGGGATCGACACTCGCGGCGGCGAATTGAATCCCGCCGCCGTAGGAGCCACCCGTCATTCCGACCCGCGGGTCGTTCGTCGACGGTGCACCCGAGTGGTCGACGGAGTCCTGAACCACCGCGGTGAGCGCCGGATAGGGCTGCGTCAGAGCCTGATCCGTGTAGGCAATCCCCTCTTGGCCGCCGAGGAAGCTGACCAACTGAGAAGCGGCGACGCCGTCGTACGCGGGAGAGTCGAGTGTGATCTTGCAACTCGTGCCGCCGAAACCCAATCCCGAATACGTCAGTCCGACATACCCGTTCTCGGCGAAGTTCTGCAGAGCCGGAATCTGATCCTTGTACGAACCGCCGAACCCGTTCGTGGTCAGGATCGCGGGCGCGGGGTTGTGCGCATCGACGCCGTCGGGAACGAAGAGCTCACCGACCACGGTGCACGGTGTCGAAAGATCCGGCCCCACGTCGACCGAGAAATACAGCAGCTGTGAAGAATACGAGCCGTTCGGTGAATCCGCGAGCGCCGGCGGCGAAAAGCCGAGGGCACAAACCACGAGCGTGACGACACTGATCGCTGTTCTCCGGCGCACCTGGAAACCGTACACCCGGATCTGTTCTCTACCAGTTCAATCGGATGCGTGCCGCCGAAATTATTTGAGCGAAAGCCAGGCCAGGCCCGGTCGACGTCTACTTGACCGTCAAGGTGCCGCGCATGCTCGGGTGGTAGGTGCAGTGGAACGTGTACGTTCCCGGCTCGTTCGGCACCGTGATGGTTTCCGTCTCACCAGCTTCGATGTCCTCGTTGAACAGCCCTGCGGTATCGGACGTGACCGAGTGCTCGACGGTGTCGTTGTTCTGAATGGTCAGTACCTGTCCGGGCATCACCGACTCCGGCGTCGAATATTCGAAGCCGCTGATCACGATTCCCATCGACGACGCTCCCGGCGTCGACATACCCAGAGGCATGCTCGGCATCGACATACTGGTCGGCTTGCTCGGCATCGACATACTGGTCATTGCCATGCCGTCGTGATCTGCCGAATCGTTGTCCGACGAATCACTGTTGTCACTGCACGCGGTCAGTGCGAACACCGCCAGGATCAGCGCTGCGAGCACCGCGAGAATCCGCTTCATTGCTTCGCCTCCTGCTCGTTCCCCCGCAGTCTGCTGATTACCCGCCGCCTAAAGGCCCAAACAGCTCCGATGTGGTGCCTGCGGCGCTGATAGTGCACGATTTCTGCACCAGCTCCACTCGCGGACCGACACTGAAGGAAACAGCACAGATGGCCAAGATCAAAACGTCTGAGGCGGCCCAGCCGAAGGCTCCGAAGACAGCCCAGCCGAAGGTAACCGAGAAGGCTCCTGCCGTTCTCTGGAAGGACCTGCCGGACGAGCACGACTACCCGGCGGCCCGCGATTACCTGCAGTTGGGCGCGACACCGGTCCAGGTCCAAGCTCTCGTCTACGCGCTCAAGACGGCGACGCTGGTCTCGAAGAAAGCCAAGGACATTCTGCGTGCTGCCGGGTTACCCCTGCTCCCGGTCGACAACCCGCACGTTGCTGCCGATCTGAAGAAGATCCGCAAGGGGATCGCACTGTCACCGATCCTGCTGGTGCAGGGAGACTTCCGCGCCGGAGTACCGGCCCAGATCGCCGACGGCTACCACCGGGTCTGTGCGAGCTACCACGTGGACGAGAACACCGGCATCCCGGCAAAGATCGCTCCCTCGACAGTGACGTCGTAGGTCGTCGATGACCTTCGGCATACTTGCCCTCGTCGCACTGGCCGGAATCCTCGGTCCGCTGCTCGGCGCTCGTGTCAGCTGGCATGTCCCTGTGGTGGTCGGCGAGCTTGCCGCGGGCGTCGTCTTCGGTGTCACCGGTTTCGGGCTACTCGACTCGTCCGACCAGACTTTCAGGTTCCTGGCCGATATCGGGTTCGCGCTCACGATGATGGTGGCCGGCTCGCACGTCCCGGTCCGCGATCCGGCAGTTCGTGCGGCAATAGGTAAGGGTGCCTCTCGCTCGGTTGTGGTCGGACTCCTGTCGGTTGTTGCCGGCTACGGTGCGGCGACTGCATTCGGTACCGGTCACGCTGCGCTGTACGCGGTCCTGATCGCGTCGTCATCCGCGGCGTTGATTCTCCCTATCGTCGATTCGCTGGCGCTCGGTGGAACCTCGGTCCTGCAGATGACTGCCCAGGTCGCGATCGCGGACACCGTCTGCATTGTCGCGCTGCCGTTGGTGATCGATCCGGACAATGCCCCTCGTGCCGGTATCGGCGCACTGGCGGTGGCGGTGTCTGCAGTTGCCCTGTTCTTCGTGCTGCGGGCCTTCCACCGTTCCGGACATTGGCGAAAGCTCCACAAATTCTCCGAGAAACGAAAGTTCGCACTCGAACTCCGCATCAATCTGGTGATCCTGTTCTCGCTGGCGGCGCTGGCCTCGAGCACTCACGTGTCGATCATGCTCGCCGGCTTCGCCTTCGGACTGGTCCTGGCCGCGATCGGTGAACCCCGCCGCCTCGCCAAACAACTCTTCGCGATCACCGACGGCTTCTTCGCGCCCCTCTTCTTCGTCTGGCTGGGAGCGGCGATCAATCTGCGCGACCTCGTGACTCATCCGTCCGCCATCTGGCTCGGATTGGTCTTGGGCGGAGCAACTCTCGTGGTTCACGCCGCGATACGCGTCCTCGGTCTCCCGCTACCTCTCGGCGTGCTGTCCGCCGCACAACTGGGTGTACCGGTTGCCGCAGTGACGGTGGGCACTCAATTGGGGGTGATGGGCGACGGTGAGCCCGCAGCCATCCTCCTCGGCGCGATGATCACGATCGGGGCAGCAACGCTGGCCGGTGCTGCCGCGTCGAAAGCCGGTCTCACGAAGCCTGTTTGACCGCCGCCCGCTCCACCGTCAGCAAGCTCTCCTCCGAATGTTCGGCGTGATATGCCGCACCGCCGCCGCGGACACCGAATAGCCGCTTGCTCCAGATCAGCCACACGACGGCAGCGATGTTCACCAGCAGCAGCCCGGCCCTCAACCACGTGATCTTCTCGGTCAATTCGTAGATTTCGAGGGGCAGGAACAAGCTGGTCGCCACCACCGCGAAGTACTCGCCCCAGCGTTTGACCATCCACAGCCCGACGGCCTCGATTACTTGAAGGCCGGCGTAAACCAACAGACCGACCGCGATCCAGGTGAGCGTCGTCGCGGACAAGGAGAAGGCCTGCTCGATGTGATGGACCAGTTTCGAGTCGTCGATGTTCCACCCCAGCTGACGGGCCAGTGGTCTGATCAACGGCAATTCGTTCTCGAAGGCGTCCTCGACGCGCCCCTTCGACGATCTGAGTTTGAACACGCCGATCGCCAGAAGAACCAACCCCAGAGCGCGGAACATTCTCTCGGTGGCAAGAAGTCGCATGATCAATCGGTCGCGAAGCAGCCGTCCCCGCGGAACCTCGGGGGCGGCGTCCGCCGGCCCGGACGCTTGCGGCGCTCCCGGGACGAAGTTGCCGCAACGTAGGCACCGCCATGCCTGGCCAACCGCAGTGTCCACCTGTAGTCGATCCCGCAGCTCAGGTTCGTCCGGAGCGTAGGTCTCGTGACCATGCCAACTGCACGAGCGCAATGCGAAGTCCACGGGTGAACTCTATGCCGCAAATGCCCGGTAGCGTGGATACCCGCTGACCGTGCACTTCGAACGACGAGGATTCCGATGACAACTACCAAGATCGAAACCCGGCATGGCGTCATGGCAGTCGACGACAGTGCCACCGACGGTTTCCCGGTTGTCTTCATCCACGGAAACTCGGCCAGCCGCTCCATCTTCCGTCATCAGGTCGACGCCGACTGGGCCGGCGACTACCGCATGATCACTCTGGACCTACTCGGTCACGGCGACTCCGAGGACGCGAGAGATCCCGAAGCCGCGTACACGCAGAACGGTTACGCCGACGCCATCGTCGATGTTCTGGCCGAACTCGGCGTCGAGCGAGCGGTTGTCGTCGGGTGGTCTCTCGGTGGACACATCGCACTCGAGTTGATCGCGAAGTTCCCCGGGCTCACCGGAATCGTCGTCACCGGTACACCGCCGGCAAATCCCGAGACGCTCGGCGACGCATTCAATGCCGGCGACGGTTTGTCCATCGGCGGTACCGAGGTCATCACCGCGCAGGAAGCCGAACTCTACGCACGGATGACCGCCGTTCCCTTCGAGCAGTCTGCCCTCGACGCCGCGATACGCACGGACGGGCGCGCTCGCAAGATCATGTTCGACGCATTCGGCGCGGGCCGCGAATCCGATCAGAAGGCTTTGGTTGCAACGGAGTCGGTGCCGCTCGCGGTGATCGACGGCGCCGAGGACCCGTTCGTGAACACTTCGTATGTCGCGTCGTTGACCTTCGCGAACCTGTGGGAGGGCACGTATCATCTCATCCCCGGAGTCGGACATGCAGCGTTCTGGCAAGCCCCTGAGGTGTACAACCCACTGTTGCGACGATTCCTCGGCAATTTCGCGACATAACAGGAATTCTGAGATCCGGCTATCCGTCCCATCCAAATTTCGCCCACTCTGGTCGTGCTGGGCGTCATCCTCGTCACCTAGTGCATGAAAAGGTCTTGTACTCGAAAAGTCGGATAGCTCGTGACTATCTCAGCCAACAAGCAAAGCAGTGCCGACAACGCTCGAAACAAGCATCGAGTAAGCGCTCGACTCAATTAGAGAACCTCTTCCCCGAAAAAGATCGAACCGGTCGAACCAGGCCGAACACAGATTTTCTCTTTACCTAGATTCAAGGCAAAATGGACAGCATGCCGAGCCCTGTCATCGCCTCCGAAGGGCACAGTTCTTGGCAAACACTTCACGAATGGTTCAACGAACCGCACGACTACGAGTGGATAAAGCACCAGAGATCCGGACGAGCAATCATTCCGATCTTCCGAACCTTGCTCGGATTGATGACAGTCATCTTCGGGCTGTCCGCGTTCTACAAATTGATCGGGCCGGATACACCGCCGACGACACCCGGCAAAGCACTTTCGGTTTTCATGATCTGCATGTGTGTGGCAATCGCCGCATGTTGGTTCACACAACCGTTTCCCGGACGCCGGGGCCTGCTCGCATTCGGAATATTCGCAGATCTCGGGATCGCGGCCGCAGTCCTCCTGGTGCCGGATCGCTCGTCCGGGACGTTCGGTTGCATCGTTTTCGCGGTCACCGGAACCTTTGCGACGCTGTTTGTCAGCGCACGATGGCTTGTCGCTCATGTCGTCTGGTCGACGACTGTCACGACAGTTGTATTTGTTCTTGCCTACTTTCAAGGCGAAGTCGATATCACGACGCTTCTCGCCCGGGGCACAGTTCTTTTCGGAGCTGTCACCCTTGTTCCCATTTTTGCGCACCTGACTTGGCGCACTCTGTACCGTGATGCCCAATATTCGGATCGTGATCCTCTTACCGGGCTGTTCAACCGTCGCGGACTCGAAGGCGCGGTCGGCGATCTCTTCGAGAGCGCCCGAGACGATTCTTCGTCTCTCGCTTTCATCGTCGTCGATATCGACAAATTCAAGACGGTGAATGATCTTCACGGCCACGCCGAAGGCGATCATGTCATCAGAAGAACAGCGAACCGATTGAGCACACATCTCGGCGAACGCGGAGTCATCGCTCGCACGGGCGGAGAAGAATATCTGGCCGTCATTTCCGGCGATACCGTGTCGACGACCCTGTTGATCGAAGGGATTAACGCGGCGCTGTCGGATTGTTCCGATGCCATCCCAACAACGGTGAGCGTAGGAGCGGTGATGATGACCGCCGAATCGAAGGCGTGGAGCGGCGGTACTTCCGCGATCCTGGCAGCGACGAACGTCGCGGATTCGATGATGTATCAAGCGAAAGCGGCAGGCGGTAATACGATCCGCTCGGCTCAGATCTGATTCACAGCCAGGTCAGTGGGTGGACGCTACGCCCGGTTTCCGTGTCCGTCGCGGCAAGATACACATCGACGCGCTCAGCGGTCAGAGCCTTGCTGATGTGGTAACCCTGGACAAGGTCACACCCGACCCACTGAACGCGGCGGAACTGCTCGATGGTCTCGACGCCCTCGGCCAACGACTTCATACCCAGGGCCGCAGCCAATTCGACAATGGACTTCACGACGGACATCTTCGGATCATCCGAGTCGGTGACCAGCATGCGATCGATCTTGAGGACGTCGATCGGAAGTCTCTGGAGCGTGGCGAAAGACGAATAGCCGGTGCCGAAATCGTCGAGTGCGACGGTGACACCGAGTTCACGCAACTTGTAGAGATCGCGGATCGCGCGATCGTCCACAACCCCCGTCTCGGTGATTTCGAGTTGCAGCAGATGCGGAGGCAGGCCCGATTCAGTCAGAGCCTTCGTCACCATTGCACCGAACTCGCGCGACACCAATTGCACGGGTGAAACGTTGACCGAGACACCGATTCCGCTCGGCCATCTCGCGGCGGCAGCGGTCGCCATCGCCATTGCCTGCGCACCGAGGGGGATGATCATTCCGGTTTCCTCTGCCACCGAGATGAACTGACTCGGCCCGATGAGACCGCGACTCGGATGGTTCCACCGAAGAAGCGCTTCGAAGGCAACCACTTCACCGGTCTGAGTGTCGACCTGGGGTTGATAGTGGAGGTCGAACTGCCCTTCCTCGATGCCTCTGTCGAGTTCGTGCAGCGCCGTCGCACGCGCCGATGCCCGCGCTCGCAGCAGCGGCGAGAACTTGCCGACGCGATTGCGCCCCGTCGACTTCGCTTCGTAGAGAGCCAGATCCGCCAGCATCACCAATCCGTCGGCGTCGGTGGAATCCTCCGGCGCACTGGAGTAACCGATCGTGGCCCGCACTTCGATCCGATTACCTTCGACGAAGAACGGCTCATGCAGCACTTCAAGGTACCGATCGAAAATAGCGCCGGGATCGTCGCGCGACGACGTGCAGACGATCAGCCCGAATTCGTCGCCGCCCATCCGCGAGCACATGTCCGAACCCACGACCTCGCGCAGGCGTTTCGTGACTTCGAGAAGTAGTTGGTCCCCGATCGGATGTCCAAGGGTGTCGTTCACCGATTTGAAGTTGTCGAGGTCGAGAATCCCGACGAGGACCTGCTTCTCCGGCGCCCGAGAATTGATCGCTTCCTCGAGCGCCACACCGAACGCTCGACGGTTCGGTAATCCGGTCAACGAGTCGGTCGCGGCAAGCCGAAGGATCTCCTGTTCGTGGACATACCTCTCCGTGATGTCGGAACCGACACCGCGCCAACCCAGAATCACGCCGGATTCGAGGACCCGGGGATTACCGGAAAGGGACCACCAGCGCCGCTTACCGTCGACGTGCACCGGAACGACGGTGTCCCGGAAAGGGGCACTCGATTCGAGTTTGTCGATCATCTGGGCCGCGGCAGTACGACCCTCCGGACTCGATGCGATCTGGAGTCTGGTGAGGAGTTGCCCGAAGGTGAGTTGTTGCAACTCGTCCACCGTCATACCGGCGACCTCGGCGAGACGTGCCGAGGTGTGTGAGAACCGGCCGTTGGTGTCGCACTCCCACAGCCAGTCGCGCGAACCGCCCTCGAAACCGTCGAGCAACAATGCCACAGTCTGACGCTCGGATTCCGCTTGAAACTCTGCGAGACAACGTCTCTGGAACGAAGCCGACAGATAGACCGCCCCTACAGTGAGCGCAAACATATAGATGCACAGCTGAATTGCGAGTATTCGAAAGTGTGGTTCGGAGTGGACCACGAGAACCGTGAACACGCCGAGTCCGTGAATGTAGATCCAGGTCAAGCTCACCGATCTCAGGCTCGAGAACGTCACTGTTCCGGCCCCCATGATCCCGGCCATCGTCGCAATCAGAACCAAGTCGCGGAAGACGTCCATGTCGTGAAAGAGCAGAGCGAACAATGTGACGTCGAGGCTCGCGACCACGATCACTTCGAGAACCAGACCCACGTAGTCGTAGCGCGGTGTGTGCTTCGACGGTCGCCAGCGCAGCGGTATCCACACTCGAATCGAATTCGCGAGGACAAGAAAGATCAGGGCACCACCCAGCCACCTGAGGGTTTGACGTCCCGGTGGGACGGTGTAAGCCAAAATCACGACCAAACTCGCCATGTATGCGAGGTTGGCGAATGGTGCAACGGCCGCAGCTTCGTCGATCTGACGACGAAACAGGCTGTTACAGTCGGCCTCCGAAGCAGGATCCTGGCGACTCAATCGACTCAGACGACTCAAACGGTTCATCGGCGAGGCATCCCGGCATCTGCGCAGGCTCCATCAGCGGGCGTCGAATCCGCTCGCCTGGCCATCCGAACCTCCCCTGGCTCCCCACCGAACCCTTATCCGGTGAAACGTCAGTGTTTCAGACTCGCTGCTTGTTTCCTTCACAACGGTAGCCATCTGACGAATCGATTGTGCGCAGATCACTATATCCAGAGGTCGATCTCTCAATCCTCCAGGTCGATCTGCGATTGCTGATTCTTAGCTCGTCGCACGTTTGTCGCCGATGGCTACCCGGGGGATGCGAGCGGTCGGGAACAACGCGGCGATTGCGAGCAGCGCTGCCACGGCAAAGGCGACACGGAGAGCGTCCAGCCTGGCATCTTCGTTCACATTCACGATCGCATCCGCCGTGGATTCGTCGACGCCGGCATCACTGAGAGCAGATCGAAGTTGCGTCGTCGACAGGAACGGCACACCCGAAGCCATGTCGGTGCTCGCTTGCTGCTGCACCGATACCGGAACTGCCGGATTGTTCTCGATTCCGGCAATCGCAGACGTCGTGAGGGTGGCGATGAGAACCGATCCGATGAGCGCGGTCCCCAAGGATGCGCCCAGGTTAGTGGCGGTGTTCTGCAACCCGCCGACCTCTGTGCTGCGATCGTCCGGAACCGCCGACACCGTGACCGCGCCGAGCTGTGAGGACAGACATCCCAAGCCGAATCCCATGAACAGCATGGGAATCATCACGACCGCCGCGTTGGCGCCGGGATCCATGCCCGCCACGAGCATCAAGATGCCGAAGATCATGACCAACAAACCGACTCGAACAACCCGCCGCGGGTTCGCTGTAGGCAGCAGCTTCGGAATACCGATCGCAGCCAACACGAGCGCCGCCGACAGCGGCAGGATGCGCACTCCTGTCTCGAGGGCGCTGAGCTCGAGAACGACGGACAAGAACAACGGGACCGCGAAGAACACGCCCGCCTGCACCAGAAACTGCGCGAAGAACATGGAAAGTCCGCCACTGAGCTCGCGGTTCCGCAGCATGGCCGGATCGAGCAACGGCTCCTTCCCCGCAGCGGCCAGGCGCCCCTCCCAGCGCAGGAACCCGTAGACGACCAGGAGACCGACGATCAGAAGCCACACCACCGGGGACAATCCGACCAACTGCGGTCCATCGGGTTTGGCCTGCACCCATCCCCACTCGCTCGAACGCAATACACCGAAAACGATCATGCCCAGTCCCACCACGGACAGGATCGATCCGACGTAATCGAGACGCGACTTCGACGGTGGGACGTCGACCACCTTGCTGAGCACCAGCAGGATGAGGACAACGATCACGACTTCGCCGACGAACACGTAACGCCAGGATGCGAATGTCGTCGCGGCGCCGCCGATCAGCGGTCCGACTGCCACGGCCATCGCGCCGGCTGCAGCAACGAGACCGTACGCGGCCGGCCGCTTCTGCGCCGGAAAGTTGGTGGCGACGAGCGCGACGATCGCCGGCATGATGAGCGCCGCGCCGACGCCTTCGAGGAACGACCATCCGATCAGCAGTACCGCGAGATTGGGAGCGAGCGCCGTTGTCAGAGAACCCGCGCCGTAGATGACCAAACCCAGTGCGAAGGCTCGGCGACGGCCCATCATCGAACCGACTTTGCTTCCCGTGATCATCAGCGTCGCCATGACGAGGGTGTACAGCGTGATCGCGGTTTGAATGCCGGTGATGCTCGTGCCGACGTCCTCGGCGACGGTTGCCATCGAAACGTTCATGACCGAGCTGTCCAGGGTCATCAGGAATTGGCTGGATGCCAACACCGTGAGAACCAGTCCCGAACCCGCCTGCGTAGTCGAACCAGCAACTTGTCCGTCACCCATCGTGCGGGTGTACCCGGTGCTCCGCTCTCCGAAGCAGACCGGTCAGTGCTGTTCGAGCGTGAGTTGATCCGCCCAGGCCGACACGTCGCCGCGTTCGAGAGCCACGGCCAGCAGTTCCGGAAATTTGTCCGGCGTGCACGCAAACGCGGGAATCCCGAGAGCACTCAGCGCCGCCGCATTGTCGTGATCGAACGACGGCGCCCCGTCGTCCGAGAGCGCCAGCAGAACAACGACTTGTACACCGGAGATCTTCATGGCGGCCATGCGGCGCAGCATCTCGTTGCGGATACCACCCTCGTAGAGGTCGGAGATGAGCACGAACATCGACTCGGTAGGCCGCGAGATCAGCGACTGGCTGTATGCGATCGCACGGTTGATGTCGGTGCCCCCACCAAGTTGGGTTCCGAACAGGACGTCGACGGGGTCGGACAGTTTGTCTGTCAGATCGACGACGGCGGTGTCGAAAACGACGAGCGAAGTCTTCAGTGCCTGCATCGACGCCAACACCGCGCCGAACACGGATGCGTAAACGACGCTCGACGCCATCGAACCCGATTGATCGATCGCCAGGACCACGTCGCGCTGCACGGATTTCGACTTACGGCCGTATCCGACGAGCCGCTCGGGGACGACCGTTCGATACTCCGGCAGGTAGTGCGACAGATTTGCTCGGATGGTTCGATCCCAGTCGATGTCACGCAACTTCGGATTCGACGTTCTGGCGGCGCGATTGAGTGCTCCGGTCACCGCGGCCTTCGTTTTCTGAGCGATCCGCTCTTCGACCTCACGAACCACCTTGCCGACGACCATTCGAGCAGTTGCCTTGCTGGCCTCCGGCATGACCTGGTTCAGGCTCAGAAGCGTCCCGACCAGATGCACATCGGGCTCGACGGCATCGAGCAGTTCCGGCTCGAGAAGCAACTGCGCCAAGCCCAGTCGGTCGATAGCGTCCTTCTGCATCACCTGCACCACCGTGCTGGGAAAGTACGTGCGGATATCACCGAGCCACCTGGCGACGGACGGCGCCGACGCCCCCAAACCGGCTGAGCGCCGACGCCCCTTGGTCGGGCCGGACGAGTCGTATAACGCTGCAAGAGCTGCATCCATTCGACTGTCGCCCGGTTGACCCAGCCCACCCGTCGACTCTTCGGCGGATTCGCCGAGCATCAATCTCCAGCGTCGCAGGCGCTGATCGTCGTCACTCATGCGCGCACTCCCAGTATCTGCGCAACGACCACCATTGCCGCGCTGCCACGTCGAGCATCGGTCTCCACCGTCGTTTCGACGCGTCGGCCACCCCTGACTGCCTGACCGATCGCCCGACGTTCCCCGGATTCGAAAGCTCCGAACGTGCGCCGAAGCAACGGAAGCGTGTCGATGAAATCCTGCTCGCGAAGGTGACGGACCCAGGTGTCGATCAGTGTGAGCAACGCTCGGTCGTGAACGAGCACAAGCCCTCCTCCGCCGAGAAATCCGTCGACCCACCCGGCCTTCGCGGTCGGCACGCTGCCCACGGACAGGGCCCGAGACAATCGCTGGGCTGCAGCGGTTTCCGTGATCGAACCGCTGTCGCGCAGAAGCCGCACCATCCGCCCGACGAGTAAACCGTTGACGTCGTCGCGGTCGATCACGCCGGCCATCGCCTGCAACCACCGTGCGCTCGCGTCGCGGTCGTCACGGACCATGACTGCCGCGTGCACCTTGTCGAGGTGATCGCGAAACTCCTCGGCACTGGGATCGTCCAGACCGGTGACAGCGACTGCGAGGCCGGTGCAAATGCGGATCAACAAGCTGTCGGCGACGTCGATCAAGGCCGACACGTCGGTACCGCGCACGTCGCCGTACCGCAGCGTTCGGGTCAGCGTGGGCAGCGCCGCCATCAAGTGCGACACGTTATGATCCAGTGCCGCAACCGTTTTCACACTTTCCAGCACAGCGGACAAGGCTGCCGGAAGGTTTGCCAGGAGCGAGTTCTCCAGTAGTCCGATCAGTGACGCCAGAGTGATGTCCGGCTCGTGAATCTTCGACACGACCCGCGAGGCCGCCGCTTCGGCCACCGTCGTACCCCACAGCGACGCCTCGATCACCGAGACCGAGAATTCGGGCTTCCACTGCAAAGCCCATGTCTCTCGGAAAGTTCCGGTGGAACGGACCTCACTGTCGGCCGGCGTCCCCCAGTCGATCCCGAGGATCCCCAGTCGGTGCAGGAACTGGGAACGCTCGACGTCGATATCGCGTCGCAGGTCCAGATCGAGGTTTTTGGCTCCCGCTTGTTGTTTGAGCCGCAGGGTCTTCGAGCGTGCACGCAGGTCCGCTTCGAGTGGAACCGTCGGCGTCTCCTCGGGCACCGAACCCAGGGCTTCGCCCACGACGAGTCTTCGCGTGATCAGATCCAGAAGAACGTCGTTTCCATCGCACATCACCGACCTCGTAGCCTCGGTAACTTCCGACAATCCGGCCAGCGGGCGAGAACGCAATGCCGCCAACGTATCTGCCAATCGGACAGCTTCGATGACGTGAGCACTCGAGATCGGAAGGTCCTCGTCGCGCAGCACCCGGGCAACTTTGGTGAGCCACCGAGTGATCGTCTTGTCGTTCGCGGTGAACAGGTGGTGATACCAGCCCGGAGAGGTGATTCCGGCGCCGTAACCCGATGCCGACGAAAGGCGCGAATGCGTCCAGGGAACCCAGGTCAGTGAGGTCTTGACCTTGGACATTCCTTTGAGGATGCGAGCATCGGGAGCCGCTGGCCCCAAGGCTCCGACCAACGCCGGCGCGTGCCACGCCCCGCAGACGACGGCAACCCGCTCAGCGCCTCCTTTCAACGTCTTTCGCAGCACCTGACGCATGTACGCTTCGCGATGCGCTGTCTCCTCGTCGATCGGCACTGTTTCGCGCAGCGCCTCCATCGCCTCGGTGATCGCATCGAAAGAATCTGCGCCCGAGCTCGATTCGATCACCGAATCCCACCAGCGTTCGGTGTCGTCGAACCCCGCGGCCGACGCCAGTTCAGCCAGAGGATCACCCTCGCGTGTAGTACGAATCCCTTGATCCGCCAACACGTTGAACGCGGGCAGGTCGCAGAACCGTGCCTGCACACCGTTGCTCGCAGCCCACTTCAGCGCTTGCCATTCGGGCGAGAACACCGCAAACGGCCAGAATGCCGCCTTCGACGGTTCGCCAGTGGCATACGCCAGCAGCGCAATCGGCGGTTCCATCGACTCCGATGCCGCCAGCATCACCAACGGGTCTGCATCCGAAGGCCCTTCGATCAGGACGACGTCAGGCGAGAACTCTTCCAGGCCTAGCCGAACCGAACGAGCAGATCCCGGGCCGTGGTGACGGATTCCGAAGACCCGGACACGCAGGTCCGGAATGGCGATGGTCACCCGGTGACCTCGCGGCAAGCCCGATAGAAGTCGGACCACTCTCCGCGTTCACGCACTACTGCCTCGAGGTACTCGTTCCACACAACCTTGTCTGCGACCGGATCCTTGATCACCGAACCCAGGATTCCGGCAGCGACATCGGATGCCCGCAGTACGCCGTCCCCGAAATGCGCGGACAGCGCCAAACCGTTGGTGACCACCGAGATCGCCTCCGCCGTCGACAGAGTTCCGGACGGGGACTTCAACTTGGTGCGGCCGTCCGTGGTCGTGCCTGATCGAAGTTCCCGGAACACGGTGACGACCCGACGTATTTCCTCGGCTGCTGCGGGGGTTGTCGGCAATTCCAATGCTGCGCCCAGCTGTTCGACTCGGCGCGCCACGATAGCCACCTCGTCCTCCTCGCTTGCCGGCAGCGGGAGGACAACGGTATTGAACCGTCGACGCAATGCGGACGACAGATCGTTGACACCACGATCCCGATCGTTGGCGGTAGCGATCAGATTGAAGCCTTTGGCTGCCTGCACCTCGATGCCCAGTTCCGGCACCGGCAACGTCTTCTCGGAGAGAATGGTGATGAGCGCGTCCTGCACGTCGGCCGGAATACGCGTCAACTCTTCGACGCGAGCGATCTTCCCGGTTTCCATCGCCGTCATCACGGGAGAAGGCACCAGTGCACCGGCGGTCGGCCCCTCCGAGAGCAGGCGTGCGTAGTTCCAGCCGTAGCGGATAGCTTCCTCGGGCGTACCCGACGTGCCTTGGACCAGGAGCGTCGACGCACCCGAGATTGCAGCCGAAAGGTGTTCGGAGACCCAGGTCTTGGCTGTACCCGGCACGCCCAACAGCAGAAGCGCGCGGTCGGTGGCAAGAGTTGCGACGGCTACTTCCATCAACCGCCGTGGACCGACGTACTTCGGCGAAATGACCGTCCCGTCGTCGAGAGTGCCACCGAGCAGATACGTCACCACAGCCCAGGGCGACAAGTTCCACGACGGCGGGCGCGGGCGCGAATCTTGCGCGGCCAGCGCTTCGAGTTCGAGCGCGTACTCCTGCTCTGCGTGGGGACGCATCAGCTTTGCCGGTTCCGTGATGGGCACGGTGACGCTGTCAGTCATGTGAGCTCCTCGAGCAGGGTCTTACGGTGGGTGATGGCACTGGCAGTTCTGGCGAAGGTTTGCCGCCAGTCCGGGTCACGGGCGCGCTCGGCTGCCCGATCCAGCAAAGTTACTGCGCTGTAGGGGAATCGAGTCTCGGCAAGGCGCAAGGAGGCTACGTACTTGTAGCGCGGGAATTCGCCTGCCTTGGCGCCACCATCGGCACGTCTGGCCGCAGCTCGTTCCCATTGAGCCACGACTGCCCGGGTGATGTCCTCGGGCCATGGACCTCGCAGGGCGTCGTAGATCGCTGCCCGGCCCGGGTGCAGAACATTGGCATCACCGTTTCCGGCCCTCAGCAGATCTGCCAGCGCCTTGGCGGGCACCAACGGGAGCAGTCGCCTATCGGTGACCACGCCGCGCGCGTGGAAGAGTTCCAGTGCCCATTCCGCATTGTTCTGTGCCGCTGCAGCGTTGGACCAAGCGTCGTGAAGTATCGGCTCCCAACCTTCGTCGACGCTCATCCCCAACGTCTTCTTGGCTCCACCGATCATGTTGTTCCACAAGGACAACGGAGTTGCACTGATCACCTGGCGGACATACTCGGCCCGATAGTCGGTGTGCGGATTCGGCCGGTCTTCGATACCGTCGCGCCTCGCCGGTCCATCGAGTTCTTCAGGCGGCAGGACGACCATCGTGGATCGAAGCAGTTTCCGTTCCACCCGCACCCATTCCTGGACCCGGGCGGCCATTCGCTCCCCGAACTCCGATTCGGGAAGTCGTCCGAGCACGTCCGCTGCTGCGCGCCGCACGTCCTTGCGACGGTCGTCGAGGGCTTCCTCCAACAATGCTTGATCGTCCGTGCTCAATCCGATGGCCAGCGCCGAGACGAACGCGGCCTTCTGTTCGCCACGCTCGGTTCCCCAGGACTTTCGGAGTTCGGCCAGCGCCAACGTGGGATCTGTTCGGCGAGTGTCCATCAGCCACTGCGTGCGCTGGGCCGAACTTCCGTGGCGCCAGACATCCGGGTTTGCATCCCGGGTTCGGACGAGCTTGCTCCACTCAGGGTTTTGCGCGGCAAGCCAGCGACCACGCTCGCCGACCAGCTGGAGAATACTCTCGCGGTGAGTCTCACTCGCCCGAGCGAAGGAAAGCAGCTCGGCAACAAGATGATCGGGGGCACGGTAGTTGCGCGACAACGCAACGGCAAACCATTCGTCGAGCAAGGTCGCCTTGGCCGCGAGCATCGACAGCAGATGTGCGGATGACGATTCCGGCAGGGTGAACCGCACATCGTCTGGGGCAAGTGTCGGCACCGTAGCCGTGATGGCGCCCGCACCGCCACGGCGGTACGCCTTCTCCAACGCTGCTGCTGCGAGCAGCAACTCGGCAGGATCGCCGTCGAGTTCGCGAGTGCTGGAACGCACCGTGGTCGGAAGTTCCTCGAACGTTATTGCTGTTCTGGCGGTCCCGAGAAGTGCCGCAGAAATCAATGCGCTCACAGCACGATCACCTGCCCTCCCGTGAAAACCGAGATCGGGGCAAGAGCCTGCGCATTCCACGTTCCGCAGACTGCGACCGGGTAACCGCCGGAAATGCCGAGCAACTTCCATAAAAGGTCCGAATCACCCTCTGCCCGAATCGCTGCGCCCGATTCGTCGACGAGAAACCAGGCACCGTCGACGAACGACGGGACCACCGAACTGATCACTGCCGGCCACGACCGCAACCATGGATCTGCTGCGAGGGCATCGGTGAATTCTTGCAGCGCAGCATCGATGCTTCCGGACGGCAGGGTTGTGAACGGTTGAGGTTCACTATGCGTTGCCCCCAGCCGCGCCCGCAACGCCGCCGCACCGGGGTAGAAATGAAGATCGGCGTCGACCAAAAAACCTACTGGCGGCGCTTCGGTGGAAAAGTTGGGTGCCCCATGGGAGAAGTCGAGCAGCATGGCCCAACGTCTCGACGTCCGACCGCGCATCCACACCGTTCGGGTGAACAGCCGCTTCTCCTCAGTGATCCCGGAACCGAGCACCATCCAGTTCTCTTGCACCGGAGTCGATTCCATCACACTGTCGGTGGAAACGGGATAGCCGACGTGCGCTTTCACCGAATGGACAAGATCTTCCGGCAGTTCGGACAGCTTCTGATGCGCAGTGACCAGCAGGTGCAACCGAGCCAACTCGTCGAGGACTTTCTCGGGCCAGTTCTCGGTAGACGCAACGGTTCCCGCCAATGCTCGAAGCGTGCCGGCGATACCGGGCGCCTGGGCATCCACCATGCGAGCGGCTATCGCATCGAAGCCCGCCCAGGACGTGTCCATCGCGGCAAGACCACTGCGGATCTGATCGGTGATCCACAGATCCAATTCGGCGAGTCCGCTCGCCACTCGGTCGGCGCGCTTCTGCGCTGTCGCCGGGTCGGGAGCCTTCTTGGGCACCTCGTCGCCGCCTTCGCCGGTGCCCTCGGCCTTCTCCTCGCGGCGCAGTAACCATTCGGCAGCGAAGTCGGCCGGCTCGGCCGCCGACGGAACACGCCCCTCCGACCATTCCACCAACAGCCCCAGAGCGTGTTTGCACGGAAACTTTCGACTCGGGCACGAGCACTTGTAAGCAGGGCCCCGCAGGTCAACTACTGCTTGATACGGCTTCGAGCCGCTGCCCTGACACAGCCCCCAAAGCGCGAGACCCTTGTAGCCGGCGTGGCTCCACGAACCAGCCAACTTGCGCGCAGCGGCCAGCGATGCGGCGTCGGGTGCTACCGATGCCACTTGCCCAGCTGTCCACGGCGAAGTCACTCGACCACAGTATGACAACCCGCTGACATCGCAGAGTCAGGCCGATTCATTCTTGAATTAACCCTTTACTCGAACGCATGTTCGAGTACTCTTTGTGTAGGGGATCGGGGGATTCAATGAGTGTCTTGTTGTCGGATGTGGTGTCGGGTTCTGCGGTGGGGTTGCGCGGACGCCTGTGGCAGCTGACCACGGCGGAGTTACGTGAGGCTGCGGTGTCGGCGAGTGTGGAGATTCTGCGTCTCGAGGCTGTGCGGGTGGCGGTGGTCGACGAGCTGTCGTTGCGCCCGGATGATCAGGTGATCGCCAGCCGCGGGGTGGGTTCCTGGTTGGCGTCGAACACGATGTTGCAGGTTCGGGACGGGAAGAAGATCGCCGCGTTGGGTGCGGCGCTGCGGCCGTTTCCCGCGGTGGCGGCTCGGTTCGATTGCGGGGATTGTTCGTTCGATCATGCCGTGTTGATCGTGGCGTTTTGTGAATCACCGCCGAAGGGGATGCCGGAGGAAGCGCTACCGAAGTGCATCGACTTGTTGTTGGCTGCCGCTTCCGGTGTGGAAGCAACGACCACCAAGGTGCGGAACGTCATCGCGACGTTGGAGCGAATCTTCGAATCCGATGAAATTCCGCCCGCCGAAGATGTGGATCGCAACGAGTTGCGGATCGCGTCGACGCTGAATGGTCGGGTGGTGGTGCGTGGGGATTTCGATGCCCTCACCGGCGAAATGCTGTTGTCGGCGTTGTCGAATCTGACGATGCCCACCCCGGCACCCGATGGGACGCCGGATTCTCGGTCGGCGGCGAAGCGGACCGCGGACGGGTTCACCGAACTGATCCGCCGGTATCTGGACTGCGCCAAGACCGGCATGGATGGCGGGCAGCGGCCGCACGTGAACGTGCACATCAATGCCCGGGATCTCGCCGAGCACCCGGATTGCGCCGCGGCACCCTCCGATGGCGGGGAATCTGTGTCGGATCTCGATGTGGGGCACATGCCCTGGCTGGGACCGCTGTCGGTGTCGCAGACCAGGCTTCTCGGGTGTGATTGTTTCCTGTCCACTGTTCTGTTGGACGATCACGGCGCACCGTTGGATGCGAAACCCGGGAAACGGTTGGTCACCGCCGAACAACGCGTCGCGCTGATCGCGAGGGATAAAGGCTGCGCGTTCCCCGGCTGCACGTGTGTGCCCGCGTGGACCGATACGCACCATATTCGGCATTGGGCCAACGGCGGCCCGACTGTGATGAACAACCTGGTCTTGCTGTGCCGTTCACATCACCGGTTGATGCACCGCAAACCCGGGTTCGTCGGCAAATGGGAGATCCGGATCGGGGTCGACAACAAACCCTGGTTCATCCCACCGCCCTCGATCGACCCGCAGCGGCACCCGCGGCCGGCGAACACCACCTTCACAACCTGAGGACGAACCTCAGGCACAACAGAACACGGCCAGGCTCCGCATCGGACATCAAAACCCGATATGGAGCCCAGAGGCCGTGGAGCGTCCACAACTCACGACGTTCGCGCGGGGCGCAAGACCGATCTGCCCAACAACTCACAAACCTGCAGGGCCAGAGCAAGATCCAACTTGTCTCGGCCCGCAGCGACCGGATCGCCCAGCGCCTTGTTGATGCGATACTTCACCGTATTCCGGTGCAGATTCATATGATTGGCAGTGTGCAGATGGCTTTCTCCGTGGGCGAAGTACACACTCAACGTCGTCCTCAAGGACGCAGCAGAAGGCGTATCGTCCGCCAACGGGCCTAGCACCTCCCAGACCCATGACTTCGTAGAATCGATGTTCTCGGACAGAAGCGAAACCACGGCGACGCCGCGGTCCCCGAAACTCACCACGGGTCGCTGTGGCGTATCCGGGACGGCAGCAACTGAATAGGCGGCAGTGGCTTGTTCGTGAGATCGTTTGAAACCGTCGACCCCCGACCCCGGCAGTCCGATGGCCACCCGTGCTCCGCCGTCCAACGGCACTGCGGCCGCGAGAACGTCCGCATCCGGCGCTGGAATCCGGCGACCGAAGGGCAGCCACGCCCACACCGTGCGTCGATCGATGGCGGTGATGATCGGCGGCTTGTCCGCTCCCGCCGCTGCGCCGAGATCACGTACGAGTCGATCCAGCGTGTTGATGCCCATGACGTCCGCATCCCACGTCGACCAGACCACCAGGGCGACGTGGTTTTGACCAAGGCGGTATCCGGTCTCCGCTTCGAAAGCAGCGTTATCTGCGTTGGTACCGGACAGAAGGGCATGGATCGCGGCCGAATGGAGGTTTCCCTGCGCTGCCATCCATCGACTGCGCTCCCGCTCGTACGCGTCGAAGACGTAGAGCGTGATCCAGTCGATGTAGCTGTAGACCACGTCCGAAGTGTGTTTCAGGACAGCCAAAGTCAGTCGCGCCGGAATATCCAGTGTGCTGATCTCGTCGTGACAGATCCGCATCAGATCGCCTTGGCCCATGTGATAGGCCCGAACGAGAGAGTTGGACGGAACGTCTCGCTGCGCCAGACGCAAAGCGTATTCTACTGCGGCAGTGGTCGGTTGGAGATGATCGATCGGAATGTCGTTGGCCAATACGTGGATGATCGTCGTGATGTTTCCCTGCACGCTGGCCTCGAGCATTTCGAGCAATTTGGCGTCTGCATCCAATTGGTCGATTTCGTGAGCCATCATGAAGGCCATCTCACGCGCGATATCGGCGCTGCGCTCGTCGAGTCGTCGCGCCAACTCGGCAACAACGGCAAGCACTTCCGGCTCTGCAGCTGCAGGCACTCTGGCGAGACGCCGCATTGCTCCGGCGCCTCGCTCCTTGTGCGATGGACTACTCACAGAACCTCTGCACCCTTCCGCCGCAGGTACTTCAGTGCCGATTCTGCCGCGTTGTACCCGCACATTCCATGTGCTCCGGCACCCGGCGGGGTCGAGGCCGAGCACAGGTAAGTGCCCTCGATCCCAGTGCTGTACGGATCGACTGCGACGCGCGGACGCAAGACAACCTGCAGTTCGGTGTTCGCACCTCCGATGATGTCGCCTCCTACCTGATTCGGATTGTCTTGTGCCAGATCAGCTGTACCACTGCTCGACGTCGCGACGATCTGATCCCGGAATCCTGGCGCAAACCTCTCGATCTGACGAATGACCGCCTCCGTCGCGTCGCCGCTGTAGCCGTGAGGCACGTGCGCATAGGCGTACAACGGATGGACGTTCCCGGCCGAGCGGGTGGGATCAGCCAGGTATTGCTGACCGAGGAGCACGAACGGCCGGTCCGGCATACGGCCTGAATTCGTCTCACGCTCAGCTGCCACGATTTCGTCGAAACCACCTGCCAGATGGACAGTTCCGGCCCGAGCGCAATCCTGATTGGTCCACGGTACATGACCTTCGATCGCAAAATCGACCTTGAATGCTCCGGGAGCCTGCTTGAACTTTCGATAGGCCTTCGCCACTCGGCCCGGGAGTCGATCGCCCAGGATTTCGAGCGCACCCCCCGGATTGACATCCAGCAGAACAACATCGGCGTCAGGAATCTCGGACGCCGTACGTATCCGAACGCCGGTGTCGATCTTGCCGCCGTGATCGAGGAGCATCGCGGCCATGGCGTCGGTGATCGAACGCGAACCTCCCTCGGCAACCGGCCAACCGTAGCGGTGACCAGCCGCGGTGATCATCAATCCCACCGCCGATGTAGCCGGACGGTTGAGCGGATAGAAGGCGTGCGCGGCAACCCCGCCGAAGAGAGCCTTTCCTTTGTCGGTCTTCCACAACTTCGCGGTCACCGTGGCCGGAAGCAGCGCTCGCGGACCGAAAGCCGCAAGCCGCAACGGATGGCGCGGAACGTTGACGATCGGACGCATCAGGTCGGACGCCAGAGCGTCGAATCCCGTCGACAAATCGCCGAACATGCGTTGCCATCGAGGTCCGTCCGCGCCGAGTCCCGCCGCCGTCTGCTCGAGCGAGCGGTACAGAACGCCGGCATCGCCGTTGTCGAGCGGATGCGCACAGTCCACCTCTGCCCAGCGCCAGATCAGCCCGTACCGCTCGAGGTCCAGTTTGGACAGGTACGGCGAGCCGATACCCATGGGGTGAAACGCCGAGCAGTGATCGTGGATCAACCCCGGCACGTCGAGCGGACCGGATCGGGTGCCTCCGCCGATCTGGTCGGCGGCCTCGAGTACCTGCACGTCCACACCGCTACGTGCAAGGTGTACCGCGGCAGCGAGCCCATTGGGCCCGCTGCCGACGACTACGGCCTTTGTCACTTACTCACCTCTTGCTCGCTACCGCTGGCCCTCGTACGCATCTTCGGTTCGGAGACGACCTGCGGATCTGTTGCCGCACGGTCGGCCCGTACGTCCAGTGTCCACTGAACGTCGAACGGAATGGGCCCGTTCGGCAACCACGGCTGTTCGGCGACTGCGTCGGCGACCTTGAAAGTACCCCGTTCGATGACACCGAGAGCCGCATCGATCACCTGGTACTCCTGTGTTCCCTTGTGGATGGGCTGCGATTCGATCCAGGTCACCAGGAACTCACCGGGTGCGAAATTGCAGCGACGCTGAATAGCGGCGATCAGTTTCGCGTCGTGCAAGTGGCCGTCACCGAAGTTGAAGGCGACGATGGAGTTGCACATGAACTCGGCTTCGCGAAGCGAATACGTGTTGATGTCGTCGCCGAGGTGTCTGATCATCAGAGAGAACAGCGCACGCCCTTGGCTGTGCATGGAACGCCAGCCCAACAGCTGATGCAGAACGACGTCGGACACGTCCTCGGGGTACATCATCATCAACTGATTGCGCGTATCCGGCGACGGACGCTTGATGTACTGGTCGATCTTGGCTTCGGCGCCCGGAGCGAATGCCCACGTCGCGGATGCCCAGTTGCCGGCGTACTGACGCATCGACGGCAGGAACGACACCAGATCTGGTCGGAGGTTTCCGAGAATCGGGAAGAAGGCAAGGGCTGCAATGATTCCCGCGGTGATCGACGGAGAGGACATAGCGCCGAGGCCGTAGCCGTCCCACGCCGGGAAGCCCAGGAACAGGAAGACCGAGGCGTAGGCGAACAGAAGATTCCATTCGAGCGGAACGGCCAACGGGAAGGTCGACGCGATGAACAGGTGGAATCCGACCATGAGGATCACGGCAAGAATGGTGAGAGTCTTGTTCGTCGAGAACAGCAGTATCAACGGGGTGACGATTTCGACCATCGTTCCGGCCACGTGTGCGACGCCGCCGCCCAGGTGCGAGGGCCGAAGATCTTCCGGGAAGTTCCGGTAATGCGCGCGCTTGATCTTCTTCGACGGGATCCACGGCGTATTGCTGAGCATCGGGGGAACCACCAGCGAGAAATGGCGACCGAACTTCGAGACACCGGCTCCGATCCACACCATGACGATCAGCAGTTTGAGCGCCAGGATCATGTCGACGAAAGGCAGGAACGTGAAGAAGAAGATTGCCGGCAGGTACTGCTCGCTACGTGCAGCGATGAAGGGCACCTTGTCACGCAACCCGAGAATCACCATGAGCACCAGGAAGGAGTACAAGACCGTCGGACGTACGAGTCCGGCACTGTCAGCGAAGGCCGAATCGAGTCCTGTGGTGTGAACGCCCGGAAGAACCGCTGCAACAAGTAGATTGGCGACTGCGGCCAGATAGATGAAAACGTCGAACACCGAGCGGGAGTCACCCGAGGTGAGCGGCACTTTGCCCGGCCACGGTGGCAGGCGAATCGTGCCGGGGCGAATCCAGTAGAGAACTCCACCGGTCATCGGCTTGAAGTGGCCGGCGAGCGGTCCCCAGGATCCTGCCAAGCCCAGCATCTCGAGCATCATCGTCCAGATGATGAGTTTCTGGTAGACGATCGGCTGGTTCCACCACGAACCGACGTCGAACCACGAGAGGCCGGAAGTCAAAGTGGCAACGGCTGTTCCAGCTGCCAGGTAGAGGAACAACAATTTCATGATGTAGACGGTGTGGACCATTTTCGGCGTACCGAAGCCGTAATCCACCCAGTGCGTGGACATGTCACGCAGACGCTCGAGAAACGGCTTGTCCATGAAGGTTGCCGGATCGACGGGAGGGAAGTTTCCTTCTTTGAATCCCATGATGTGCTCCTGAAATACGGAATGTGGGCATGACGGATCGACTCGACGGACGTCGTCGAGTTGTGCTGGTATTACGGGGAAGTGACTAGTGAGCGGGAGTTGCGCTCAACGCTCGTCTCATTCCGGGTTTGTCGATCTTGCCCACCGGGTTTCGGGGAAGCGCATCGACGACGTAGATCGCCACTGGCACCTTTACTCGGGTGAGCAAGGCCGTGACATGTTCGAGCAGTTCGTCTTCGGTGACGGGTGCATCGGGGTAGGCAACGACATAGGCAACTGGCACCTCTCCGTAGACCTGGTGCGGAGCGCCGATGACGGCGGCCTCGAGCACGGAAGGATGTGTAGCGAGCGAGTTTTCGATCTCCTTGGGGTAGATGTTCTCTCCCCCACGGATGATCATGTCCTTGATGCGGTCGACGAGGGTCAGGTAGCCGTCCTCGTCCAGGACTCCGACGTCACCGGTGTACAACCAACCGTCCCTGACCGTCTTCGCGGTCTCCTCCGGCTTGCCGAGGTAGCCACGCATCACGTTGTCGCCCTTGATGACCACCTCTCCGGCAGTACCGACGGGAGCGAAGGTTCCGTCCTCGGCAAGAATGGCAATCTGCTGGCCCGGCAACGCCGGTCCGACCGTACCGAGTTTGCGCACGCCGTCCACAGGATTGCAGGCCGACGCGCAAGTCCCCTCGGTAAGTCCGTAACCCTCCACGATCACGAACCCGAAGCGCTGCTCCGCGCGGTCGAGGAGTTCCTTGCTGATCGGCGCCGCACCGCACACGGCAAACCTCAAGGATGACGTGTCGATGGAGGAGTCTTCCGGCTGTGAGGTCAGCATCGCGTAGATTGCCGGCACTGCCGAGAAATAAGTGGGGCGAAGCCTCGCAACGTCGTCGAAGAATCTCGAAACCGAGAACTTCCCGGTGACACTGACCTGTCCGCCGACAAGCAAGGGCGTCAAGACGCTGACGCAGATCGCGTTGACGTGGAACAGCGGCAGAATCAACAGACAGTGATCCGCGCCCGTGACTCCGATGTTCTTGCCCATCGACGAAGCCATGAACTGCAGGTTGGCGTGCGTGAGCATCACTCCCTTGGGCCGTCCGGTGGAGCCGCTGGTGTAGATGAGGAGAGCCAGATCGTCTGCTGCAACATCGATTCCGGGCCGAGGGTCCGTCGGCGGCTCTGTCGCAAGATCGTCGACGACCAACACCGCACGGCCACCCGAGGGCGCGTCGGCAGTGGCGGTGATGACCAACTCCGCCCCGGAGTCCGCGATCTGGTAATCCGCTTCGTTCGCGGTGAACATCGGATTGATGGGGGTAGCGGCAGCACCGATACGCCAGGCAGCCATGATCGCGATCAGCAACTCGACGCGATTGGGCAGCATGACCGCCACCACGTCGCCGAGTCCGATTCCGAGTCCGGCCAATTGCGCAGCAACAGCTTCCGTGCGATCTGCGAACTCTTCATACGTGAGTTCGACGTGGTCGTCCCGCAGGCACGGCTTCTTCCCGTACTTCTCTGCAAGATCCCAAGCCAGATATCCGATGTCCGCCACGAGAGTCAGCACCTTTCATTCGTGTGTGACTCAAAACACTATCGGCGTCCTGTGGCCGAAGAAACGGTCCCAGGGGATCAACTTATCCAGGTTCTTTGTTCCCCGAGCACAACACGGCAGGTGCGGTGCTCATCAGCTCGAGGGCTGATGCAACACCTCGTGGGCGCGGCGGGTCACCACCTCGGAGATCCGGCGCAAGACCGGTGACGACAGTTTCCACTGCTGCCAGTACAGCGGAACGTCGTCCACGAAGTCCGGATCGAATCCGATCAGCACCCCGGATCGATCGTCGTCGCCGCGCTGCAGGTCCGGTATCAATCCCCAGCCGTATCCCCGCCTGACGGCGTCCGCGAAGTCTGCCGATGACGGAACAAGATGGCGAGGCGGATCTGCCGGGTGGCCGATCTTTTGATCGAGGTACCGATCCTGCAGCAGATCCTTGCGATTGAACACAACCAGCGGTGCCTCCGAAAGGGATTCGGCCGTAACACCATCTGCGAACCAACGACGGCAGAACTCTGCGCTCGCCATCGGCCGATACCGCATGATGCCCAACCGACTGGAGGTACACCCTTGAATCGGTGACGCGACAGACGTGACGGCAGCCATGACCGAACCGTCGCGTAGCAGTTCGGTGGTGTGGTCTTGATCGTCGAGATGAAAATCGAAACTGACTTCTTGCGTGAACTCCGCGAGGGCCCCGAGAACCCACGTGGACAGCGAATCGGCATTGACCGCGATCGAGACGCGGGCGAAGCTGTTCGAACCGTTTTCCAAACCGAGTTCTCGCACGGTGTCACGCGACAGGGCGTCTATCTGACGGGCAAGACGCAGGACTTCTCTCCCTGAATCTGTGACCTGGATGGGTTTGGTGCGCTGCACCAGGATCCGGCCAACCGAGGTCTCGAGAGCTTTGATTCGTTGACTGACCGCCGAAGGCGTGATGTGTAACTTCCGCGCCGCCGCCTCGAAGGTTCCCTCGTCGACCGCAGCGTGCAATGCCCTCAACTGCTCGAAATCCAACATAATCTGAAGCTACTCTGATGCATCCTAAGAATCATTAGCTGGACTGATTGAAATCTGAGCGGCAGGCTCGACACCATGCTCAGCACCAACGACCCTGCGTCGGCCCTCGTCGGTTTCGGGGTCGGACTGTCCTTGATCGTCGCAATCGGCGCCCAGAATGCGTTTGTTCTTCGCCAAGGCCTGACTCGATCGCATGTACTCCCGATCGTCGCAGTGTGCGCGTTGTCAGACGCAATTCTGATTCTTGCAGGCATCAGCGGAATCGGGACCCTCCTCGAGCACGCACCGTCGCTGATCACGTTCGTTCGTATCGCCGGCGCCGTTTTCCTCCTGAGCTATGCGATCTTCGCCGCCAAACGGGCGCTTCGACCCCAGACGTTGGCACCGGATCAACATGGAAACGGGTCGAGGCTTACCGCCGTCACGATGGCATTGGCCCTCACCTGGCTCAATCCACACGTGTACCTGGACACCGTGGTGCTCATGGGTTCAATTGCCAACGGTCGCGGCGAAATCGGACGTTGGTGGTTTGCGGCCGGTGCCATCACGGCAAGTGTGGTCTGGTTCGGCGCCCTCGGTTACGGCGCACGTCTACTCACGCCGCTCTTTGCGAAACCCAACGCCTGGCGGATTCTCGATGCTCTGATCGCCGTGATGATGGCAGTTCTCGGAATCAGCCTGCTTATCGAATTGTGACTCGGCCGCACAACCTCGATCCGACACTGCGGGTAGCGGGATGGGTTACCGTCCAACGTGAGGGAGGCTCAATTCACCTGTCGAGAGTTGTGACCATCAGGTAGGGCTGATCACGATGACCGAGGACGATGTCGGCACCGAACCGCGCGACTCCAACCGCGGACTGGGATTGCCGTGTCTACTCGCTGCGGTCGCCGGTGTCGGGGTCGGATTTGTCGGCGGCGCGTTCCGTTGGTGCCTGATCAGGGCCGACGAACTCCGTCGGACGATCGTCGACTGGGCGCATCACGTTCCGTACGTCGGGTGGCTCGTGCCGGTACTCCTGGTGGCCCTGTGCACCGTACTTGCCGTACTGATCGTCAGACGAGTTCCCCTCGCGAAGGGAAGCGGTATCCAGCATGTCGAGGCGGTGTCCCGTGGCGAAGCGAAACCTCCGGGTATCAATCTCGTGCCTGCCAGATTCATCGGCGGTCTCTTGGCGATCGGCTCCGGTCTGGTTCTCGGCCGTGAAGGCCCCACCGTCCACATGGGCGCGGCGATCGGTGCAGAAGCGGGACGACGGGCCCGCCTTTCCGAACCGGATGTCGCCATGTTGCAAACATCCGCGGCCGGAGCCGGACTCGCTGTCGCATTCAACGCGCCGATCGCCGGCGCACTGTTCGTCTGCGAGGAAGTGACGCACTCGTTCCGGCTGCGCACCGTGCTGCCAACGCTTTTCGGTGTTTCGGTCGCGGTGGGCTGTGCACGAATCGTCATCGGCGATCAGCCTGATTTCGAGGTCGGCACCGTGCCCACACCTCAACTCGCACTACTGCCGCTGTTCGTCGTCTTCGGAATACTGACGGGGTTGCTGGGCATCGCGTACAACCGCTTGATTCTGGGACTACTCGACGTCGTAGCGCGACTCGACAGGATCCCGCCGACCGTCATCGCCGCAACGATCGGCGCGGTCATCGGCCTGACGCTGTTCCTCGACCCGCTGGCCAGTGGAGGCGGCGACGTCCTTGCACAGATGATCGTCGGCGGAAAGACATTTGTTCTGCCGATTCTGCTGCTGTACTTGGTGGTTCGGTTCTTCACCGGCCCGCTGTCGTACGCCGCCGGGACTCCCGGCGGACTGTTCGCTCCTCTACTCGCACTCGGTGCACTCTGGGGACGATCTTCACCGGGCTGTCGAGCTTCGTGCCCGGAGTGGACGCCGGACTCACGATCACCATGGCTACCGTCGGCATGGCTGCCTTCTTCGGCGCCGTAGTACGCGCTCCGTTCACCGGAATCGTGATCGTGGTCGAGATGACAGCGGTGACGTCGACGCTGGTTCCGATGCTCGCGTCCACTGCAGCAGCGGTTTTCGTAGCCACCTTGGCAGGTTCGGCTCCTATCTACGACAGCCTTCGAGAACGAATGTTGGGAACTCGACGTCCACCTCTGCGATGATCACGATCGACATCGTCCCCGACATGTATGTACGCAGAGGAGCATTCATGACCCCAGGAACCGACGTCGGGGAGGTCCTCGCCCTGGAGCGGGAATTGCAAACTGTCGAATGCAGGCGCAGCAGTGCACGCGTACTTGCATTGCTTGCCGAGGACTTCGTCGAGATAGGCGCGTCGGGTAGCGTCTGGAATGTCGCGTCCACAGTTGAATCACTGCGGAACGAACCCATCGACGAGGGCATCGAAGTTCATAATCTGACCGGTCGAATCATCGACGACGGCTACGTCCTCACCCAGTGGGATTCAGTCCGAGGTAGGCGTCGCGCGCGGCGAACATCTTTGTGGCGTCGAACACCGATCGGATGGCAATTGGTACATCATCAAGGCACCCCGCTCCCCTGATTTCATCCAACTCGACCTGCGAACACCCCTCTACGCCAAGGGCGTTCCGACGTAGTTCTCGGCGATCAACGTTCGCCCGGCGACCGAACGCGTGACCATGTCCAGTTCGGCCAGCTGACGGCGATGCCCGAAACCGGTGTCGTCTGGCAAGCGATGGAGCATCGACGACATCCACCACGAAAAGTGCTGCGTCCGCCACACGCGTGGCAACACCGTTTCGGTATACCCGTCCAACATCTTTCGGTCGGACGAGGTGAAGAATTTGTCCATGGCGTTCGACAGCGCGTAGACGTCGGCGATCGCGAGATTCATACCCTTCGCGCCGGTCGGCGGCACGGTGTGCGCCGCATCGCCTGCAAGAAACAGGTTGCCGTGCTGCATCGGCTCGCACACGAAGCTGCGGAACTGGAGGATCGACTTCTGAAAGATCTTGCCGTCCTTGATCTCCGCCCCCTCACCGTCGACGCGCATGTGCAGCTCGTCCCAGATCCGATCATCGGACCAGTTGTCCACGGAGTCGTTCGGATCGACCTGGAGGTAGTGACGCTGCACCTGGGGTGTTCGCGTGCTGATCAGCGCAAAGCCACGCTCGTGGTTGGCGTAGATCAATTCTTCCGATGACGGCGGCGCCTCGGCCAGGATGCCGAACCATGCAAAGGGGTACTGCCGGAAATGATCCGTGCGGATCGACGGTTCGGGAATCAGCTTTCGCGTTTCGGTACGTGATCCGTCGCAACCGGCCACCAGGGCGCACTCGAGCTTCTGCTCGGTTCCGTCCGAGTCGACGAAAGTAATACTCGGGCGATCCGATTCGTGATCGTGTACTTGTGCGCCGGACACTCCGAATCGAATGTCCCCGCCGTCAGCGAGGCGTCGCGCAATCAGATCCTTGAGCACCTCGTGTTGCGGATACACCGTGACTGCGCGCCCGTCGGTCAGTTCGTCGAAGGCGATGCGGTGCCCTCGCCCACCGAATCGCAACTCGATTCCGTGATGTTCGAGGCCCTCCCGCTTCAGTCGGTCACCGAGTCCTGTCTCGACCATGAGATCAACGGTGTTCTGTTCGAGCACACCGGCACGAATGGTGCCCTCTACCTCTTCGCGAGTGCGGCATTCCAGGACTACCGAATCGATTCCCTTCAGATGCAACAGATGCGAGAGCATCAACCCGGCGGGACCACCACCGACGATTCCGACCTGGGTGCGCGAAGAAGACATACAGAGAACTCCTGAGGTGAGTGACGATTGAGACCACCCTCGACCACGACCACTCCTCTGAACAGCTGCAATTTCACTCAGTGAAAGACCGAATACGAGCTATCCAAGTCCGCCGCCGCCAAGCCCGCGTGATATTCCACGGGCGGCCGCGACCAAAGCCGGCAGTAAAGGGGCCGGATCCTGCTCCACCGGAACAACTGTCGAGACCGCTGCAACGACATTGCCGCCGGATTCGCGAACCGGAGCGGCAACGGCAAGGGTCCCGACGTTCAGATACTCACGACAGACCACGAATCCGGTGCGTCTGATCTCGTCGAGGGTTGCTCGCAAGATTCGCTCGGAAGTAATGGTTTTGGGAGTGAACGACTCGAGACCGGCACGGAGGACGTCGTCGAGAAGCTCGGTCCCGCCGTGCGCGAGGAGAATCAATCCACCGCTCGACGCGTGCAGCGGCAATCTTCCGCCTGCGCGACCTACAACGGTGACAGCGCTACGCGAGGACAAGCGCTCGAGGTACAGAGCCTCGGTACCTTCACGAACGACCAACTGCACGTTCTCTCGGGTGACTTCGTAGAGGTCTTCGAGAAACGGCAACGCCACCTGCCTGAGCCCATGTGCCCCGGGCGCAAGAGCGCCGATCTCCCACAACCGCACTCCCACCTGGTACTTGCCGTCACTCCGACGCTCGAGTGCGCCCTCAGCCACCAACTGCCCACACAGTCGATGGACGGTGGGCAGTGGCAGATCGGTACGACGACTGATCTCCGATTGCGTCAACCGCGGCGACGTCGCGTCGAAGGCACCGAGCACGATGAATGCCCGGCCGATCAACGAACGGTCGCCTGATGCCATTCACACAGTGTGACAGGGCAGTGCCACCAAGAATCCACTGTGACTGACATCAGGCGAAACGTGTTCAGGCGGTGCGGAGCTACGCGGAGTGCGCCAATTCCGGTTCGCGTTCGACCGCCGGCGGTGCGGCCTCGATCTTCATCGGCTCCTGTGCGTAGTGGAAGTGCGGACGACGGTGACCGATGAACGAACCGAACCACGACATCACAGCGACGTACCGGTTGCGGAAGCCCACCAGATACATCACGTGGACGGCCAACCACATGAACCAGGCGATCGTGCCCTTGAACTCGACCTTGCGGACGCGACACACAGCGCTGAATCGGCTGATGATCGACATGCTGCCCTTGTCGAAGTACTTGAAAGGCGTTCCGGCCTTGACCTTTCCGTTCACGATCTTCGCGGCGTGACGGCCACCCTGCATCGCGACGGGCGACTGACCCGGCAGACCGTTCAGCGACGTCATGTCACCGATGGCAAAGACGTTGGCGAATCCGCCGACAGTCAAGTCCGGATTGATGAGCAGACGACCCGCGCGGTCGGTGTCACAACCGGTTGCCTCGCCGAGCACTGCGGCGAAGTCGTTGGCGCGAACACCGGCCGACCAGATGACGGTCTCGGCGTCGATGCGCTTCTCTTCCTTGGTCTTTGCCGAGGACACGGTGACACCGTGCTCGTCGATGGCGGTGACCATGGTGTTGAGGACAACCTCGACACCCGACTTCTCGAGCGAAGCCTGCGTGTACTCACTGAGCTTTCCACCGAAGGCCGGAAGGGCGACGCCGGCGCCTTCGACCATGGTGACCGTGACCTCGTCGGCGCTGATGTTGTTGATGGACTTGGCGAAGTAGCGACGCGCCAGTTCCTTGATCTGTCCGGCGAGCTCGACGCCGGTTGCGCCGGCACCGACGACAACGAAGCTGAGCAGGTTGCGACGAACCAGCGCGTCGTTGGTGGTGTGGGCCTCTTCGAAGCAACGCAGGATCTGCTTACGCAGGACCTCGGCATCCTCGACGGTCTTGAGCTTGTAGGTGACCTTCTCGAACTCGTCATGACCGAAGTACGCCTGCGTGGCACCGGTGGCTGCGATGAGCGAGCGGTACCCGAGCGTATGGCGGGTACCCGAGGCTTCGTAGACGACGGTGTTCTCTTCGGCGTTGACCTCGACGACGCGGCCGAGCCGGACGTCGGCGTTGGGGTACTTCTGCAGGATCGTGCGGATGGGCGGAGCCACCTCGCCTGCCGACAGAACACCCGTCGCCACCTGGTAGAGCAGCGGCTGGAAGAGGTGCTCGGTGGTGGCGGAGATGAGAACGAACGGCGTCTTGGACTTCGCGAGGGTCTTGGCCGCGGCGAGGGCTCCGAAGCCCGAACCGACGATCACTACCTGAGTCTTCTCGTGTCCAGTCGCGTCGATGTCGGCGCGACCCGCAGCTGTTCTATCCACAACAAACTCCTCAACCAAATTGAAAGTATGACTATTACGGTATGGACTGATCATGGGTCGGGTCCAGCTAGCTGGAGTATTCGCAAGACTGTTATCTCGATTGCTCATAAGTAAGCTGTCTTCATGGACTTCCGCCAACTCAAGTACTTCCTCGTCGTGAGCGAGGAACTGAGCTTCAGTCGCGCCGCCGAGCGCTGCTTCATCTCGCAGTCGGCGATCAGCCATCAGGTTGCACGGCTGGAGAAGGAACTCGGGGCGACGCTCTTCGAACGCTCGACCCGAGCCGTCCGCCTGGCCCCGGCAGGATCGCGTCTGGTGCCCATCGCGCAGCAAGTCCTCAGCCTCGAAACGATGGCGTACTCCGTCGCCCGCGACCCGCGCGCCCGGATCCGGATCACCGGAAACATGAGCTTCGCCGCTCAGACGCTGGACGCCATCGCACACGTGCGTGAACGTCACCCCGACCTGGACGTCGAGTTCGTCATCAAGAGTTTTGCCCACCGCATGGACGCCGTGGCCTCCGGCGACGCGGACATCGCACTGATTCGCGGCGGCGTCGACCGCCCGGGGCTCGAACCACTGGACCTCGGCGTCGAGGACCTGCTGGTCGTCATGTCGAGCCGACACCCCCTGGCCGGCCAGCAGAGCGTCGACCTCAACGACCTGGCCGCCTATCCCCTGCTCCTGCCGCCGCGCCAAAGCCAGGTGCTCATTCACAAGGTGGTCGAGGACGCGTTCCGCGAGATCGATCGACGCGTACAACTGGGCCCGGCAATTCCGAGCGATCACACCGCCACGCTGGACGTGATCACCAACCCTCGCGCCTGGACCCTGCTGTATTCGATCACCGCCGGCGAATCTCCACGCGCCGGAATCAGTTTCATGCGCGAATCGCATGGCCGCTTGCGAATTCCCGTCTCGGGGGTGACCCGTAGCGGCGCTACCCACTCCACCGAGTTCGCCGATCTGATTCAAGCACTCAAGGACGCCATGAACCCGTCTTTCACTGAGTGAAAGTGTGATGGCGGTCAGCCTCCTCGCCGAGCAACGTGGTGGGCAACCATGTGATGCGGCGCGCAGTTGCATCCCTTTATCGAGGAGCGGCCATGACGAGTTTGCTGAACGAACCGGTGTGGGAATCGAAGATCTTCGACGGCGAATGGGTCCCGGGCAGCGCCGAAGATCGTTTGGTCGTCGAGCCGGCCACCGGCAAGCAGTTGACGACGGTCGGCATGGCAACTCCCGAAGACGTGGCCGCCGCTGCAACAAAAGCTACTGCAGCTCAGAAGGATTGGGCGGCACGCCCCTACACCGAACGGGCCGCCGTTCTACGCCGGGCCGGTCAACTGTTCGAGCAGTACGCCGACGAAATCGGCGAATGGGTGATCCGCGAGGCGGGCAGCATCCCCGCCAAGGCCGGGCTGGAAACACATACCGCAGCCGAAGAGTGCTACAACGCTGCGGCATTGGCCGCACACCCCGTCGGTGAGGTACTGCGCTCGGAGCAACCTCGGCTGAGCTTCTCTCGTCGCGTGCCGGTCGGAACCGTCGGCGTCATCGCACCGTTCAACTTCCCGATCATCCTGTCGATTCGTGCAGTCGCTCCCGCACTGGCGCTGGGCAATTCGGTAATCCTCAAGCCTGATCCGCGGACGGCGATCTGTGGCGGTGTGGTTCTTGCCCGCATCTTCGAAGAAGCCGGCTTGCCCGCCGGAGTGTTCAGCATGCTCCCGGGCGGCGCTGACGCCGGTGAGGCGCTCGTGGTTCATCCGAGCGTTCGCGTCATCGCATTCACCGGGTCGACACGCGCAGGACGCGCTGTCGGCGAACTGGCAGGTCGCCACCTCAAGCGCGCGCACCTGGAACTCGGCGGCAACAACGCGCTGATCGTCATGGATGACGTCGACCTCGAAAAAGCCGCATCTGTCGGCGCTTTCGGCTCGTTCATGCACCAGGGGCAGATCTGTATGACCACCGGCCGTCAACTGGTGCACGAAAGTATTGCCGCCGACTACACCGCACTCCTTGCCGAACACGCCGACAAGCTTCCGGTAGGTGACCCGTTCACCGGTCAGGTAGCACTCGGTCCCATCATCGACGCCAAGCAACGCGACCACATCCACTCGCTGGTCACCGGAAGCATCGCGGCCGGAGCGAAACTGGCTGCCGGTGGCACCTACGAGGATCTCTTCTACCGGCCCACCGTGCTGGCCGACACCCCGCTCACCGCGCCGGCCTTCGCCGACGAGGTCTTCGGGCCGGTCGCGCCGGTGACCTCGTTCGCCACCGTCGAACAAGCCGTCGCCATAGCCAACGATTCCGAGTACGGATTGTCGCTGGGCATTCTCACCTCCGATGCCATGCGCGGACTCGAACTCGCTCAACAGATCCCCACCGGCCTGGTACACATCAACGACCAGACTGTCGGCGACGAAGCCGTCATCCCGTTCGGCGGCATGGCGTCCTCGGGTAACGGTGGCCGCGTCGGCGGCATCGGCGCAAACCTCGATGCCTTCACCGAAACACAGTGGGTGACCGCGCAGAGCGCACTCCCGGTCTACCCCTTCTAGTCCGAGACTCACCGAACTGGCCCGAACTACACCAAGCACGCTTCAGGGGCTCACTGACCAGCATTGACGGGATCGATCTCGCGGACTTACCATCCAGAGAAAATTACTTCGCCACATTAAGCATTTTCTCTTGTAATTCCCGAGAAGGACCCCCTTGACGAATTCAGTGACGACCGACAGTGCTGCGCAGCCAACCGTCTGCGACACCCCGGATACATCAGTCGTAGTATCACCGCGCCGCGAGGCCGTCATCATCGCGGCCCTCAGCCTGGCCGCGATGATCGTCTCGATGATGCAGACGTTGCCCGTTCCGATTTTGGGACGCATTCAGTCCGATCTGGGCGCATCCTCGGCCGGTATCAGCTGGGTGACCACGGCGACCCTGCTGTCGGCGGCCGTCTTCACTCCCCTGCTCGGCCGCTACGGTGATCAGCACGGCAAGAAGCGCACGCTGGTGGGCGTTCTGATCGTCATGGTGATCGGTTCTGTCGTGGCCGCACTGGCACACAATCTGCCGCTACTCATTCTCGGACGCGTCCTGCAAGGAACGGCCACCGCCATCTTCCCGCTGGCTCTGTCGGTACTGCGCGAAGAGGTCCGCCCACACAAGCTTCCCGGCGCGATGGCCTTGGTCAGCGGAACCCTTGCCTTCGGCAGCGGCCTCGCCCTCGTGGCCACCGGGCTGCTCACATCGGCTCCGGATGCCGACTACCGCAACGCCTTCTGGATGGCGACCGGATTCGCGTTGCTTGCCCTCGTCGCGGTCATCACGCTGGTGCCCGCAACCAAACACAAGAGCGGCGGCCGCGTCGACGTCATAGGTGCACTGAGCCTGGGCGCTGCACTCCTTCTACTCCTGTTGTCGATTTCTCAAGGCCACCAATGGGGTTGGTTCTCACCCTTGACCATCGGTGTTTTCCTTGCCTCGATCGTGATGTTCGCAGTGTGGGTCTGGATCGAGAAGATCGTCGACGAACCGCTGGTCGACATGCGGATGTTCGTCCACCGGCCCGTGATGATGGCGAACCTGGCCGGTGTCATGGTGGGCTTCGGGATGTTCGCCAACTTTCTCGGCATCTCCTACCTCGTGCAACTTCCGCGCTCTCTCACGGGATACGGATTCGACGCGAGCATTCTGCGCGCGTCGGTGGAATTCCTTCTGCCGGGAGCGATTGCCTCGCTGATCGCCGCACCGATCGCTGGGCGCCTCATCAGAGTGCGCGGACCACGCTTCGTTCTGGGACTCACTGCGATCTGTGGTGCGGTCCCGTTCGCCTGGCTCGCATACGACCACACGCATACCGCGTCCGTCATCGGTGCGGGCATCGTGATCGGCGCCGCCGTCAGCCTGGGTTACGCGGCCATGCCCGCCATCATCATGTCGAGTGTTCCGCATCGCCAGAGTGGAATAGCCAACGGAATCAACTCGATCTCCCGTTCCACCGGTAGCGCCATGGGCAGTGCCGTGGTGACCACGATTCTCGCCTCGATGACCATCGCCAACCTGCCCGAAGGCACACCCACGTTGCCCAGCGAGTCCGCCTTCACCGTCACGTTCGTCACCGCCGCAGTGGCCTTCGCCCTCGTCGGTTTGGTCGGCTGGCTGGGTCTGCGCCCCGTACCGTCCCCGGCCACCTCGGAACAATCTCCCGCTGCGTGAGATCGAAAGTACCGCAGAGACTTAAGCGCACCGTAGCCTGCGCAGATGGCAGGTGAGACGCTCTACGTGGTCGATCGGATAGTCACGAAACCCGGGTGCGGGAAGAAGTTCGTCGACGAATGGCGCACGGGCTACCTGCCCAACGCCGGCGGTCGAAACCTGACTCTCGACAATGTACTTGTCAGTCCGCCGCTGTGGTCCGAGGACGAGTCGAACGTCGTGACGATCACGTGGGCCGTCGAGGGTACCGCCGGTTGGTGGGCGATGACTCGTTCCAGTCGGGGCGACTCCGCCCTCGGACAATGGTGGGACGCAATGAATTCGCTCATTGCCGAACGAACGCGCACCATGGCTGCCACTGCCGATGACGTCGAGAGTCTTGCCGATGTATAACGTCACACGGGTGGTCTTCACTGCCGATGACACAGAATCGGACGGCTGGGCCGATGCGATGAACACCATTGCAGCAGCGGCGGAATCGTCGGGCGCAGTTCGCCATCTCGTCACCGCCACACTGCCCGGCGTCATCAATGGCGGAGATCTGATCGTGCATCTCCAGTTCGAGGACGAAGCTGCGTGGCAGGCCTCTCGAGGTGCCGTTGACGCCGGGCTTCACCACGCCGCCGTCGGGCAAGTTCACGGCGCCGAGTACACGTCCGGGACCGCAGGTCGCTCGCGCGCCACCGGGCCGAACGGGGTGTACCGGGCGCTGCTGATCCGCGTCGCGCCCGATACTCCCGAGGACACGATCGAACGCTTCGAAAGCGACTTGCTGAAGATGCCCGGTCATATCTCCTCGATCGCGGCCTGGCGACTCAGTCGAGTGAGTGCGGCGACGGACGAGGGCCACGCATCCGACGAAGCACCGTGGACCCACGTGTGGGAGCAGGAATTCACCGACCTCGCGTCACTGCAGACCCAGTACCTCGACCATCCGATCCACTGGGGCGTCGTTGATCGATGGTTCGACCCCGAATGCACCGAAGTCATTGTGCGGGACAGGGTCTGCCACACCTTCGGCAAACTGGGCGACGAAGTCCTACCGAGCGGCGGCTGACGCCTCACGGATCATCGCCCAGGCTTTTCGGCGTGCCGGTTCTGTGAGTGACAACGACGGAATGGTGAGGAATCCGTGAAACAGCCCGTCGAAGCGATGATGCTGCACGGGGACGCCGGCCGAGGCAAGCAGTTTCGCGTACTCGTCGCCGGACGAGCACGGCGGGTCCAGCTCGGCCGTCAGAACGACGGCCGCTGGTAGATCGGCGAATGACTCTGCCCGAGTAGGTATTACCCGCACGTCATCTCGGCGTTCGGGGGCATACTGGTCCCAGTACCACTTCATGGCCGTAGTCGTGTTGTAGTGATCGGTCCCGTAGCGGCGGTAGGACTCGGTGTCGAAATCGTCGTCGATCACGGGATAGATGAGAACTTGCGCCGCGACCGCCGGGCCTCCACGATCGCGGGCTGCGATCGCAACTGTCGCAGCAAGATTACCGCCCGCACTGTCGCCGGCAAGCACGATCCGGTTCGGGTCTGCGCCGTACTCTTGCGCGTGCTTCGCCGCCCACTCCAATGCGACATAGACGTCGTCGTGTGCTGCCGGCGCGGGATGCTCAGGGGCCAGACGATAATCGACGGAGACCACCACAGCGCCGACACCTTCCGCCATGGATCGGCAGAATTCGTCATGGCTGTCCAGGTCACAGAACACGAAGCCTCCGCCATGAGCGAAGACGACCAGCGGCACAGCGTCGGAGGACGTGTGCGGGCGGTAGACGCGGATCGACAGATCTCCCCCGGGTCCGTCGATTGCGAGATCCTCGACCGTACGCATATCGGGAAGCCGTTCCAGCGGGGCTCGTCGATTTCGAAGCAGAGCGCGCAGCTCCGACGGCTCGAAGCTGGTGACGTCCGGGAAAGCAGCGTTGAGCGTGGCCAGCATCGTGATGACTTCCGCGTGAATTGTCATGTGCACTCCTGATCTCGGACGTCGGGCATCCGCCAAGGTAGATCGCCTGCGGTCGAGTGAGAACACACCTTCCCGATCAGTGGTCTGTTCGGTCGTGAGAAGTCGCGAGAAACGAAAAGGGAGACCACACCTCGTTGTGTGGTCTCCCTTTCGATTCGGTTCAGCCGATCAGGCGTCAGCCCCTAGTGCGAGCATCGACCTTGTCGTCATCGTCGTCGCGCTCACCGGCCGCGAGCTCGATTCCCGATTTCTCGCCGTCGGCGTCAGTGCCCGCCTTCTCGAGTTCCACCGGTGTGTCACCGGACGCAACCTCTTCGGCGTCAGGTTCCTCCGGTAGTGGTTTCTTGAGGCTCAGGATGATCGAGCCCGCCAACACCACGATGATCACTGCGAGGCTGACCAGCGAGGGGATCTCGGGGATCGACGTGCTGATCACCTTGTGGCTGGCCTGCATGATCAGCTTCACGCCGATGAAGGCGAGAATGATCGACAGACCCTTGGACAGGTAGTGGAACTTCTCGAGCAGACCCGAGAGCAGGAAGTACAGGGCACGCAGACCCAGGATCGCAAACGCGTTGCTGGAGTACACGATGAACGGATCGTCACTCACTGCGAGCACTGCCGGGACACTGTCGACTGCGAACACGAGGTCGGCGGCTTCGATGGCGACGACGACGGCGAACAGCGGTGTTGCGACGCGCTTTCCGGCTTCCTTGACGAAGAACTTGGTTCCTGCGTATTCCTCGCGGACCGGCATGATCTTGCGCAGCAGGCGAACTGCCAGCGAGGTTCCCGGATCGAAGCTCTCGTCGTCGTCCTTGAGCAGCTTGTAAGCGCTGTAGAGCAGGATGGCGGCGAAGACGAACAGTACGGCCGTGAACTTGCTGACCACTGCAACGCCCGCGGCGAGGAAGATACCGCGGAAGATCAGGGCGCCGATGACACCGAAGAACAACACGCGGTGCTGGTACTCACGGGGCACCTTGAAGTATCCGAAGATCAGGGCGAACACGAAGAGGTTGTCGACGGACAGACTCTTCTCCAACAGCCAGGCTGTTGTGAATTCGACGCCCGAGTTCACCCCCAAGGTCAGGGTGACGACCACCGCGAACACGAGAGACAATCCGACCCAGAGCGCACTCCACCAGGCCGCTTCCTTGAAGCCGATGACGTGCGCGCCGCGGTGGGCGAGCAGGTCGATGAGCAACATGACGACGATGACTGCGGCGAACGCGGCCCACGCCCACATGGGAACGTTCATCGCTGACCACCTACCCGAATGGCACTGATGACTGCGGTCACGGGGAGCTCCTTCACTGAGTTCGGACGGCCGTCTCGCCGTCTTCTCCAGTGTTCCTTGCCGACTTCGCTCCATCCCGGTCGAAATATCGACGACTTTTGACCACAAAGTTGCCGAAACCCGGCAGTTTGAGCGGTTTGCAGCCGAAACCACTCTTGGAGGGCATCTTGTTCTAGCCTGGCAAGCATGAGCACCTCGTTGTACTACTCCGCCGTCCGCACCACACCGCTGACCGACGACGAGAAGGCCGAAGTCGACCGACTCATCGCCGTCCACAACGACGAATTTCCGTTCGACGCGGAGGTCCTCGACCTCTACCCGTCGGATATCCCCGACACTCTGCTCAACGGTTCGACGAAGATCTCGAGCGATCCGACCGAGGTGATTCCTTCGCTTGTCTACTGGTTCAACGCTCTGACCGAACTCCGGCGAGCGGTGCCAGACGCCGACTGGGACGTTTCACTCGACGACACCCCCGCCGATTGGGATGACAACTCCGGCTACTCGCTCCCCGGGCTCGACGACATGCAGTAGCGAGTCATGGGTTCGGTAGGACGGCGGCTCCGTAGCTCTCAAGCGCGATGAGGGCCAACTCCGTCGGCAGTCGACGCTGGTCCACGCTGCGGCCTAGTAGCGTTTCGGCCTGATCGAGTCGATACCGCACGGTGTTCTTGTGCAGACCGAGGGCTGCGGCCGTAGCGGCTGCGGTGCAATTGTTCTCGTAGTAGACCCGGACGGTGTTCCGGATCCGGGACGTGACGCCGTCCGTGCCGGCCAAGCCCTTCAGTTCCCGAGCCACCAGCGCACGGAGTTCGTCCAGATCGTCGGTGAGCAGACAGGGAACCTGAACGTCCTCGTAGACGGTGACGCCCGGCGAACCCGTGGAACGGACCGCGACGCGCTGGGCGGCGAGCGCCTCGCGATGACTGCGAGCGAATCCCTCCATCCCGTACCCGCCGGCCCCCACTGCGACACGAAGGTCCGAAATCCGAGCACGATCGAGCGACGCCCACTCACGGCTGTCGAAATGCGCTACCCACGACCACAGCTCGCGTGCCCCCGAAGGCAAGGTGAGAACACGCTCCCCCTTGGATTCGTCCACGAAGGAACGTGCGTACGAGTCCAACCTGGCCAATACGTCCGCGGCCGGGTCGGTGTCGTCCGTCCAGAGAACAAACGCGGTGTGGTGGCGCCGCATCGGGTAGTCCAGAATCCGGGAGGCTTCGTCGGAGTGAAGTGCTTCGCCTGCGACAATCGCGTGCACCGTCTCGGACCGACGTGCAAAAGCGCCGCGCGCCAGGCTCTCCCGCTCCTGCGCATACGTCGCCACCAACAATTCGGTGGTCACTTCCAGCCACCTCATCGCCGAGCCCCAGACCCGAACCAGAAGGGCACGTTTGAGTTCGGGACCGATCGGCAGCGCCTCGATCGACTCGTCGACGAAACCCAGCATCGCGAGGCGTCCGGCACCGTAGATCTTGAGAAGGACCCGAAGATCCATACCGCGTCGAGCGACGGTGAGTGCAAGCGCAATCGACTCCGCCGGCGGAGTGACCTCCTCGGAACCGCCCGCGATCGCGGCCACGATGACGCGGAGCTGCGCCGTGGTGCTTGCATCCACATCGCGTCGTAGCTCCCGATCAGCCGCCACCTCGGGATTTGCCGCGGCAATGGCGTCGTCGATGCGTTGGACGAAACCGTCGATCACCTCGGGTTGGAGATAGATGGGCGCGAGATTCGCAATCCAACCATCCAACTCCGAGGTGTCCATGGGCGCCTTTCCGACTGGGATCCAATTTGTGACTTTGTCACAAATCTACCGCTTCGGTTCAGCCAAGGAGCCCTAGCAACCCAGTTTCCGCTGGTCCACAATCACATCTCACCGCAGTTTCGTCACCGCAGTTTCACGTCACTGCAATCCCATCCCCCTAGTTCTGGAGACCTTCGCGACATGAACAAGCCTTTCGACGGTCAGGTAGTGGTCATCACCGGCGGCGCCCGGGGCATCGGATTCGCCACCGCGAAACGGCTCGTCAGCCTGGGCGCGACAGTCGCGATCGGCGATATCGATGAAGCCACTCTCGCGCAGGCGGCGAACGATTTGGCCATCCGGACGTTCGGGCGTCTCGACGTCACCGACCCTGCCTCGTTCTTCGACTTCCTCGACACCGTCGAAGGTGAACTCGGCCCGATCGACGTACTGGTCAACAATGCAGGCATCATGCCGGTGGGCCGGATCGTCGACGAGGACGACACCGTCACCAGACGCATCATCGAGATCGACGTCCTCGGCGTGATCACGGGAACCAAGCTCGCGCTGCGCCGGATGCTGCCGCGGGGGCGCGGGCACGTCATCAACATCGCTTCGCTTGCAGGCGAACTCCCGTGCCCCGGTTTGTCGACGTATTGCGGCGCCAAGCATGCGGTCTTGGGATTCACCGATTCGGTTCGCAAGGAAGTTCGTGGCACCGGTGTACACGTCTCGTCCGTACTGCCGACGCTCACCAACACCCAACTCACCTCGGGCACTTCGGGAATGAAGGGATTCCGCGAGGTTCAGCCGGAGGAAATCGCCGAAGCCATAGTCGGTTTGATGACCAAACCCCGACCACGCGTGCGCATTACGCGAGTGTCCGGGCTACTGGTGCAGGCGCAGGGGTTCTTCCCCCGGCGGCCGTACGAGGCATTGAGTCGACTGTTCGGCGTCGAGACACAGTTTCTCGGCGACGTCGACAATGCAGCCCGCGCTGCCTACGAGGAACGGGCCCGCGCCAGCTGATCAGGTCAGCTCGGTTGCAGGCCAGTCGAGCAGCTTGGCGCCCAGTACCGCTGCGTGGAGGGCGAAGCTGTCATTGGGGTCGTTGACGTTCTGGCCGGTGAGTTCACGGATACGGTCCAAGCGGTACGTCACCGCGCGGACCGACAGATGCAGATCACGGGCGGTCTTCGCGGTATTTCCGCCGGCGGAGAAGTACGCGAGCAATGTGTCGATCATCGGCCCTGCGCCGCCGCGCGCCTCGAGCAGCGGTGTGAGCAGGGTGTGGATCAGATCGGTGACCGCCGGCCTGTCGTTGACCAGAACCCGGTAGACCAGCAGGTCACGAGCATCGATGACCCGCGCGTCCAACGACAGGCGTTGCGCCAGGTCGAGTGCGTCGAGCGCTTCCCGGTACGACGCCACCACGCCGGAAGCAGTGGCGCGCGGACGCCCGACCGCGATCTGCCAGGTGCCGTTCAGCGCGCGTCGCTGCAACTGCACGCGGCCGTCGTCGTCGGTTCCGGGTCCGAGAGCCGATCGAATGCCCGCCAGCACGTGATCGACGGCATCGCGGTCCGGCGCCGCGAAAACGACGACAAGTTTTCCGCTCTTGCTGGCAACCAACGCGTCGGCATCGCCTTTGCTGCCCAGGACAGCACGTTCGACGGCCCGCACCAAGGGGTTGTCGTCGGTGAATTCGCGGGCAGCGGTTACCACGGCCACAGCATGCGGCCCGCTGAGGTGGAGTCCGAATCCTGAAGCACGACCCAACAATCCGACGACGTCAGCGCCGCCGGTCAACAGGTCGTCGACGAACTCGCGGCGTGCCGATACCTGCGAGCGGACCAGTGATCGCCTGGCCAACTGAAATCCTTCGGCCAGTTCGGCCACGGCATCGTCGACGGCGCGCAGCATGACTTCACCGGCAGCGACTACGGCAGTCGGATCCGATTGCGCCGCAAGAACAGCGGGGAGTTCACGCCACAGGCGCCAGGCCGAGGAGAGATACAGATCGAGCAGGGCTCGCAGGGCGACACCCTGCTGCGCTGCTTCTTCACCGCGGGCGCGGAAACGATGCAGCTGACGACGCTGCAGCGGTTTTCCTTCACAAACCGCGTCGCTGAGCACGTCGAGGAAGTCACCCAGCAGTTCGACGGGTAGGCCACCGGCATCGTCCGCCCCCGCCGCGGCTACCCGGGAAAGCACTTCTGTGGGCACTCCGGTTGCGTTCACCCCCGCATTCTTCCACCACATGCCGAAAGTGGGCGGACTGTCGTGCCGGAACCGCTAGTCTTCGCCGACCAGGATATGCGCGTAACTCACTCCGCCGGCTCCGATCATCTGCGCGAATCCGACCCGCGCACCGTCGTGCTGACGGACCCCGGACTGCCCACGAATCTGTTGCGTGATCTCGACGAACTGGGAAAGACCGGTAGCTCCACCGGGATGTCCACGGCCGATAAGTCCACCACTGGGACTGACCGCGACACGGCCTCCGATGTGGAAGTCGCCGTCTGCCATCGCGAACGAGGCCTTCCCTTCTGCCGCCAACCCGAGATCCTCGATGTACTGCAGTTCTTCGACGCTGAAGGCCTCGTGAACCTCTACGACGTCGACGCTGTCGGGGCGAATGTCGGCTTGCTCGTAGGCACGGGCGGAGACCCGCTTGGTCACACCGAGATCAGGCATGAACGCGGCAGCCCCGTGCCACTTGTCGGTCTCCGCTACGGCGGCAGCCACTCGGACGACCCGACTGACGTTCGCGAGTCTTCTGCTGGTGATGACGACTGCCGCTGCGCCGTCACCGATCGGGCAGGATTCGACGCGCCGGAGCGGATCCACCAGCATCGGTGCAGCTTTCAACTCGTCCATCGTCAACGCTTTGTTGCGCTGCGCCATGGGATTTCGACTTGCATTGAAGAGGTTCTTCTCCACCACCAGGAGGCTGGTATCGGCCGATTCGCCGTGTCGATGCATGCGGGCCTGCTTCATCAACGCAAACGGAACGGCAGGAACTGCCATTCCGGATACAGAAATCAAGTCCGGTGCACGTTCCCCCTCGGCAGCGCGGCTCATCAAGAGAGCACCGAGGCTTCCGATTCCGACCACCGCAGCGGTTTCCACCTGCCCCGAGGCCACAGCAGCGCGGGCCTGCTCGAAAGCCGCTGTGCCAGTTGCTGATGCGTTCTCCACCGCAACAGCTGGAATGCCGGTCCACGCCATTTCGTGCAGAACCAGCGGAGCGGACGACATTCCGGTACCGACTGCACCGACCACGAGCAGGCCGATTTCAGCCCAGTCCAAACCGGAATCCTCGAGGGCCGCGTTCAACGCCTGTCCCCCCTGAACGTGCGGCAGTGTCGTCGTTTTGGAGACGAACGGCGTCATTCCGACACCCGAGATGTATACCTCACGCATCGCGCGACTCCTTTTCGAAACCGTATGTCGTGAACAGTGCGTCTTCCGTGCTCGCAGTGCGGGGAACAACGGAAACCACATCGCCGATTCGAACGGGACCTGTACTGACTCCCAGAATTTCGATGTCGGCGTCACCGATACGCACCTGCGCGATGGTCACGGGAGGTTGCACTCCGGCAATCGGAAACGCTGCAGTGCAATGCGATAAGACGGTCCCGGACTCTGCCAGTTCGATCTGCGACGCTGGGGCGTAGCACTTGGCGCAACGCTCACGGCAGGGGAAGCTGATGTTCTCGCACCGACTGCACTGCGAAGCCAGCAGTCTGATGCTCGTGCCTTCACACCGCAGGGCGGCATTGTCGAATGAAGGGTGCATTATTCGTCTGTCCTTTCGTCAGACTCGTCGAGCCTGATCAGCCCAGTAGAGTTCCCGGAGATCCTTCTTGAGGACCTTCCCGTTGACGCTGCGCGGGAGTCGTTCGACGAAGTCGATTCGCTTCGGAGCGCGGACGCCTCCGAGCTTGTTGCGACACAGGGCAATCAGTTCGTCGGCGCCTACTTCTGCGCCTTCGTTGAGCTCGACGACAGCGGTGACGGCCTCGCCCCATTCCGGGTCCGGGATGCCGATGACGGCGCAGTCCTGAACAGCGGGGTGCGACCAGATCACCTGCTCGACCTCTGCCGGAAAGACGTTGAATCCGCCCGAGATGATCATGTCTTTCTTGCGGTCGGTGAGCGTCAGGAAGCCTTCGTTGTCGAGGTATCCGATGTCGCCGGTGTGGAGCCAACCGTCACGTATGGTGTCGGCAGTCGCCTCGGGGTTGTCGTAGTACCCCTTCATGACCAAGTCGCCGCGTACGCAGATTTCGCCACGCTCACCATTCGGAAGCGCATTGTCTTCGTCGTCGCGGATTTCGACTCTGATCAACGGCGACGGCCGACCGCAAGACAGCAATCGGGCGTCGTCAGCGATCTCGCCGTCGACAAAGTGCTGCTCGGGGCGCAGGAAGCTGATGGAGCCGGGGGCTTCTGTCTGGCCGAAGCATTCGATCATCACCGGACCCAGAACCTTCAAGCACTTGCGCAGCTTCTCGGCCGACATCGGGGCAGAACCGTAGAGGAAGTAGCGCAGCGACGTGAGGTCGTACTTCGCAAGGTCGGGGTGTTCGATCAACCGGTAGATCACGGTGGGCGGCAGGAATAGGTCGGTGACGTTGTATCGGTCGATCGAATCGAGCAGGGTCTCCGGATCCGGCCGCTTCAGCACGACGACGGCGCCGCCGCGGGCAGTTGCCGGCAGGGTCAGCATTCCGGCGGAGTGCGTCATGGGAGCGGCCGCGAGGTTGACCACCTTCTCGTCGGCGCGATAGTGCATGGCAAGCATCAGCTGCGCAACACACATCGAGAAGCTGCGGTGGGTGTTCATCACACCCTTGGGAGCCCCCGTCGTGCCACCGGTCGGTGAAATCATCGCAACGGAATCCTGTGGAACGTCCACCGTCGGCCTCGTCGCCGGTACGACGCCGAGCCAGTCCGCCAACGCAACGGCGTACCCACTAGTGCCTTCGACAGAGCCACCCTCGAGACAGATGTACTGGATGCGGTCACCGACTGCACCGTGAATCTCGTCTACAGCTGCGGCGAGCGCAGGGTGATAGAAGAGAATCTCGCAATCGAACTGGTTGATGAATCCGATGCTGTCCGTGATCGGACTGTTCGGATTGAGAGGCACCCAGGTTCCACCGGCACGCCAGGCAGCGATGACGCACAACCACGCTGCGGGATCATTGGGCGCGAGAACGCCGATCTTGGTTTCCGGCTTCATTCCGTCTCGCAGCAACGCGTTAGCGACACGACAGGACAGCGAACCCGCTTCTTCGAACGTCCAGTCGACGTCACCGTGACGATATGCGATGGCGGCGGGATCGACGCTCCACCCTTGGTCGAAGAAATCGGAGAGGGCCATGGGAAACCATTCCTTCCCTCCTGCGGGCCGCAGCGTCCCAGGAAGTTGTCAGTAACTGTTTACATCTCGGTGAAACGTAAGCTCCCCCCAGCCAACCTGTCAACCATCAATGATGGCAAAACCGTTGCACAACAACACAATCCAGCCAACAGCCAAACAGGCTCAGCAGATCACCCCGTCTCGTACGCTAAACCATACGCCATTAGTTTTACCGACGGCGTACGCATTGACCATTTAACCGAACTGCGTTAGATTAACCAATGTGACTTGAGGCACACCGATTCAGTTCCCACACGAAAACTGCTGCTGGTGAACAACATCCGAGCGCACATTCCAAGCCACACCCGCAACCACCCCTTCCGACTAAGGAGCACGATGGCTTCAGCACGCGAACTGATCGATGCGTCTCCGCTCAGCAGACTCCAAATACGGGTAATCCTTCTGTGCACGCTGGTCAACATGGCCGAGGGATACGACATCCTTTCGATGTCACTCGCCATCCTGCCGATCACGGACGACTGGGGGATATCCGGCACCCAGTCCGGCATGCTTTTCAGCGCCGGCCTCATCGGCATGGCAGTCGGCTCGATCGCCTTGGGACCGGTCGGAGACCGATACGGGCGCCGCCCCCTCCTGATCGGTTCGCTGGTAGTCATCACAGTCGGTCTTCTACTATCCGCAGCCAGCGGGGACGTCACACAACTTGCGCTTGCGCGCCTGCTGGCCGGCGTCGGTATGGGCGGCATCATCCCGAGTTCGCCGATCATCGTCGGCGAGTACGCACCTGCACGCAAGCGCTCGACGCTCATCGCACTGTTCGCGATCGGCATTCCCCTCGGGGGTGTACTCGGCGGCGCCGGAGCAGCGGTGCTGATGTCGACCTACGGCTGGCACTCCGCATTCCTGCTCGGCGCGGTCGTCACGGCGACAATGGCGGGTGTGGCCTATTTCGGAATCCCCGAATCACCGGACTTCCTCGCAGCCAAGGGAACCGAGTCGTCGCGAAAGAAGCTGGACGAACTGATCTCCAAGATGAAACTGACCGGAGTCCCGGCTACGGGTAGTCACACGACACCCGCGCGGCGGTCACCGAACGTCTCCGGATCTGCGCACCTGAAGTCCTGGGCCCTGGCGACGACATGCATCGTCTTCGGCCTGGTCAACATCGCATACTTCTTCGGCAATACCTGGACACCGAAACTTCTCAAGCTTGCCGGCATGTCCAACAACGCCGGAATCAGTGGTGGACTGATGTTCTCGCTCGGAGGCGCGCTCGGAACTCTGGTCTTCGCCGGGCTGGCCCTTCGATTCGCCTCGATGTGGATCACGATGGGCTTCATCCTCGCCGGATCGCTACTGTTCGGCGTCCTCGCTCTGGTCTCGACTCAACTCAGCCCCGCGCTGGTGGCGTCAGCTCTGCTCGGGCTGTGTATGACCGCGGCCTACACCGGCCTGTACGTCATGGTGCCGATCCTCTTCCGCCCCGAAGCACGTGTCTCCGCTCTCGGAATCGCAGCGGGACTCGGCCGCATCGGAAGTATCGTGACGCCGTTGGGGATCGGTCTACTCGTCGACCGTTCGTGGACGACGGAATCCATCTTCTTCCTCTTCGTCGTACCGACCCTGCTCGCCGCCGCAACGATCGCGTACGCACAGATTCGCAATACCAGGGAATCAGTCGCCCTTGCCGTCGACGGCGAAAAGGCATCTGTACCTGCCGCTTGATCAGATCGAGTTGTCCACTTGGTCGGCGTGAAGAACCCCGTAGAGGAAACTTCGCATCATCTGTTCGTACAACTGCCTGGGCGTACGTTGATTCGACTTCAGTGCGGCGTCGAGGACCGGGTGGGCAATTCGATCTACGTTGGCAAAAACGGCGGAACGCTTGGCCTCGGGCCTCATCGCCTCCGTGAGGGTGACACCCAAGGTCAGCTTCTCGAGGCCGTCGAGGATCTGAACATGCAGCCGCACAGGAACTCCCGAACTCTCGAGGTAGTCTGCTGCCGCCTCGAACATGTCAGTCACGAGGTCTCTCGGAAGAAACTGCAACATCACCGGCGCGGCATTACGGTGTCGCAGAATCACATCCCGAAAGTTCAAGCCGTACGCGACAACCCAATCTTGCCAATCGCCCGACGCGGGTTGACGCGGAATCCTGGTCTCGAACACGATTGCTCGCGCAACCTCCGTCAAAATCTCGTTCTTGTCGGAGAAATGGTGATACAACGACGGAGCTTTGACGTCGAGGTACTTGGCCAGACGCGGAAGACTGAAAGCGTCCAAGCCCTCGGCATCGATAATCGAGATTGCCGCGGCAACTGCGGCGGTTCGGCTGATCAACGGTTTCGACGGTCGAGCCATGTCGCTCTTCACTCCTGATTTGCTCGGCGTCCGAAGATCGTACAAGCACCGATCGAAAGGTCAGGAAAGGCGCATCGAACCCGTGTCGATGTACCGCTGATGGAACGAGAAGGCCTCGCCCAGGAGGTGCGGAGTCTGCCCCGCACCCGGCTGAGCGTCGGCGCGAGCGATGTAATCGTGAAGTAGTGGCCGGAACTCCGGGTGAGCACAGTTGTCGACGATCAGGCGCGCGCGTCGCCGCGGAGACAGACCTCGCAGATCCGCCAATCCCTGCTCGGTGACAAGCACCTGGGTGTCGTGCTCGGTGTGATCGACGTGCGGGACCATCGGCACGATCGCCGAGATCTCACCGCCGCGGGCCGTCGACGGGCTCAGGAACATGGACACGTAGCCGTTGCGGGCGAAGTCTCCCGAGCCGCCGATTCCGTTCATGATCTTCGTCCCCATGACGTGCGTCGAGTTCACATTGCCGTAGATGTCGGCCTCGAGCATGCCGTTCATGGCGATGATTCCGAGTCTGCGCACCACCTCGGGGTGGTTGCTGATCTCCTGCGGTCGCAGCGTGATGTGATTGCGATAGAAGTCGATGTTCGCAGTCAGTTCCTCGATGCCTTCTTCGGTGAGCGCCAAAGCCGTCGACGACGCATGCGCGACGGTTCCGTCTTTGATGAGCTTCAGCATCCCGTCCTGGATGACCTCGGAGTAGCAGGTCAACCCTCGGTACGGACCGCGATCGAGACCTCCGAGCACCGCGTTGGCGACATTGCCGATGCCCGCCTGCAGCGGTAGCAACGTATCGGCAGGCATCCGTCCGGCACGAACCTCGAAGTCGAAGAATTCCAGGACGTGGCCGGCGATCGCCTCACTGACGGCGTCAGGCGCGGTGAGTGGGCTCGCACTGTCACGGCAGTTGGTCTCGACAACGGCCACAACCTTCGCGGGATCCACCCGGAACGTGGTCTGGCCGATCCGGTCCTCGACACGAATAATCTCGAGCGGCTTGCGATGCGGCGGCAACGCGGTGCCGTAATAGACGTCGTGAATACCTTCCATCGCCTCGGGGACCCATGAGTTGACTTCGAGGATGACCCTGTCGGCTACGTCGAGCCACGTCTTGTTGTTGCCGATCGACGCGGAGGGAATCAGTTCACCCGATTCGGTGATACCCGCGACCTCGACCACAGCGACGTCGACATTGCCGTAGTAGCCCTCCCACACCTGCTGAGCCACGTGGGATAGATGGATGTCCACGTAGTCCATGCGCCCGTCGTTGATCCGGCGACGTGCGGTGGCCTCGGACTGATACGGCATGCGCAGCGCGATTCCGTCGACCTCCGCGAGCAGTCTCTCGGTCTCGGTGGACACCGAAGCGCCGGTGAGGAGATTGATCGTGAAGTTCGATCCGTTGCCGCGGGTCTGGTGAATGCGCTCGGCGAGAGCCGGGATCACAACCTTGGGTGTACCGGCACTGGCGAAACCACTGATCGCGACGGTGTCACCCGGATGAATGAACTTCACCGCGTCGGCCGCGGACATCACCTTCGACGCAAAGGCTGTGGCGCGAATGCGGTTGGAGTTGGCTTTGTGTCCGGTCTCACCGAGGGATGAACTCACGCCACCAGGATAAACAGGGCACGTCGAAGCGATTTACGGGGATAAGCCAGACAGAATCGCTTCGACGTGCTATGCGCTGAGATCAGCTGACGACCCCGTAAGCGCCTTCGCCTACCAAGCTCGCGATCCGATACTTCTGGATCTTGCCCGACCCTGTCAGTGGAAACGCCTCCGCACTGAACCACTCCTTGGGTGCCTTGTGGCGAGCCAGTCGTTCGGTGCAGAATTCGACCAGTTCAGCGGCGGTCGGTTGGTCGGACTCGTCCTTCCACCGGATCACGGCGACGACCCGCTCACCCCACACCTCGTCGGGGACACCGACAACCGCGACGTCCAGAATCTTCGGGTGCGTGAAGATCACGGACTCGACCTCACGCGGATAGATGTTCTCCCCGCCGCGGATGATCATGTCCTTGAGGCGGCCGGTCACCCGGACGTATCCACGTTGATCCATCGTTCCCAGGTCACCGGTATGCAACCAACCGTCCTCGTCGACCGTGGCGGCCGAGGCCTCCGGATTGCGGAAGTACTCGGTCATGACGAGGTACCCGCGAGCACAGATCTCGCCTTGTTCGCCGAGCGGGGCGCTGTCCCCGGTCACGACGTCGGAGATCTTCACCTCGACCTGAGGCAACGCGAGGCCGACCGTCTCCGACTTGTCTTCGGGCCTGTCCGCCGGACTGGTTTGTGTGATCACGGGGCTGGCCTCGGTTTGTCCGTAGACGATGCTGAATCCCGCACCGAAGGCCGACTCCACCGTGCTGACGAGTTCGGGCGGCACCGACGATCCACCGGACACGACCACCGAGCAGGCCGAGAAATCGCGGCCGGCGAAGGAGGCGTCGTTGATCATGGCGATCAGCATCGTCGGCACTCCACTGACCACGTCGGCGTGAAAGCGTTCCGCCGCATCGAGAACCGCAGTCGGATCGAAGTACTGGATCAGGCCGATGGACATTCTTCGCTGTGCGGCGCCGAGAACCAGGATGCCGCACCCGGCGGTGTGGAACAGCGGCATGGCCGAGACCACCGAACCTCGTTCGGGGAATTTGCCTCGCCGACTGACGAAATCGGCATTGTTGACCAAACCTCGGTGGTGCAGCAGTGCCCCCTTGGGCGCGCCGGTGGTCCCCGACGTGTACTGGATCTGCGCATTGTCGTCAGGAGAGACTTCGGGCAGTACGCCCCGTTCGCCCGCCCAACCTCGAACCTGACGATCCCAATCCTCGAAGTTGACTGCGAGAACTTCCTCTCCCGAAATCGAAATCGCCTCGGATGCAACGGCCGCCATATCGCCGCCGCGGAACTTTCCGGTGTGGAAGAGCCCGCGAGACTGGGATTGTGACAAGACGTACGCCAGCTCCTCCGCACCCAACGCAGGATTGGCGGTCACCAGAACCATCCCGGCGAGCGCAGCGCCGTATTGCAGAATCATCCATTCCGGAACGTTCGGTGCCCAAACGGTGATCCGGTCGCCGCGGTCGAACTGCGACAAGAGGTAGTGCGCACATCCCTCCGCTTCCGCCAGAAGTTCGGCGAAGGTCCAGGTGCGATCTGTTTCAGCGGCCCCGGACAGCGAATGCGATTGCGCCGGAACCACTTCTCTGATTGCTGTCAGGTTCGGCGAGTCCGCGGCGCACTCTCGCAGCAGCCCACCCACCGTTTGTTCCGCAATCGGGTCCGACACGTCAGCAGGGAAGTACGACGTTTCGAGAACACTGCTCATCTCACATCCACTTTCTATCGAGGAGGGGTGTCGGATGCGGGGAGCGGCCCGCCTCCGTCTGGAATCTTGCGGCCGGAATCGCGGTACTGCACCGCGGCATGGAATCCGTCACGTTCGGCAAAATCCTTGAACCAGCGCCCTTCCGGAGAGTGACGCGTGATTCCGTCGAACAGGGTTGCCAGCACCTGGGTGCCCTGCAATCCCATGTTGTCGTACGCCTGATTGATCATCATCTTCTGCATTGCCAATTGATTGAGCGGGACACCGGCGATGCGATCCGCCAAGGCCTCCACCGCAGCGTCCAATTCGTCGGCGGGCACCGATTCGAGTGCCAACCCCCAATCGGCGGCGGTGACACCGTCAATGGTGTCTCCCGTCAACAACATTCGCTTGGCACGTTGGGCCCCGAGGCGGTACACCCACATCGCTGTTGTCGGGCAACCCCAGACACGCGCGGGTGGATACCCGATGCGGGCGTCGTCGGCCATGATCAGCATGTCGCAGGACAGCGCGATGTCACTCCCGCCGGCGATCGCGTATCCCTGGACCTTGCAGATCGTCGGCTTGAGCGATCGCCAGAGCGTGAAGAAGTCGTCGGTATTCTGCTTCATCCCGCGAAAGTCCTTGATGGGATCCCACACCGGGCCCTGGTTCCACTTTCCGTCGAGATCGCCCTCGGCAAACTTCTTGAGGTCGTATCCGGCACAAAACGCCGTACCCGCACCTTGCAAGATGATCACGCGAACATCGTCGTCGTCATTGGCCGCTGCCACCGCATGCCGAATGTCCGACGGCATGCGGTCGTCGATCGCGTTGAGCCGGTCGGGGCGGTTGAGCGTGATATATGCCTTACCGCTCGAGGTCTCGTATTTCAGAGTCGCAAAATCCGTCATCTTCGGTCCTGTCGACAGAGCGCACCTCGATCGAAACGAGTTGCGCTAGTTCTGGGTGAGGAGCAGGCGAACGACGCCTGCCCATTGACTGATCGAACGACGCGCAGATGCGTCGCTCTTCTGCACTGCCCGGGACAGCGCCAAACCACGGAGCATCAGCACCGTCAGATCTGCAATCTGCGAATAGTTCTCGGAAGCAACAATTTCGGGCCCGAACGCGTCGTGGACAACTCGCCGTAGATCCCGTCCGGCGATTCGCTCCGATTCCCGGAGTACCTCCGCCAAGACCGGCTCCGTGCGAGCCGCCGACCACAGTTCGAGTTCCGCTTGAAACGGCGGCTGAGTCAACGCCGAATACAGAGCGGAGATCGAGTTCTCGATCGTGTCCACCGACGAATCCTGCCGAGACATGGCAACTCGTACCGCCGCCTCGTTCCGCACGACGATGTTCGACACCAACGCCGCAGTGAGCTCCTGCATGTTCGGAAAGTGGTGCAGCAGAGCGCCACGACTGACTCCGGCAGCGGTTTGCACCGACTGCGTCGTCAGCGACGAATACCCGTCCGCTATCAATAAATCCGTTGCCGCATCGAGAATCCGGTGGCGCGTCGCTTCGCGCTGCGCATCGCGCAGGGTCACGGTCTCACCTCCAACTTCCCGAGTGGCATGGCTCACAGTTTCACAGTCCATTCAGACTGTCAACGGTCGAAACCTCCGGCGTACCCTCGATGCACCCGTCCTTCGGATTGATCGGAGCAACAAGTGAGGACCTCACCGCCGACCGTCTCGCTGACGCTCGACCAACTTGCTTCGCGCGCTGCTTCCCTGATCACCGACGACGGCCCGAGAATCCTCGGCATCACGGGCGCACCGGGAGCCGGAAAATCGACGGCATCACAGGCAATTGTGCGGAGATTGGGTTCTCGTTGCGCCATCGTCGAGATGGACGGTTTCCATCTTGCCAATCGGGAACTCGACAGACTCGGCAGGCGTGAACGCAAAGGCGCACCGGACACCTTCGACGTCGGCGGGTACGCGGCTCTACTACGCCGACTCCAAGCCTCGAACTCGACGGTCTACGCTCCCGTCTTCGATCGCGAGTTCGACGAATCGATAGGCAGCACAACGGCCGTCGATCCACGTACACCGCTGATAGTCACCGAGGGGAACTATCTCCTCCTGCCGAGTGGTGGATGGCCGGAGGTGCGAGCAGCACTCGACGAGGTCTGGTATCTCGACGTTCCGGAAGCAACACGCACGAAGCGATTGGTGAAACGCCACAGCCGCTTCGGAAAGAGTTCCGAAGCGGCTGCAGAGTGGGTGAAACGGGTAGATCAACCGAACGCCGAATTGATCAGCGGAGTCAGGTCACGCGCGGATCTGATCATCAGAATCGAACGGTCCGAGCGTCAGTGATGTCAGCCGAAAACCTGAGAACCGCCGCCGGTTCCGAGAAAGGTTGCCAGCCTGGCGACTCCGGCGATTCCGCCGAATATCGCCGCTAAGGCACCAGCGACGGCGATAACGCTGTCGAGCGCTTTGAGATCGGTGTCGGATGAACCCATGGCAGTCTCCTGGAGTCAGAATTCAACAGCTTGCAGATCCCCGAGTCACGACGACGGCCACCGGCCCGCAGCGCGGACAGGTGGCCGTCGTTGCGTATTGCCGAGGAGTCAGGCTCCCGTCACATGCATGACGTGCTTGACCCTCGTGTACTCCGCCAATGCAAATTCGGACAGGTCCTTGCCGTACCCCGAACTTCCGAATCCTCCGTGGGGCATCTCCGCCGTCAGCGTTCCGTGCGTACCCACCCAGACGCAGCCGAAATCCAGTTCTGCCGTCATTCTCATCGCAGTTCCATGGTCGGCGGTCCATACGCTCGAGGCCAGCGCATACTTCGTCCCGTTCGCAAGCTCGATCGCTTCGGCTTCAGTGGAGAAAGCTTGGACGGTGACGACCGGCCCGAAGAGTTCCTCCTGAACCAACTCGTCGTCCTGCTCGACCCCGGAGATTACCGTCGGTAGGTAGAAAAACCCAGGTCCTGCAGGTTTCCCTCCGCCAATACGTACGCTCGTATTGATCGATCGCCGGTTGACCATTTCCGCCACCCGGTCACGATGGGCTCGACTGACGAGAGGGCCGAGGCGATCAACCGCGTCAGGACCTCCCAATCGCAAGTCAGCCACCGCCGCAGTCAACCTCGCGGTGAACTCCTCCACGATCGGGTCTTGCACCAGAATCCTGGTCGCAGCAGTGCAGTCTTGACCGCTGTTGTAAAAGGCGCCGGCAACGATCCCCGCAACTGCGCCGTCGAGGTCCGCGTCGGCGAAAACAACAGCGGGGGCCTTGCCCCCGAGTTCCAGATGCAGAAGTTTCGTGTCCTCCGCCGCAGCTTTGGCCACCGCAACACCCGCCCTCGTCGACCCCGTCAGTGCAATCATTCGGGGCACTGGATGAGCAACAAGCGCGGCGCCCGTATCGCGATCACCGCACACCACGTTGAGCACTCCGGGCGGATAGATCTGTGCAGCAAGCACACCCAGCATCACCGCGGTTTCCGGAGTCTCCTCGGCCGGCTTGAGCACGAGAGTGTTCCCGGTTGCGAGTGCCGGCGCGATCTTCCAGACCGCCATCATCAACGGATAGTTCCACGGTGCGATCGAACCGACCACACCGATCGGTTCACGCCTGACATACGATGTCGCGCCCTCGGCGTACTCCATTGCGGCTGCACCGGGCAGCGAACGGGCAATGCCCGCAAAATACCGCAGGAAGTCGACACACTGAGGAATCTCGTCGTTCCGGACTTGCGCCAAAGGTTTTCCCGTACTACGACATTCGACCTCCAGAAAATACTTCGCGTTCGATTCCAGTGCGTCCGCGAGCGCAAGCAGCAACTCTTGACGTTGCGCCGGCGTCGAACGACGCCACTTCCTCGAAGCCGCCGCCGAGGACCGGCAAGCCCGATCGACCACGTCTGCCGCACCGACGGCCGCACGCGCGTACACGTCACCGGTCACAGGATTCACCAGTTCGGACTGATGCCCAACCGGTGTCTCACAGACTCCGTCGATGACGTGGCCGAAGACCTCGACGCTCATGGTCGAGGCAACACTCACGAGCGTGCTCCCGGCAGTGCGATGAAATACTTCTTGGACGGCTCGACGGTTTCCCAGACTCCGCGGAACGACTTCGGAACGAAAAACGCATCACCGGATGTGAATTCGCGACGGTTTCCGTCGAGGTCGATCAGCGCCACCCGGCCGCTGATCATGATGCAGACCTCGTCGTACGGGTAAGGATCACACAAGAGCGTCCCGGGTTCACCTTCCCAACCGCCGCCGAAGTATTCACCGTTCGAATCCCCGAACGACCGCCATTCGGATTCCGACCAGTTCGGGCTCGCATCGTCACCCCACTCCGGGACGAACCGCGTCCCCAATCCTGGCCCGAATGTTCGAATGTCGTTGACACTCATGTCAGTTTTCCTTCGTGTTGGAGCTCGAAATTTGTGCAGCAAACAGATTCAGTACGTTCGTGGTTATTTGCTCGGTGAAGGGATCGTGATGGATCAATCCGTTCACCCATTCGGTGGAACCAGCGTTGAATACCGTCCCGAGACCTCGCTTGTGACAGGCAACCATTCCCGATCCGTATTCGAGGTCACGAAGATGCTCGGGAGGCTCACTGCCGTAAAAGCATTCGATGATTCCCTGCACCTCGGCAAAGGGCGCACCGATCGGGACCGCCCCGTTCCATTTGTCCCGTGAACCGGTCACCGCCGGTGCCATCGCGATGATCTCCAGGTCCTCGGGGGCACCGTCGACTCCGGTCGCATAGGGCTGCCCCTTGCGGAACGTGAAGTCCACGCCGTCCATCTCGAAACCGGCCACACACATCGGCGCGCTTCCGAAGTTGTCTCCGTAGTACAGATCCGTTCCGTTCAGCGCCCAATGGTCAGGCCGGTACACCGTGAACCCACCGGAAGACCTGGGAGTTGTTGCTCCGTAACGACTGTAAACACCGGCCATGCCGGTCAAACCCATCGTCCACGCTCCCGGCCGGTCGATCTCGGGCGAATCCCATGCTGTCGTCACCCGCGTCGGATCGACTTCTCGCATCGGATCTTCGAACGGATTCTTGTAGCAGACCTGTGCGTCACCTTCGATGCGTACCTGCCACAGGAAGTTACCGCCGAATCGCGCCAGACCACCCCCCTCTTCGACGAAGGCGTCGATACGATCACGCATTTCCCACGACCAGTACTCGTCGTGGCCGACGATGACCGCACATGAGTATCCCTGCAGCGCTGAAGGATCCTCGTGCAGATCGTGTTGGGTGATGTGGTGGACGAGGAATGCCTGCTCTTCCGCCCACACCGTGAACGGGCGTTCGTACGTGGCCCAGAAGGCGTCCGCATGGTGACGCGAGTAGCCGTTCACCCACGCCCATTCGTACGGTGGGTGACGCGGAATCCATCCGATTCCCGGTGTGTCGGTGTGAATGTTGCGCGCTGCACCCTCAGGTTTGCGCAGCATCCCCCGCGCAACGGGACGTTGCGTCGAGGAAATCGGTGTCGGCACATCTCCGGAGCCGTCCGGAACGCCCCGGTAGTGGTTGGCCCCACCCCAGTCGTTGTAGGCCAACATCGTGCTGGTGGTGTGAATGAGAACGAAGTCGGCAGGCTCTGGTTCGCGCGCCTTGACGACGAAGAAGCCCTCCCGCTCGACAACCACACCTTCGTGGCGTATGCGCACCAGGACCAAATACATCCCCGACGCCCAGTTCGGCGCAACGGTGACGGCAACGGACTCAGACCAATCGCAACCGACTGCATAGGCGTCGTCGGGCGTGAGCTGTTGTTTGCCCGGCAAACCGAGGTATTTGACGATGCTCTGTGGACGTGCGCCGTCGCGCACCACCTCGAGGTCGTATTCGTCTGCTGTGGTGTGAACTCGAAGAGAGACGGTTTCACCGGCGAAGTACGAGAACTTGTCGGCGTACACCCAGATTTCCGGCTCTCCTGGAACCGATCCCGGCCGTTCGACCAAACCGCCGGGGACCGACCATGCGTATTCGCTCATGCTGACAACACCTCGATCGAGTGGTTACGAACCCACAGGCTCCGAATGACACCTACCGCGAAAGCAGCGATCAGTGGCGCCACGAACAGCAGATTCTGACCCGCGGTCAATCCAGTCATGGTGCCCATGTTCACTTGCAGGAATCCGAGAGCCACGACGAGTGCAACGGCAGCGAGCGAGGGTGCGATCAGCCTCTGCCACAACCCTTCTCCCCGAGCTCCTGTCGAGAAGAATCGGACCACGGCAATCGAGGTCAGGATCTGCAGAGCAAGTACGGCGATGATGGTGGGGGTATTCGTCCACAGAACAACCTCCGTGTACGGATCTGCCGGGGTCAACGCAAATCCTGCGATCGCGACGAATACCAGAACGCCCTGGACGATTCCGGCGACGCTGGGCGTACCGGTCGTCGGTGACACCTTTGCCAGAACCACGGGAAAGATTCGCGCTCGGCCCATGGCCAGTAGATAGCGACTACACGCGTTATGGAGTGCCAGGCACCCCGCGAAAAAGCTTGTCACGATGAGCAGGTGCATGACGTTCGTCATCGCTTCGCCGGCGAATTCACTGTTGAGGTCGAAGATCAGTTCCGAAGGATCATCGCCGAGGAAGTCGACCATCCGACTCGGTCCCACGGCTTGCACGATCACCCAGGCGCAGAAGGAATAGACAACTGCCAGGATGATCACCGCCGTGTACGTCGCGCGGGAGACAGTGCGCTTGGAATCGACGACCTCCTCGCTGTAGATCGCCGTTTGCTCGAAACCGACGAACGACGTGAATGTCAGAACGAAGACGCTGGCCAAGCCGGCGGTCAGGAAGGTCGACGGCGAGAAACTGGTCAGTGAGAGCCCTTCGTGTCCGCCTTTGACCAAGACCGCGATGCAGAAGACGGCGAGCACACCGAGCTCGAGTGCCATCAGCACTGCGAGAACCTTGGCACCGATGTCCACCCGGTTGTATCCCACGACAGCGACCAGAACGGCGATTGTCAGTGCACATGCGTAGACGGGCACGGATATGTCGAACAGACTGTCCAAGGTGGCCGACGTGAAGATGCCGCAGGCGACGACGAACCCGATCTGGCCACCGAGGTATCCGATGTAAGCCACTACGGAGGATCCCGCGCCGACGATCGCGCCGAGCCCTTCGGTGATGTAGGCGAAGAAGGCGCCTGCGCCTCGGATATGCCTGCTCATAGCGGTGAATCCGACCGCGAACAGCAGATAGATGATTCCCGGAATGATGTAGCCGACCGGAAGTGCAGCGCCAGCGGTCATCAGTCCGAGCGGCGCGAAGCCGGCCAAAATGGTCAGCGGAGCTGCGGCGGCGATGACGAAGAAGACCAGGTGTCTGCTGTTGATCGTCCCCTTACGAAGCCCCGGAGTATGTCCGGGCGGATGTGGGTCGGGAGCTGTGCCCACCCTTCGTGGGGCGGTGTTGTCGGTCATGGAGTGACTCCGTGCGTTATCGCAATTATGCGCTTGGACTGGAACGAGGGCGCCATGTGTGTCCAGGAAATTCATTCGGCGTTCGACTGGCGTTCCATGAGCGTGCCGAATCGTTTCAGCAGTGTCAATAGCTGCGGTGAAACGATTCGGCAATTGCCTTTCTTCAGACAACCGTCCACCAACTGCAGCAGCGCCCGATGTTCGAGCGTTACCCTTGGGTAGAAACCGACCGGCGAGTAGAGGAACGACCCCGATGTCCATGCCGAACACTCCGACGCTTCGCGATGTCGCGAGCGCCGCCGGCGTCGCGGTGTCAACGGTCTCCTATGCGCTCAACGGCAAGGGCCGAGTCGACGCGGCCACGCGAGCTCGAGTTCAAGAGGTTGCCGACCGCCTGGGATACCGGGCCAATCGCTCGGCACAGAATCTTCGAACCGGCCGTACCGCCACCCTGGGGCTCATGCTCCCCGCTCCCGACCAACTGTCATCGGCCGAGTACCTCAATTTCGACTGGTACGGGCGCGTGGCTACCGCCGCGACCCAGGCCGCATTCCACGGCGATCACTCGCTCCTGCTGCTGCCGTCGATGAAAGATCCGAATGGACTACGCCGCATCGAGATGGACGGCGTGCTGGTCGTGGACCCGATGACGCACGACCCACGTGTCGACGTCTTGAAGAAAATCGGAATCCCCGCTGTCGCAGTCGGTCCCGGAAACCCCGACCAGTTCGAATGGAGCATCTCACCCGATCTCGTCGCCACTACCGAAACGCTCTTGAACCACCTCACCGAACAGGGTGCGACGGACATACTCATCCTCAACCCCGGCATGGGTTCGGCATGGACCCGGGCAACGAACACCGCATACCTCGAGTGGTGCCGGACGCACGGAGTGACGCCCCGCGCCGCCGATGAACCGACGCCGTTCGAGGGCGTCGATACCGTCGAAAAAATGGTCGCCACGGCGTACGCATTGACCCACGAAGCCTTGACGTCCGAAAATCCACCCGACGCGATCCTGTCGGTCATCCTCGGTTGCGCCCCCGCAGCCGCGAGGGCAGCACTCGACCTCGGGCTGTCGATCCCCGGAAATGTCTTGATTGCGCAGGACAGCGACGAACCCGCTCTGCTGACCGCCGACCCCCCGATCACTGCGGTCGATTTCTTCCCGGAAGAGCAAGCTACATTGGCTGTCAGTGCGCTACTGGCCCTGATCGACGGCGACGTACCCGCTGTTCAGAGCCACACTCGCAGTGAACTACGCGTACGAGCAAGTACGGCCCGTTCGCTCACACCATAAATTCACCTGGCACCGATAGACTGATTTCCGAACAATCATCCGTCGCTCGCCGAGAGGAATCAGGTCATCGCGCACCGCTCCCGCGACCGCTTGGCCGGGTATCTCGCCGTAGTGCTCGTCTGTGTACTCGCCCTCCTCGCATCCGTCAGCAGCGCAACCGGCCTCGACCGCAACGTCGCTCCGGTGCGCATCGCATACTCCGCCGCCGCAGACACTTTCGGTGATCTGTATCTTCCAGCCGGGTCGGAGGACGATCTGCCGGTCGTCGTATTGATCCACGGCGGCGGCTGGGCGCAGAAGAGCAATCTCGAGTACGCGGGTGCGTGGGCAAAAACGCTGACCCCCTACGGAATTGCGGTCTGGAACATCGAATACAGACGCGTGGGTGGACAGGGCGGTTGGCCGACGACGCTGTCCGATACCGTTGCGGCTACCAACGCTCTGGCCGACATCGTGCAGGAAAAGGCTTCCGGGCGACTGGATTTGAGCCGTGTACATATCGCCGGATACTCCGCGGGTGGGCAACTGGCCGCCTGGGTGGCGTCGCGTTCACAACAGGGTGCAGATGCTCCGGAACCCGACCTGACCGTGCCGGTTCGCTCGGCGACGATCATGGCCGGCGTCTTCGACATGACGCTCGCCGCAACCGCGGGCAAAGATCGTTTTGTTCGAAATCTTCTGGGCGGCATGCCTACCGATCATCCTGATCGCTACCGCATCGCATCACCGATCGAACACCTCCCCACCGGCCTCCCTGTCACAGCGATCCACGGGCTCGGAGACAAGGTCGTGTCGATCGAACAGAGTCGGCGCTACGCCCGTGCAGCCCGAGCAGCAGGCGACGTGGTCGACCTGATCGAACTACCCGGCGTCGGCCACGGCGAATTCGGCAACCCGACAAGCGACGCCTGGGCTATCACCAAGCAAGCAATAATCGACCACGTAAACACTCCCTGAGCAGGTGAAACCGCCTACTGTGAGCACGATCGCCCGCAAAAGGATTAGCTGAAACCAACTCCATGACGTACGGTGGGGTTATCAGAGGGCAGCCGTCAGTCAGGCAGCCGGTCGCTTCGCCCGGGACAACAGTTCCAGTATTCGTTCCAGGGGCAGACTTCCAGTTCGGTGCAAACCCGCGCCTTTGATCACTACGCACTTTCATCAGTCCCGCAGATTGTTGACCAGGCCGAAGACTCCGACGGAGTCCGCCGCCAATCGCGTACCGACTGCACCAGTATCAACATGCGCTACACACCGCACGGGCCCAAAACCCATGCGGTTCAAAGGAATACCTTGATCAACACCATGATTCACCCCAACGACACGAACAACCAGGCGAACGGCAACTCGACGAACGGTCTTCGGATCCCGACTACTTCGGGCCGGATCCGCGAGCGCGCCATCGAAATCGTCTGCACCCTCTACCGTTGCAGCACCGACGAAGCCGCCGAGCTGTTGGTCCGACATTCTCAGACCAACAACCTCAAGGTCACCAGCCTGATCAAAGCGCTTGTCGCCCTGATCGACGAGGACACGTCCGGCACCGGCTATGGAAGCAACAACGCGCTGGCGTCTCACTTCTGGCTGCGTGAGATCAGAAATCTCAGCCAGGCGCACCGCCGCAGCGATCATTTTCATCGCCATCTCGTCGGCGCGTAACAGGCACTGAACGACAACTGACCTGAAACGACAGCTGGGGCAGTACACGGAAATCGTGTACTGCCCCAGCTTCGTGTTTTCAGTTGTCAGGCAGAAGCCGATTCCTTGTTCAGGCCCTGCGGGTTCTGGTTCTGCGGAACGCCGTCGGTATCGGTCGCTTCGTCCACGTGCTGCGGAGCGAAGAGCAGGCAGACGATGCTCAGGATGCACATGCCGATCAGCAGTGCGATGACCGGCCAGATGCTGCCGGTTGCCTTGTACATCAGCGTCGACACCAGCGGGGACAGTCCGCCGAAGATCGCGCCTGCACCCTGGTACGCCAACGAGATGCTCGTGTAACGAGCCTGCGGCTTGAACATCTGCGACAGTACGGCGGCGATCGGACCGTACGTGGCCGCCAGCACCAGTCGCATGACAGCGAAGGTCAGGAAGATCAGGAACACGGATCCGGACTTCAGCACCAGGAACTGCGGCGCTGCGAGTATTGCGACCGCAGCAAGACCCCAGATGACGACGCGGACGCGTCCCACCTTGTCGCCTAGCCACGCCACTCCGAGAGTCGCGATCAACTCGACCACGGCAGCAACACTGAGCGCGTTGAGAATCAACGTCTCGGACAAACCGACATCGGGATCGGTTGCGTACGCCGTGATGAACGTCGTCACGAGGTAGTAGCCGCCGACTGCGACGGGCAGAATGCCGATGCCCAGGATGATCGGGCGCCAGTTTGTCACCAGCGCGTACTTGAGCGGCAGCATTTCCGGTACGTCCGCGGACTTCACCTCGGACTCGAACACCGGAGACTCTTCGACCTTGAGGCGAACGACCAAGCCCACCAGAATCAGCAGCGCAGAGCAGAGGAACGGCAGACGCCAAGCCCACTCGCGCAGAGCGTCGTCGCCGAAGGTGGAGAGAATGCTGAAGAAACCGGTGGCCAGAAGCGCACCCGCAGGATTGCCGAGCTGGGCGAAACCGCCGTAGAAAGTCTTCTTGTCCTCGGGAGCATGCTCGACGGCCATCAGGACCGCGCCGCCCCATTCGCCACCGACGGCGAAGCCCTGGACGAAACGGAGCAGAACCAGCAGCAGCGGCGCCCAGAACCCGATCGACGCGTAAGTGGGCAACATGCCGATGAGGAAGGTGCCTGCACCCATCAGCGTCAGCGTGACGACGAGTGCGGTGCGCCTGCCCATCTTGTCACCGACATGGCCGAACACGATTCCGCCGAGCGGGCGAGCGAAGAACCCGACGGCGTACGTCGCGAACGCCGCCGCAACACCGGTCAGGCGATCGGTTCCGGGCGGGAAGAAGATGTCACCGAACACCAGGGCGGCTGCCGTGGCATATACGTAGAAGTCGTACCACTCGATAGTTGTACCGACGAAGGCTGCGAATCCCGCCTTGCGGGCCTTCACGATCTGTTGCTCTCGGTTCATTACTTTTCCTCGGTGGTCGAAGTGCTCGACAATAGGTGGTTATGACCTGAATGTGCGAGTTCGCCGTCGATCCAGGTCTCCCTGACCTCGATCTGCGCAATCGCGTCGGCCGGAACCTCGAGGGGATCCGCGCCCAGAATGACGAAGTCGGCCCGCTTGCCGACCGAGATGCTGCCCAGCTCTGCTTCACGGCCCAGCGCACGCGCACCGTTGAGCGTGTGAGCCTGCAATGCCTGGTCGGCGGTGATGCGGAGTGCATCGGAGCCGAGCTGATGGCCCTGACGCGTCACACGAGTCACGGCTGCCTGAATTGCTTCGAGCGGCTTGGGCTCGGCGACGGGGGCGTCGGAGCTGATGGTCACCGGAACCTCGGCAGCGATGAACTCGCCGAGGGGGTTGAACCGCTCACCCGGAGTACCGATCGCAGCAGTGACGCCCTCGCCCCAGTTGTAGTAGTGCTGCGGCTGGTTCACCGGGTAGACGCCGGCCAGGTTCATCCGGGCGATCTGCTCGGCAGTCGGGAGACCGCAGTGCTCGATGCGGTGACGAGCGTCGGCGTCGGGGTGAGCCTTCTGCGCAGCTTCGATGGCATCGAGCACCATGTCGATGGCGGTCGGAGACTGAGCGTGCGTGGCGGTCTGCAGACCCACCGAGTGCGCCTTGGCAATCAGATCCGAGTAATCCGCCGGCTCGTGATAGAGCTGCCCGGTGCGGCACGGGTCGCCGACGTAACCGTCGGGGAAGTATGCAGTCCAGCCGCCGAGAGTGCCGTCGGCGTAGAACTTGATGCCGCCGAACGCGAGCCGCGAATTGCCGAAGGCGCCGTGCATTCCCGTGTCGATGACATGATCGAGGAGGTGGCTGAGCATGTACATGCTGACGCGGGTCTTGAGCTGATCCTGCTCGGCCAGACGCAGGTACATGTCGAATTCACGACGGGTCACCTGGCAGTCGCCGATGGTGGTGACGCCGCCGGCCAGGAACTTGTCCTGAGCGACCGAGAGCTGACGAAGGTGTTCTTCGGGCTCGTCCTCGAGATGGAAGTTGGGTCCGTGATGACCGACCTTCACTCCGTTGACGCCGGTGAGGATGTTGCACGCGGCGTCGGAGAGCTCACCGGTGAGTTCACCGTCTGCATCTCGGAAGAACTCGCCACCGGCCGGATTCTCGGTGCTCGCGTCAATGCCGTGCTTGTCGAAAGTGAAGGAGTTGACGACGCCGCCGTGACCGCTCGCGTTCATGAGGTAGACCTCGCGATCGGTGGCCACCTGATCGAGCTCTTCCTTGAGTGGATGGCGCCCTTCGATCAGGTTGCGGTGCTCGTAGCCGTAGCCGCGAATCGGGACACCCGCAGGAGCCGTGAGCGCCGCTTCCTGAAGTAGCGCAATGATTCCGGGGATGGAATGTGCCTTCTCCGGCCCACAGTCCACCCAGCTGAGCATCTGCCCGTACATCAACGGGTGTGCATGCGGATCGACGAAGCCGGGGACGACGGTGGCGCCGTCGAGTTCGACCACCGCGGTCGTGCGAGTGCTCAGCCGACGCGCCTCGGTGCGGCATTCCTCGAGTGTTCCCACCGCGGCAAAGCGGTTTCCGAACACCAGGAACGCTTCAGCGCCTGCCGTGTTGTCGTCAACGGTGTGGATCTTGGCACCGGTGAAGATCGTGCCGGTGGCGTCGAGAGGCGAGGCTTCGTGCGTGTGCAACTTGCGCATGGTGGTCCTTCGTCGAGATGGTGGTGCAGGTCACTGCGTGTTGAGCGAAAACTACGCCCTGACCTGGCGCTATGCAATGCATCAAAGTTTCAGACCAGGCGGTACACAACTTTTTTGTGCGAGTTTTCGAGCATTTCTGCACTTATCCGCATCATTCATAGCCACATGCGACTGTTCTAATAGGAAGCTCATACAGAAAAATCTCTGGAAAAGTTGGGGCAACCATGACGGTCGATCTCGATTCCAAGCTCATTGCCGCACTTCAGCGCAACGGGCGAGCGACGTACCGCGAACTGTCCGTGGCGGTCGACGCACCACGAGCGGCGGTGTCCACCAGAGTGCAGGCGCTACTCGATTCGGGAACGGTGTCCGTAGTGGCCGTCGCACACCCCGAACTTCTCGGATTGAAGGCGCTTGCACACGTCTCGATCGCAGTGTCCGGACCGATGACTCCGGTGCTGGACGCGTTGATCGAATCCGAGGCTGCCGTCTACATCTCGGCAGTCAGCGGGCAGTACAACGTGATTGCGGAACTTCGGGTGCCCAGTCACGACGATCTGTACCGTGCCATCGCCGAACTCCGCTCACAACGTGGCGTTCGATCGGTGAGCACGCTGGTCTACGTCGACGTCATCAAGGGAATCTTCATGCCCGAGAGCGCTTTACAAGCCGATATCCGACTCGACTCGACGGATGTCGCGTTGATCGAACTACTCGAACGCAACGGGCGCATGCCGTTTCTCGAACTGGCCGAACACACCGGACTGTCACCGAGTGCCGTACGCAACCGGGTCAATCACCTGATCGCGAGCACGGCACTGCGCGTCGGCGCCGTCGTCAAGCGGCGAGGCGGTGGCCGGACGTTGGCGATGGGCATCGGCGTCAATCTGGGCTCACGGGACGACAACGCGGTATCGGAGATCGAATCCCTGCCCGGAATCGAATTCCTCGCCCGGACCCTGGGACGATACGACGTGATCGCGACGGTTGCTGCCAACTCCTCGAGCGACCTGCATGCGCTGTCCGAACGAATCCGCGGGATCGACGGCGTCAGCGGCTTGGAATCCTGGGCTCATCTCGAGGTGTTCAAGGAGCACTACGCCCGCAGCCTGGACGTACGCGGGTAAAATCCAAGTCATTGACCCACTTGGTCGGACGCGCTAACCTCGGTCAAGTCATTGACCCACTTACCTGAGGTGGCACACATGTCCGACTCCGGGCGCAAGGTAGACATCGTCGCTGCGGCGATCGAGGAGGCGATATCGACCGGTCGATGGCCCGTCGGATCAAAACTCCCGCCGGAGACCGCACTGGTCGAGGAATTGGGAGTTGCCCGAAACACCATGCGCGAAGCGGTACGGGCGCTTGCACACGCCGGAGTTCTGTCCGTTCGTCACGGCGGCGGCGTGTACGTCATGGCGGCGTCGCCGGTCGAAGGACTACTCGGGCGCCGACTCGCCAGAAGCGACGTTCTCGACGTACTGAGCTTGCGACGAGGACTCGAGGTCGAAGCCGCGCGCCTCGCAGCGCAGCACCGCACCCCCGAAGATCTCGCGCGGATACACGCCGCCTGGAACGCCCACCCCGGACACGTCGGCGGCTTCACTGTCGAAGCCGGCATGGCCCTGCACCTTTCGATCGTCGAGGCGTCCCACAATTCCGCACTGATCGACGTCTACCGGGGAGTCCTTGCCGCCGTGGCGGATTCACTGTCCACCGTGAGCATCGGTCCGGGATTCCACGTCGACGAGCACCGCGCCTTGATCGCAGCCATCGAGGAAGGCAACCCCGACGAGGCGGCGCGTGCGGCCGGCGCAGCGCTAGATACGGTCATCGACACAATTGAGAGGAGCTTGTCGTGAATCGGGGAGAATGGAACGGTGCAACGTATTCCCCTCTTGCCGAACAACTCTCACCGGCGTCGATGGAGGCACTGAGCGCGATCGGACACGTCAGCACGGTGTACGACGTCTGCGCCGGAACCGGGAACTTTGCGCTGCCGGCGGCCCGGTCCGGCATCGCAGTCCACGCACTCGATCTCTCCGCCAGCCAGCTCGAGGTCGCGCGCGAACGCTGGATTCCCCACCCCGGCACTACCGAACCCACCTTCACGGTCGGCGATGCACAGTCTTTGCCGTGGCCGGATTCGAGCGCCGACGCCTGTGTCAGCATCTTCGGGATCATCTTCTGTCCCGATCCCGCGATCGCCCTCTCGGAAATGATGCGGGTGACCCGGCCGGGCGGAAGCGTTTGTGTCGCAACGTGGTCGGAGAACGGGTGGGCAGCAGCACTCCGCAGGGAGGCCGCCTCTGCGTGGAATGGCATCACACCACTACCGACGACATGGTCGAACTCGAACGAATTCGAGAAGGCGGCAGCGGGATTGGTATCGGTGCGTTCGACCTCTCACGTGCTCGAATGGCACCTACCTGCCGGATCGGACCCCGTCGAGGAACTGTGCGACCAGGCACCGGCGTTGAAGGACTTTCGCGAGACCGTTCGACGCGCAGGGAATTGGGCTTCGATGTCAGCGCACCTCCGCTCGACGCTCGCGCCCTATCTCAGGTCGAGCGCGGCCAGTCCCGTCGCCACCAGCGAATACATCCTCCACGTGGGCACTGTCCCGAACGCTGATACCGCACCATTCCGAACGCGCGGGTAACCAGCTTTGCCGGATACGGTCTCCTCACCGTCCAACGACCCGAAGAGGCCCGCTCGATGTCTGAATCGACCTCCCTGCCCGAATCGACGCAAGCATCGAAGCGAGCGTCGAAACACACCCTGTCCATGACCGTCCTCATGACGCCGGACATGTCCAATTTCTCGGGCAACGTTCACGGCGGAACGATTCTGAAGTTTCTCGACCAGGTTGCCTATGCGTGCGCGAGTCGATACGCCCAGACGTACGTCGTGACCCTGTCGGTGGATCGTGTGGTCTTCCGTGAACCGGTGCACGTCGGAGAACTCGTCACGTTCAGCGCTTCCGTCAATTACACCGGTCGCACGTCGATGGAAATCGGAATACGCGTCGAAACCGAAGACATTCTTCTCGGAAAATCTCGACACACCAATAGTTGCTACTTCACGATGGTCGCAATGGGAAGCGACGGAAAACCGGCTGAGGTCCCCCAACTCCGGCCGACCGAAACAATCGCGAGGCAGCGATTCGAGGCCGGGCGTCGGCGTCGTGAACTGCGCAGAGAGAACGAGCTTCGTGAACAGTCCATTCGCGCCGCAGTTCGGGACTTAACGCCCGAACACGATGACTAAATCCGGTCATATTTAAGTTATAACCTTATGCATTAAACTTGTCGGCGTGACTTCGAAGGCACGGGCAAAATATGACGTCGTGATTGTCGGCGCGAGCATCGCTGGATGCGCGGCCGCAATCATGTACGCGCAACAAGGTCTGCGGATAGCGCTTCTCGACGCTCGCTCCGACGTCCGGGCGCACAAGGTCCTGTGCACTCACCACCTACAACCGTGCGGTGCCCCGATCCTGCAACGACTGGGCGCCACGGAAAAACTGCTCGCCCTGGGAATGGTGGAAACCGTTCCGAAGTTCTGGACCCCATGGGGATGGATCACCCCTGACACCGCAGACGACTCGTCGCCACCTGGGTTCAACGTCCGAAGGGAAACGCTCGATCCCCTCCTGCGCCAACTCGCGAACGACTACCCGAACGTCGACCTTCTTCTCGGACATCGTGTTTCCGGGTTGCTGACCGAGAACGGCGCTACTGCAGGCGTCTACGGAACCGCACAGGGTTCGGCCTTCACTGTGGAAGCACGATTGACCGTCGGCGCAGACGGCAAGGATTCGACCGTCGCACGATCCGCGCGTTGCGACTCCGTGACTGCATCCAACGGACGTTTCAGCTACTTCGCCCAACTCTCCGGACTCGAACGACCCGACGGAGAATCTTCGCTGTCGTGGTTCATGGATCCCGACGTCGCCTATCTGCTCCCCAACGACGGCGGAATCAGCGTGCTGGTCGTCTTCCCCGCCCTCGACAAGCTCGGCTCGTTCACCGGCGACCTGTCTACCGCCTTCCTCGAATACGCCAATGCATTACCCGACGCTCCACTGATTCGCCGCGAGCACATCGTCGGGAAGATCGTTGGTACCAAGCACTTCTCCACAACTCTCACAGAGCCGGTAGGTAACGGGTTCGCACTCATCGGCGACGCCGCGGCAACCAACGACCCGTTGTGGGGCATCGGATGCTCGTGGGCACTCGAGACCGCACAGATGCTGGTCGACGCCACCGCGCACATGCTGACGGAGACGACGGCGCACACACTCGACTCACATCGGAACGTGAACGCTGCCTTGACCGAATACCGCAGTGCCAGAGCGAGTATGACGAGCCATATCGACTACATGAGCGGTTACGCCGGTGGGCGAAAGTTCACCGCGATCGAACGTCTGCTGATCTCCGCGGCCACCCATGACAAAGACGAAGCTCGAAGGTTCTACTTGTTCGGTTCCCGGTTGATACCAGCCGAGCAGTATCTCTCGGCTCGTTCGGTGGCGCGGGCAGCACAAAAACATCTCAGGCACCGTCTGCGTCGTAGATCTGTGGCCGGGACGTAATCTGCCAAGCGTTTTTTCGGCGCCGGCAACGGGGAACCCTCCGATCGCAACCGAGCCGGAGGAGCGACCATGCGTGCACACATCGCCATTCCGAATGAATCGACTTGTCACAGGTACGTAGTCGCGGTCGCCAGCTCCACCTTCGCCGAATCGGTCATCTGGTGCGACGGCCCCGCGTTCGACGCAGTACTCGTTCTGGGCAGCGAGATTCCGCAGCACAGTGGCCACCGAGCCGTACTCGCCTGGAACCACTACTTCGGGTGGGCGCTCGGCGTGGAAACCACACCGGATGCGTCGTTCGCCGTTGTCGAATGCCTCGGTATCGGGAGAATGCCGGATCCGGAACTGTGCGCCGACCGCGCTGTCGAGTTGATTGCCCAGGCGGGTAGTTAAGGAACTCGTCGCGCGGCGCGCAATCCGGCGGGCATAAGATCGAGCGCGAGTTTCGCACGCCCGACGAAAGAGAGCCCGACATGGACCCGCTGAGCAGGCCTGCCGGTCAGTTGGCTCTCGAGAACGAACCGGACGGCAGGGCGACGCTGCGGGCGCGTCAGACGCCTCGCAGTGAGCGTCGCAAGATCGGGAAAGGTCTGCGTAAGCGAGTAGCGCGCTCGTCGCTCGGTGACTGGACGCCCCCACCCGACCGACGTGACCCGGTCGATCAGGTCAACACGGCACACGAGGGAAGACTCGACTGGCTGGTTCCGATTCGGGTGGGACGCATGGTCGCTTCACCGTACGGATTTCTGCGCGGTACTGCCGGATTGATGGCCGAGGACATGGCGCAGCTCCCGTCCACCGGCATCACACCCGTCATCTGTGGGGATGCGCACGTCGGAAACTTCGGGTTCTACGGATCCCCGGAACGCGAACTTGTCATAGACCTCAACGATTTCGACGAAGCACATCCCGGCCCCTGGGAATGGGATCTGCGAAGGCTGGCCGCGAGTATCTGGGTGGCCGGGCGGCAGAACGGTCTCACCGAAGCTCAATGCGAAACAGCAACAACCTCGTGTGTGTCCGCATATCGCCTCCACCTGGCAAAGCTGTCCGAACGTCCACTGTTCGATCGCTCCTTCGACCGGGTCGATCTCGACGGACTCACCGACCACGTCACTGATCCCGGATTGCTGGCGGAGATCCGACGCGCCGCGGAGCGCGCACGACGACGGACGAGCGATCACGCAGTGCCACGGTTCACCATCGAGGATCACGGGCGACGCCAGCTACTCGAGAACCCGCCGCTCACAACACGACTCACGCCGCAGGACACCGACTTCCTCCTGGAAGGCCTGGACGAGTATCTCGAAACCCTTGCACCGCACTGGCGCCGAGTGGTCTCGGGATACAACGTCATCGACGTCGCGCACCGGGTCGTCGGAGTCGGAAGCGTCGCTCTGCGTGCCTATGTCGCACTGTGCGAAGGGAGCATCCCGGACGACGTCATTTTCTTACAGCTCAAACAGGCACGTCGATCCGTGGTTGCGCCCTTCGTGCACGGCGACTCCGCCTGGCACGATCACCAAGGACGGCGCGTCGCGGAATACCAGCAGGCTCTCCAGACGGTCAGCGATCCACTGCTCGGTTGGTGCACCGTCGACGACCGCCAGTACTACGTCCGTCAGTTCCGGAACATGAAAGGTTCTGTGGACCTGAACAATATCGACGCAGCAGCGCTGACCGACTACGTCGCGATCTGTGGTCGTCTGTTGGCGAAGGGGCACGCCCGAACCAGTGGTGCGTCACTGATTTCCGGTTACCTGGGAAGCTCGGACGCGGTCGATACCGCCCTCACCCGGTTCGCTCGGCTCTATGCCGATCAGACCGAACGTGACCACGACGCTCTGTGTCGGGCGGTATCGGCCGGCACGATCGCCGCGGAGCCCGGAATCTGATCTCTCACGCCGCGACGATCCTGCCCTGCTCGAATTTCACTCCACCCCAGATTCCGGTCTGACCAGTGACAGAGGCGAATTCACGACACGAAGTCGCGATCGGGCATCTGTTGCACACGTCGGTCGCGTAGTCGTATCCCTCGGACGGGAAGGGAAACCAACGGTCCGGCTCGGGGTCTCCTCGGCATTCCGCCTGCCACCAGGTCCGTCCGTCCGAGATCGGCAGAAGCTCAGCCAGATTCGAGATTTCGTCAGTGCTCATTCCTTACTCCCTTCGACCGTCACGTCCGACTCAGTTCACGCCAGATCTTCTGTTGCACCTTCTCGATGCGTCGAGGTGCCTTCGGTTCCCACAGCAGCCGCATACCGGCCTCAGCCGGTGTGCGGTCCGCTTTGCGCTGATTGCAGGAACTGCAGCAGGCCACCAGATTTCCCCACGTGTTCGGCCCGTTGCGGCTTCGCGGCTGGACGTGGTCGATGGTCGTTGCCCGGTCGGCGCAGTACGCACATTGACGACCGTCCCGGTCGAAGATGCCGGCGAACGTCGCCCTGCTGGAATCGGTGACCGTGACCCGGTGGGCGACATACACGTACTCGGCGAGCAGGATTGTGCGCGGCAGTGGGATCTCGACGTGCTTGGAACGCACCGGAAATATCGGAATCACGTCTTCGGTGGACTGCGCGGAACCGGTGGCGATGAGGACCACCGCACGATCGGCGCTCACTTCACCGAGGTACTCGTACGTGGCGTTGAGTACACGGACGGGTCGGTTCATCCAGCTGTGAGAAGCGCCGGTAGATGCGCGGTTCGGGTTCCGCATGGGAAGTCTCAGTTCATGTCGAGGAGTGGAACTCCTGGACACGAAGACTGGTCAGGAGCAAGTGCGATAACTGGGGAACGGCATATATCCAGCGCCACTCTGTTCCCCGAATGCGGGACGGGAAATGCCGCGGGGTGAGTGCCCGCGCAGGTGCAACGCTTGCTTCCAGTCGCGCATGCCTGTCCCCTTCCACTTCTTGTTCGCTTCACCGGCGAATGCCGGCGCCCATCATCACACGGGAGATGCCCTTCGCGGTATCGATTTATCAGGTCGGAACAGTCGTCCTGAAAACATCGCGGTTTGACGCCGGATCGCGCAACTTGATCGAATGAGCCATGACTTCGTCGTACATCGACCTACGTTCGGACACCGTCACCAAGCCTGATGCGGAAATGCGCAAGGCCATGGCCGACGCCGAGGTCGGTGACGACGTCCTCGACCACGACCCCACCATGGCGGCGCTCGAGGAAGAAGTGGCGCACACTCTGGGGTTTCCGGCGGCGCTGTGGGTGCCGAGCGGATCGATGGGCAACTTGATCGCGCTGATGTTGCACCTTCGCCGCGGCGATCAGTTCCTGGCACCGGAACACTCTCACGTCTTGGGTTCCGAGTTGGGCACCGCCGCCTGGCTCGCCCAGGGAATGCCGGTGGCGCTGCCGCACGACGGCGGACCGGGACGTCCCAGCCCGGAGACCGTCGTGAAGGCGGCAGGCTCCCCCGGCCCGTACTTCACGTTGAACACCACGCTGCTCTGCCTGGAAAACACGCACAACTTCGCCGGTGGCGCCGTCATGAATCCAACCGAATGGACGACGCTGGTCGACGCGGCGCGATCACGCGACTTGAAGGTTCACCTCGACGGCGCCCGTCTCTGGAATGCCGCTGCTGCACTGGACGTTTCGCCTACCGAGTTGACTTCCGGCGCCGATACCGTCCAGGTGTGCCTGAGCAAGGGACTCGGTGCGCCCGTCGGCTCGATACTGGCCGCATCACCCGAATTGATCACCGAAGCCCGAAGGATCCGCAAGATGCTCGGCGGCGGCGTTCGCCAGGGTGGCGTGCTGGCCGCGGCCGGCATAGTCGCGCTTCGCTCACAAGCTCGATTGTCGGACGATCACGACAATGCGCAGCGCCTCGCGTCGGGCCTTCGTGAGCGCGGCTGGGCTGTCGACGAACCCGCCACCAACATCGTTCTCGCTGCCACAGCCGATCCGTCGGCCACCGTCGCTCAGCTGGCCGCTGTCGACGTCGGCGCGGTCACCGTTGCCGGGAAGGTTCGGTTCGTGACACATCGAGACGTGAGCACTGCCGACATCGACGCCGTTCTGTCCCGAATAGCCTCCTGAACTACGCCAGAAGCGGTTGAACCTCCTGCGCGACAAGGCGAATGAACTCTCGGACGTCCGGCTCGTCAACGGTCGGTTGGAGTACCACGGTGGTCGCACCCGCGTCCGTCCATCGCTGCGCTGCTGCCGCAACGTCGGCCGCAGTGCCCGCGGCAATCGCTTCCTCCGGCGACTCGCACCCGGACCCCAAGGCTTCGGCAAGGGCGCGCTCACGACCGCCAGAACCAAACGCACAGATGACGTAAACGACCACCTCGTGATCCTGCGTTCCGATGTGAGCGATCGCTCGGCGCACGCCGTCCGGGGTCGTCCCTCCCGAGAGCACGGTGCCCTGAGCCAACTCGCCACTGAGCGCCAAAGTCTTTGGCCCCGTGGCACCGACGAGCAACTGCGGCACCTTCTCCGGGGGCCACGCCAGCTCGACGTCCGTGAGATTGACGTATCGACCGGAAACCGTCACCGACTCACCGCGCAGTAGCCGCTCGACTGCTCCGAACTGCTCCCGGAGGAGGGTCAACGGCGATTCGGCCTTGGCGCCGATCTGCCGCATCCAACTCTGAACGCCGTGACCGAAGCCGACCCGCAGTCGATCCGGATGAACTCTGGCCAGCGCCGAAACCTCCATCGCCGTGATCGCTGTGTTGCGCATCGGGGTCGGCAGCACACCGATCGCTACTCCCAGACGTTCGGTTGCAGCCAATACAGTTGCAGCAGTGGCAATTCCTCCGCCGAAGAAGCAGTCCTCCCACAGCCAGACCTCCTCGATACCCACTTCGTCGGCATACCTCGCATGCCGAACCAGATCCTCCGGGGACTGCTCCGGGCGCACGACGACGGCGATCCGTGGGGCGCTCATGCCGTCACCAGAAACGCGGCGATCTCGTCGGCTGTTCGACGGCCCTGTTCGCGGCCGAGTTCAGCTGCCGGACGTCTGGTTGTCGGCGAGAGGGAGTTGGTTCCGATCGCTTCGACGACGGCGTCGTCGGCGAAGATCGGCAGCACGCGCTTGGGCGCCATCACATCGATTTCCTCTCGTAGACTGCCGCCGAGAAGATTCGGGGCGGGGTCGGCTGCAGGTGAAAGAACCACGACCACATCGCAGTCGGCAGCCAACTGAACATTCGAGCCACTTGCCATTCCGCCGTCCATGTACCGCTCGCCGTCGATCGTGACTACCGGCCACACCCCGGGGACGGCGCAACTCGCTCCGACTGCGTCGACCAGGTCTACGCCGTCGGCATTGCCGAACACCCTCAACTCACCGGTCCGTGTGTTGATCGCCGGGATACGCAACTCGCGATCGGGCCACACGCGATTGCGCAGCCTCGCCTCGATGACCGCACGACGCACGGCGGGTTCGACGGTGTCGGCGTCCGTCGCCGCCTCGCCGAGCGCACGGAGTTGCTCGGCCCGGTCCTGCGATCCTGCAATCGCGTCGACGAACATCTGACCGAGAATCTCGACATCGATCTTCGGGTCGAGCTCCCCGGTCGCCTCCGCTGTTTGAGCGTCGAAAAGTTCCTGCAGTGTTGCACCGCCCGCAATCTGAGCGCTCACCGTGGAACCTGCAGATGTGCCGATGAACACGTCCGCCGTCAGCAACGCTGCGGCAGCGTCCGGCGATTTGTCCTGAACGCCCAACAGAAAACCTGTTTCCCAGGCAATTCCTGCTACGCCGCCACCGGCAAGTACCAACCCCAATTTCACGCCGTCCACCTCTCGTCGATCGTGATCCGTGCCCGAAGTCGACGTTAGACCTACTCTGAAGTGATGTTCATGCGCAGCGCAAAGACATTTGTTCCCGACGCACTCCGCGGGTTGATCGCATCCACCGACGACATCGCGTGGAATCCCGACCCGGGATACCTCACTCGCGCGACACCACTTCCCCGCGGACGTGTCGCACTCGTCTCCGGTGGCGGTTCCGGTCACGAACCCATGCACGCCGGATTCATCGGCGAAGGAATGCTCACGGCCGTCTGCCCCGGTTTGGTCTTCAGTTCACCCAATGCACTTCAGATCCACGAGGGATCCAAGGCTGCCGATGCGGGCGGCGGCGTTCTGCACATCGTGAAGAACTACACCGGCGACGTGATGAACTTCGGCATCGCGCGAGAGTTGCTACGCGAGGACAAGATCGACACAGACGTCGTGCTGGTGGACGACGACGTCGCGACGGAACGCGCGGACGGCAGCGGCCCGGGGCGACGCGGTACTGCGGCAACCATCGTGGTGGAGAAGGTCTGCGGCGCTTCCGCCGCCCGCGGCGACGACCTGGCCGAGGTGACCCGGATCGGACAACACGTCGCGCACTCCGCACGAAGCATGGCCGTCGCTCTGCGCCCGTGTACTTTGCCGGGGGCTGACGAGCCGTCCTTCGACCTACCGGACGGCCAGATGGAACTCGGTATCGGAATCCACGGCGAACGCGGCACAGAACGCGTGGACGCCCTGCCCGCACCGGAATTGATGCAGCGGCTGACGGACCCGATCATCAAGTCCCTGAGTCTCGCCGAAGGTGATCGCGTCATCGCCGTCGTCAACGGTCTCGGTGCAACCCACCCGCTGGAGTTGCAAATACTGTTCGCCGAACTCGGAGAATATCTGGACGAACAGGGAATTCACATCGAGCGGACATTGATCGGAACGTTCGTCACTGCATTGAACATGGCCGGGGCATCCATCACCCTTGTTCGCACAGACAAAGAAATCCTCGAATTATGGGACGCACCAACAAAAGCGCCCGCCTGGCCGAATGCTATGGCGCGTGAGTACACCGGTGTCGGCAAGCGCGAATCATTCGGTCCCACATTCACACCCGACACCTCACGCACGGCCGAAAGCAGCTTCGTCGGCAGCTGGATTGCGGACTGGGCCGAAAAGGTACTGGAGCAGGAGCCGGCACTGACCGATCTCGATCGACGCGCGGGCGACGGCGATTTCGGAACCAACATGGTGGCCGCACTGGATCAGCTCGACATCTCGGCGATCCGTGACACATATTCCACCGCAACGATATTCGATGCAGTCTCACAGGCGTACCTCGGCCATGCCGGTGGTACGTCCGGTGCGTTGTTCGGCATCTGGTTCCGGCATTTCTTCCGCGTCGCCGCAGACTCGGCGGACTCCGAACTCGGCCTCGGTGCGATCGCGGCTGCAGCGCGGGCGGGGCTCGACAACATCACCTCGCTCGGCGGCGCACGCGTCGGCGACAAGACGATGGTCGACGCGATAGTTCCGGCGGTCGAGTCGTTGGAACAATCCGTGACCGCAGAAGCGGATCGGGACACTGCTCTGGCGAGCGCAGCGGACGCGGCAAGGGCCGGGGCGGAGTCGACCGAAACCATGCTCGCGAACCGCGGACGTGCAAGTTATGTGGGCGAAGCCGCTCGCGGAGTGGTCGATCCGGGGGCGCTACTCATAGCGTGGTTCTTCGCCAGTGCAGTGGGTCACTAGCGAGCACTTCGGAGCTGTGACTAATCTGGCAGCCACAGCACATCGTTTGTGACGGCCCGTGGGCAAAAGCACCGGTCTCACTCACCACACAGGAGCAGCCCATGCTGAGCACCATGCAAGACGCCCCCCTCTCCATTGCTCAACTTCTCCGCCACGGCGCCTCCGTTCACGGCGCCTCCGAAGTTGTCACGTGGACCGAGTCAGGCCCGCGCCGTGTGTCCTACGCTGACGTCGGCAAGCGCTGCGCACAGCTCGCACACGCCCTGCGCGGACTCGGGGTCGAGGGTGACGAGCGAGTCGCCACGTTCATGTGGAACAACTCCGAGCACCTCGAGGCGTACCTGGCGATCCCCTCGATGGGCGCCGTGCTCCACACGCTGAACATTCGCCTGTTCCCGGAGCAGTTGATCCACGTCGCCAATCACGCCGAGGACCGCGTGATCATCGTCGATCCGTCTCTGATTCCGCTTCTCTCCCCGCAGCTTCCGTCACTGACGACCGTCAAGCACATCATCGTCACCGGCTCCTCCACTGCAGGGCTCGAAGCTCCCGAGGGCGTGCAGGTTCACACCTACGAGGGCTTGATCGCCGATCAGCCCACCGAGTTCGACTGGCCAGAGGTCGACGAACTCAGTGCTGCCGCAATGTGTTACACGTCCGGCACCACGGGCGACCCCAAGGGCGTCGTTTACTCCCACCGTTCGATCTACCTGCACTCCATGCAGGTCTGCATGAGCGACGGCCCCAACCTGGCACAGGGCGATCGTGCACTCGCCGTGGTACCTCAGTTCCACGCCATGTCGTGGGGACTTCCCTACGCCGCATTCATGATCGGTGCTTCGCTGATCATGCCCGACCGCTTCCTCCAGCCTGCCCCGTTGGCAGCGATCATCGCCAGCGAGAAGCCGACGTTCGCCGCAGCCGTACCCACCATCTGGCAGGGGCTGCACCTCTACCTCGAGCAGAACCCGCAGGACATCTCCTCGATGCGCGAGGTTCTGATCGGCGGGTCCGCGGTACCGCCCGCACTCATGCACGCGTTCGAAGCCGATCACAACGTCTCGGTCCTGCACGCCTGGGGCATGACCGAAACCTCCCCGCTCGGATCCGTTGCCCGCCCGCCGGCCGGTGTCACCGGCGACGCGATGTGGAAGTACCGCTACTCACAGGGCCGCTTCCCGGCATCGGTCCAGGCACGTCTCATCGACGACGACGGTAAAGTTGTTGCACACGACGGTGTTTCCGTCGGCGAACTCGAAGTGCGCGGACCCTGGATCACCGGGTCGTACTACGGCGTCGATGCGGAAGACAAATTCAACGACGGCTGGCTCAAGACCGGCGACGTCGGATCCATCACGGCCGACGGCTTCCTGAGCTTGTCCGACCGCTCCAAGGACATCATCAAGTCCGGCGGCGAATGGATCTCATCGGTCGACCTCGAGAACGCCGTGATGGGTCACCCCGACGTCACCGAAGCTGCCGTCATCGGCGTGCCGGACGAGAAGTGGGACGAGCGCCCGTTGGTCGCGGTTGTTCTTCGCGCCGGTTCCGAGACCACGATGTCCGAACTACAGCAGTACCTTTCGGACAAGGTCGCCAAGTGGCAGCTCCCGGAGAACTGGGCTGTGGTTCAGGAAGTCCCGAAGACGAGCGTCGGCAAGTTCGACAAGAAGCGCTTGAGGGCCGACTACCACGAGGGCGGACTCGAAGTCACGCGACTCTGACACGGAGTGGATTCTGAAGTACGAATACCGAAGGTGGGCAACAGGTTTTCGACCTGTTGCCCACCTTCGTTCAGGTCGAGACACTTTTACGGACGATACCCGACCGTGTGCAATGCGATGTCGACGTACTTCTGCGCCAATTGCGACGGTGACATCGGGCCACCGGTCTGAAACCAACGCGGTAGCGACTGGGCCATGCCGAGTATGGCCCGGACAGTCTCTTCGGTGTCGGTGACCGAGAAATCTCCAGATGCCACACCGTCGTCGACGATCCTGCGCATGAGCAACTCGAGCCGCTTACGACTGGCGGCGTATCGGCTGCGGCTTTCCGGTGAGACATGCCGGATCTCGGTGTCCAACGCAGCATGCCGCGATCGGTGGGTCATGTAGAGAACGATCGCCTCCACCACCAAGGCGAAGCGTCGTACCGGGTTTTCGCCGGCTTCCGCCTCTGCCGCTTCGGTTCTGGTATTCAGCTCACTCATCGAGATCTCGAACAGAGCGACGAGGACTGCCTCTTTGTTCGCGTGGTGATAATAGAGCGCGGGAACGGTTACCCCGACACGATTGGCGATCTGCCGCACCGTCGTGCCGTGGTAACCGTTCTCGTCGAACAACTCGAGCGAAGCCGTCAGGATGTCGGTCATCACCAGCGGCGGGAAGGACCTCCAGTCCACGGCCACCGAATTCACCGACTCCACCTCGCCAGTCATGTATTGGCCGAAATTACCGCGGTGCCATACGGATTGCACCGTCGAGGCGAATCGTCTCACCGTTGAGCATCGGATTGGAGACGATGTGCGCAGCGAGCGCGCCGTACTCGCTGGGATCGCCCAGACGAGAGGGGTGGGGCACCTGCTGCCCCAGCGATGCCTGGGCGGCTTCAGGCAGTCCTGCCAGCAACGGGGTCTTGAACAGGCCGGGAGCGATGGTGTTGACGCGGATCAGCAGCGACGCGAGGTCACGGGCGATGGGGAGCGTCATACCGACGACGCCACCCTTCGATGCGGAGTACGCAGCCTGTCCGATCTGACCGTCGTACGCTGCGACCGAGGCGGTGTTGATGATGACGCCGCGTTCGCCGTCGATGGGTTCGGTCTTCGAAATACGTTCCGCAGCAAGACGAAGGACGTTGAAGGTGCCGATCAGGTTGACGTCGACGACCTTCTTGAACGCGTCGAGCGGGAAGGCGCCCTTCTTGCTGACTGTCTTGACTGCGTTGCCGATTCCCGCGCAGTTGACTGCCACGCGCAGGGGCCCGAGCGACTCGGCCACGTCGAGTGCAGCGGTGACCGCGGCCTCGTCGGTGACGTCTGCCGCCGCGAAGCGGACTCGGTCACCGAGTTCCTTGGCGATGGCTTCACCGTTCGACGACGGAAGGTCGATGATGACGACGCTGGCGCCGTCGGCAAGAAGAGCTTTGGTGGTGGCCAGGCCGAGGCCGGATGCTCCACCGGTGACGACGGCGACGCTGTCGTTGACGATCATGAGAGTTCCCTTTCGAAAGGTTATGTGTTTCAGATGCGTTCGATGATGGTGGCGTTGGCCATGCCGGCGCCCTCGCACATGGTCTGCAGTCCGTAGCGTCCGCCGGTGGCCTCGAGATGGTTGACCATCGTGGTCAGCAGACGAGTACCCGAGGACCCCAGGGCGTGTCCGAGGGCAATGGCGCCGCCCCACGGGTTGAGCTTTGCCGGGTCGGCGCCGAACTCGTGAGCCCAGGCGAGCGGCACCGGGGCAAATGCCTCGTTGACCTCGTAGGTATCGATGTCGTCGATGCTCAGACCGGCGCGAGCGAGCACCTTGTGGGTGGCCGGGATGGGCGCGGTGAGCATGAAGATCGGGTCGTCGCCCGCGACGGAGAAGGAGTGGAAGCGTGCTCGCGGGGTCAGCCCCAGCTTCGACGCCATTTCTTCGCTCATGATCAGTGCCGCGGATGCGCCGTCGGTGAGCGGCGACGAGTTGCCGGGAGTGATCGACCATTGCGCCTCGGGGAAGCGCTGCGCGTACTTCTCCGAGTAGAACGACGGCTTCAAGCCGGCGAGGCCCTCGGCGGTGGTGGACGCGCGAACCGTCTCGTCGACGGTGTGCGAGACGGTCTCACCGGCGGCGTTGGTCACCGAGATCGGCAGGATCTCCTTGTCGAAGAGTCCCTTCGCCGCTGCCTCCGCTGCCCGCTGGTGGGACTGCGCGGCGAATGCGTCGAGAGCCTCGCGGTCGAACTTCCACTTCGCGGTGATCAACTCCGCGGAGATGCCCTGATTGACCAGGCCTTCGGGGTAGCGAGCCGCGATGCCCGGACCGGACGCGTCCTTCCCCATCGTCGTGGTGCCCATCGGGACACGACTCATCGATTCGACGCCCGCCGCGATCACGATGTCGTAGGCTCCGGCGATCACGCCCTGTGCCGCAAAGTGCGCAGCTTGCTGACTTGATCCACACTGGCGATCGATCGTGGTGGCGGGTACCGACTCGGGGAACCCTGCCGAGAGGACCGCGCTGCGGGTGATGTTGAGCGCCTGCTCACCGGCCTGGCCGACGCAACCGCCGATCACGTCGTCCACCAGGGCGGGGTCGAGGCCGTTTCGGGAAGTGATGGAACGCAGAACGTGGGCCATCAGTTCGACAGGGTGCGTCCCGGACAGTGCTCCGCCCGGCTTCCCCTTGCCGGACGCGATCCGGACTACATCGACGATCACTGCCTTGGTCATCTTCGTTCCCTTCGAGGACGTGCATTGCTGGGGCGGTCCGGCACCCGAGTTTCGTGGCGCCGGGCACCGGACCGAGATCGAGGGAGCACCCTGACTTAGCGCTCGCTAAACAATTACCACTGAGTTGATCCCCTCGTCAAGAGGAGGTCGCCGAACTCGAAACAAATGTGGGCCGATTGAAGCTGGGCGATCAGTGACCTCGCCTGGCCCACGCCCTTCCTTAGTACTTTCGAATGATAGGTATTCAATCTTCGCCCGAAATGTCCGGAATCGGATAACCTTCCGCCACAAGCAATCCAAGCCACAGGGGATTCGGGGCGTGGCATCAATCGATGACAACCGCAGGGGGACTGACCGGGAGGTTGAGCGTGGACCTGCGATACGTTGCCTTCACATGCGCCGACTCGCATTTCTACGACCGAATCAGAACGGTCACCCGAGCTGATACATCGACTGACCAGCACTTTATCCCCGCAAAGTCGGTGGATTGGTCGCTCTGGCGGCGCGGCCCCCAAAGCGGGCCGTGGAACTACTTCCAACCGACCGACGGTCTGCTGCCAGAACAAGGATGGAAGATTCACTGCTCCGCTACCCAAGCCAACGCGCAGGAGCTACTCGACACCGTTTCCGCGTATTGCGGCCGCAATCATGTGCCGTTCAAATTTCTTCGGACGGCAACAGACCTCATGTTGTCCAACAGCAAGCAGGCCAATCGAACATCCAGCGGAAAATTCATCACGATTTATCCGACGGATGGCGTTGCCACACAACGTGTCATCATCGAACTGGACGAGCTTGTCACCGGTGCCGACGGGCCGTACATCCTCAGCGATGTGCGATGGAACCGGGGACCGCTCTACTTGCGGTACGGCGCATATCTGCCCATGCAGACCTACGATTCATTCGGCGATAGCGTCCCGGCAATTCGGCGTCCTGACGGATCGCTCGAACCCGATGTGCGCGGCACTTCCTTCAGAACTCCGGACTGGGTACAAATCCCGGACTTCGTTCGCGCACAGCAAGACAAGCTGAAATCACGCGACGCCTTCCCCTATTCGATCAGTGAAGCCCTGCACTTCAGCAACAGCGGAGGGATCTACACCGCACAGGGTGACGCCGGCATCGATCTGGTCATCAAAGAAGGCCGACCCTTTACCGCCCCGGACGCCAACGGCCGATACGCAATCGACCGCCTTCGTAACGAGTACGACAAGCTGACTCACCTTGCCGACAACCCGTACTCACCTTCCGCGATCAGCCTGTTCGAGCGCGAAGGCCACCACTTTCTTGTCACCGAGCGCGCTCCCGGTACACCCCTGAATCAGGAAATCGCGATCCGCTATCCGCTCATCCGTGCCGACCAGACACTCAGTTCCCGAACGGAATACAGGACCTGGGCGCTCGACATCGCACTCCAGTTGACCACCGCGGTCGAGAGCTTCCACAGCGCCGGAATCGTTCATGCCGACCTTCACCCCGGCAACGTCCTGTGCTCACCCTCGGGTATTCGGGTAGTCGACTTCGAGATGGCACACAACATCGACGAGTATCCGCCCCGGTCCACCGGAGCACCCGGATACACCGCACCGCCACAGCTGAAAGGTGTCGATGCGGACCGCTACTCCTTGGGATGCATCGAGCTGGGACTCTTTGTCCCACTTACTACATTGTTCCCTCTCGATCACAACAAGATTCCCGAACTCATCGACTACGCGGTGTCTCGATTCGATCTACCTCGCACCTTCCGGGCCTCGCTCTACTCGATGCTCGACGTACACACGCCGGAACCGGAGAACCGCCGGCATCGTTGGGACACGTCGTCGAGGGAATCTCTGCAGCGTACGGACGCTCGATTGCGTTGCGGCATCCTCGCCTCGCTCGATCTCTCCCGCTCTGATCGACTTTTTCCCGGAGACATCGCCCAATTCGAAGTGAACGGCTACGGCATTGCGCACGGCTCGTGCGGAAACCTGCTCGCCGATGATCTGCCCACCGACACCTTGGAGTCAGTTCTGGAATGGACTGAACACCAGGTTGATTCGGATGCGCAGCCACAGTTCGGATTCTTCGACGGACTCGCGGGTGCGGTGCACACCTTTCGGCAACTAGGACGACACTCGACTGCCGACAGATGGGTCGAGACTTTGTGTAAAGCTCCACTCGACGAGCTCGATTCCAGCCTCTTCCAAGGCCTTTCCGGAATCGGCTGCCTTCTGCTCGAGGAATCGGAGTCATGTCCGGCGGCGTCGTCAGCGCTCGCTCTCGTCACCGAGACTCTGCGAGATCGCCTTCCGAAGGCTCGCGCACATGTTCGCTCTGACGACGGAATAGCTTGGGCGACAGCGGGTCGAGGCGGCTTGATGAGAGGGCCGAGCGGGCAAGCGTTGTTCTGGACTCGCCACTACGAACGGACCGGCGATCCTCGATCACTGGAACACGCACGACAGCTTGTCGACATCGACCTGTCCGTGATGCAGATGTGCCCTGACGGTTCGATGCAGCTGAGAGAAGAGCGCCGGACAATGCCGTATCTGGGATCGGGATCCGTCGGTGTGGGCCTGGTGCTTCTACAACTAGTGCGACATGTCGACGAACCGCGCTATGCGTCTGCCCTACTCGCCATAGCCCGCGCTGCCGCCGTCGAATTCACTGCCCAAGCCGGACTACTCAACGGGAGAGCCGGGCTGATTCTCTTCCTCGGCGAACTCTCCAAGACTCCATATGCCGGCGCCGATTGCGAACAGACGCTTGCGCAGCAGTTCCAGCTTCTGGGCTTGCACAGCCTCGATCACAAAGGAGGCCTTTACTTTCCAGGCGAGCAGAACCTGAGACTCTCGACAGACTGGGCAACCGGATCTGCGGGAATTCTCGCATTGCTCCGAGATACCGGATCGGCACCTCGCCCACCGTTGTTCCCACTGATGTGTGCGTCGAACTGCCACATCACCTGATTGTTCGACAGTTATCACCCACGGCAGATTGGAGCACGGAAGTATCAGGCCAAGAACCTGAAATGGAATCAGCACGGCAAGACAATTCGATCGATGACATCCATCGGCAAGATAGCCGATCAACAAAGGAAATGACAATGGACGCTATTCTCTCCCTTCAAGATCTGTCAGTCGCCGCCGGCAATGTCGGAGACGCCGGCCAGCTCGAGCAGAACGCGGCAATCAGTTCGCTCAGTTTCTTCTGCCTCTGACCTCAGGCCGATACCTCGGAGCAGGTCCGGGGTATCGGCTTTCGAAATCCATGTGGATCACCAAACGAACAGTATTGTTTCATCATGAGACGCATCCCCACGTCACCGAGCTGCATTCGCCGATGATCTACGCGACCTGGAGGCAATGTCGAGGGCAGATCCTATGGTCGTTGGCGGTGATATTCCTCCTGATCTTGACAGCCGCCGTTTCAGGCTGGTTCGTTCAACGTTCGGGCGAGAGTTGGGACTTCGGGGGCATCTGCTCGCGCTGGTACGACGGAGGTGGCGGTTGCCGCGCCGACACCGCTCTTACCTTGACGGCGCTTCTTGTTCTTCTTCTTCCGTTTACCTCAGGAATGCTGGTGGGTGTCACCACTTTCTCCCGAGACTTCGAGCAGGGCCCCGAGAATCTCGACCTTCGCGAGTCCACCGGCCTTGTTCGATGGTATTTCCTGCGAGTCCTGGTGGCCTTCGTTCCCATCACCCTTGCGATGACAGTCCTGGGCCTGGTGCTCGGCTGGACCCATACACTGGGCCGGGGACAGGCAACAGATGAAGCCACCTCGTTTTCCTTGATGGAGTTCCCCAATTTTCAAACGACGGGAATCGCCGTCGGCGCCTACGCCTTTCTGGCGATGAGTACCGGCAGCGCAGCCGCATTGCTCATCCGCAACACCGTCGTCGCAATGGTCACGACTCTTCTCGTGTTCTTCATCGTGCCCGTCGCACTGAGCGCGATGGTCCGCGAGCATTACACGGCGCCCGACATTGACGTCCAACCCATCGACGGACTGGCCCGTGCAGCGGAATACGCACCGTCGCCGTATAGAAATCTCGACTCGAGATGGGTCATCGGAGCCGGCTTCGCCGATACGGACGGCAACATGATCGACGCCGACTACACAATATGCTGGGGCTCAGACAATTCCGATCGCCAGCAGCAAGCCCTCGAAGTCGACAACTGCCTTCGAGAACAGGGAATCGATCACTATGCCGTGGTCTATCACCCGCAGAGCCGGTACTGGCATTTTCAGTTCATCGAGACTGCCGTGATGCTGTTGTGCTCCGGGTTGATGATGGCGCTCGCACTCGTCGGCGCACACGGACTGCGTCGGCAGCCCGCCGAGAACCGAATGTCCGAAATGCCGAAATCGGTTTAACATCAGCAGTTTTCGATCAATTTCTTCTTGCGTTCGAATCTTTGTTCGAATATGATTGCTGCATGGACAGTCGGGATGCGTGGCAGCTGGATGGCGAGGACCTCAAGGGTGAGGTTCTGGATCTGGTGCGCGTCCGTCGCGAGTTGCAGTCGCGGATAGTGTTGCTGATCGTGGAGATGTTTTCCCGGGATGTTCTCGGTGGGAAGGGGTTTCGGGCGATCGCGCAGTGGTTGCATGGTTCGACGAATCTGGAGATCGGTGAGTGCAGCCTGCTGGTGGGCCTGGCGCGGTTGCTGATGCTCGAACCGGTGGTGGGCGATGCGTTTCATCGCGGTGACGTGGATGCGTTGAAAGCCCGTCAGGTGGCGTCGTTTTGTCAGCATCCGCCCAAGAACATGACCCTGGCCGATGTGGACAAGGCGCGCGGGATCCTGCTCGGCCTGGCGTCGAAGAACATTGCGGATTGTGATGCGGTGCGGGCAGCGATCCGCCGAATCGAGAAGCAGTACGGCAAGCGCGAGGACGGTGTTCCGGTCGGGGAAGACTCTGAGCGCAATGAGTTCTATGCCTCGAAGGGCCTGTACGGGCGGGTCACGGTCAAGGGTGACTTGGATGCGATCAACGGGGCGCGGTTGATCACGTTGTTGTCGAGCCTGTCGGCTCCGACGCCGGAGAAGGACGGCGTCAAGGACACGCGTACTCCGGCTTTACGGCGCGCGGACGGGTTTTGCGAATTGTTGCGCCGGTACGAGCGGGCGGGGTTGGGTCCGATCGAAGGTGGGGTGAAACCGCACATCACGGTCACCGCATCGGCGAAAGACATGACGGACTTGCAAGCGTTGAAGGACCTCCTGCCGTCCAGCGTGGAGTTGGGGTTCGCGTGGACGGATTGGGTGGGCCCGATCAGTATCGACACTGCCCGGATGCTGGCCTGCGACTGCACAGTGACCCGGATCTTGTTGGATGAGAATGGTGTTCCGCTCGACTGCGGCAAGGAAGCCAGAACCGCGACGGTGCCGCAGCGACGGGCGTTGGCAGTTCGTGATGGCGGGTGTGCGTTTCCGGGGTGCGGGACACCATCGGGATGGTGCGACGCCCACCATATCGTTCACTGGAACGACGGTGGCCCAACAGATCTCGACAATCTGATCTTGTTGTGCGGCCACCATCACCGGACACTGCACCACACGGAATGGAGAGTGGAGATCGGAGCGGATCGGAAGTCGGTGTTCTATCCGCCGATGTCGATCGACCCGTATCAACAGCCGATCGGCGGGAACAGCCCACCCACAGCGGCGTGAATCGCGACAATTGAATACATCAGTACCGGGGACGAACCATGCCCCGGTACTGACGCGCGTTTTTGGTCAGATCCCAACCCTTCAAATCCCAGCTCTACGCACGAGTGCATCTGTAGCCGAGGGAGATACGACGTCGATCGCTCGTAACAGCCCCGCGTACCGCGGATACAGCTCGACGGGACGCGTATTGATCGCCCGCAAGATCCACGATGCAGCTTGATCGGCCGTCAGCGCCGGCTGGCTCACGTAATCCGCCGTCGGCGCGATCATCGGTGTTCGTATGAGCGGGAATTGCACTGTGGTGACGTCGACGCCAGTGCCGTGACATTCCGCGCCGAGGCTTCGGCCGAAGGCACTGAGCGCAGACTTCGACGCGTGGTAGGCGCTGAACCTCGGCATCACCCCGGCAGTGACTCCCCAGGTTCCGACGTTGATGATGTGCCCGACCTTCGCCTCGAGCATCGCAGGCAGCAGACGCAACGTCAGTCGTGTAGGTCCGAAGTAATTCAGCGCCATGGTGCGCTCGTAGTCGTGGAATCGGTCGACCGAATCCAACGCGGTACGCCGGATCGAGCGCCCCGCATTGTTGACGAGGATGTCGATCGACCCGAATCGATCCGCGATCGTCTCCGCGAGTTCGTCGACAGCTTCCCCACGGGATAGGTCCGCAGGCACGATGTGCGCCCATCCGCCCTTGCGGTGGATCTCGTCGCGTACGTGTTCGAGGTTTTCCTCACCGCGCGCAACCAGGATCATCTCGGCCCCTCGGCGGGCCAAGAGATGAGCAGTCGCCTCACCGATCCCCGAGGAAGCTCCTGTCAGAACGATCGTCTTGTCGGAGAGCGTGACACCGCGTGACGGAACAAGAGAGCGCAGACGCGTCGGCGGACTCAAGGCAATATTGCTGAGCAGCGTTCTGATCACATCGGCCTCGGTTCGATCTTCGCGTGCGTTTCGGTGCGAACCCATCCCTGAACAGCCAACTTCGAGCGCACCGCGGAAATTACTCAAAAGTAAGTTATGGCGCCGTTTCGACCGTGTCAAGAATTCGTCGAGATCCAGGAGTATCTGCCACTAGCTTTTCCTGATACCTCGGGTTACATTAAATCCAGACCGAGTGCCAGCGATCACACAACCGGCCCTCGATTCCACCGAACACCGCGAGAAATACCAGCGGTGACCGAAACGAAGAGGAGACGCCATGACGCTCACATCGCCGCTCGACAAGCGCGGAGAAGCATCCGACGACTCGTACAACGAGACGCTTCGACTCCTGTCCGAGGGCTCGGTGCACAAGCACTTCGACCCGTACCTCGACATCGACTGGGACTCCCCCGAGTTTGCCGTCGTCCCGAACGATCGCCGTTGGATCCTCCCGGCCGAGACTGACCCGTTGGGTGCACACCCCTGGTACCAGTCGCAGTCCGAGGCCAAGCAGATCGAAATCGGCATGTGGCGCCAGGCCAACGTCGCGAAGGTCGGTCTCCAGTTCGAGAACATCCTGATCCGCGGCATGATGCAGTACGTCTTCTCGCTGCCCAACGATTCGGCCGAGGCGCGCTACTGCACGCACGAGTCCGTCGAAGAGTGCAACCACACGATGATGTTCCAGGAGATGGTCAACCGCATCGGTGCCGACGCTCCCGGCATGAGCCGTCCGATGAAGATGCTTGCACCCTTCATCCCCCTTGCTGCGGGTCCGTTCCCCGAACTGTTCTTCGTCGGTGTCCTCGCCGGTGAAGAGCCGATCGACCACATTCAGAAGAGCATCCTGCGCGCCGGCGGCCAGATCCACCCGATCATGCAGTCGGTCATGGCCATCCACGTAGCCGAGGAAGCACGTCACATCTCGTTCGCTCACAAGCTTCTGAGCCGTCGCATCCCGCTGATGTCACGCCCGAACCGGTTCGTCCTCTCGCTGCTGTTCCCGATCGTCATGCGCATTCTCTGTGACGCCATCGTCATCCCGCCGAAGTCCTTCTGGAAGCAGTTCGACATCCCGAAGTCCGTGAAGAAGGACCTGTTCTGGGATCTGCCCGAATCGCGTCAGACCCTGCGCAACTACTTCGGTGACGTCCGCATGCTGGCCACCGACACCGGCCTGATGAACCGTGCCTCGCGCCTGGTGTGGAAGGCCTGCAAGATGGACGGCCGCGCATCACGCTTCCGCAGCGAACCTCACCGCAGCTCGCACAACGCCGCCGCGTAGCTCCCGGACAGTCGAGATCGGACTCATAGCGCCATGCCACACGTAGTCACGCAGTCCTGTTGCAGCGACGCCTCGTGCGTCTACGCCTGCCCGGTCAACTGCATCCATCCGACGCCGGACGAGCCGGACTTCCTCACCGCCGAGATGCTGCATATCGATCCGCAGGCCTGCGTCGACTGCGGCGCATGTGTCTCGGCCTGCCCGGTCGATGCCATCGTCCCCGAATCGAAGCTGACCGACCCTCAGCGGGTATTCCTGTCCATCAATGCGGACTTCTACAAGGAAGAGCGGCCTCGGCCGCTTCTCGCCAAGGTCATCCCGGCAGCGCACGTCGACAAGGGCCGACCGCCGTTGCGAGTTGCGATCGTCGGTTCCGGCCCGTCCGCGATGTATGCCGCGGACGAGTTGCTGACGCAGCCCGACGTGCAGGTCAACGTTTTCGATCGCCTTCCCGTGCCCTACGGCCTGGTCAGAGCCGGAGTTGCTCCGGATCATCAGAAGACCAAGCAGGTCACTCGCTTGTTCGACAAGATCGCCGCACAAAAGGGTTTCGAGTTCTACCTCAACGTCGAGATCGGCAAGCACATCTCGCACAGCGAACTGCTCGAAAATCACCATGCGGTGCTCTACGCAGTCGGCGCATCGTCCGACCGTGGTCTCGGCATTCCGGGTGCTGATCTGCCTGGCACGGCATCGGCCACCGACTTCGTGGCCTGGTACAACGGCCACCCCGATCACGCCGACGACGTCTTCGACCTCTCGCATCGCCGCGCGGTCATCATCGGAAACGGAAACGTCGCGCTCGACGTCGCTCGCATTCTCACGGCCGATCCCGAGAAGTTGGCGGGCACTGACATCTCCGCTCACGCACTCGCCGCTCTGCGGAAGAGTCGCGTCGAAGAAGTTGTCATCGTGGGTCGACGCGGAATCGCGCAGTCCGCGTTCACAGTCCCCGAGTTCACCGGCCTGATGGCACTGCCGGACATCGAACTCTCTGTCGGACCCGACGACATGGTTCTCGACTCGGCCACCGAAGAACTGGCAAAACGCGGCGAGCTTCCGCATGCCGTCGAGCAGAAGTTGCGTCTACTCGAAGCACTGAAGAACCGCGATCACGTCGACGTCGGCAACAAGCGCATCACGTTGCGCTACCTGCTCACGCCGACGTCGATCACCGGCGACGATCAGGTCAGTGGAATCGAGTTCGCTCGCAACGCCCTGGTCGACGGCAACGGAACCGTACAGATCGAGGCGACCGGCGATACCGAGACCATCGATGCCGGTTTGGTCCTCACCTCGATCGGCTACCGCGGAGTGCCCATCCCCGGCGTCCCGTTCGACGAGCGTGCTTCGGTCATTCCGAATGAGAACGGCCGCGTCCTCGAAGCTCCGAACGGCGATCCCGCCACCGGCGTCTACGCGACCGGTTGGATCAAGCGCGGACCGAGTGGGTTCATCGGCACCAACAAGTCCTGCGCGCAGGAAACGATCAGGATGCTCGTCGACGACTTCAACGACGGCCGCCTGACCAACCCTGTCGCCGACGACTCCGCGGTCGATCGTCTGGTCCGAGCTCGACAGTCCGACGTCGTCGACCGTGAGGGCTGGCACGCCATCGACAAGGCAGAGTTGGAACGCGGCGCTGCGCACGATCGCGTCCGCGAAAAGGTTCTGGATCAGGTCGAGATCACCTCCATCCTCGACGCTGCGGCCAGGGTGAAGCCGACTCGTCGATTCGGTCGACCCGTTCGCGCTCGCTGATCCACCACAGGTAAACAGCTACTTTCACGCACACGGCCCCGCCTGCAGACTCGTCTGCCCGGCGGGGCCGTCTGCGTTCCGGCAGCGTCCCACTCAGCGAAAATTTATGCCCGTCATCGGCCGAAATCGTGTAATACTGCAACCTGTTCCAGTAAGCGGCACAGCGGGCCCACGATCCCCCGGATCAGGCTCGCCAACCAGATGAGGATTGCATGAGCGAGACTGCAACGCCGGCGCCGAACGGGAGTGTGACACCTGCAGTAGAGGGTTGGTTCACCACCGGCGACGAACCTGCACTGATCGGCACGAAGTGCCAATCCTGCGGCACCATTTCTTTCCCTCGTGAGGCGACGTTCTGCAAGAACCCGAGCTGCTTCAGCGAGGAGTTCGACGACGTGGAACTCTCCCGCCGCGGCACCGTCTGGTCGTACACCGACGCGCAGTACCAGCCCCCGCCGCCGTACATCCCGCGCTCGGATCCGTACGAGCCCTTTGCTCTCGCAGCAGTCGAACTACCCGAGGGCATCGTCATCCTCGGCCAGGTGGCCGACGGCTTCGGCGTCGACGATCTCAAGGTCGGCAATACCGTCGAGTTGGTTGTCGAGCCGCTGTACACCGACGAAACCGGAGTACGTACGACGTGGCGCTGGAAGCCTGTCGCCGCAGCTGATCAGGAGTCGCAGTCATGAGCAAGGACGTCGCAGTACTCGGTGTCGGAATGCACCCCTGGGGCAAGTGGGGGCAGTCGTTCGTGAAATACGGCGTTGCCGCCGCTCGCGCCGCGCTCGCCGATTCGGGTGTGAATTGGCAGGACGTCGACTTCATCGTCGGCGGCGAAACTGTCCGCAACGGATACGGCGGATACGTCGCCGGAGCCACGTTCGCTCAGGCCCTCGGCTGGAACGGCGCTCGCGTCGCCACGTCGTACGCAGCGTGCGCGACGGGAGCCCAGGCACTCGACACAGCTCGCGCACGAATCCTGGCCGGCCTCAGCGAAGTTGCCCTGGTCGTCGGCGCGGACACCACCCCCAAGGGTTTCCTCGCTCCCGTCGCCGGTGAGCGTTGGGACGACCCGGACTGGCTGCGCTTCCGCCTCATGGGCATGACCAACCCGGCGTACTTCGCGCTCAACGCGCGTCGTCGCATCGACCTCTACGGCGCCACCGCGGAGGACTTCGCCAACGTGAAGGTCAAGAACGCCAAGCACGGGCTCAATAATCCGAATGCGCGCTACCGCAAGGAAGTCACCGTCGAGAACGTGTTGGCCTCCCCCGTGGTGTCCAATCCTCTGCATTTGCTCGACATCTGCGCGACCTCCGACGGCGGCGCCGCAATCTTGCTGACGTCGATGGAATACGCCCGCAAGATGGGCATCGCGGAACCTGTTCGCATCAAGGCTATTTCGACGGTCACGCCGACGTTCCCGCAGACGATCATGGACATGCCGAACTTCTCCACCGATTCCAGCTCTGCCGTCCCCGCTCCGGAGCGCACCTTCAAGGAATCCATCGGCTACGCCGCGTACGAGGAAGCCGGGATCTCTCCCGAGGACGTCGACGTCGCCGAGGTCTACGACCTCGCCACCTCGGTGGAACTGGACTGGATCGAAGACCTCGCCCTGTGCAAGCGGGGCGAGGCGGAGCACCTTCTGCGTGCGGGTGACACCAGCATCGGTGGCCGCATCCCGGTCAATCCGTCCGGTGGACTCGCGTGCTTCGGCGAAGCCGTTCCCGCACAGGCACTTGCGCAGGTCTGCGAGCTCACCTGGCAGCTTCGTGGACAGGCCGAAGGCCGCCAGGTCGAAGGTGCTCGCATCGGAATCACCGCCAACCAGGGCCTGTTCGGCCACGGCTCCTCGGTGATCGTTTCCGCCTGACCCTAGTTCTTCTTTCGTGGCGGTCGCTCACTCATCCGTGAGCGGCCGCCACGATCACGTCTGCCACTGCCCCCGGCTGTGAAACCAGCGATGCATGCGACGTCGGGAGCTCGCTCGTGTTCGCTCCCATCCGATTTGCCATGAACCGCTGCGCCGTCGCAGGGATCACTCGGTCCTCACCGGCGACCAGATACCAACTCGGTGTGTTCGCCCACGACGGAGGCCCGCCGAGCTCGAGGTTCGCCCACAGAGCCGCGGACTTCTGATGCGCCAACATCGTTGCCGCTGTCTCGTCGGAAACGTCCTGAGCGAAGACGGAATGGAAATACTCGTCCGTGACATAGCCGTCGACGTTCTTACCGCCGATCGCGTGAGGATCGTCCACGATCTTCAATCCCAGAGCCGGCGGCAGCAATTGGCTGCCCGGGAATCGAATCGGATCGATCGTGATCTGTACCGGTTCTCCCTGAACCGGAGCAAACGCCGCGATGTACACCAACGACAGCACCTTCGGATCATGGACGTTGGTGATCACCGCTCCGCCGTACGAGTGGCCCACGAGCACGACGGGTCCGTCGATGTCCGCAACCGTCTTCTCGATCACGGACGCATCGTAAGCAGGCCCACGCAGAGGATTGTCCGGCACCACGACTCGATAGCCGCGCGAACGTAAGTCGGCGGCGACGCCGTCCCAACTGGTCGCGTCGGCAAAGGCGCCGTGAACCAGAACGACAGTCGGCTTGGGGCTTGCCACCGCGGCACCAGAGCCGAAGATCAGTCCGGCCGCGACTGTCATGAGCATTGCCAGAACTGCTGTGAATACACGTGAGATCTTCATGCGTTTCCTTCACTCTCGTCGAAAAGCGAGAAACTGCGGTAAGCCGGGACATGCCCGTTTCGATCCTAGAAACACCGGGTGCGACGGACATGACTGTCCGTGCAGACTTCTGGGCTCACACTGCACAGCTTCTGGTTGAGCGTCCGCATCGCGGGGTATCAAGCCTGCATGGCTTTGCTCCTGGATACCTCCGTGTTGGAGCCTGACCAACGCACGGACGCCTTTGTCGACGCGATGGGTCGCGCCTCGGTTCCGTGCGCAATCCACGTGGAGAACCCGGATCGGGTGAGCGCAAGAATGAACGTATGGAATCTGGGCGCCGCATCACTGTTCCGCTCCGAGTCGACCGGGATGCGATTGACCCGTGCCCCACACCACGTCCGGTCCACATCGATGCCCGTTCTTGCGATTGCTCTGCAGGAGAGCGGAATCGGCCATCTCGACCAGTACCAATCACAGCGCAGGGTCCCGGCCGGTGAACTCCTCATGACGGACCTGACCTCGACCTACGATTTCTCCTGGTCGGGAACGGGCGCTTCCCAGTGCCTCTACGTTCCGATGGATCGGCTGGGATTGCCGATCGACACCGTCCGCGACGCAGCTACCCGGCCTCATCACAGCAACCTGTACCCCTTGATGATTGCGCACGTTCGCGAATTGTTCCGTGGCGCCGACCTACTGGACACCGATCCTGCGGCCGAACAACTGGGTGAGGCTTCGATCGAACTCGCGCGCGCGTTGGTCACCTCGATCGCGCATGCGAATCCCCACGTGTCGACCCCGAGATCGGCACTCGCCATGACCTCGATCCGTCGATACATCCGCGAACACCTTCACGATCCGGCGCTGCATCCCGCACGAATTGCCCACGCCCACAACATCTCACTGCGACAGCTGTACAAGATCTGCTCGGACAACGACTTTCGGATCGAACAGTGGATCATCACCCAGCGTCTGCGGAAGGCTCGTGAAGAACTTCATGGACCGGCCACCGCCGACCTGCCGATCGCGGCCATCGCCCACCGGGCAGGCTTCGTCGACGCCGGCCACTTCAGCCGACGCTTTCGCCAGGCCTACGGAATCAGCCCGACTCGTTGGCGTCAGCTCCGCGATTGAAGCAGCGCCACAACGTCTGTCTGACCACGACTTTCGGCATTGTCCAACGCCGTCTTTCCCGACGCATCCCGGATCGAGGGATCTGCCCCTGCGTCGAGTAGCTGAGTGATCACATCGACATAGCGCGCGGATCCGTCACCGTAGACGACAGCTTCGAGTAGGGCAGTCCACCCTGGATCATTGACGTGATCGACCGGGACCCCGGCAGCGATCAGCATCCGGACCGTCTCGACATGCGCGTGTTCACTCGCGGGAATCAGAGCCGTACCGCCGTAACGGTTCACGCTGTCGACGTCCGCGCCGTGGGTGAGCGTGAGCGCCAGAATCTCGTTCAATCCCTCGGCTCCGGAATACAGGAAGGCCGAATCCTGCATGGAGTCCTTCGCATTCACGTCTGCCCCGGCAAGAATCAACGTCGACGCCGCGGCGACGGCGTTGTTCTTGGTGGCCTCGACGAGCGGAGTACGTTCATCTTCGCCGCGAGCTTCGATGTTCGCGCCGGCGCCCAAGGCAGCGGTGATCGCTGCCGGATCATTGCGGTCCACAGCGTCGAAGAGGGCGCGTTCGGATTCCGGCGTCGATGGTGGCAAGGCACTCGTAGGCGGTACACCCGTAGGCGGTACGGCTGCCGTGGTAGTCACAGACGACGAGGTAGTCGGCGCCACCGAGGTGTCGGAAGAACTGCAGCTCGTCACAGCTCCGGTCACCGACGCCGCGATGATTCCGCAAGAAAGGACAGTTCTCGACATCCGCTTCATGGAACCAGTCTTCCACAGCCGGCCGAATGGACTGACGATCAAAGATAGGGCGACATCTTCAGCATCGATCTTCTCACCAACGGTTTGACCGCCGGAATGATCCACCGTTTCCATCCGAGCGTGGCTGCGATGTCGGCGGTGATGTCGTCGAAACTTCGGCTCTGATACCGCAACAACCGCTGACTTTCCTCGGTGTCCACCCAGTCGGTCACGTACTCCTTGCCACTGAAGGCACTATCGGGCAACGGTTCCAACCCCATTGCCTGCAGCATTCTCGCCAGATATTCGCGATAGGTCACCTGACAAGACTCACCACCACCGACGAAGAGCACCCGGCCCCATACCTGCGGCGTCTCCAGCGCGTTGGCAAGTGCGACAGCAGCGTCGTCGGGGTGCAGCACTTCGATCCTGTTGTCCAAACCGATCTCGAACATGATGGGATCGGCTCCACGCGCGCCGATGATCGGAACGTCGGCGAACCGCGGTATGAACCACGTCAGACCGGACTCTCGCACTATGCGTTCACCCTCGATCTTGTGGGCGGTGTACCCATCCGTCGCCTCGAGTGGATCATCCACTCTACGAGGAGGTTTCCGATGCATCGTTCGGCCGTGAACATCGAATGTCGATGCAAAGACAAGTTTGGGCGGATCACTCTGCGACAGCGCTGCCGTGACGACGTTACGGGTTCCCTCGACGTTGACCTTCTCCGCACCAGCAACATCGAGCTCGCTGGCGGGCGGAATGACTGCAGCCAAGTGAACTACGACCTCGATACCCGCCACTGCAGCCTCGACCGTCTGGTAGTCACGAATATCTCCCCAGACCGTTTCGACGGCGCGAAAGGCACTCGCCCGCTTGCGATCCTCGGGAGTTGCCAGCGCAAGACAACGAACATCGTGGCCTCGGCGCACGAGCTCCGCCAGAACGTGCGAACCGATGTTCCCGAAGGCTCCGGTCAAGAGCACCTTCATGATCGGATGGTGCCTCGCCCGGCGACAAGGGGGAGATCCAGCGCCGAAACGAGCCCGGCCTCGATCCCGTCGAGCATCGGAATGGCATTGATCGCTCGCATTCCCGTCGCCAGGCACCCTCCGGTGATCGGATCCCCGTCGAGCGCTCCACGGAACGCCGTTTCCTGCGTGATGTCCGGACTACCTTTGATGATGACGCGATAGACGTCGTTCTCCACGGAAGTTGCTCTGGGCCAGTGCGTTGCTGCGTCGTTGGTGATGCGGTTGACGTGCTCGATCACGATCTTCGCGTCGTCTCCCACCCAACCGCGGATCTCGAATCGGACTGCGGCACATTGGCCAGGCTCGATGACTCCGAACGGATACGTGATCGGTTCGGTAGCCGCCCACTTCTCGTACACGGTGTCGATGCGGTCCAACTTGACCCCGACGGCGTCGGCGATCATCGGAATGGTGTGACCCCATGCGAAGATCAGCACCTCGGGAATCTCGAGTACCGCCGGCGTATCCACCGAGACGCCGATTCCCATCGTCGAACTGTAGTCACCTGCGTAGTTCGCATAGTCCAACAGTTCCTGCACCCGTACGCTGTCTACGCGGCCACACACCCCCATGAGCGTCAGCGGGAAGAGATCGTTGGCAAATCCCGGATCGATTCCCGTGGTGAAGCACGACTTTCCGCTTTCGCGACAAGCCTTTTCGAGGTCCATGAGCATTTCTTCGGGGCAGGCCTTCGGATAGACCAACGGCGTCATCGACGTCGACACCACGTGCTTACCCGACAGCAGGGAGCGCGACATGTTCGCGATGTTCTCGACGGCGAACTCCGCAGTCGGACCGAAGTATGCAACGGCGTCGGCATCGACGGCCAGGGCTGCCTCACTGTCGATCGTGGCTGCCAGCCCCACCGGCTCGACTCCGATGAGCGTGCCGACGTCGACGCCGTCCTTGTCGGGGTTGTGCACGATCACGCCGACCAGTTCGAATTCGGGATGATCGAGCAGTTCGCGGATGACCAACTTACCCACGACGCCCGTACCCCACACGATGACCTTGTGTTTCATTGCAGTGCAGTCCTTTCCGGAACAGAGCCGATAGACGGTCAGCGAAAGAACTCGCCGCCGTTGACGAAAAGCGTCTGCCCGGTCAACATCCGGGCGCGGTTGGAGGCGAAGAAGACCACGGCGTCCGCTACGTCGTCGTCTGCCGGGATTTCACCGAGCGGCATGTTCTTGCTGATCTCGGCGATGATGTCTTCTTCGGGGACCCGACGGTCGGCGGCCGCGAGCCCGACGTACAGCTGTACCGGCGGTCCCCACATCCAGGTCGGGACCACGGTGTTGACTCGGATTCGATACTGTCCCAGTTCTTTTGCCAGCGACCACATCGCTGCATACAGCGCACCTTTGGACGTCGCGTATGCCGATTGCGGCAACTGAGGATGAAACATGGCCTGCGAGCCGATCATGACGACGGCGCCGCCACGCTTCTTCAATTCCGGTAGCGCCGCCTGCGTCAAAGTGAGAGTTCCGATGACGTTGACGTCCAACATGGCCTTCCAGGCACTCAGATCGGCACCTTCGAGCCCACCGAACACGTCCTCCTTGGCTGCGACGTTGACCAACGCGTCCACTCGCCCGAAACGTTCTGTGGCGGTGGCGATCAACCGTGAGCACGACTCCGGATCGGCGATGTCCGTCACCGAGTAGGCGACGTGAGCACCGGTCGGATCTATCTCCTCGCAGACGGATTTCAAATTCTCTTCGGTTCTCGCGCCGAGTACTACGTTGGCCCCGTCACGGACTGCAGCCAATGCGATTTCACGCCCCAGGCCGGTTCCGACGCCGGAAATCACCACGGTCGAATCTTCGAGCAATTGAGTCATGACGCGCACCTCCACAGGGCACCCGATGGATAACGTAACGCCGTGTTACGAATATGGAGAAACGTAACACTGCGTTACGCTATTCACAATGGATTTCGAAGAAGTCGCCCCAGACAACCTCACCCCGGACAACGTCACCCCGGACGAGGACACCGAACGGCTACGCGGAAGGCCCCGCGATCCCGCCATCGGTGATTCAGCCCTGGCCGCGGCACGTGAGTTGCTCGCCGAGGTCGGCTGGGACAAGACGACGATGGTGGCGATCTCCGAGCGCGCAGGCGTAGGCAAGCCCGCTCTGTACCGTCGGTGGCCGTCCAAGACTCACCTGGTTTTCGAAGCAGTCTTCGGTTGGGTCGACGAGTCTCCGCCCGTCGCAGACGCCACAGATCCCGAAGAGTGGGTACGGGCCTCGTGTAACTACACCCTGGAACTCTTTGCAAAGCCCGAGGTGAAGGCTGCACTGCCCGGCCTGCTTTCCGCATTCGCGGAGCGCGGCGACCTGCCGTCGACATTGTGGTCGGAGTTCGGTGGCCCCGGCATCGCCATGCTCGCGCAGATGCTGAACCGTGGCGGCGGTGATGCCGACGCGATGCGGGACGCTCAGGCAACGATGCTGTTCATCGTCGGCGGCACGATGGTCCTGAGAATGCTGATGCCCGAAACCGACTCCGCTCCCCTCGTCGAACGGATGCCGGACATACTTCTGCACGGCGTCACACCGAAGGAGCAGAAGGACACATGAGCGCAGCAGAACCGACCACCTGTCTCGACGACGATCGTGTGCGCGTCACCTCGTGGCGCTTTCCGGCCGACGGCAGTGCCACCGGACGCCATCGACACGAGTACGACTACATCGTCGTGCCGGTCACCGGCGGCCGATTCGTCGTGTCCGATGCCGATGGTTCCACCCGCGAGATGACTCAAACTCCCGGTCAGTCGTACCAGGGAACCGCGGGCACGGTGCACGACGTCACCAACGCGTCGGGTACGGAAGCCGTCTTCGTGGAGATCGAACTCAAGACTCGCTAAATCAGGGACTTTGGTCCGAATTTCTTACTTGGGCGCTTATTTGGTGTCCGAATTGGGTAGTTTCACATCATCTAACTCGTTCAAAATTTCGATCCAGCGGTCACGTCCAGTGGAGCCAGTCGAACAGGAGTCGGATGAGCAGCCCATTTCGTGATGCCGCTGCAGTGACGCTCGATGCGTCTTCGCGCGGTGAGCGTGCGCGCGTGCCCGGCGCCCCGATCAACGGTCGCTTTCACCCGCCGTCGGCCGTCAAAGGACTGGTCCCGCGTCCGCGCCTGCATCGCAAACTCACCGCGTCCACCGCTGCCGATGGCGTCGGCCCTGGACCCGTGGGGTTGCTGTCCGCCCCGGCCGGTGCCGGGAAGACCTTGCTGCTGGCCGATTGGGCGCGCGAGTATTCTCGCGCGTCCCCCGATGCGGACCTGGCGTGGTTGACTCTCGCCGAGCGCGACAACAACGTGTCGGTGCTGTGTGAATCCCTGGCCGAAGCAATCGCCACGCCTATCGATCCGACCGGCCGGAGGCTTCCCGCGCAAACGGGATCCAGGCGACCGGTGGAGCAATGGCTCGCGCATTTCGCCGAAACTCTCGAAACGCACGATCGTCGAACGACGCTGATCCTCGACGACGTTCACACACTTCACGATCCACTGTCGATCAGTCTTCTCGATCGGATACTCACTCACACCCCAGGCAATCTGTCGATCATCGTCGCCGCACGATACGAACCACCTCTCACGTGGCATCGTTTGGCTCTGGACGGCCGACTCACCCGCTTCGCATCCACCGATCTCGCTTTCGACCGGTCCGAGATCACTACGATGTTCGGTGAATACGACATCATGTTGGGCGAAGACGAGTTGGCAATCGTCGAAGACTTCACCAAGGGGTGGGGTGCTGTCGTTCGCCTCACCGCAGCGTTTCTGGCCGGCCGCAGTGACATCGCCGACGCGCTGGACGAATTCACGCACACACCACGGCCGATCGCCGATTTCCTGGTCGACGAGGTGCTGACGTCCTTACCCGAACACATCACCTCGTTCATGCTGCGGACATCGATAGTCGATTCGTTCTCCGCTCCACTGGCGGAAACTCTGACCGATTCGAACGCACGATCCGAGATCGACTCTCTGATTCAGTTCAACTTTCCGGTGACCCGTACCGATTCCGCCGACCACACGACCTGGTTCAGCTATCACCCGCTACTGCGCGAACACCTTCGGGCAGAGTTCCGCCGCGTCGATCACGTCGAGAGGAAGCGCGCACACGTGCGCGCAGCAAGCTGGTACGAAAGCCATCATCTCGAACTCGAGGCGCTCGAACTCGAGGTGTCGATCGGCGACCCGTGCCGCATTCTCGCGTTTCTCGAACGCTGCGGGCTGGGGCTCGTGCTCGACGGTCACAGCGGTGACGTCGTGCGAGTCCTCGAATCCGCCCCGACGCAGGTCTCGGAATCCCCGATCACCCGACTGATTCTGGCAGCGGCCGCCCTCCATTCCGGTGACGTGACCTCGGCTACGACATGTCTCGACCTTCTCGAGGCAACTCATCCCCCCATTGCAGACGATCCGCTGTTCCTGGCGATGAGCCTGGAAATCTCCTGCGTTTCGGCAACTTCCGACAACCAACCATTGGTGTCACGCCTGCAGCGACGCCCGAACAGCACCCACTCCGACGTCGAGGCGTACGTGCACCTCGAATTGGCGACGGCGCACTTGCTCCGGCGCGAGTTCGAAAAGGCGACTGTCGAGTACACCCAGGCCGCAGCCCTCGGGGCGCTACGGGGCCGGTCGCGATTCGTCCTGAAGTCACTGACCGGATTGGGGTATGTCGCTTCCCTCAGCGGCGACATCGGGGCGATGAGAGCGCATTCCACCTACGCTCTCGACTACGCGATCGAACACCGAATCACGACGACAGCGGAATACGAGTTGTCCGCGTCGGTGGTCGCCTTCGCGGCGTACCTCTGCGCCACGGGTGATCTTCCGTACCGCATCCCCACCATCGGAAACTACCGGAGCACAGACGTTCTCGGCGCCAGCGCGCCAGTGTTCGGTTGGCATACCGTCGTGACCTTCGGGCTTCACAGCCTCGACGACGCGGCCGATCGACGGTCGACTGCCGCCGACATTCGCGACGCCATGCTCAGTGCTGTCGAACTACGCACCTTCGCGATGGCGACCCTCGCTCTCCTACCGCCCGTCGTCAACGCCTGCTTGTCGGTCGGCGAAGTGGAATGGGCCGGCCGACTCGTACGCGATGCGGCCGAGCGGTTCGGCGAGACCTCCGAGATACATCTCGCACGAGGTGCCGTCGCGTTCTCTGCCAACAAGTTCGCAGAAGCCCTCGCCGAAGTCTCCGAAGCTCTCGCAACCTCCGAAGCGCCGCTGCTTGCGCATCACGTCTACGCCTGGACACTCGAGGCGGGGATCCACGCCGCAACAGGTCACGAACGCAAGTCTTTTCGCTCTCTTCACAAAGCTCTCCACGCCGCAGAAACCGGTGGCCTCCTGCGGCCCTTCCTCGACTACGGAACAGCCCTGCGGCCGATATTCGACGAGTTCAGTGGACATTTCGGAGATCAGGAAGTTTTTGCCGAACAGGTACGCAATCGAGTACGCCCACAGGAGCTGGTGAGTGCGCCGATCCTCACCCCGGGTGAGTACACCGTGCTACGCGAACTGGCTTCGGGAGACACCACGGAGTCGATCGCCGACACGCTGTTCCTCTCGGTCAACACGATCAAGACGCACCTTCGCGGGATCTATCGCAAGTTGGAAGTGAGCAACCGACGCGACGCGCTCAAGGCTGCGCGACGCGGCGGTCTCATCTGAGCAAGACTGCTTCCATGCTCCCGAAGCTGTACTCCGACTCGCGCGATCGCTTGATGGTGTGGGCAAGACGCACACCGAGCCGTCGCCTGGCGACCGATGCAACCGTCGATGTTTTCGAAGTCGGTCTCGTCGACAGCGCCATGACTCTGGCAGCTCAAGCCTTCACGTCCTTGCTCCCGGTCATGATCGCGGCGTCCACCCTGGAGAAACTGAAGCCGTTGGCCGACGCCGCCAAGGACGACCTCGGGGTCCAACTACCCGACGCCCAAATCATCAACACCTCCACTGCGGCCGCGTTCGGAATCGTCGGTTTGCTCATGCTGCTGATCAGTTCCACGTCCTACGCTCGCGCTCTCGGCCGGATGTACGGGCGCATCTGGAGCGTGCCGACTGCGACGCTTCGTCAGGCGTGGCGTTGGATAGCGGTCGTGTTCGTCGTGGCGACATCGGTGGTCGGGGCGGCCCTCTGCCGAGAACTGAACGGTGTGCCGGGGGTGGGCAGACTCCTGGAATTTGTTGCGGTCTACGTGGTGTGGGCGCTCGTCTGGACTGCCGTGCCGATGCTGTTGACCGCTAATCGCATGACCACTCGTATGTGCGTCGGGTCCGGGTTGCTCACCGCGACGGGTCTGAGCGGACTGCACGTGGCAGGCACCCTTTTCCTGCCCCGTATGACCAAGACCTCTCAGGACGAGTTCGGCCTCCTGGGCGTGATGTTCACCGTCATCGGCTGGCTGTTCGTCTTCTCGGCCATCGTGGTTGTCGCGTCGTCGATCGTCGGATCGGTGGCCAAAGATTCCGGCCCGCTGGGCATCTGGCTGCGAACCTCACGCTGACGTGCCGCCTCCACCGGCAAGCGCCTGCGACACCGTCGGATAGACGTCGACCTTCAGCGCGCCCCGGTCAGCACCGGACAGAACGTCGCGGAACTGTCCGATGTCTCGGGCTACACGGAAGCTCACGTTCTTGCGAGCCAACGAGTCTCGAAGCTGAGCCAACATCTGGGCCGCGCTGACGTCGATGAACGGTGATGTTTCGGCGTCGAGCACCACCATCGTGGTCCCCGCGGTCACCAGGCCGGTGATCTGATCACGCACGTGATCGGCATTGGCGAAGAACAGCCCGGATTCCACCCTGACCACCACGATGCCGTCGAGTGTCCTCAGATCGGGGTGACCGCTGGCGTCGACCCAGCGCGTGCCGTCCTTGGCCAGAGCTGCCACATGCGGTTTGGAGACTCGATAGAGGAGCAGCAACATCGAGACGGCAATTCCGATGATCAAACCGGGCAAGGTGTCGAACAGGAGAACTCCGAACATCGCCGCGATCGCTGCGGCGAAATCGGCCCGCGCGGCGTGGCCGTAGATGCTGCCCAACCTCTTCGTCCAGACCCGGTACAACGCTGCGAGAGAGGAGAAATCGACCAGCTCGATCACGGCGGCGATGACCACGGCGGAGAGCGTCGCCTCCGGCAACTTCTCGAACAAGCCGGTCAGAAACAGCAGTGTCAACAGTGTCAGTGCAGCGACCACCAGTCCGCTGACCTGAGATTTGGCGCCCGCGCCCCCGTTGACAGCGGTCTTCGAGAGGCTGCCGTTGACCACCATTCCGGAGCACAGACCCGATCCGAGATTGGCCGCACCCAGTCCAGCGAGTTCACGATTGGCGTCGATCGTGTACCCCGCCTTGGCCGCGTATGTTTTTGCAGCACCCAGACCTTCGGCGAATCCGATGAGCAGAACGCCGACTGCCGGTCCGACCAGATCGAGATAGTCCTCGGCTCCCACACCACTCGGCAGACCCATCGACGGCAGTCCCGAGTCGATGTGCCCGACGATGTCGATGCCGCGATCGTCGAGGCCGAACAACGCGACTGCGGTAATGCCCAGCAGCACGACGAGGAGCGAACCCGGTACCAGCGGAAGCCATCGCTTGACGCCCAGGACCATTGCCAGGCTGAGCAATCCGATGATCACCGTCGGTCCGTCGACCTCACCCAGTTCCTTCACCACTGTCCACGCCTGGACGAAGAAGTTTCCCTCCCCCTTCTCCACGCCCAGGAGTTTGGGTACTTGACCGATGATGATCGTGAGCGCGAGACCCACGATGAATCCCTTCAGAACCGGCTCGGAGATGAAGGAGGCGATGAAGCCGAGGCGCATGAATCCTGCCAGCAGACCCACGAGCCCGGTCACGATTGCCAATGCGGCCGACAGCGCGATGAATCGGCCGTCGTTTCCCGAAGCCAGTGGCGCGATCATCGCCGCGGACAACGCTGCGGTCGCCGACATCGGCCCGACGATCAGGTGTCGCGAACTACCTGCTGCTGCATACAGAATCAGTGACGGAACTGCAGCATAGAGCCCGACTACCGGCGGAACTCCGGCGATGGTGGCGTACGCGAGCGCTTCGGGAACGAGGACGGCCCACACGGTGAGGCCGGCAATGATGTCGGGGCGGAGCCAGCCGCGCTGGTAGTCGGAGAGCGATCCGAAGACCCACCACGTCCGTGTGTGCGGAGCACTCATAGTCCTTGCACCCCTTTACTGATCTGCATCGCCGCGATCAGGACGAGAAGCCCGACGTTCAGCAAGTGCGTGTTGGTGGCTATCCAGGTGCGGATCTTCTGCAACGGTTCGGTTGCCTCGTCCTTCTTGATCAGAAGGAGGGCGACGGGCACCGCAACCGAGGTCACGGACACCAGCGAGAAGATCACGGCCGAGACGATCTGCGAGGTGGGTTCCACAGTGCTGAGCCGCAGATTCATGGCGGCGGCGATGGCACATGACATGTCGATGGGGTTGAGGACGAACAGCGCGAAACCTAACGCCCCTGATCGCATCGGCCGGAAATGCTCTACCGACTGGAGCATTTTCGGCAGCTGCGGGGCGGCGGCGACCACGTCGCCGGGTGCGACGGCCGCCGCCATGGCCTGGACTCCGCGGCGGCTGCGTGTGTAGACGAACCAGGCTCCCGCCAGCAGAGTCGCGCCGAGAACGAGATGGAGGATGGGCACCCACAACGGGGGGTGAGTTCGCTGGTGCACTTGAAGGGCCGTCAAAATGATGTATGCGCCGGCCAGCGCGACAACTATTCCGAGATACCACCCGATCAGGTACGCGATGCTGTTGATCCGCGCTCGTTCGGAAAAGAGCACGGCAACAACGGCAACCACCGCCAGCGGGCTCATGATGATCCCGAGCGCCAGCGGGATCTGTTGCAGTAGCAACGATCCCATACCTACCTCCAGTTGTCAGAGACCGCCGATGCCCTTACCGATGAGAACAACACCGATAACCAGGATCAACACACTCATCACCGTGGCGTTGTTGTCCTGCAACCACACCTTCAGCTTGGCAAGCGGACCGCGCAGTCGCTCCGCGGCAACGAGGTAACCGATCACAGGCACACACACTGTCGAGGCCGCGATGATCGTGAAAACCAGAATGGCGACAACAACTTCTCCGGATCCAAGCGAAGCGGATCCGATCGAGATTCCGGCCGCGATACACATCATCAGATTCTTCGGATTGATCGCAGCCAGAGCGAAGCCCAAGCCGAGGCCTTTGGCAGCGGTCATGTCGTCGATGGCTTGCATCCACTTCGGGGTTTCGTGCTCGCCTCCGCGTCCGCGCCATTGCTTCGCTCCGAACGCAAGAAGTAACACTCCCAACGCCAGCTTGATCCACGAGACCGTCGCCGACGGATCACCTTCGGAGTCGCCGAGCTTGCTGGACAAGAGCACGAAGATCACAGTGGCGACAACGATTCCGAGTATCCAGCCCAGAGCGAACCCGACGCTCGTGCTGCCGGCTCGCTTGGACAATAACATCAAGATTGCAGCGATGATCGGGATCGGCGATACCGCGACGCCGACCGCGAGGGGTAACAGATCCCCGATGACAGATCCCATGCCGACCTCTTCTCTCTCCCGGTCGACACTAGGGGCGGGGGCCCTGCGCAGCCTCACACGAAAAGGATGAACAGAACCGTGGCGACATTCACCCGTAGGGGATGAAGCCCGAGGAGCATGCGCGAGTAAGACTGGATCTCACGGATGCGGAGTCCTGGATCGAGCAGCGACGCCGATTGCACTTGACGACACCTGATTTCGAGACTCGGCGCGGGGCGGGTCCGAACCTCACGGCCCTACGAAATGGAGCGGACACTGATGAATGCTCCCACTCGGTATCAATTCCTCATCGACGGCGAAGTGTCGGACCGTGTCAAGGCCGCATTTCCCGACCTCAGTGTTGCTAGTGCGGCCGGCGGATTCACCAGTTTGTACGGACCCGTCGCGGACCACACGGCCATGCGAAGCATCATGGCCCGCCTCGATTCCCTCGGGTTGACCGTCGCCGAACTGCGAAGGCTCCCGGACTGATCCGAGCCACCCGTCCATCGGATCGTCTCCGCGCACGAGCGATGGTCCCGACCGAGTCGATTCGGTCGGGACCAACTGCCCTCGAGTTGTTCGGTGCCTAGACTCTGTCTGTATCCCAAGTAGCGACGGCCCAGATCACAACGACATCGAGCGCGATGACCAGGATCGACCACAACGGGTAGTACGGCATCCACAAGAAGTTGGCGATGATCGAGAGCGACGCAATGACTATTGCCGCCGCCCTGGCCCACACTGCACCCGTGAAGAGGCCCAGAGCCACCGCGATCCCGATGATGCCCAAGATGATGTGGATCCAACCCCACGTCGTGATGTCGAACTTGTACGTGTAGTTGATACCCACGACAAACAGATTGTTGTCTGCGACGGCCGCGATGCCCTGAAGCAGAGCGACAATGCCTGCGGTGAGCAGCAGAATCGCTGCTGCAAACGTCGTACCTACCGCGAAACCCTGCCGGACAGGGTGATTCGCGGGTTCCCGCGGTGGAGCAGTCATCAGCGTTCCTTTCGACAGAATGCACTTCCCTTACTCAGTCTCGAGGGGCTGGAAAGCGAAAGCATCACCCGTCGCGGATGAACCGCAGGTCATCGGCCCGTACCCGCTTGCCGGCGTCGCAAACCAACATTGGCAGACTGGCACTGTGCAGCACACCGTCGTCGTGATCACCGATATCCACGCTCCACCTGCGGTGATCTTCGATCTCGAACTCGACATGGACGAACACTCGGCCTCGCTCCGAAAAACGGACGAGGTGGCCGTGACGAGTACGCACAGAAGCTGGCACCCCTTTCATCGAGTGAGCACCCTCTGCTGAAGCAGCGCAGAGAGTGTTCACTCGACTGAACCTGTGCTCACTCAGCAGCAGTCGCACTCGTCACCTTTCTCGGCCGCAGCCACGACCGGGCAGCACGGATCGCCCTTCCACGCGTTGATGCCTTCTTTCACCGCGATGACGGCGATCACCAGTGCCGCAATCGGATCCGCCCACGACCAGCCGAGCACCGAGTTGAGTAGCAAACCGACCAGCAAGACCGCAGAGAGGTACGTGCAGAGCAGAGTCTGCTTCGAGTCCGCGACCGCCGAAAGGGAACCCAGCTCCCGACCGGCTCGGCGCTGCGCGTAGGACAGGGCCGGCATGATCGCCAAACTGACTGCAGCCAAGACTATTCCGACGGTGGTGTGCTGGGCCTCCCCCAGACCGAACAGCGACCGAATCGCGTCGAACGAGACATACGCAGCGAGCCCGAAGAACGAGAATGCGATCACGCGTAGCGCCGTCTTCTCGCGGCTCGCGGGATCCGGGGCCGAAAACTGCCAGGCAACCGCTGCCGCCGAGGATACTTCGATCACGGAATCAAGACCGAACCCGAACAGGGCCGCAGACGACACTCGCGTGCCCTCCGCCAGCGCAATGATCGCCTCGACGACGTTGTAGCTGATCGTGATCGCCACGAAGATGCGGATTCTTCTCGACAACAGCGCTCGTCGGGCAGTCGAGAGACCGACACCGTCAACGGGCGTAGCCATCAGCAGCACCCCTCTGATTCGCTGTCCGGGCAGTACGACGGATCCACGGCGAGTACGACCCCGAGTAGGTCGTCGAGCGCCTGACCGATATGTGCGTCGGCGAGTTCGTATCGCGTGCGACGCCCTTCCGGTACGGCCACCACCAAGCCACAACCGCGCAGACAGGCCAGATGGTTGGACAGCTTCTGCCTGGTCACCTCCAGCGCGTCGGCGAGGTCCGACGGATACCGGGGCGCGGTTTTCAGCTCGAGCAGTATCCGTGTTCGAGTCTCGTCGGACAGTGCATGCCCGAACCTCGCAAGCACCGCCACATTGGTCACCACATTCATGCCCTCGACATCCATACGAACGACAGTACATCGAAATCTGTATTCAGAAAACAGTGACTCCAATGGTTCAAGATCCAGCCATCGGGTAACGCAAGCCTGGAACGACACCGACCAGACTTCGATCAGCGGGAGCCCGCATCCGATGAACCGTACAAAAGCCGACGATCACACAGCGATGCCGGAACTGCCGGAAACCGGCAGCGTCTTCCAAGTCTCGTGGCCGGTGCGAACAGGAGACATTCACACCGACAGAAGCCTGCGCCTCGACGCGATCGCGCGTTACCTCCAAGACGCAGGCTTCGACAACCTCGTCGACCGCGGCGCCATGGATACCCATCCGCTCTGGATGGTGCGAAGAACGGTGATCGACGTATTCGAACCGGTCGTCTGGCCGGATCGAGTTCATTTGCAGCGTTGGTGTTCCGGCCTGTCGAGCAAGTGGTGTTCGATGCGAGTTCGCATCAGGTCCGACGGCGGCGGATTGATCGAAACGGAGGCGTTCTGGATCAACATCGATCCGAAGACGGGAATGCCGGCCACCATCAGTGAAAAGTTCACCGCCGCTCTTGCGTCGACGGCCGTGGACCAGCATCTCCACTGGCGTCGGTGGATCGACCCGGAATCCACAACGACACCTTCGGCGGAGACGCCATTCCCGTTACGCTCGAGCGATTTCGACCCCTTCGATCACGTGAACAACGCGATCTACTGGCAACCCGTCGAAGATGTGCTGCCCGACGAACTACGAAGCGGACCCTTTCGCGCGATCCTCGAGTACACCCAGCCCATCAAGAGAGGCGAGCAGGTGAGCGTGCAAACCGGCACGAACACGCTGCACATCGACGCCGGCGGCGAGGCACGTGCATCAGCTCGATGGTTCGCGCTGGCCCCGAACCGCAACGATCAGGGGTGAAGTTTTCCGAATCCCACAACGGCAGAGTCGGACTGCCAGTCCAGATCATGCACCCGCACCTTGCCGAACTCGTTGCCGCCGACCGTGATCGCCGAGTCACCATCCACTGCCACAACGATATTGGTGTGCTGGCCGACCCATCTCGAACTGTCGTAGATCACCACATCACCCACGTTCGGTGTGTACCCACTGCCGTTCTCGGCGTACGCGCCGATCCCCTGGTAGTACTCCTGCAACGTGTACACCCCCGGGATGCGCCAACTTCCGGAGTTCGGGTTCGACAACGGTCGACCCGCTTCCTTCATGATCCAGCTGACGAAGTCTGCGCACCACTCTTCGTCGATACCGTCGGAATAGAAGGTGCCCGGCCGGTCATTCTCGTGCTCGGACCGGAGTAGGTCGAGCACACGAGCCTGATCCGAAGTCACCGCACCGGCATCGACCGTCGGGAACTCGGCGGTGTCCCAGGGCAGATACCGCGAAGGCGCGACTGCGACGGCAACCGCACCGACCACGATGACGAAGCCGAGCACCCCGGCAATCCAAAGCACGATACGGCGGCGACGTTTGGTTTCGGCAGGACTCACCCTTACAAGTGTGCCAGTCTGCCGAGAATCGATCCGCAAACCACCTCGATGACCTGCCACTTCTCATCAAATCCACACGGATGTGCCATCAAACTATTGCTATGGCACCAAAGTGGTGCCATAGTGGTGCCATGGACTTGACACCGTACGTAGACAACCTTCGCCACGAACTCGCGGTGGCGGCCGAAGCGGGCGGGGAAGACGCAAAGGCACTCGCCGATCGTCTGACCGCACCGTTGGAATCAGCAGTGCGCCTCACCCTCCTCGACGCATTGTCCGCAGCGGCTGCCGAGATCACGCGTGACCTCGCACCGGGCTCGGTGGACCTGCGCCTGCGGGGACGCGAACCCGAATTCGTCGTGGCACCGGCCATCAGTGAACCGGCTCCGGCCCCCGTCGAAGAGGAACCGACTCCGGCACCGCGCCCCGTCACGGAGTCCGACGACGCCTCGATGACTCGAATCAACCTGCGGCTGGGGCAAGACCTCAAAGACCGGATCGAGGCGGCGGCCCGGGAAGCCGGGATCTCCGTCAACGCGTGGCTGGTTCGCTCGGCCGCGACGGCTCTGGAAGGCGGCACACACAGAAGCTCTCCGCGACAACGCGCATCCCAAGGTTCCGAGAGCTTCACCGGCTGGGTGCACTGACACCGGATCCAACTTTCGCTCGACCCCTTTCATCAACCGAGACAACCTCATCGGGAGTATCACCATGCCTACATACAGCACACCTGACCCCATCACCTTGAACTTCGACGTAGCAGTCGGACACATCCGGATCGCAGCGAGCGACCGCAACGACACTGTCGTGGAAGTGTTGCCCAGCAACTCGTCTCGCGAGGTCGACATTCGAGTCGCCGAACAAACGCGCGTCGAATTCGCGGGTGGCCGGCTGCAGATCAAGACTCCGAAACAGCGTGGCCTCGGGATTTTCGGGAAGACCGGATCTGTCGACATCTCCGTTCAGCTCCCCTCCGGCTCGGGACTCGAAGGTACTGCCGCAGTTGCCAGCCTGCGTACCGACGGCACCCTCGGCCGCTCACGCGTGAAGGTTTCGGCCGGCGATTGCACCCTGGACACCACCGGACCGCTCAACGTCAGCACCGGAGCCGGGGCGATCACCGTCGAGCACGTCGCCGGTGACATCGACACGAGCACCGGGTCCGGAAGCATCCGCATCGGCCGCGTCGACGGCAACGCGGAGGTCAAGAACTCCAACGGCGACATCAACATCGGTACGATCACCGGCGCGCTGAAGGCCAAGACCGCCAACGGCAGCGTCGCCGTGGAGCACGCAGAGTCCGACGCTAGCGCCGCAACTGCCAACGGCGACATTCGTTTCGAGAGCATCGAGAGTGGAGTCGTATCCGCAAAGACGGCCGCCGGACGAATCCATATCGGTGTTCGATCCGGAACGGCCGCGCGATTCGACGCTCATACATCCTTCGGTCGTGTCGACAACCAGATGAATGCCACACACGGTCCGGCGTCGTCCGAACGCCGAGTGGACGTCCGGGCACAAACCAGCTACGGCGACATCGTCATTCGACGTTCGGAGCCTCGAGAAGAATCCAACAAGAAGATCTAGCGAAAGGAACGCTGATGTCCCGTAAACCAGCCATCACCGCGACGGGCCTGAAGAAGGCCTACGACGACAAGACGGTACTGGACGGAATCGACATCTCCGTCGACCGCGGAACCGTCTTTGCGCTCCTCGGACCCAACGGCGCCGGCAAGACCACCATCGTGGAAATCCTCTCGACCCTCGTTCCCGCCGACGGCGGCGACATTCGCATCGCCGGGTACAACCCTTCCGACGATCCCGACGCGGTGCGTTCACGCATCGGCGTCACCGGACAGTTCTCGGCGGTCGACGACTACCTGTCCGGCGAGGAAAACCTTCTCCTCATGGCCGACCTTCACCATCTCGGCAAGGATGAACGCCGAACGCGCACTGACGAACTCCTGAAGAAGTTCGACCTGGTCGAATCCGCGGAGAAGCTGGCCTCGACCTACTCGGGCGGAATGCGCCGACGGCTCGACCTGGCAATGACCTTGATCGGACGACCGGAGATCATCTTCCTGGACGAACCCACCACCGGCCTCGATCCCCGGAGTCGACGCACGATGTGGCAGATCATCCGCGAGTTGGTCAAGGGCGGTGTCACCATCTTCCTCACGACGCAGTATCTCGAGGAAGCCGATCAGCTGGCAGACCACATCGCCGTCCTCGACCAGGGACGGATAGTCGCCCAAGGCACTGCTGCGGAACTCAAACGACGCATCCCTGGCGGCCACATTCGTCTTCACTTCTTCGATCGAGACCAACTCGATTCTGCTGCTGCTGTTTTCGACGGGTCTTCACGTGACGATGCCGCCTATGTCCTCCAGGTCCCCAGCGACGGGGGTGTCCGCTCACTACGTTCTCTTCTCGACCAACTCGACGCTCACTCGATCGACGTCAAGGAACTCTCGGTGCACACACCCGACCTGGACGACGTGTTCCTGACTCTGACCGCCACCGAAAGGACCGAAGCGCGATGACCACCATGACGCTTGCCTATCAGGACTCGAAAACCATGCTGCGTCGCAGCATTCGACACATCCTTCGATATCCGTCGATGACGGTGATGCTTGTCGGGATGCCAGTCGTCTTTCTGTTGCTGTTCGTCTACGTACTCGGCGGGACACTCGGGAACGGACTCGGACCAGGCGGTGGTGGCCGAGCCGAGTACGTCAACTACGTTGCACCGGCGATCATTCTGATGACTGTGGCATCAGCGGCACAGGGTACTGCCATCTCTGTCGCAACCGATATGACCGCGGGGATCATTGCACGATTCCGCACGATGGCGATCACGCGTACGTCCGTCCTGACGGGTCATGTTCTCGGCAGTCTCCTTCAGACGATCGTGAGCCTGGTAGTCGTCATCGCCGTGGCGATAGCCGTCGGATTCCGGCCTACGGCAGGCTTCGTGGAGTGGGTCGCGACGTTTGCCCTCCTCATCCTGGTCTCCATTGCCATGATCTGGTTGTCCGTTGCCTTCGGTCTCGTCAGCAAGAGCGTCGAGACGGCAAGCAATCTCCCGATGGTGTTGATCCTCTTACCGTTCCTGGGAAGCGGATTCGTCCCCACCGACTCGATGCCGACCGTGTTGCGATGGTTCGCCGAGTATCAGCCGTTCACTCCGATCATCGAGACCCTTCGAGGACTGCTTCTCGGCGAAGCGATCGGGAACAACGCGCTCCTCGCGATCGGATGGTGCGTCGCGATCACTCTCCTCTCCTACCTCTGGGCGCGGAGTTTGTTCAACCGACGCCCGGTGCGCTGACCTCGAAACACACGATCTTCGAGAACAGGTACGGTGTCGCTGTCGTCGAGTTCCGAGGCGATGGCGACGTCGTGTGGAAACCCGAGGACAATCAATTCGCGTCCTGAGGCACAGTCCCGCAGGTGGTCCTCGTACGAATCCGACACCGCCGCCCAGGCATCCGCCGCCATCCGCGCCTCGGGCGATACGTGGCCGTCCCAGCCCGCCGCGGTCAGTGCGGCCACGACAGCACCAGCGCCCCACAGATCTTCAACCGCCGGACGCAACTCTCCACCGGGCCACTTCTCCCCGGAAGCGACAATGGCCACTCGGGATCGCGGACCATGCTCGTGCACAATCCAATCGGCGACGGCGGAAGCGTTCCTCAACGAAGCGCCGACACACACCGCAACCTGGGACGCCAACGCAAACGCGATAGTCGACCCGTTCGGCGAAGGCAGTACCAGCCGACTCGGCGCCTCGGCCTCGCGAATCGTCTTGGGAGACAGACTGATCTGACCTTCCCTGGCCACACTTCGTCGTACTGCCAGGACCGCATCGGCATCACGTGCGTAGTCGACTGCACTCTCGTCGTTCCAGGAATAGGGAAGTACGTCGATTCCCGCGTCGGCGGCGACGCTCAGCGTCGTCGTGAACGAGAGGACGTCGATCACGACGGCGGTATCGACTCCCGCAGCGATCGCCTCGGCGCCACGCAGGCCCCAGTCGAATCGAAGTCCGTACTCGAGTTGGCGGTGCTCCTGATTCATGCAGGCCAGTCTCTCAGAAAGTAAGCAGCTTCTCCGGCACGCGTAAATCCTCGTGCTCGTACAACGCTCGCACGGCCACGGGATCGTCAGTGGCGCAGACGTCGGCGATGTCGTCGAGCAGTACGTCGTACTCCGCACCGGTCTTTCCGTCGTAGGCGTCGGTCATGCGGCCCCACTCGTCCCATGGCAGGGTTTCGACTTTGTTCATCGCGGCAAGGTCTTTCACGGCGTTGCCGCGGATCTCGGCGGCTCCCCAGTTCTGGGTTCCGTACACCCCGAATTGGGAGGCGTCGATCTCGCCGCGTCGATACGCCAACCACGCCTCGCCGCCACTGAGGAATTCTCCCGGCTGCAGATCGTGGGCGTGAGGAAGCACGTTCTGTCCGAGGATCTCCGAGTCGATGCGGATCCAGCGCTTACCGGCGCCGTCCCAGTACTCGGTGATCCAGTGGTCGACGCCCTGTCCCGGTTGAAAGTAGGTGGCAAAACCACAGCGGACCCGCGCGGCAAAACCGCGATAGCGCAGAAACGCACAACTCAAAACGGCAAAGTGCCGACAGGTTCCGACGACCCTCTTGTCGAGGTCTCGGGCGGAGGTCACGGGTGCGGGATCGAGCGAGAGCAGCCTTTCGAGCAGAACACTTGCCGGCCGGATCTGGTTTTCGTCGAATCGGTCGGTGGTCAGATTCAGCGACTGCGCATCGGCGGGTTGAACGACCAGGTACGGGACCACCCGGCAAATGTCCACGGGATCGGCGGAGAGCGGCTCGATGGCGGGCAGATCCACCCCGTCGACGCGGGTGAACGGTCCTGCTGATGTGTAGTCGAGAACCGCCGTCATGAGCGGAGACTAACAAACACTGCGGACACAACCACTCCACTATGGTTAGGGTCCCATAACCATGAAACCCGAGGTTGCCGTGAACCCCATGTTGAGCCGCCGTGCCATGCTGTCCGTCACCTTCGCCACGGCAGCAGGTTTTGCCCTTGCTGCCTGCGGCGACAGCGCGGAAGACGAATCCACTCCCGGCACAGAAGGTGGTCACGCCGAGGCCAACGCCTTCCCGGTGACCATCGACCACAAGTTCGGTTCCACCACCGTCGAGCAAGCACCCAGCCGCATCGCCGCGGTCGGTATCGGCGACGCAGACGTACTGCTCTCCCTCGGGCTGACACCTGTCCTGGTCCCGGTGTGGAAGGGATCGACCGACGACGGAATCGGCGTCTGGGCCGACTCGGCAGTTCAAGGCGCCGAGCCGACGCCGTTGGCCAACGCCACCACCGATTTCGACATCGAAACGATCGTGGCCGCAGCGCCTGACCTGATCATCGCCGTCAACAATGCGATCGACGAGGACCTGTACAAGCAGCTCAGCGCCATCGCGCCGACGGTGCTTCACGCGGCCGATCAGACGGATTGGGTTCTGCCCTGGCAGGAGGTCACGACCCGCATCGGTACCGCTGTGGGTGTTCCCGCGCAGGCACGGCAGGAGGTCCAGCAAGTGGAGGACCTCATCGTTCGTACCCGCGCGGAGAACCCCCAGTTCGAGGGCAAGACAGCAGCTCTCGTCATTCGCTGGAGTGACGGGAATCTTCGAGCGTTCAGCCCCGAGGCAGCGCGCGCTCAGCTGCTCACGCAACTGGGGTTCACGGCGCCTGCCGCACTGAAGGATCGGTTCGCGGGCAAACTGAACTACGAGATCTCCGCCGAGAACTACGACCTCCTCGAGTGCGACTACCTGCTCTTCGACAACTACGAGAAGGCTCGTCCCGAGATGGAGACGCAGCCGGCGTTCACCAATCTGAACGTGGTCAAGACCGGCGGCCTGATCAGCTTGGACCCCATCGTCAGTGACGCGGTGTCCATGCCCAATCCGCTCACCATTCCGTTCGTGCTGGAAGATTTCGTAGCAAAGATCAATCAGACGATCGCGGGTCGATAACCTTCGTTCGACCGGACCACACCCACAACACCACAGCCGCAACGGCCACGCAGAGCGCAACGATCACCCATGGTGACGCCGGCGCTGCGTGGCCGTTGTCGACGAGGTCGTATACGAATCCGACTCCCACGGTTCCCAGGAGCGCGAGCAGACCGCCGATCGTGTTGAGCATGCCGAAGTGCGCTCCCAGATTGCTTTCGCGACCGAGGATCGCGATGGTGTCTCGCATCGGCGGCACCATCAACATCTGTCCCAGGTGCAGCAGCCCGATCCACACCGCAAGACCGACTATCTGGGTCGGCGCCGAAGCTGCGGCGCTGACGCAGGTGGCCAGCGGAACCAGGAACGATACCGAAATGAGCACGAGCCCGAAGGTGATCGCGCGTCGATGCCCGATGCGGTGGGCGACCGCGACCGTCGGCCCCTGCCCGACGATCACCAAGACCGCTGCACCCACGTAGAACCACCCCAGCGCCGACTGTGAACCTATGCCGCGCTCGAGCTGTTCCGGAAGCATCAGATACAGCTGGCTGTACGCAACCAATTGAAAACTGCAGAGCGTCGCGAAGAGTAGAAAGTTGTTGTTGGTCAGCACGCTTCGCCAGACGTCACGCAGCGTATAGGTCGAGACCTGACCCTCGTGTGCATCACCGGGCCGGGGGAACCAGATGAAGAACCCGACCCACATGATCGCGAAGAGCAACGCCGCACTCGACGCCGTCCACGAGAACGGAAACATCAGGAGTGCGGCACCCAGCGCCGGGCCGATCACGGTTCCCAGTCGGCTGCACATCTGTTCCACCGCAAACAAATCGGTACGACGCATAACTCCGGCGGACTCGAGTTCGCGTCCGTAATCCGCGTTGGCCGACTCCACCGCGGGCGCGAAGAGTGCGGCAGCAAAACCGACCAGAAGCACGCCGACGATGACGGCGGCCATACTCTCGGCCAGTCCGAGCATCAGGAAGCCGACCACCCGAACGGCTATGCCCAGCAGGATGATCGGGCGCTTGCCGAACCTGTCGGCGAGGCTTCCACCGATGAAGAACATGCCCTGTTGGCTGAACATCCGGAGCCCGAGGACCAGGCCGACAACCCAGGCCGCGAATCCGAGATCCTCCGAAAGATGCACCGCGAGAAAGGGGACAACCAGGTAGAACCCGATGTTGAACAGCACCATCGAGAGCAGGAGCAGTTTCACCACCGGCGGCAGGACACGAACCTTCGCAAAGGTCTTGTTACCGGGGAAACGCTCACTGAATACCACGATCAGAAGACTATTGCCCGCACGGCGTTCTGTGGAAATCTGCCATTTTGCAATTGGTTAACTGTCCGTTTAGGTAGCGATGGTAATCATCTTCCGGGGGTTCGAGCACACAACAACGAGAGCCGGGATTTGATGAATGGATTGACGCGCCGCCAAATGGTCAAGGCGATGGCGGTAGCCGCGGGCACAGTCACCGCGAGCGCATTTACATTGGGTGCCAATACTTCCGTCGCGGGGGCGAGTCCCGCGCAGGAAATCAAAGTGCTCTCGCTCAATACCTGGCACGGCGGAACCAAGATCAACGGTGGCTTGCAGCTGATCGCCGACATGATCATCTCGACCCAGGCGTCGATAGTTCTCCTGTCGGAAGCCGGCACTGCTACAACTGCATTGGCCGACATGCTGACCGAATCGGGTAACACGTTCTACGGAGCTGCGTCCTCCGACGTGGGGATTCTCTCCAAGTTTCCGATCGAGGAAACAGCCGAGCTGAACTCGATGATCAAGGCAGTCGTGACGGTCGACGGCAAACAAATCGCTGCTTACTCGGCTCATCTGGCGTACACGTCCTACGCGACCTACCTGCCCCGCGGATACGGCGCGGGCGTTCCCAAACCTGGCGAGTTCTCCGAGTTCGGCTGGAACAAGATGCCGTCAGGCCCCGTCACGGATCCCGAGACGGTTCAGCGCGTGAACGTCAATTCGGGACGCCCCAAGGCAATTTCGACGTTTATCGACGATGCAGCACAAGAACGGGCCAAGGGCAGATCCGTCATACTCGGCGGCGATTTCAACGAACCGTCGGCCCTGGACTGGACCGACGGCACGCGAAATCTGTTCGACCACAACGGTGTCGTCATTCCGTGGGAATCCACCCGCCTGCTCGACCGAGCCGGATTCGTCGATGCATACCGCAGTAAGTACCCGAACCCGGCCACACACCCGGGCTTCACCTGGCCGTCCGACAATCCCGACGTCGACACCTCACAGCTCACCTGGGCACCCGAGGCAGACGAACGCGATCGGATCGACTACATTTTCGCCGACCGCGCGTCGGACCTGAAGCTGGGGGCCGTCGGAATCGTCGGTCCGCGAAAGACGATCGTGCACAACAAAAGAGTGGAAGAGAACTCCCAGGACAACTTCATCGCTTCGCCGACGCCGTGGCCGACCGATCACAAGGCCGTTCTCGCGACGTATCGGTTTGCCGGCTTCGGCGGCGGGTCATCGACCGGTTCGTGGAGCGGTTCCTGACAGGGCATCTCGTAGCCAGTCGATCATCATCGGCGTCAACTCGGGCAGCTTGGTCACTGCGCAGTGCCCCGCATCCGGGATGACGTGTACCTGCGTGTTCGGACGCTCTTCGAAGAGTGTCGTGTCCGAGAGCGGAATGTGAACGTCGTCGGCCCCGTTGACCACAAGCATCGGGGTCCGGCCGTCGTCGGCGGCCATCAAGTCACTGCGATCGAAGGCCAGGAGACCCTGCACCAGCGCCTCTTTGGTTGCCGGCGCATCGAAACCCAGTGCGTTTCCGACGATGTCGCCCATACCGTAGACCAGGCGCTCCGCGTTCGCGGTCTCGAACGCACCCTTGACCGGTGCACCGATGTTGATCACGGCATCGACCGCGCCGGTCAGTCCCGACCGCACGGCGAAGTTGCCACCGAAGGAGACTCCCAGGTGCGCCACCTGCCCGTTGCCGAGAGCGCGAGCCGTCGATACGAGCCCGTCGATCACCTCGTCGCCGAAAGCATCAAGAGGAATGGGTGATTCACCGGTTCCCGGCTGATCGAAAGCAACTACCGTCACTCCGGCATTCTTCGCGAACGCACTGGCCAACGGATGCATGTCCATCTTCCAGCCGTCGACGCCGCCGCTGAGCAACAGGACGGGTGCGTCTTCGTACCTTCCGTCCACGGAGAGGATGTGTACCGGTAGCTCGATCTCGCCGGATCGGTAGGGCAGGGAGAGGATTCGACGCTCGAATTCGAGCCCGAATCCCGGTGCGGCCTTGACGTATTCGTCCACCTGATTCTGCAGGGCCCGACGTCGCGACTCGTTGGCCAGGACGGGGAACTTGGCGATTCCGTAGATCATCGCCGCGAGTGAATGATTGCCGTCGGCGGAGTACTTTGCTGCCAGCGCGGACCATTCGTACGACCAACCACCCGGCGCGTCGGCCCACGTCGAGTTGATGGACGCACGCAGTTCCTCGAGATCCGAGACGGGGAGCCCGAAGCTCAGAAACTGACCTGTGCGTTCTTCGAAGAGGCCTCGGTGATCGACAGGAAATTCGTATGACATGGGAAAACACCCCTCAATTCATCTCTAATGCAACGATCAGTTGCATTAGCTCAGTGAACCATGCGGCCACAACTAACACAACACCTTGTTGCGATAAGGTTGGCCCATGACCTCGACACCACAACGGCCCGGAGGGCGCAGCGCCAGGGTGCGTGAGGCAGTTCTGGCGGCCACCGCGGCCGAACTGTCCGAACGCGGATTCGCGGCGATGACCATCGAGGACATAGCCGCCCGTTCCGGAGTCCACAAGACCACGATCTACCGGCGATGGAGCACCTTGTCTCAACTCGTAGCCGACGCGGCCGTCGAAATATCGGCAACCACCGTTCCCATCCCGGACACCGGCTCCATCGAATCCGACCTGCGCGAGATGGCCAGATCGATAGTCGCACTGGTGACCAGCGAGTCGGGCGGCGCATTGGTGGCCGCACTGTTCTCGGACGCAGTCCGCACACCCGAGGTGGCGAGACTCAAGCGCGAGTTCTACTCCGCACGTTACGAACTGGCAGACATCGTGGTCCGCCGAGCAGTCGAACGCGGGGAGATCTCCGAGAAGGTCTCAGCCGCTGATCTTCTGGCGGCCGTAGCCGCGCCCATCTACTATCGCCTGCTGGTCGCCGATCTACCCGTCGACCGGTCGGTTGCCGATCGTGCTGCTGCCGGCGCGCTCGCCGCGGCCCACGCCGGAGCACTCGATCAGACCGAATGAGCCAGTGAATTCAGCGCTTCCACGATTGCCTCGTTGAATCCACCGCCGCCATGCCCGGCGCCGTCGAGTACCACCAATTCACTGCCCGGCCACCGCTGGTGGATCGCCCAGGCAGTGTCGAGTGGCCCGGAAATGTCATACAGTCCGTGCACGAGAATCGCGGGAATCTCGGCAAGACGGTCCATGCCGTCCAGGATCTGATTCGGCGCCAGGAAACAATCGTTGGCCCAGTAGTGCGTGACCAGCCTGGTCATCACTCGGCGGAAGTCGGGATTCTGGTATCGAACACTCGGAGTCCACCCCGGCATCAGCGACACATGCACGTCTTCCCAACGGCACCACTGCAATGCAGCATTTTCCCGCACAACAGGATCCGGATCGGCGAGCAGTCGCGCGTAGGCCGCGGGGAGGTTTCCGTCACGCTCTTCCACCGGCAGCGGCGCGACGAACTCCTCCCATTCACGCGGAAATATTCTGCCCATGGCACGGGTGATCCACTCGATTTCGAGTCTCGTCCCGCCGGTGACCGCGCCCAATGCCATCGCGATCACCCGCCCGGGAAACGCTTGGGCGTACACCAGACCCAAACTGACGCCCCACGAAAGGCCGGAAACGAGCCATCGTTCGATACCGAGATGTTCACGAAGACGCTCGATGTCGTCGAGGATGTGCGCCGTCGTGTTCACGGTGAGATCGACGTCCGGGCCACTCGCGAGAGGAAGGCTGCGCCCACAGCCTCGTTGATCGAACAGAACTGCGCGAAAGGTTTCGGGATCGAAAAAACGCCTGGCACCGACAGTGCATCCGGAACCAGGGCCACCGTGGAGATAGAGAATCGGGATACCGGCCGGATTCCCGACGGTCTCCCAGTAGAGGCTCTGACCATTCGACACTTCCAACAACCCCGACTCGTATGGTTCGACGGCCGGGTACAGGACAGCGCTCATAGGCGGTAATTCTTCCATCAACCGACGTGTCCGGTAAGCAGCACGCGTGCGGGCTATGGCCTAGCGTGGACAGGACACCTCTGCGACGGGAGTACACCAGATGCGTGACGGGTTCAGGTTGCCGGGGTACGGCGGCGCTGCGGTCTTCCTTCGCAGTCATGCGGTTCCTGCCGCTGTCTTCGAATCCGACGTACCCACACTCGTTTTCGACGTGGGCCTGCTCAGCCCCGATCGATTCAATCAGTATCTCAGCAGACACACCGACGAAGGATTTGTCGAACGGCTGGCGGCGTTCTTCTTTCACGCGGCCGCAGACTTTCATCCCGAGAAATCGCTGCCGGCGTTCACCGACGAACGACTCGGACTGATGATCTCGGTCTGTTCCAGCACCGATCGGGAGGTGGAACTCGACTTCTCACTCGCCGAGGATCCCGAATCGGAGGACACCGAACGCGACGAGATGACCTTCGAGACAAGCCGAGTCGTCCTCGCGACCTCGGCGCAAACAGTTTCTCGACTCACCGGTGGAGTAACCACCCACTTCGACGGAGAGTGGTGACGACATGGGTTTCCTCTTCGAGGTTCTCGATTTTCCCGACGGCAGTCGGATGACCGACCTGTGGAACAACACGTGGGCCGAACCGGCAACCGGAGAGGAGATCGCTTCCGGTCACTTCATTCACCTGGGAGACGATCAGCACGTCGACGTGGAGACCGATTTTCTCAGTAGCCACCTCCCCTTCAACGTGGCAGGCTTCGGCGGAGTCTTTCCCGACGGCAAACCCTGGATGTTCGTCATGCAGAAGGCACCGGCCGACCTCGCGACCAGGCTGCGCGGCGAGGACGATCCACACTCACTTCTGCGCGGATCACTCGACCGCGCCATGTCTTTCAACCCCGATGCACTGGTGGCCGAGGAATTGTCCTGGAGGCATGACGATCTGCTGAAGGTGTACGAGGAAGAGGGAATCCCGGCGGTATCCGTTGCCGGTTGGTCGGCTGCAGATCTCCTGCGCGGTCTCTTGGCGCAGTGTTGCAACGTCGAACTCGCCGCCGTCGTCGCTGGATACCCCGAATGCGCCTACCCCCAATCGGTGCACGCATGCGAAGCCGACGTGTTCGCCGACGTGTTTGCCGGTTGGGTCAGCGGACTGCGGTGATGTGACGGAGGAGACCTCATCCTCCCGTAATTTCGGAGTAGACTCATTTATGAGCGTGATCCGAAATGAGACGAGGTGAGCGGGATGACGAAGCCGGACCAAGGGCTGGGCCGTCGCGAACGCAACAAGCTCGAAAAGCAGACACGCATCTTCGACGCCGCGGCCGAACTGTTCGCGGAAAAGGGCTACAGCGCGGTCACCACTCAAGAGATTGCCGACCGCGCCGATGTAGCCGGCGGAACCCTCTTTCGTTACGCCGCAAGCAAAGCCGAGCTGCTGCTCATGGTGTACAACGCGGAGTACCGTAAGCAGATCGAACTGGGAGAAGAGCGTGAGGCCAAGTCGACGGACACAGAAGCTCGTGTGCTCGAGCTGGTTTCACCCCTGCTGATCGCAAGTCGCCGAAACGACGAGAACACCGGCATCTACCAACGCGAGGTGTTGTTCGGCGAGCCCAGCGAATGCTTCCGGGCCGAAGGCCTGGAGCTCTCGCAACGCCTGCAAACGCGGATTGCACAAATCCTGCACGAGGGTCACCCCCACCACACCACACGAACCACCACTGCAGCGCGAACGATTTCCAACGTGCTGCACTTCGAAATAGCCCGCGCGGCATTGGACCGGATCACGGCTGACGAACTCACGAACATCGTTGCAGCACAGGTCCGATTGACGCTTGCCGGACTACCCACTGAATAGGATTGAGGATCGAAAATGACTGAATTGAAGCAGATCACCGTTCTGGGTACCGGAGTCCTCGGCTCACAGATCGCCTATCAGAGCGCCTATCACGGCTTCGACGTCGTCGCGTACGACATCAACGCCGAGGTCATCGAGAAGGCCAAGGCTCGGTTCGACTCGTTGGCCGCGGCCTACAAGGCCGAGAACGTCGAGGGCGCCAAGGAAGGCAAGGCCGACGAAGCACTGCAACGTATTACGTACTCGTACGATCTCGCCGAAGCCGTCGCCAAGGCCGATCTTGTCATCGAGGCAATTCCCGAGGACATCGCCATCAAGCGCGACACCTACGAGAAGCTTGCCACGGTAGCTCCTGAGCACACGGTGTTCGCAACCAACTCGTCGACGCTTCTCCCGAGCGACCTCAAGGAGTTCACCGGTCGACCCGAGAAGTTCCTCGCACTGCACTTCGCAAATCACGTGTGGGTCAACAACACTGCCGAGGTGATGGGCACCGAGTCCACCGACCCCGCCGTGTACCGCGAGGTCGTCGAGTTCGCGAAGAACATCGGCATGGTGCCGATCGAGCTCAAGAAGGAGAAGGCGGGCTACGTACTCAACTCGCTACTGGTCCCGCTCCTCAATGCAGCATCCGATCTGCTGATCGACGGCATCGCCGATCCCGACATGGTCGACAAGACTTGGCGTATCGGCACCGGAGCCCCGTTCGGTCCCTTCCAGATCATGGACGTCGTCGGGTTGACCACCGTCTACAACATTTCCTCCCAGGGCGGCGAGAAGCAGCGCGAATTCGCCGACTACATCAAGAAGAACTACATCGACGAGGGCAAGCTCGGCGTCGCTGTCGGCGAGGGCTTCTACAACTACAAGAGCTGATCAACCAACCGGCTCACCGCGCGGTGGCTACGACGTGAATTCACGTGGTAGCCACCGCGCGGACGTCTGTTGTCAGTAAGTCCGAAACCACCCTGAGCGATTGTGACGCAAGCTTCCTCACGTGCGAACCCACCCTCAGGAGAGATCCCCACATGCGTCGTTCCGCCATCTCGGCACTCACAACACTGGCACTGCTCGGCGCCGGAACATTGGCGGGCACACCCGCCGTCGCCGCGCCCCTCGCGTGTGGCGGCATCTCCACCGGTTCGTTCTCAGGCTCCGCCGGCGGCTCGGAGTACCTGTGCGCCAAAGAAGGTGACCTTCTGGACGTTCGCATCGGCGACGTTCACGCGACACAACCTTCCCTCGGCTACGACGAGGTGTACTACAAGCTCGGGCGCTACACGCTCGGAAAAGACACGATCAACAAGAAGTTCGACGACTGGTGCGAGGCGAACGGCCAGATCCAGGCCGCGACCGCTACTGCGGCGTCGACACTGAAGGACCCGTCGTCCTTCACCTGCCAGATCCCGGTGGGTCAGGAAACCGCCGAGAGCATCGCGCCCATGAAGACCGTGGTCGTCGGCCCCCGCGGCGATCTCTACCTGACCGACGGTCACCACACCCTCACGTCCTTCATCGAGACGGCCGACGGAGGTCCTGACCTGCACGTGCGACTCCGAGTTCTCGGCAACCTCAGCGGCCTGACCGAAGGCGCCTTCTGGACGGAGATGGAAAAGAACAAGTGGGTCTGGTCGCGTGACGTCGACGGAAACCAGGTGCCGGTCCAGTCCCTGCCGAAAAGCGTCGGCCTGGCGAACTTCGCCGACGACAAGTACCGCAGCCTGATGTATTTCTCCCGCGACATCGGATTCGCCGCAGGCTCGATCCCGTTCCAGGAGTTCTACTGGGGCGCGTGGGTCCGCGACACCGCGCCCGTCGACCTCACCAACTGGAATCGCGATGATCTCTCCAGCTACCTGAGCACGGTGAAGTCGGTGACCAAAGCGCAGACCGCGTTGGCGGGCGATGCGGTCGTCGACAGCGGATTCACTGCCACCGATCTTGGCGTCCTGCCGGCCTGGAACGATGGCAAAGCGGAGTCCAAGGGCGAGTTCGCAAAGCTCTCGAAGCCGTACACAGACGACAAGCCGGGCAAGATCGCTTACGCCCTCGCCTACAAAGCAACCCTCTGACCTGCTCAGATCCAAGTCACACCCAGCAGACTTGACTAAGGTAAGCCTCTACTCAGTAGTCTGATCCCATTCGGGTGCCGCTTCATCGAAGCAGCGACGCCCTGCCCTGACGGAATACATGCCGTCGTATCTGCCCGGTCGAACAATCTCCGGGCAACCAGGACAGGGAGAAGGTTGCTGCAGTGAGCACGTCCATCGTCGGTTTGTACGACCCCGCAGATGACAAGAGCAGTTGCGGGGTCGGGTTCATCACGCGCAAGGACGGCGTGCAGACCCACGATGTCCTGATCAAGGGCCGCGAAGCACTCTGCTCGGTCCCGCACCGCGGCGGTATGTCCTCCGAGGGCGTCGGCGACGGTGGCGGCGTCTCGGTGGACCTCTCCCTCCGGTTCTTCCGCAAGGTCACCGGGCGCTCCGACCTCCGCGCCGGCCGCTTCTGCGTCGGCAACTTCTTCCTTCCCGACGACGACGCCCAGCATGCTCGTGCAGCGGCTCTGGTGGAACGCGAACTTCTCGACAGAGGCTTCACCACCCTCGCAGTGCGCGACATCCCGGTCGACAACTCGTCGATTCGGCCGGCCGCGATCGCGCATCAGCTTCCGATCAGGCAGTGGATCTTCGAGGTCCCCACTCCGCGTCCCGAGCCCGCGGTAGTCGATCGCCTCGTGCACGAGGCGCTGCTCGCCATCGAAGCCATCGCGTACAACACGCCTGCGCTGCGCGGGTTGTACCCACTCTCGCTCAGCGCGAGAACACAGGTTCTCAAGGGCCGCTTGAACTCCGACGAAGTGATCCCGTACTTCCGCGACCTGGTCGACCCCGATCACGCCGTACACACGATGTACTTCCACACGCGGTTCTCGACCAACACGGACCCTCATCCCACGATGGCGCAGCCTTTCCGGTTCATGGCTCACAACGGAGAACTGAACACGGACAAGAAGAATCGGCTCTCCGAAGCTGCCGTCGCCAGTGCGAAACGACGTGCGATCGTCCGTCCGCCCGGCCAGTCCGACAGTTGCCGACTGGATCAGACCCTGGAAGCTCGCGTCATCGAGGACAGTGTCGACCTGGTGACGGCTGTGGTCTCGATGATGCCGCCGGCCTGGGAAAACGACACCACCCTCTCTCCCGCGGTGCGGGCGATGTTCGAGTACTTCTCGCTGTACGAGGAGAAAAACGACGGACCGGCAGCGCTGGTCTTCGGCGACGGCACCATCATCGGTGCACGCCTCGATCGCCTCGGCCTGCGTCCACTACGCACGATCGAGACCCACGACTACGTCTGCGCATTCTCCGAAGCCGGACAGATCGCGTTCCCACCCGAGACGGTGATTCACCGTGGCCGCGTCGAAGCCGGCGGAATGCTCTACTTCGATCATCGAGATCGCCACACCTACACTGCCCGCGAGGCCCTGGAAAAGATTGCTGCACAGCGTGATTACCAGTCTCTGGTGGAGCAGTCACGAATCCTGTTCGAGGACATTGCCTCCGTACCTGCGGAGAAGGTGAGCTCACCGACGCGCTACAACGGAACCTTCGAGGTTCATCAGCGCTACATGGCGTACTCCCTGGATCAGGAGAGCTTCAAATTCCTGATGGATCCGATGCTCACACACGGAGCCGAGAAGGTCTCCGCCATGGGCTACGGCAACGCCATCAACGCGTTCAGCGATCGCGAAGGCGGTGTGGCACGCTACTTCTCACAGCGATTCGCCCAGGTAACCAACCCTCCGCTCGACAGCATCCGTGAAGCGGACGGTATGACTCTCCGGGTCGCGTTGGGCGCGAAGACGACTGCCGGAGAGGGAAAACAGATCGTCATCGCGTCGCCGATCCTCGGGCATCTGGACATGCTCAAGATCCGCGAACAGAACCACACACCGCACCGCCGCTTCGAAATGCTCTACCCCGCCGGGGGTGACGCGCAAGCGATGGTCGACGCGATGACCGCACTCGGCGACGCTGTTGTGGCCTTCGCAGCTGAACAGGGCGGGATCGCAGTCCTGACCGACCGTCACGTATCTCACGAGCGTGCAACACTTCCCGCTATCATGGTCGTCGGAGCACTGAACCAGCGACTCATCGACGCAGGCCTGCGACTGCGTGTCTCTCTCATCGTGGAGAGCGGCCAGATCGAGTCCTCGCACCACGTTGCGGCCGCACTCGGCTTCGGCGCTTCGGCCGTCTACCCGTTGTCTGTGCAACTTCGCGCCGAGGAGAAGTTCGGGGCCGACCCGGACGCCGCGTTCCGGCGCTTCGCGAAGGCCGCCGAGAAGTCGCTCATGAAGACGATGGGACGCGTCGGTCTGTGCACCGTCGAGAGCTACATCGGCGGAGAATTCTTCGAACCCAACTTCCTCGATACGTCCGACCCTGTTCTGAGTCAGTGGTTCCCCAACATGAAATCCCCGGTCGGCGGCGTCGGTTTCGACACCGTCGCGGCGACCTCGAAGCAGTGGCACGAGCGGGCGAGCGAAGTCGGGGGTGAGAAGGACCTGCCACTGCTCGGTCTGTTCAAGGAGCGCGCTGACGGCGCAGGGCATTCGTTCGGTACCACCGCAGTCCGCAAGTACGTCGAACTCACCGAGGAGAAAATCGCGTTCGACAGCCCCTCGGGAACAGAACAATTCGAGGCTCTGCGTCTCCTTCCCCTCGGACGACTCGACGACGCCTTCCGCCTCGACGCCGGGGCATACCGGGCGACGAGCTTCGACCGGTTGACCACCGAACAGATCGACGACTTCGACATCACCGCCGGGTACCGGGACTTTTCTATTGTCATGGCTGCGGAACGATCGCGTCGTCCCGCCGCGCTGCGCGACGTCATCTCCGTTCCCGGCGATGTCACGTTTGCGGTGACGACAGCCGAGTTCGCCGAGCAGATCAGCCGATTCTCGGTACACGGCAATACGACGATCGTGATGCGTGGAATCCAGTGTGAATCCGCCGCAGACCGCGGGTACACACTTCGCCTGGACGGACCACTGGCCGACGACGCCGCACGCCGGGTAGCACTCGGAAACGCTCTCACCGCTATCTTCTCGGGCGATATCTCCATCGAAGCCACCGCACCGGATCTGGTTCTGAAGGCAACCGGTATCGGGGCACAGTTCCTGTCCAAGTTGCGGGTCGCACCGGCAGGTGTTCCTCTTTCCGAGGTGCAGAGCGCCAGCGACATCACTCCGAAGTTGGCGTCGGGAGCCATGAGCCACGGTGCGCTCAATGCTCCGGCACACGAAGCCGTCGCGCATGGCACGAACATGGTCGGCGCGATGTCCAACAGCGGTGAAGGTGGTGAACACCTGTCCCGTTACAACACAATTCGAGCATCGCGTATCAAGCAGTTTGCATCCGGTCGATTCGGAATCTGGGCGGGATACCTCGCCGACCCGATGCTCGAAGAGATCGAGATCAAACTCGGCCAAGGTGCAAAACCCGGTGAGGGCGGCCAGCTTCCGGCAGCCAAGGTCACCGTCGACATCGCTGCGGCCCGCGGTGGAACCCCCGGTGTCGAACTGGTTTCACCGCCGCCTCACCATGACACGTACTCCATCGAGGACCTCGCTCAGCTCATCCACGACTGCAAGGCAGCGCGCATTCGGGTGATCGTGAAGTTGGTGTCCTCGGAAGGTATCGGCACCATCGCCGTCGGAGTCGCCAAGGCCGGCGCTGACGTCATCAACGTCGCCGGAAACACCGGTGGCACCGGCGCCGCTTCCGTGACCAGCCTCAAGTACGCGGGCCGCGCGGCCGAGGTCGGTATCGCAGAGGTCCATCAAGCTCTGTGCGCCAACGGTCTTCGTCAGAAGGTCGTTCTTCGATGCTCGGGCGCACATCAGACCGGCAGCGACATCATCACCTCGGCACTACTCGGCGCAGACAGCTTCGAGTTCGGCACATCGGCGCTGATGATGATGGGCTGCGTCATGGCCAAGAACTGCAACATCAAGTGCCCCGCAGGCCTGACCACCAACCCGGAACTGTTCGACGGCGATCCCCGTGCCATGGCGCAGTACCTTCTCAACGTCGCTCACGAAACTCGGGAACTGTTGGCAAATCTGGGAATACGATCCCTCCAGGAGGCGCGAGGACGAACCGACCTCCTGCATCTGATCGATCACCCGTCCATCGTCGGCAATCTGAACCTGGGCGCGATGTTCGCGTCGGCGCCGGACAACACCGTCGACAATCCCGTGTACCTCGAGCGTGAGTACGCGCTCGACGAGAAGATCATGGACGAGGTTCGCACGGCACTCTTCGACCGTGGCGAGGCCTCGGTCACCTTGTCCGGAACCGAATTCGCCGAAGGTGCACTGCACCTGGGGAACCGGAACAAGAGCGTCGGCGGGCAGTTGGCGGTCGACCTCGAACGCGAACTCAACTACGGAGCGGCCGGGCTTCTCGCTCCGGGAGTGCTGACCGACGAACGTGGGCGACGGTACTTCGCTCCGGGCAGCGTACGCGTCCTGACGACCGGATCTGCGGGCCTGTCGTTCGGCGCATTCTGCAACGACGGCATGCACCTGGAGCACACCGGGACATGCAACGACGGCGTGGGAAAGAGCATGAGCGGCGGCGTGATCGCCGTGTGCAGCCCTGGCGGCGGCTCCAGTGACGCCGGCGGAAACGTGTTGATCGGCAACTTCGCTCTGTTCGGCGCCACCGGTGGGCGAGTGTTCGTCGAAGGTGAAGCAGGCGATCGCTTTGCGGTTCGCAACTCCGGAGCCAGCGCTGTCGTCGAAGGCGTCGGCGACTTCGCCGGTGAGTACATGACAAACGGTGCCGTCCTGAATCTCGGCGAGTTCGGTAAAGGCGTCGGCAACGGCATGAGTGGTGGGTTCTTCTACCAGTACGACCCTCGCGGCGAGCTTGCATTGCGAGCGAGCACCGATTCCGTGCTGTTGGGGTCGATCACCGCTGCGACCGACCCTCTTGCCGCCGTCCACAACCACGCAGTGCAACTCCTTCTCGAACTGCATGTGGAAGCAACGGGATCCGCGCTCGGAACCCGACTGCTCGAGAACTGGGAAGTCGAACAGCATTCGTTTGTCTACGCGATGCCCAAGGCGCTGATGCTCTACCAGGACAGCGACGCCATCCTTGCCGCCAAAACGCACAAAGAACTTCTCGAAGAGTTGGCTTCCGCCATCGCGACGCGGCAGGTACGCACCTTCAAACTCGCGGTACGAGACGAGCGTCCCGCACTCGGCGGCGCAGTCCCCGGTTTCGGAGAAACCGATACCGCAACGATGTACGCACTCCTCAGCGAGTACACCGTGCTTCACTTCGCCCAACAACTCGCCGCGGCCCGCACCCCGAATGCGTCGGGACCCGACGATCCAGCAGTTCAGAAGGCAGCTCGCAATCTGGTGCTGACCGAGGACTTCGCCCTCGTCCAGCACCTGGTGAAGTACTCGAAAGAGATTCTTGCCGGCTACGACGACGAACAGTTGGCCGCGCTGATTGCAGCCAAGCGGGTCGACGACTACAAGCAGGCGTTGAGTCTGCGCAACGTGCTGGCGATGGACAGTCCCGCGACGTACGGGTGGATTCTTTTTCAAGACAACAAGAACCGGGACAAACTCGGATCCCTGCCGAACTTCGACGAGTTGTTCGCTTCACGTGCGATCCCCGACCTGGTGTCCTGACCTCTCTCCCCCCCGAACGTAGGTGAGCTTCAAATCATGGAAATTCCGTACATTCCCGAATACGCACCGTTCACCGGCGACCAGCGAGCGTGGCTTTCCGGATTCCTGGCCGGTCTTCACTCACGAACCGTCATGCCCGGTCAAACCGGTACTGCAACAGCAACTGTGGAAAGAACTGCCGGCGCGGCCGTGCACATCCTCTTCGGGAGCCAGACCGGAAATGCGGAGTCCGTGGCCGAAGACGCGGCCGCTGCTGCTCGTGCCCACGGTCTCGAACCACTTGTCGCGGGTCTTGACACCGTGGATATCAACGCACTTTCCGCCATGCGCCGGGTACTCGTGATCACCTCGACCTACGGCGAGGGCGAGATGCCTGACAACGCGCAGCTGTTCTGGGATGCAGTCGAATCCGAGAGTGCGCCCCGGCTGGAGGGCCTCTACTTCGGCGTACTCGCACTCGGTGACACCAGCTACGACGGCTACTGCCAGTCCGGCAAGAACATCGATGCTCGCTTCGAAGCGCTCGGCGGGACCCGCGTTGTCGACCGCACCGATTGCGACGTCGACTACGAGGATGACGCGGCCGAGTGGATCGTTCGTGCCGTCGCTGCGGTGGCCGGTGTGGACGGTGATGCCGGTCCGGGCGGTGATACAGGCGCTGCGGTGGCGCCGGTTGCATCCGGTTCGCTGAAGACCAAATCCCAATGGACGCGCAAGAACCCCTATCCTGCAACTGTTCTCGCCAATCGACTGTTGTCCGGTGAGGGCTCCGCCAAGGAAGTCCGCCACTTCACCTTTGCGCTCGGCGAGGATGGTCTGGACTACGAGGCCGGAGACGGATTGGGAATCCGCCCGATCAACGACCCCGCTCTCGTCGACGCCATCATCCGTCAACTCGGGGTGAGCGGCGATTGCGTCGTCACGGCGAAGGACGGCTCGTCCGTGCCGCTGGACCAGGTGTTGACCAGCGATTACGAGATCTCGATTCCCTCTCGCGATCTGATCGACGACATCGCCCGACGCAGCGGAGACGCCGAACTGCAGCATATTCTCGACACCGAAGATCGGGAAGCGCTCGACGCGTGGCTGTGGGGCAAAGATGTGCTCGATCTTCTGCAGCTGGGCACCAGCGTTCGCCTGAATCCCGAAGAGTTGCTTGGTCTTCTGCGCCCTCTTCAGCATCGGGTCTACTCGATCTCGTCCAGCCCGCTGGCCCACGACGGCACCGTGCATCTGACGGTTGCGAGTGTGCGCTACCGCTCGGGCGAGCGGGATCGCGGTGGCGTCTGCTCGACGTATCTTGCGGACAGGGTTGGCGAGGGAGACCGGGTCGGAGTTTTTGTCTCCAAGAACAATTCGTTCCGCCTGCCCGCCGATGATGCTGCTCCCGTCGTGATGATCGGACCCGGAACCGGCATCGCACCCTTCCGCGCTTTCCTGCACGAGCGTCGGGCGCGGAACGCGTCGGGGCAGAATTGGCTCTTCTTCGGCGATCAGCATCAGTCGAGCGATTTCATCTACGAGGACGAGCTCAACGGCCTGACCCGTGACGGTGTCCTGACGCGTCTCGACCTCGCCTTCTCTCGTGATCAGTCCGAGAAGATCTACGTCCAGACACGTATGCGCGAGCAGGGCCGAGAGTTGTTCGCCTGGCTCGAGAAGGGCGCGCACGTGTACGTCTGCGGCGATGCCACCCGGATGGCGAAGGACGTCGACGACGCATTGCACGAGGTGGTCGCCGAGCACGGCGGGTTGGATGCGGATGCCGCCGAGGACTACGTCAACAACCTCAAACGATCGAAGCGGTACCTACGGGATGTCTACTGAGATGTGTCCCCACCGTGGTGAATGCCGTTGCGCAGCTGTGGCGCGCATGTCGGACCTGGACGCGCTGCTTGCGCGTCCAGGATTCCGCGGTGGACTGATCGACACGGTACCCGGGGTAGTCGGCGAAATGTTGTCCCTCTTGGGCGATGTCGTCGCGATCACCGTTGCGGGGCCAGTGGCTGTCAACGACTCGGGAAAGTACGCCGTTCCCACCGTTCCCGGTGATCCGCTGGTCTGCACGCCAGGACTCGTCTCTCTGCGTTTGAACCCTTCCGCCCTCGGTTCGGTGGTGACCACTGATGCAGAGCAGCACCTTCCGCCGACGCTCCGGATGTTCGACACTCACGGATCGAGTTCGCACACCACCTATTTGACCCCGGCCTCGGATCGTCTCGCCTTCGAAGCGATACGAAACGCGGCCGACGCTTCGAGGGAAGCCAACCCTCCCATCCAGACGTCGAATACGCCCGCATTCTGGGCCGAAGCCGATCAGCTGACACAACTCGACTTCATCCTCGCGGACAGGGGCAGCGAACGCCGCAACGGTTTGGTCGCTCTGGGCGCCCTCGGCTACCGGAGAATCGATCCTCACCTCATGGCTGCCGGGATGGAGCACCTGTCCTACCAACAACTGCCCGTCACGACGGTTGTCGCCGGGAACGGCTGCCTGCAGATTCATCGCGGTGATCTCGACGCGGCAGCCATGTTCGGCGGAACGCTGACTCTAGCCTCGGACACCTGCCGGACGATGATCGACCTGAACGGCGTCGCGGAGTGCTGGCTGACCCGCACGCACGGAGTTCACGGACTGACCAGCTCGATCGAGATGTACGACTTCCGCCGAAAATGCGTGGCAGTCTTCACCCAAACAGGTCCAGCCGAACCCGCAGTCATGGACATGTGGGAAGACGTCATGAGTTCCATTTCGGCCGCATCCTGACGCCGACGGCTGCCAATCGAGTGTAAGAAATCGGCGTACTGCGATAACCAAGAGTGGCAACCGAAGCCTAACCTCAGGTTTCGGTCACTTGTCGTGCCCGCACCCTGACGCTGATTCAAGGAGTTATCCATGCCCCGCCCTCTCGTCGAACCATCGCTGGTCCCGGCCTTGCGCCCGGCGCTGCCTGCATTGGCCGCCGGGGTGGTCGCGGCGGCTGCGTCGGGGGTCGCGATGCTCGGAGCGCTCTGGTGCGTCGTGCAACTCATCGGTGAACCGTCCATGAGTTGGGCCGAATGGGCATGCGGGCTCTGGCTCGTCGGCGTCACGCTCGCCGCCACGTCGTCGTGGCTCTCGCACCACGCCGAGGCGCTGTTCGAGGCCAGGCTCAGGCGCCAGCTCGCTGCCCACCTCGTCCGGTTGCCGGCAAGCACGCTGTCCCGCTACAGCGGGGACGCGCTGAGAAGGCTCGTCTCCGACGACATCTCGGCGCTGCACCATATGACTGCGCACCTACCTGCCGAGTTCGCGACGCTCGTGGTGGTCCCGGCGCTCACGATCGCGGCGCTGGCCGTCTCAGCCGGCCCGGTGGCGCTTCTCGCTCTGGCTCCCGGCATCGTGGCAGCACTGTTCTATCTGATCGTGATCCCTCGAATGGCTGCGCGGTACAGCGCTGAACGTGCGGATGTCATGGGCGACATCGTGACCGCCGTGGACGACTATGCCCGCGGCATCCGCGTCTGCCGGATCTACGGCGCGCAGACCGGTGCTGCCGCTGACTATGCAGAATCGACAGCACGGTTCACTCGGGGAATGCAGGAGCGCGTTCGACTCGTGGCGACCCCTGCGGCCGTCGCCGTTTCCCTCATGCAGGCGACGGCAACGTTTGCGATCGCCTATGCCATCGGATTTCGCTGGGATGCACCGACATTGGCCGCCACCGTTCTCTTCAGTCTCGCAATCGTGACACCGGCCCTGCGGCTCGGGCACGGCCTCGACTACGTCGCGGCTGGACGCTCTGCTGCAGTCCGACTCGCCGCAGCGCTGGAGGAAGCCACCCTCCCGGCTGGTGAAGCATCAACCGTTCCGGCCGCCAGTCCCTCCGATCGACTGGAGATCCTCGGCCTGACTGTCACGATCGCGGACCGCAGAGTCATCGACGGCGTCACGCATGCATTCCGCCCGTCCGCAATCACTGCGATCACGGGACCGAGTGGAGCGGGCAAGTCGACGCTGCTGAAAGCACTGGCCGGCTTCGAAATCCCGGATCTGGGTACCGTCCGCTACGCGGGCCAGAGCGTCGACACTATCGACGAGAACCTGCGGCCACGGTCCATTCTGCTCACGCCTCAGGGCGCAGACGTATTGCCTGCCACGGTGCGCGAGAACATCGCGCTGGCCGCCCCCGACGCAACAGACGCGGAATACGCCGCAGCTCTTCGCCGGGCACAGATCGACGTCAGCCTCGATGCCGATGCCGCTTCACTCTCCGGCGGAGAACGTCAGAGAGTCGGGCTTGCTCGGGTATTCCTTTCGCCCGCAACAGTACTGCTGCTCGACGAGCCGACCAGCGCACTCGACGATCGGACAGCGGCCGAACTGTTGAAAGAACTACGACATCTCGCACACGACGAAGGAAAGACGATCGTGATCGTCACCCACGACCCCGCTCTTGCAGACGACGCCGACGATCGGCTCGACCTCCGGAGTCTCATCGCATCCGATGCTGCCCTGACTGGAGCCGAACAATGAACAGCACCACTGCAGCCCGTCGACGCTTGATCACCATCGGACTCGGTTGGGTGTCCGTCGCGGTCCTCGAGGCGATCGCGTACACCTTTCTCGCGCTCTCGATCGCCGATCACCGGCCGCCGGTTCTCGTCCTGGCCACGGCCGCAATCGCCCTCTTCGTGACCGTCCTGGTCTCGCGGGGCGGATATTTCACCGGGGCTCGACTCGTCGGCGATCTCTACGACGCGCTCGGCGATGCCTTCGCCCGCGCGAAGCTGTCCTGGTTCACCGACGACAACCGGGCTCTGCTCGCCACCGTCGCCGGGCGCGGGATCCCGTCGCTGATGAGTGTTCCCGCACACCAACTTCAGACCTTCCTCGTTGCACCGCTGATCCCGCTGCTCCTGCTTCCTGGAATCGCGGTCGTCGCGGGACCCGGAGTCATGCTGCTCGTCGGGGGACTTCTCGCGGTGTCGCTCGCAGCTCAGACGCTGGCCCAACGCGCTCTCAGCCGAGCGGACGAGCGCCGGCACGAGGCCGAACTCGCTGCGACGCAGTCAACTCTCGAGCTCACCGACCATCTCGAATTACTGCGTACAGCAGCGGGTCCCACTCGTTCCGTCGAACGGATCGAGCGAAGCTGGCGGGATCAGGAAACCGCACTTGCACGGACCAATCTCGCCGCGGCGCCAGCGACATTCATCTCGGCGATCGCGACGATCGTGCCGCTGGCAGGTGCAGTAATCTTCCTCGCCGCCACCGGATTCGACGATCCTGCAGCCGCTCTCGCGCTCGTCGTCCTCACCGCCCGCGCCGCCGCCCCGCTCGACGAACTCGCGCTGGCCGGAATCGGAGTCAATGAACTGCGCGCGACGGTTCGCGACTACCGCACCGCGACTTCAGCTCCCGCGCTGCCCGAGCCTGAACCCCAGGACGCAGGTCGCCCGGCAGGAACCGACATCAAGATCGTCGACGTGGATCACGCGCCAGTTCTGCGCGGCATCAACGCGCAGATCCCCGCTGGTGATCGCGTGCTCGTAGCGGGACGCTCCGGTACCGGGAAGAGCACACTTCTCGGGCTGCTCATGCGCTTCGACGACCCGGACGAAGGCAGCGTCACTCTGGGCGGAGTTTCATTGCGCGACTTGCCCTACGACGACCTGGCCGCGCATATCGGCTACGTGCCGCAGGATCCACTCGTGTTCTCGGGCACCCTCGGGGAAAACATCGGGCTGGGAAGACCTGGGGCTACCGAAACCGAGATCGAGGACGCCGCCAGGCGCGCTGCTCTCGGCGCCGTTCTCGACCGCTCGACGCTCGGCATTCATCAGGACGTCGGGCATCAAGGGTCCGCTCTCTCCGGTGGCGAACGTCAGCGAGTGGCGATCGCTCGCGCCTTCCTCAAAAACGCACCCGTGCTTGTGCTCGACGAGGCCACTTCGGCTCTCGACGAGGGCACCGAGCGCCGCATCGCCGTCGCTGTGCAGGAATTGGCGGCCACCGTCTTCGTCGTCGCCCACCGCGACCCCTCCATCTGGGAGCCCACCCACACGATCACGCTCTGACATCGCATGCCCTAGTGCTCGCGTTGCAGTCCCTCTACTTCGGCAGGTGTACGACGGATAACCCTTGCCGGCGATCCAGCAGCAACGACATGATCGGGAATGTCTTGCAAGACAACACTTCCAGCACCGATCACGGCGTTATGGCCGATCGAGACTCCCGCACCGACGGTGACAGAGGCGCCGAGCCACGTGTTATCGCCGATGACGATCGGAGCTGCTCGCTCCCACCCCTCGCGACGCCGTCGATGATCATCGACAGGGTGCAACGCTGTCATCAGTTGAGCTCCAGGCCCGATCCTCACGTCCGCGCCGATCGTGATCAGCGCATCATCCATGAAGAACCCGTTCGCGTTGACGAATGCGTTGGCTCCAAGCCGAATGTTGTGTCCGTAGCTGCATTGGAACCGCGGCACCACCAAAGCTCCCTCACCAACCTCACCCAGAAGGCTGCCGAGAGCCTGCGCGCGGACAGCATCGTCGTCCGCCGCAGCCCCATTGAACGAGTCGAGTCGACGCCAACACTCGCGCCGACGCTGACGCAGCTCGTCATCATCGAGATACCACTCACCACGAGCAAGACGATCCGCCTGTTCTCCCACGCTCGGATCGTCGCACACCGCGCCGCGACACTCCGGCTGGGCACGGTGCACCCGAAGGAGCGCTGCAACAGAGCGGCTCCAATGCCGCCCGATTCTTCCTTTCAGCTCAGCCGCTCGATGACAGTGACGTTCGCGGTTCCGCCACCCTCACACATGGTTTGGAGTCCATACCGTCCGTCAATGCGTTCCAGCTCGTGCAGCATCGTGGCGAACAGCTTGGTTCCGGTGGCTCCAAGAGGGTGACCCAATGCGATTCCACCACCGTTGGGGTTTACTCGGGAGGGATCTGCACCCGTCTCGATCAGCCAGCTCAGAACTACCGAAGCGAATGCCTCGTTCATCTCTACGGTATCCATCTGGCCGATCGACATGCCTGACTTCACGAGCGCAAACTTGGTCGCTGGTATGGGTGCCGACAGTTGCAGCATCGGATCGTCGCCGCGCACGCTCATATGATGAATACGCGCCCTCGGCTTCAATCCATGAACCTCGAGCGCCTTCTCGGAGACGATCAAGGCCGCTGACGCGCCGTCACAGATCTGCGAGGCCACGGCAGCTGTCAGTAGCGAGCCTTCCCTCAGCGCGGGCAATGCAGCCATCTGCTCCAAGGATGTCTCTCGTGGACATTCGTCAACGACGCAGTGACCCAGTGATACGGTCTCACGCTCGAATCGCCCGTCGGCGATGGCGGCACGGGCACGCTGATGCGATTGCAGTGCCCATTCCTCCATGTCCTCACGGCTGATACCCCACTTCTTGGCAATCAGGTCGGCACCGACGAACTGTGAGATTTCGGCCTCGCCGAATCGAGCAGCCCACCCCCGTGACTTACTGAAGGGTGTGTCGAATCCGTATTCGTTGCCGGCACGCATCGCCGCAGAGATAGGAATCGCAGACATGTTCTGCACACCGCCGACAAGCACCACATCTTGGGTCCCACTCATGACTGCTTGTGCTGCGAAGTGGATGGCTTGCTGTGAAGATCCGCATTGTCTGTCGACTGTCGTTCCCGGGATATCCAGCGGTAAGCCTGCTGCAAGCCAGGCGGTACGGGCGATGTTGCCCGATTGCGGCCCGATAGCGTCGACACAACCGAAGATCACGTCGTCGACAGCCATCGGGTCCAGTTGGGTGCGGTCGAGAATCGAGGTGATGACATGGGCTCCCATGTCCGCCGGGTGTTCCCCGGCGAGCGAGCCGTTCCGTTTACCCACCGGAGTGCGGACTGCATCGACTACATAGGCCTGGGGTGCAACCATACGAACTCCTTCGAAATCGAGCTTTTGTCGGGCGTTTGGATGTCCACACTCTAACGATCAAGCATTTGCTTGGTATGCGAAGCGTGATTTTGACACCCACCCTTACCTCCGGACCAGAGGTCGCCGAGTCCGAACGTGCCCCTAGACGACCAACCCGGTGTCGACAGGCCTGACCTTCGCGATTCCGTCCAACGAAATCCACTGCTGTCGAAAATATTCGACCAGTCGACGCTCGGCCTCCCAACGTCACACAGCAGCCCGCGCCGTGTCAACCGCACGTAGATGTGAAGCAGCAGAAGTTGCGAGAACACCTGCGGGCGTTCAGCTTCTAGCGAAGCGAGTACACCATTCGCATCCATCGCCTCCACTGTAGAGACATTCAACCCGTCTCGCGAGCGGCACCAAGTTGCTCGAGCTACACCACCTGTCGGCCAGCCGAAGCATGAAAAGTTAGTACTTTCGGTGGAGCCCAATGAGATAGGGCAGTTCGCCGCGCAATAAAGGGCTCGTTTACCGATACTCGTTGCAGGACAACGATTCTACCGGCAGTAGTGCACTCGGTGATTCGCAAACCGCCACTGACCTGAAACGTGGATCCCCTTGCGGCAATTGCACTCCGAGTACAGTATGAGCACCACACCGTCTTCGATTACCGGAGGTTACCGTGATGAGTCTCGTACGCCGATTGACCGCCTGCGCATCCGTCGTTGCCGTTTCGGTTCTGGCACCCGCAGCCATCGCCTCCACGGCAGTCACAGTTCCGTTCCAAATCAACCCGGCACCGTTCGGGAACCCCAATGGCAGCTTCGACGCGCCTCCTGTCCGCTGCGTGGCGGTAGTCGGCGAACAACCTGGCACGGTGACGATCACCGGCGCCCCAGACGCCCGGTGGGGATGCATGCTGTCGACCGAAGTGCGCTGGCTGAACCTCTCGACAGGGACCTCCGGCACCGGTCGGCTTTCGGGCGACAACCAAGGAACCCCGGGTGAAATCACCCTGCAGACCGGGGCCGGGCAAGTTGCGGTCACCATATTGCCTGCCGCCGGACCGGTCACTCCAGGTTTCGCAACCTTTTTCGTGCCGTAGGCAACCCCGAAACCCGGGGTTCTTGCTGTACGGACAACCCGCCGCCACACAATCATGTGACGACGGGTGAGCGCTTTCCGTTCTCCAGTTGTCCGCCTACAGCTTCTCGCTGATGAGCGGAACGACATGCTCAGCCGCCCACATCGTTCCGATCGGACCACCACTCGTGATCGCCCACAGCACGTCCCCACCGTCGGCGGTACGAGGAGGCAGAGCGACCCAATGCCCGGATGACACAGCTCCCAGCGCCTGGAAGAGCTTTCCATCGGTCAGCTTGTCGAAATCCTCTTCGCTGCCGGCAGTGCTGCGGCCGATCAGCAGGAAGTCCGCATCGATGTTCTCGAGAAGTTCCTCGCCGACGGTGCTCTGGGTGACGAATTCCTTTGCGCGCGGGTTCTCGGCGAAGCCGAGCTCACCCAGGAATGTTGCCGGAGCCGAACCGGGTGCTGAAAGATACTGCAGCCCATTGCCGGTTCCGTAGAAGATCGCCCAGGTTGCAGTCAAGCCCGCGAGTTGCGGGTTCTCCTGGCGCACGTTCGCGAAATACCGGTCATGGTCGGCCACGATCTTTTCGGCCGCCTTCGAGAGGTCCAGGGTCTCGCCGAGTACGCGAATCGATTCCTTCCACGGTACGAGCATCCGCGATTTCGTGTCGGGACTCGTCACCACCGGTGCGATGGAGGACAAACGCTCGTAGTAGTCGCCCATGGACAAACCACCCAGGCCGTCAGCCCAGCCGACGGCAACGATGAGATCAGGCTCGCTCGCGGCAATGGCCTCGACGGGAAGTGTTCCGCCCATCGCGAAGTCGAAAGTGTCAAGATCCTCTGCGTCGTAAGGCAACAAGTACGACTGCGAAGCCGATTCCTTGACCATCGACGAGGAGAGGACCGGTTTGACGCCGAGGGCGAGGAGCATTTCCGTGTCGACAGCATTGGGCACGATCGCGGCGATACGCTCCGGCCGCTTCTCGAGAACGCTTGTACCGTAAGGCGATTCCAGGGTGAGCGGGTAGGTGGTCGTTCCTTCCGCCGCGGGAAGGGCACTTCCTTCCGAATTGGGGGAGGATGCCGTTTTCGAGTCTTCGGCCGGGGCCGAGCACCCGGTTACGAGGAGCGCTGCGGCGAGCGCGACCCCGATCAGTCCGGTGATCCGTGATCGTCTGGTGCGCAGGACTGTCATTTCTGCCTTTCGGTGTTATCGAGCGCTGTCGGTCTTACTGAGTACAGATGTCGGGTGAGCGATGGAGCCAGGTCAGGAATCTGCACGTACGGCCTCGCCGCGTTTCCAGTAGCCGGTGAAGTCGATGTCGGTCTTCGCAATTCCTCGATCACGAATGAGGTACCGACGAAGCGAGCGAACCGTCGCCTGTTCGCCTGCAAGCCAGGCGAATACGCGTTCGTCACACCATTCGGCGGCAGTGACCGCGTCGAGTAACAAAGAAGTGGTGCCGGGCTCGGCCCCCTCGCGCGGCAACCACGTGACACTCACCCCGGGCAACTCGCGCACCGATTGAATGTGAGCTGAGTTCGCAATTTCGACGAACACCTGCCCCCTGGCATCGGCGGGCAATCCTTCGAGCAGACGCGCGATCGCAGGGAGCGCCGTCTCGTCACCGACGACCAGCAGATGCTCGCAATCCTCCGGAAGTCCCTGCGATACAGAGGGACCCGCGATGTGCATTCGGTCGCCCGGACCGGCGCCGCGTGCCCAGGCGGTAGCCACTCCACTGCCGTGAACGACGAAATCGACCTCGAGTTCCCTTGTTCGCGGATCGTAGCGACGCACGGTGTAGGCGCGGGCAAGTGGGCGGCGCCCCGCAGCGAAAGTCACACTGCCGTCGACCATCACCGGTAGGACGGGGTCGGTTTCGCCAGGGTAGGCGAACAGCAACCGAATGTCGTCATCGAAGCCCGTGCTGGTGAAGGCAGGCTCGACGTGACCGTCGGCGTTGGTAAAGGTGTCGAGCTGGGTGCCGGTGAGCGTTACTCTCCTCATGCCCGGCGTCACGTCTGCCACCCGACATACCTCGAGTTCACGCAAGGTGACGGGGTACGCCGTTGTCGGACGGGTGTTTCGGGGCACGGAAAGACTCCTCGGAAGCGCACAGACGGGGGTTCGGCCCACGTTCGATCACGGCGAGACGGCCAGTAATTAAAGCTAGCCTGCCCTAATCGGATACGGTTATCCGTGCGTGCCGACTTCTTACACTCATCGGTCGCCTGTGCGAGAAGGCATCTACATTGGGGGCATCGTGGGACCACGGTTGGTGTTCTCTGCGGGAGAAATCCCCGAAATCCCTGCCGCTCGACTCGCCTCGATTGCGAATGAACGCGAGCCGCTGCTGTTCTGGGTACACACCGGACGCGCAGAACTGCAGATCGGCGACTGCGTCCGCAACGTGCCCGCGGGGGCCGCCGTGTGGGTACCGGCGGGAATCGCGTACAGCATTCGAGTGGACCCGGAGGCGGTCGCATTTCCCATCCCGATGCCCGCTGCCGACCTGCCTCCCACGTTGAACCGAATCATCGACTTCGAGATCCCGGCCGCCTGGCAGGACTGGCTCGTCCACCAGTTCGCACACAACTTGGGATTTCTGCGCGGTGGGACGGCCGTGGGTGCCGGGCTGCTCGAGCTGGTCGCGGGAGCCCATGCCAAAGAGTCGGGCGCTTCGGTGCCGTACTCCCCGCCGAGATTGCCTCGCTCGGCCGAAACCCTCGAGATCGCTCGCACACTTCTTCGGACACCAGCCGACGACACCGAACTTTCCCAGTTTGCCCGGCAACTCAAGATCGGTGTCCGCACCCTGCAGCGCCGATTCACCGAGGAGACTGGGTTGTCTTTCGTGCGTTGGCGTACCTCGGCCAGGATCGCGGCAGCAACCGCATACCTGGATGCCGGTCGCGAAATCGGTTGGACGGGTAGACAGGTCGGATTCGCGACGCCCGCGGGTTTCACCCGCGCCTTCCGTGAACACACCGGAATGACACCAAGTGCCTACGCACGTGCACACCGAGGTTCGGCGCCGATCCATGAGAACGAAACGTTGGCACAGAGCGTCGCGCTGTTGTCCGAGGAAGGCACCCAACCACGCTCGGCACCGATACCGCCGACGATCCCCACAAGCGGAACATGGGCTAGGGTCAACGACTTTCACGTCGTCGTCTGGATCTATCGAGGCTCCGCCCGAGTTACTTTCGGCGACCGAACGTGGAATCTGAGGCGGGGCGACGCGATGTGGCTTCCAGCGGGAGTTCGCAACAGTGTCGAGATCGCGGAAGGCTCTCTACTACTTCCCCTCGGGTCCCAGCCGGGCGCCTCTCCGGTCGCCGCACCGCCGCCACGTGTGCTGCACTTCGCGCGCGAAGCGGAGAGGTATCTGTTGCACACGGTGGTCGCGAATTACACCCACCTGCGCCCCGAGATCCACGACCCGGCGCGGATCTCGAGGCTGGTCCGCAGCTCTGCGGCGGCTCGTCCACACGGCAGTCGTCAGAGCGATCCAGTCGAGACGATCCTTGGCGCGCTTCGGGCCGACCCCACCGATTCGCGCACGCTGTCGGAGTGGAGCTCTCGACTCGGCGTCGACGAGAACTTGCTCCACCAAGGCTTCACTGAGGCCACCGGCCAGAGCTACCCACGCTGGCGTGCCCAATTACGTATGACCCTCGCCCGTGCTCATCTCGAGGAGGGTCTCTCGGCCGGAGAGACTGCCCGCCGACTCGGCTACGCGCACGCCTCCGGCTTCACCAAGGTCTTCATCGCTGCCCACGGCATGTCGCCGCGGGCTTACCAGCGCCGCGGTTGGCGGGGCGCGGCCGAAGGTCTCATCGACTCGTGACCCTTCGGTCGGAGTATTCCGACAGGCCCCACTACACGAACAATGCGGCGGCCATTCCGGCGAAAACCAGGGAGATGGCAAACAAGTAGAGACGCAGAATTCCGCGATATCTCTCGCGAGCCTGCTCCACTTCGTACGAACTGCTCAGTGTCCTGAAGAGAACTATGAGCATCAGAGCGACGGCTGTGAACAGTGTGACCACGATGACCCAGTCGGTCGTGGTTTCCACCGGCGCTTTGCCGTCGTCGCGAATTGCCCACTGAGCCAGAAAGTTCAGCAAGAACCCCAAGATGATGCCGAGCGAAGTCACCATTGGCTGGCGGGTATCCCGAATGTCGTCATTCATGCTCACTACTTTCTTGACTGAATTTTCAGTCAGGGTCTATGCTCTGTGCAAGTAAGTCGACGCCAGAAAAATCTGGTGGGATCGAACAGTAGCTGGATGTTGGCCCGTTCGCGCGATGAGCAGATTCCTCGGCGACCAAGCGAGCACGCGAAAAACAGAAGGAGTCACCGCAATGCACAGACGTCGGTTCATTCAGGCAGGCGCCGCTGCGCTCAGTGGCCTCTTTTTGGCAGGTTGCGGCGATTCCGACTCAGCCTCGGGCGGGAGCAATGGAGATGACGATCTTCGCGAGTGGGTGATGCCGGAAGAGGGTGATCCGCACAAGCGCACCTGGATGGCGTTCGGCGCCAGCGAAGCGATCTGGGGACCGGCCCTCCTGCCCGAGGTTCAGCGCAACCTTGCGACGATCGCGCAAACTATCGCGCAGTTCGAGCCCGTCTCGATGCTAGTCCGTTCCGAGGAGCTGGACTTGGCACGCACCCTCGTCGGCCCATCCGTCGAACTGATCGCCGCACCTCTCGACGACCTCTGGATGCGCGACACCGGTCCCGTATTCGTGAAAGGCAACGGGACCAAAGCGGGTATCGATTTCAACTTCAACGGCTGGGGCGAGAAGCAGGATTTTGATCAGGACGGCCGCGTCGCAGCGTTTGTCGCAGCCCGCGCGGGTGTCGAATCACTGCCAACCGATCTGATCCTCGAAGGCGGCGGCATCGAGGTCGACGGCGAAGGAACGGCCATCATCACCGAAAGCTGTGTCCTCAACGACAACCGCAACCCGGGATGGTCGAAGTCGGACGTCGAGGCCGAGCTCGGTCCCCTGCTCGGTCTCGACAAGATCATCTGGCTACCCGGGATCGCAGGCAAGGACATCACGGACGGCCACACGGATTTCTACGCCCGCTTCGCGCGACCGGGTGTGGTGGTTGCCGGACTCGACACAGACCCGGAGTCGTTCGATCACGACGTGACCAAACGTCACCTCGAGATTCTCGAGAACGCAACCGACGCACAGGGACGAAAGCTGGATGTTGTCGTCCTCGAGGCGCCTGTTTCGATCAGGCCGGACTTCGAATCAGATGATTTCGCAGCCGGATACATCAACTTCTACGTATGCAACGGAGCGGTCATCGCCCCTGAATTCGGTGACCCCGAGGCCGACCAGGCCGCCAAAGGCGAGTTGGAGCGCCTCTTCCCCGACCGTCGTGTCGTGCAGATCAACATCGACGCAATCGCCGCCGGTGGTGGCGGTATTCACTGCACCACCCAACAGGAGCCTGTGGACTGAAAACCCGCCCCGACCATCCTCGTAGAATTCGGACTCGTGTCGAACCGTCAAACGCAAATCTTGGAAGCAGCAGTCCGCGTCATCGCTCAGCACGGCGTACGCGGACTGAGAGTGGAGACGCTCGCTGCCGAGGCCGGCGTGTCGACGGCACTCATCTACTACCACTTCCAGAACCGCGCCGGTGTGCTGCGCCGGGCCCTCGATCACGTCAACGATCGCGCCGCTCTGTACACCGAAAGCGCCTTCACGGAGACAGACCCGCGTGCGCAGCTCGAGCAGATGCTCCTGCTGGAGTTTCAGAATTCCCCGAAGATTCGGGAGAACAGCATCGCCTGGGGCGAACTCCGAGCAAGCGCCGTCTTCGCCGACGAGCTGCGCGAGCCGCTGCGCACCACGACGCAACGATGGGCAGACGACGTCGAATCCTTGATCCGACAAGCGCAGGACTCCGGGCTCGCTGACCCGAAGGCAAGCCCGGCCGACGCCGCCGAACGGCTCACTGCACTGGTCGAGGGTTTGAGTGAACGCTGGCTGAGCGGCTCGATGTCCATCGAACGAGCCAGAGAACTACTCGTCGGCGCGATCAGCGTGGAGATCGATCCGAAGTAGCCCTGAACCGCTAGTCGGCGCCCTTCGATTCCGGCGACAGGGCCGGGAACCATATATCGGTCAGAACCTCGGCCGCTTGAACCCGCGTCACGTCGATCGTCCCCTGCACGGCCCAGCGTGTGAAGAATCGCTCCAGCTGACTCACGAGCAGTTCGACGCGCAACCTCGCCTCGTCGTGCTGTTCCACCGGCCACCGGCCCAGATACTTGGGCATGGCGTTCGGTAGTTCGGTCATACCGTCCCGAGCTGTCTCGCGGAACTCCGGTTCGAGTGCCACGGCCTCGTCCCACGCCGGCAGCAGGCGCTTGTTCTCGTCGAACCAGTCGAAGGCACGTTCCAGCCATGCGGTGAATTCCACGCGAGAGTTCGTGTCGAGGACTCGATCGAGATCGATGTAGAAAGCGAACGCACTCGCCGCCATCCCGGCCGCGCCGATCGTCCTGAGCATCTCCACCTTGCTGGCGAAATGCACGTAGAACGTGGCTCTACTGCATCCGACGACCGAGGCGATGTCGTCGACCGTGACTGCCGCATATCCCCGCTCTTCGAACAGGGTGCGTGCGGCGTCCACGAGTTTGGCCCGCGTCGCGCGTTTCTGCTCGTCGCGAAGGGTTCCCCGCCTGTTCTTCGGGCCATCGGTAGTCGTGCTCACGTCGCCCACCTTGCTCGCATTTCGACCTCCTGGCAAATCACCGACTCACCGTCATCAAAAAACATTGCGTCATTCATTGACACGTCGTCAGCGAATGGCGCACTATGACTCAAGTCACTTCTCGGGCTTCGATTCTTCTTCTCGCACGCCCGAGACAGAATAGAAAGCGATGGCGAATGAGCCCCTCCCCCTTGCCGAGCGTGTGCATCATCGGCGCCGGGCCCACCGGAATCACGACGGCCAAGCGAATGAAGGAATTCGGAATACCCTTCGACTGCTACGAAGCGTCCGACGAGGTCGGCGGAAACTGGTACTACAAGAACCCCAACGGAATGTCGGCCTGCTACCAGAGCCTGCATATCGACACGTCGAAGTGGCGCTTGGCATTCGAGGACTTCCCGGTCTCCGCCGACCTTCCCGATTTCCCCCACCACTCCGAACTCTTCCAATACTTCAAGGACTACGTCGAGCACTTCGGCCTGCGTGAGTCGATCATCTTCAACACCAGTGTTGTTGCAGCAGAACGTGATGCAGACGGACTGTGGACCATCACGCGCTCCGACGGCGAAGTTCGCACCTACGACGTCCTGATGGTCTGCAACGGACATCACTGGGATCCCAACATCCCCGACTACCCGGGTGAGTTCGACGGCGTGCTGATGCACAGCCACAGCTACAACGACCCGTTCGATCCGATCGACATGCGCGGCAAGAAGGTTGTCGTGGTCGGAATGGGCAACTCCGGCTTGGACATTGCTTCCGAACTGGGCCAGAGATACCTCGCCGACAAGCTCATCGTCTCGGCGCGCCGCGGCGTGTGGGTGTTGCCGAAATACCTGGGCGGCGTGCCGGGAGACAAACTGATCACCCCGCCCTGGATGCCTCGGGGTCTGCGCCTGTTCCTGAGTCGTCGATTCCTCGGCAAGAACCTGGGAACCATGGAGGGCTACGGACTACCCAAGCCAGACCACCGTCCGTTCGAGGCCCACCCGTCGGCCAGCGGTGAGTTCCTGGGACGCGCCGGGTCCGGCGACATAACCTTCAAGCCTGCGATCAGCAAACTCGACGGAAAGCAGGTTCACTTCGCGGACGGCACTTCCGAGGACGTCGACGTGGTCATCTGCGCCACCGGCTACAACATCAGCTTCCCCTTCTTCAGCGATCCGAATCTTCTGCCGGACAAAGACAACCGATTCCCGCTCTTCAAACGAATGATGAAACCCGGAATCGACAACCTCTTCTTCATGGGACTGGCGCAGCCCATGCCGACGCTCGTCAACTTCGCCGAGCAGCAGAGCAAGCTCGTCGCGGCCTACCTCACCGGTAAATACCAACTGCCGTCCGCCAGTGAGATGCAGGAGATCACCAAGGCCGACGAGGCGTACTTCCTCGCTCCCTATTACAAGTCACCGCGACACACCATCCAACTCGAGTTCGATCCCTACGTCCGCAACATGAACAAGGAAATCGCCAAGGGCACCAAGCGCGCAGCGGCCTCCGGAAACAAGCTCCCCGTTTCGGCCCGTGCAGCAGCACACGAACTCGAGAAGGCGGATCGCGCATGAGCACGGTGAACGGTCACTGCAACAACGAGTTCGACGCCGTCCGCACCGCCTTCGAGGCTCAACTCGAATCCGGCGAAGAACTCGGCGGGTCCATCGCCATCACCGTCGCCGGAGAATCCGTGGTCGATCTCTGGGGCGGGTACGCCGACGAATCCCGTACCACTCCTTGGGGTCCGGACACCATCGTCAACACGTTCTCCATCACCAAGACCATGACAGCTCTGTGTGCGCTCCTGCTGGTCGAACGCGGCCAATTGGACGTGTTCCAGAAGGTCGCTCATTACTGGCCCGAATTTGCGGTAAACGGCAAGGAAGACATCGAAGTTCGCCACCTCCTCTCGCATACGTCCGGAGTCTCCGGTTGGGAGCGTCCGATCGAACTGAAGGACATCTACGACCTCGCGGCGTCCACCACCCGCCTCGCTACCCAGAAGCCGTGGTGGACCCCCGGTACGGCGTCGGGCTATCACGCGATCAACTACGGCCATCTCGTCGGTGAGGTCATTCGTCGCATCGACGGGCGGACTCTCGGCAGGTTCTTTGCCGAAGAGCTCGCCGGTCCACTGGGCGCCGACTTCCACATCGGCACGTCCGCAGAACACTTCGGCCGAATCGCCACTCTGGTTCCGCCGCCCGCATTGGAATTCGACCTGTCTACTCTCGACCAGGACAGCATCTTCATCAAGACCCTGACCTGCCCATTGCTCGACTATCCCGAGGTCAACACCGCGCCCTGGCGGGAAGCTGAAATCGGCGGAGTCAACGGTCATGGCAACGCCCGTTCGATCGCTCGGGTCCAATCCTTGATCTCGAACGGTGGTGTGCTCGACGGCCAGAAGTTGCTCTCGCAGAGCACCATCGACCTGATCTTCGAGATCCAAGCCGACGGTATCGACCTCGGGATCATGACTCCACTCAAGTTCGGCATCGGCTACGGACTGCCACACCCGGATACCGCACCCCTGGTTCCCGACGGACGCGCCTGCTGGTGGGCGGGAATCGGCGGCTCGATGCTGGTCAACGATCTCGACCGTCGGATGACCTTCGCCTACGTCATGAACAAGATGGCGCCGGGTCTGATCGGATCCGATCGCAGCAACGCGTATCTGAGTGCCGCATACAACTCCGAGATCAGCGAGGTCAACTCATGAAGGCAGCTCAGCTCATGGGGCCTGGTCTCCTCGAGATCAACGACGTGCCGGTCCCCGAGATCGGTCCGTCGGAACTACTGATTCGGGTTGGTGCAGCGGGAATCTGCCACTCCGATCTCCATCTCCTGCACTTTCCGTACAAGATGCGCGAAGAGCCGCTGACCATCGGCCACGAGATCGCCGGCACCATCGAAGCGGTCGGGACCGGCGTCGACGGTCGCTCGGTCGGCGAACGCGGCGTCGTCTATCTGTGCTGGTCGTGTGGGCAGTGCCGAGAATGTATGAGCGGCAACGAGAACATGTGCCTCGCCGCTGGACGCACCGCGATGCCACCCTGTCCCGGGCTCGGTCCCGAAGGCGGTATGGCCGAGTACGTGAAAATTCCGGCCCGCTCGTTCGTTCCCATCGGAGACCTGGACTTCCTGCAGGCAGCACCACTCGCCGATGCGGCCCTGACGAGCTACCACGCCATTCGCGGCGCCCGCGAACATCTGCAACCCGGTGCCACCGCGGTGGTGATCGGCATCGGCGGACTCGGTCACGTTGCAGTACAGATACTTCGGGCGATCAGTGCCGTGCGCATCATCGCTGTCGACGTCGGACAGGATCAACTCGATCTCGCCAAACGCTGCGGCGCCGACATCACGCTCGAATCGGGACCGGACACCGCGCAGCAGATCCTCGACCTCACCTCGGCCAGAGGCGCAGAAGTCATCTTCGACTTCGTCGGTGTCGATGCAACTGCTCAGATGTCCGTTCAAGCGGTTGCGCCGAACGGCGCGTATCGCATGGTGGGTCTCGGAGGCGGAAACCCCGGGATCACCGCCGAAGCTGCCGGTGGACCGGGCTGGCCGTGGGGCGCATCGATCCGGAAGTCCTATGGCGGCAACAGAAACGACCTCGTCGATTCCATCGCCCTGGCACAGGCCGGTCTGGTAACGGTAGAAGTAGCCCGCTTCGACCTCGCTGATGCCCGCGACGCACTCGACCGTCTCGAACACGGCAAGGTCACCGGACGCGCAGTGCTCGTACCCTAATCTTCGAAAGGCGCTTCACGTGACCACTTCCGCTGATACACAAGCATTCATCGCGTCCGTCATGGCCGGGCTGACCGGTCCCGGTGGCCCTTTCGAGATGCAAGTCGAGGACGTACTTGGCAGCTCGATGCCCGTCATGAAGAACCGTGACAAGGCACTCGGCGACGTGCTCGCTGCATCCTTCGACTACGGATCACGCGACTACCTGGTGACCAAGGACCGACGCTTCAGCTACCTCGAGCACGGCGAGGCCGTAGCAGCATTGGCCACGGCACTGCGCGAGCGGTACGGCGTCCGCAAGGGCGATCGGGTGGGCATCCTCGCCGCCAATACGCCGGAATGGGTGATGACCTTCTGGGCGGCTCAGGCGCTGGGTGCGATCGCAGTAGGGTTCAACTCGTGGTGGGTGGCGCGTGAGGTGCAGTACGGAATCGATCACACCACTCCTACTGTCGTGATCGCCGACGCCAAACGCGCACAAGTTCTTTCCGAGCTGAACACCGATGTTCCCGTGCTCACGATGGAGGAAGATCTAACGGCTCTGATGGAGAAGTACTCGGGATCGCCACTCCCCCGAACCACGGTCGACGAGGACGATCCGGCTGTGATCCTGTATACGAGCGGAACCAGTGGGCGCCCGAAGGGGGCAGTTCACACTCACCGAAACGTGTTGGCCGTCATCGACTACCACCGCTACAGCGATCGCCTCGCTGCGGCGTTCACCGGAAAACCCAGCGATGGCAGACCAAGCGACTTGCGGTATCTGCTGACCGCGCCGCTGTTTCACATTGCAAGCCTGCATAACCTGGCGATCCCACGACTCGCAACGGGCGGAGCCGTCGTCATCCACCAGGGCGCCTTCGACGTCGACGAGGTCCTTTCCCTCGTCGAACGCGAGAAGGTCACCAACTGGGCGGTGGTCCCCACCATGGCAACCCGACTCCTCGAACACGGCGATATCGAGAAGTACGACTTGACCTCACTGAGCGCCTTTGCATTGGCGTCAGCGCCGTCGTCCCCGGCCTTGCAGGAACGCCTGCGTGCACGCCTGCCTTTTGCGCAGCACACTTTGGTAGACAGCTACGGGCTCACCGAATCCTCTACTGGCATTTCGGTTGCCACGCCACCGGAACTTGCCGCGTTCCCCGGAACTCTCGGCCGGCCGATCATCGCCGTGAGCGTGGAGGTCCGAGACCCCTTCGGGAGTGCAGTCCCCGACGGGGAGGAGGGTGAAATCTGTGCGCGAAGCCCCTATGTGATGTTGGGATACTGGAACGACGAGACCGCGACGGCTGCCGCTATCGGTCCTGATCGGTGGCTCCGAACCGGCGACTTCGGAGTTGTCGAAGACGGCCGGCTCCGCCTGACAGGCCGCCGGTCCGACCTGATCCTGCGCGGCGGCGAAAACGTCTACCCCGTCGAAATCGAGCAGACCATCGACGAGCATCCCGCAGTCCTCGAATGCGCTGTGATCGGGATTGATTCGGCAGACCTCGGCTAGGAAGTGGCGGCCGTTGTCGTTCTTCGCAGCGAGGGAGCGGCGACCGAAGAAGAACTGCGCGACTATGTCGCCGAAAGGCTCGCCTACTTCAAGGTGCCGGTGAAGTGGAAACTGAGCACAACTCCTCTGCCCCGCAATGCAACCGGGAAGACCATCCGCGCAAAGGTGGCTATCTCATGACCTATGACGCCGTGATCAACAACGGTCTGTGGTTCGACGGCACCGGGGCGAAACCAGCTGTCCGGAATCTGGGCATCCGAGGCGGGTTGGTCACCGCCATCTCGCTCGATCCACTCGACGAAACCGGCTGTCCCCGTGTCATCGACGCGCGGCGCAAGTGGGTGATCCCGGGCATCGTGGACATCCACACTCACTACGACGTCGAAATCCTCGAGGGGCCGGCGCTCAGCGAATCTCTCAGACACGGAGTCACGTCGATCTTTGTCGGATCGTGTTCCCTGTCCACCATTCACGCCAGCCCGTCGGACGCCGGCGATCTTTTCGGCAGAGTCGAGGCGATTCCGCGCAAGCACGTTGTCGATGCACTCACGCGGGCCAAGACCTGGAACTCCGCGCGTGAGTACATCGCGGCGCTCGAGTCACTTCCGTTGGGACCCAACGTCGCAGCATTCATCGGGCACTCCGACATGCGAGCCGCGGAGATGGGATTGGACCGTGCAACGCGGAAGGATGTGCACCCCACCGACTCCGAACTCGCGTCGATGGAAGCACAATTGACCGAGGCGCTTGACGCCGGATTCGTTGGGATGTCCAGTCAGCAATTGTTGTTCGACAAACTCGACGGCGAGACCTGCCGCTCACGCACACTGCCGTCGACGTATGCAACCACGAAGGAACGACGTCGACTCAATGCGATTCTCCGCCGTCGGGGACGGGTATTTCAGGCTGGACCTGACCTCTCCAACCCCATGAGTACCGGAGCGATGGCGTTCTCCAGTGCTGGCCTGTGGCGCAAGCGACTCAAGACGAGCATGCTCTCGGCGGCTGATATCAAGTCCAACAAGTTGGCCGTGGTGATCCTCGGTCCGCTGGCGCATCTGGTCAATCGACTCGGCGGCGACCTGCGCTGGCAGCACCTACCGGTTCCCTTCGAGGTGTACGCCGACGGCATCGACCTGGTTGTCTTCGAGGAGTTCGGATCCGGCGCTGCAGCACTGCATCTGACCGACGAGATGGAACGCAACGTTCTGATGCAGAGTGAGGAGTACCGGCGACAGTTCCGCAAGGACTACGACCAAAAGTTCGGTGTCAAAGTCTGGCATCGAGATTTCTTCGACGCCGAAATCGTCTCCTGCCCCGACGAATCCCTGCTCGGCAAGAGCTTCGGACAGGTCGGCGTTGAGCGCGGAGGCCTCCACCCGGTCGACGCCTTCCTGGATCTGGTCCTCGAGCACGGCACGAAGGTGCGCTGGCGCACAACCATCTCCAATCACCGGCCGGAGATTCTGGACAAGTTCGCCCAGGACAACGGTGTCCAACTCGGGTTCTCCGACGCCGGAGCACATTTGCGCAACATGGCGTTCTACAACTTCGGCTTACGACTACTCCGACGTGTCTACGACGCCCAAAAGGTCGGGCGGCCGTTCATGACCGTCGAGGCAGCCGTGCATCGTCTCACCGGTGAACTGGCCGAGTGGTACGACGTGGATGCCGGGCACCTCCGATTAGGTGACCGCGCCGACCTGGTTGTGATCGATCCCGCCCACCTCGACGATTCACTCGAGACGTACGCGGAGAGTCCAGTTGTGGAGTACGACAATCTCTCCCGCATGGTGAATCGCAACGACCAGACTGTCACCGCAGTGTTCGTCGGCGGCGAGTACGTCTTCGGAGACGGAGAAGCAGCACCCGTTCTCGGCAACCGCCGGACCGGAAAGTTCTTGAAAGCAGGTGCCCATTAACACGTCCAGATTCGCCGGAAAAACCGCAGTCGTCACTGGCGCAGCCTCGGGGATCGGCGCGGCCATCGCACTACGACTTATCAGCGAAGGCGCGCGGGTGGCCGGAATAGACATCGCGGCAGAGGGTTTGAAGGAAATAGCATCCCAGCACGGCGCGTCTTTCCTCGCCGTTCCCGCTGACGTCACCAAGGAATCCGATGTCGCCGAGGCTATTGCCGCTGCGGCAGCGGAATTCGGCGGTATCGATCTGGCTTTCAACGTTGCCGGGGCGTCGAGGGTGGGTCAGATCGTCGACCTCGACGAGGCCGACTGGGACTTCACCATCGACCTGGTGCAGAAGGGCGTCTTCCTCTGTACCAAACATGAAGCTCGACATATCCGAGAGCACGGGCGCGGCGGTGCGATAGTCAACGTTTCCTCCCTCAACGCGCACGTACCGAGCCCCTACGGGAGCGCGTACGCGACGGGTAAGGCCGGGGTCGAGATGTTCAGCAAGAATGCCGCGATCGAACTGGCGGCGTCGAAAATTCGGGTCAATGCAGTTCTGCCCGGCCTGGTCGACACCCCGTTGGTCGCACCGGTCATGAACTACGAGCCTGCCCGCGACATGTTTCTGAGCCGAATCCCCATGTCCCGAGCGGCAACTCCCGACGAGATCGCCGGACCGTGCCTCTATCTCGCCAGCGACGACGCCTCGTACATCACCGGAACCAGCCTGGTCGTCGACGGCGGCTGGGAGGTCTCGAACTACCCGGATCTGACGACGCTGGGCAATTAGTTCAGTTACCGGGCAACACACATTGAGTGTCGAGGCCGAGGACGTGGTTGAGCCGGCCGAAGGGAACATGCTGGGGTGTCCTTAACCATTGGGCGCCTCCCGTCCTACTGTCACCGATGTTCGACGGACGGGAGGCGCACTCCCATACGGGCGCCGAAATGGCACGCATCGATCGCGCCTCGGCCGTCAGGTCACCACTCGGCGGGGCGGCCTTTGAGCTGCTCCCAGTACCGGCGGTGTGCGTGGCGTGACGGTGCGCTGGTCATACCGGCGGCCAGTTCGCTGCGGTCGAGAGGGTCGGAAAGGTCGGCGATGTCGCGCAAGGCTGCAGCTTGCAACGCCCGCTTGGTGTATGCGTAGCTGTCGAGACAGTCTTCGGGAGTCAGTTCGGCGATCGCAACGGCCCGGTCGATCAACACGTCAGCATCGACCACCTCATGCAGAATCCCCATCTCGTGAGCTTCCTGGACGGAGAATATCTCTCCTTGTAGGCACGTTCGGGAAGCTACCGGTTGGCCCCATGCGTACGCGAGCATGCGGAGATACACCGCAGGCATGGGAATTCCGATGTTGACTTCGTTGATCCCGAATCGAGCTTCACCAGCTGCGGCGACGGTACGATCACATACCGCTGCGGTGATCAGGCCGCCGGCGAAAGCGTGCCCGTTCACTGCTGCCACGGTCGGTCGAGGGTAGGTGAACAGCCGCATGTTCGTCGCGCGGTAGTCCTGAAACCATGACGCGACCGCCGCGGGATCGCCCGCAAAAAGCCGGAAATGTTCGTCGAGATCCAGTCCCGCAGAAAAGCGTGCACCGATGCCGGTTAGAACAACCGGAGAGTCGCCATGCTCACGCTCGAGAAGATCGAACGCCTCGTGGAGGTCGGCGAAGAATGCGCGGTTCTGCGCGTTGACTGGGTTGGTGTTCATGGTCACGACGGCGACTCGGCCGCGCCGTTCGATGTTCCAGCTCATTGGGTTCTCCTTGGTTGAGATTTTGAAAAGTGTTCCAGTGTAGATGGTTTGGCGGTCAAAGTCCGAGAAGCTGTAGCGCTTGCTCGCGCATCTCCACTTTGCGCACTTTGCCACTGACCGTCATCGGGTATTCGTCCACGCAGTGGACATAGCGAGGAATCTTGTAGTGGGCGAGTTTGCCGGCACAGAAGGCTCGAAGGCTTTCGGCGTCGATGTGTTCGGCGCCGGCACGCAAACGCAACCACACCATGAGTTCCTCGCCGTACTTGTCGTCGGGTACCCCGATGATTTGGGCGTCGAGGATATCGGGGTGGGTGTACAGAAACTCCTCGATTTCTCGCGGGTAGATGTTCTCGCCACCACGAATCACCATGTCCTTGATACGCCCGGTGATTCCGACGAATCCGTCCTCATCCATCATTGCGAGGTCACCGCTGTGAATCCAACCGTCGGCATCGACAGCTTGGGCAGTCTTTTCGGGGTCGTTCCAGTAGCCGAGCATTACCGAGTAGCCGCGGACGCACAATTCGCCGGACTCTCCCCGTTCCAGGGTGTCACCGGTGACCGGATCGGCGATCTTGACCTCGACATGCGGGTGCGCGCGCCCCACAGTGGACACGCGCCGGTCGAGCGAATCGTCGACCCACGTCTGGGTGGACGCGGGGGACGTTTCCGTCATCCCGTAGGCGATCGCAATTTCGGGTGCCCACTGCGTGATTCGTTTCATTATCTCGACAGGGCAAGGTGAGCCCGCCATTGCGCCGGTGCGTAGCGAGGACAGATCGTACGATGCGACGTCGGGGACGTTGAGCATTCCGATGAACATCGTCGGTACACCGTACAGAGAAGTGCACCGCTCCTGCTCACATGCCTGGAGCGTCGCAATCGGGTCGAAAGCAGGCGCCGGAATCACCACGCACGCACCGTGTGTGGTCGCCCCGAGGTTACCCATCACCATGCCGAAGCAGTGATAGAACGGCACCGGAACACAAATCCGGTCGTTCTCCGTGTAACCGAGCAACTTGCCCACGAAATACCCGTTATTGAGGATGTTGCGATGAGAGAGCGTAACCCCTTTCGGGAAACCTGTTGTCCCTGACGTGTATTGAATGTTGATCGGATCATCAGGCGAGAGAGTTGCCTGGCGCTCCCTGAGTATCTCGGGTGAAATCCGTTGACCACGTTTGAGCAGATCGGCCCACTTGTCACTCCCGAAGAACACCACATGATCAAGGTGCTCCGACCGCGGTGCCACCTCGTCAAGCATCGCGGTGTAGTCGGAGGACCTGAACGCGGAAAGCGCGAAAACCATCCGGATTCCGGCATGGTTGAGTGCGTACTCCAACTCGTGTGTGCGGTACGCCGGGTTGATGTTGACCAGGACGGCACCCACCTTCGCTGCTGCGTACTGGACGATGGTCCATTCCGCGCAGTTGGGTGCCCAGATGCCGATCCGGTCACCGGCAACGATGCCGTCGGCGATAAGTGCCAGAGCCAGCGCATCGACATCCGCGCGCAAGGTGGTGTACGTCCACCGGCGGCCGGTCGGCACATCGATCACGGCCTCGTTATCGGGAAACTTCACCGCGGTCCGGTCGAAGTTGTCGCCGATCGTCATCTCGAGCATCGGTTGCTCGGTGGGGCCGATGGCATGGCTAAGTCTGAGGTTCATATGTGCTCCTTCATTCCTGAGAAGCAATGTGACCTGGAAAACAGTCGTGGTGGGACCCCCAAAGGTAGGCGACGCACCCACTACCTACCTTGGTAGGTACGCGTTGCGTTGTTGTGACGGCACTCACTAGCCTCAATCAAAGGTAAGTGGTTGGAGGCCCAGATGACCGCAGCTTTCGAGGCGAGCACCCCGATCGAGCGACGGATTCTCGCACGCTCGATGGAAATCCTCCGCCGACAGGCGGCTATGGACATGGTCTTCGGTGGTCCGGTACGGCAGGGCGCCGTATCCATGGAGATCACCGACCTCGCCGGCGTCCGGACACGCTCTGCGGTCAATCTCGTGGTGCGCAACGGTGAAGGACTCGGCGGAAAGGCGCTGATGTTGGCCAGACCGGTTTCGGTCGCGGACTACATTTCAGCGCAAGGCATCACCCACGTCTACGACCACGCCGTCCGGCCAGAGGCAATCGAAACCCTCGCGGCCCTACCCATCGTTGTCGATCGTGTTCCTAGAATCCTGATCTACCTTGCTGCGAGAACCCACGTTCGTCTCGGCGACCGCTGGTTCGACAGTTTTGCTCCGTTGGTGAGACGAATCGAGCGTGACATCGCAGTCGAGGACGAAGTGGGTCGGAGATTGAGTCTGATGCGCGCGAGCGCAGAAGCGGAGCGATCATCCCTCACTCGATCTGACATGTTCGACATCGCGAAGGAGCTGACCGATCTCGCAGGCCACATCGAGGATGCCTCGCTCCGTGCGCGAATCGAAGCTGTCGGAAACCGATTCGCGCCGACGCTGATCCCGAGTGCGCCTGTCACCTTGCTCAGGCCTCGTGAAATCGAGGTTCTCGAGTTGGTTGCACGCGGACTGAGCAACCGTGAGGTCGCAGAAACACTCGGGTTGCTCCCCAACACCATCAAGTCCTACCTCAAGAGCACCATGCGCAAGTTGCACGCAAACAACCGGATCCAGGCAGTCTTGGCTGCACGTGAATTGGGGATCGTCAGCTGAACATTCGACCTCGGGTTCACCGCGTTTGCCGCGGGTCCTATGTCGAGCGTCATCGCACCGGCAACCCGTTCTCGGCACGTACCCCCCAAAGGAGTTAGCCGAACGTCGACCTACTTTGGGGGGTGTAGATCGTGCTGTAACCGGACTCACACTGTTCGTCGTACACCAGCCCGCCGCTGGAGAACCAGTGAGCCAAGCGAGCAGGAAAGTCGATGTCCCGTACAACCGTTCCAGGAAATACCCCGGCCACCGACCCCGATGCGTCGTATCGCCATTGCCAGCTGCACCGGCACGACCATCGAGTTCTACGACTTTTTCATCCACGGCAGGGCCGGGGCTCTCCTTCCGGAGATGTTCCAAACCGAGTACCACTACACCGGCGCTGGAATGGCTTACGCAATCGCAGGAGTGATCGGCAGTGGTACCGCACCGATCCTGGCCGCCGAACTGGCCGGACGCTTCGGTGGTGAGGCCGTGGGGTGGATGCTTGCGGCCTTCGGTGCGCTCAGCCTCATCTGCGCCACTTTCCTCCCCGAGACGCGTCAACGCGTCATGGAAAAGCACTGCGAACCAGACCCCGCCGAAAGTCCGCGCTGCCTGAGGCTTCGACGGACAACGGGAAAGACGAAAGGCGAAACTGTGACAAAGACAATCGATGCGTGGATGCAGCACCCGACTCAGCGGTGGCTGGACATGCCCTTCCTGGACTCACTTCGTCGGTGGTCACACGGCACGATTCCAGATACCGAACCACCGGTCTCGTGGACCCTCGACCGTATGGACGAAGCCGGCGTCGAGATCGGCATGCTGAGTGCTTGGCATGGACCGTCAGGAGCACTCATCAGCAACGACGAAGTCGGCGCCGTCGTCAAGAGCCATCCGGACCGCTTCGTCATGGTCGCATCAGCCGATCTGAGTCGACCGATGGACGCGGTGCACGAACTGCGACGATGCGCCGACGAATACGGCGCCGTAGGTCTACGGATCATCCCGTGGCTATGGGGCCTACCACCGGACGATCGCCGCTACTACCCGTTGTACGCGGCGTGTTGTGACCTCGACATCACGTTCTGCACCCAAATCGGCCACACCGGACCACTCTGTCCGTCGGAACCTGGTCGCCCCATCCCGTACCTCGATCACGTAGCACTCGAATTTCCTGAGCTTCGGATAGTGGCAGGCCACATCGGGGTGCCGTGGACCAACGAAGCTATCTCTCTCGCAACGAAATACCCGAACGTCTACATCGACACCTCGGCGTACAAGTCCACGCGCTACCCCACCGAAATCGTGGACTACCTGCGCGGTCACGGCCGACACAAGGTGTTGTTCGGTTCGAATCACCCGGCTTGGCCGGCATCCGACTGCCTCGCCGGAATCGACGCACTCGACCTCGACGAGACAACCCGCGCCGCGTTCCTGCGCAGCAACGCAATCCGCGCTTTCAAACTCCCGTACTGACGGGCGAAACATCCCCAGGATGCGCCAGCAACGCACCGGGATCGCCGGATACCCGTCAAAGACCGTGCGTTGAACGTAGGGCCTGAAAACGGCGTCGGCGCCGGCATCGGCGTCGGCGTCGGCGTCGGCGTCGGCGTCGGCGTCGAACAAATATGAGCCCGTTGCACTCTCATGACTTCCGGTACGTCCTGCGAACCGATGGTCACCAAAATCGTGAAGGAGATTCAATGCTTTCTACCGCTTTTACCCAAACCTTCGGCGTGCGTCATCCGATCGTGCAAGGAGGCATGCAGTGGGTCGGCCGCGCCGAACTCGTTGCTGCAGTTGCGAATGCCGGCGCCTTGGGCATGCTGACCGCTTTGACACAGCCCACACCGGAGGATTTGAGAAAGGAAATCGCTCGTACGCGGGAGCTGACCGACCAACCGTTCGGAGTGAACCTGACCATTCTTCCGGCGATCACGCCGCCGCCGTACGAGGAGTACCGGCAGGTGATCATAGAATCCGGAATCACGATCGTGGAGACGGCCGGATCGAATCCTGCTCCACATCTACCCGATTTTCACGCAGCAGGGATCAAGGTGCTTCACAAGTGCACCAGCGTGCGCCATGCCGTCAAGGCACAGGACGTCGGCGTCGACGGCGTCAGCATCGACGGATTCGAATGTGCCGGCCATCCAGGCGAAGATGATATTCCGGGGTTGATCCTCATTGCAGCAGCAGCCGAGCAGATATCCATCCCCATGGTCGCTTCCGGAGGCTTTGCCGACGGTCGGGGTCTCGTCGCTGCGCTCGCACTCGGCGCCGACGGGATCAACATGGGAACCCGCTTCCTGTGCACGGAAGAGGCCCCCGTTCATCGGGCCGTGAAGGAAGCGATCGTCGCAGCCAAAGAGACTGACACAGAGCTGATTTTCCGTCCATTGCGCAACACTGCCAGAGTCGCCAGCAACACGGTCAGCCGCGAAGTCGTTGATATCCTCAGTCGCGGTGGTCAATTCGAAGATGTTCGTGAACTGGTTGCAGGAGTTCGAGGACGCAGGGTCTTCGAGACAGGCGACCTTGATGCCGGGATTTGGACGGTCGGGACGGCGCAGGGTCTGATCCACGACATTCCAACCGTTGCAGCACTGATCGATCGGATCACAGCCGATGCAACGCATCTGATCGAAGAGCGTCTCCACGGCCTCATTGTCGCTGAGCACGAAGAAGTCGAAGTGCAAACGCTCGATTGATCGATCGGTAAGCCAGGGTCAGCCAGTATCTGCCAACCTCAGGCCATTCTGTACTGATCTATATCAATATCGACCCATTTCGGAGCATATACGCAATCGCTCGGCGTCCTTCCATCGATAGAGTGTCATTCGACATACGAATCGCAATATGTCGCGTGTTCGAATGATGAGTGTGTCTGACACTCAACAGATTCGAACTCTCCGAATCGCCACCATCTGTCGATCCGGCCTTCGGTCGCCCATCTATTTCGATAACCAGGACACCCATACATGACACAATTCGCAGACTCGCAGGGTTACATGGGCCCATTCTCGCGTGACGGGACGTCCAGCATCGCACCGACTCCACCGTGGCACTACGCCGCGGACTTCGTCACGGTGGAGTACTGGTCCAACCCCGCCGCTGTGGAGGCCCTGCTGCCTCCTGGGCTGACCCTTCACCCGGACGAGCAGGGACTGACGACGTTGTCATTCGTCGACTGGCAAGCGTGTACCGACACCGGCGGGGAATTGCTGGATCCGATTCGGGCGCAGTATCGCGAGTGCATCATGCTTGTGAGTGTCGTGTACGAGGGAATTCCGATGCACTACAGCCCATACATCGTGGTCGACCAGGATACGTCGATGGCGCGTGGATGGATCCTCGGATATCCGAAAAAGCTAGGCTCCGTGTGGATCACCAAATCGATGGGGGTCCCGTCGATCGCCTCGCCCAACCTCGCGCCCGGGAACGTCTTTGCCGGGACCGTCGCGGTGAAGGACCGAAGACTGGCCGAAGGAAACGTCCGAATAACCTCGGAAGCCGACGATTCCGCCGTCACCTTCGGCAGCCGTCCGATCGTCGCTCTCCGTCATTTTCCCTCGATGTTCGAAGGTCAACACGACGAACCCGCCGTGTTCGAACTGGTCCGACTTCAGGCCGAGAACGTGATCGCCGGCCCGGTTTGGGAAGGAACGGCGAACCTCAGCATCCTCGAATCACCAACGGAGACCATGAGCGCGCTGCCTCCTGTTCGCGTGGGACGAGGCTGGCGCTACTCACTCGCGATGACCAACCGGTACAACTACCGACTCCGGGACCTTCGAGGTGCCCGCCCAGGCGACTCACAGGAGAACTGATCATGGATTCCGTACAGCTCCAGCGCACCTATCTGGATCTCACCACGCCACATATCGCCGACGCCTGTTTGCGATTGGGCGTTCCCGTGCGTTGTGCTCCACCGAGCATTCGGCCCTTGTGGGCAAACATGCATATGGTCGGCCGAGTAGCACCGGTCCGTCATCACGGCAGTGTCGACGTCTTCCTGGAGGCCATCGAAAGCTCGGAATCCGGCGACGTGTTGATGGTCGACAACGGGGGACGAGAAGATGAGGCTTGCGTCGGAGACCTGGTAGCACTCGAGGCTCAGCGCGCCGACTTGTCGGGCATTGTGATCTGGGGGCTTCACCGGGACACGAGTGAACTGCGAACTATCAGATTGCCGCTGTTCAGCCAGGGCGCATTGCCGACCGGCCCCCAGCGTCTCGACGGCACAGATTCTCGAACCCTCGTTTCCGCACGGTGCGGTCGGCACACCTCGACCGCTCACGATTTCCTGGTCGGTGACGATGACGGAGTGATCTTCGTACCTTTGAATCGCGCCGCAGATGTGGCAGAACTTGCGACCACGATTCGAGACACGGAGCGATACCAGGCTGCGTGCATGCGGCAAGGTACGACCTTCCGTGCGCAGGCACAGTTCGACGAGTTCCTTACCACGCGGAAGGAACAGGAGGACTTCACCTTCCGCGAGCACCTACGATCAATCGGTGGTGCCATCGAGGAATAGTGCGGAAGGATTTTGGCATATATCCACCCTTTGGCCTACTTTCTTCCACCATCCAGATCGATCCGCGCCAATTTTGGGATAATTTCCCAAACGCATCCGGCTAATCTTCTTCTATCAACGGTCTCGAACATGAGTGATCTCCGGGAACCGTGACTGACCAGGATCAATCGGTCGCTCTACGAGCCCCTCATGGTTCATCGATAGTCAACGAGGAGAAGAACTTTGACTTCGAACAGCAAGTCTCGTCCAGTTGCGGTCATCGGAGCGGGCGCCATCGGGCTCTCGCTGGCTTCCGCTTTTGCCCGGGCCGGGCATCCGATCACTGTGTGCGGCGGGCGGGTTCCCTTCGATCGCATCGAGATCGCAGAAAACGGCATCTCCGAATCATGGTCGGTTCGACATGTCACCGAGCCAGGTGAGATCGAGGGGCCCGTCATCGCAATCGTCGCCGTCAAAGCCCATCACACCGAAACCGTTGCCGATTGGCTTCGCGCGGTAGACCATTCGGAATCCAGAGTGTTGGTGGCACAGAACGGCGTCGAACTCTCCGAACGAATCTCGCCGTATATCGCTGCAGCACAGATCGTCCCGAGTGTCGTCTATCTCAACGTCGAACGAACGGCACCTGGACGAGCGGTACTTCGGCGGGTCGGAGATGTAGATCTGGCGTTACCCGAAGGCGAGGCGGGCACGGCCTTGGCGGCCGAGTTACGAGCGGGTCTCATGCGGGCATCAACTGAGACCGATTTGAAGACGGTCGCCTGGTCAAAGCTTCTCACCAACATCACGGCGAATCCGCTGACTGCGTTGACCGGGCGGAGAGCAGATGTAATGCGCGACCCGGAAATCGGGAACATCGCGCGTCAGATCATGCACGAGGCCGTTGTCGTCGGTAGGGCAGACGGCGCGGCGTTGACCGACGAGCACGCGGAGCGCGCTATGCACTGGTTGCAAAGCGTTCCGGAGGGCAGCACCACCTCGATGCGCCAGGATCGACTGGCCGGCCGCCCACTCGAGTACGACGCGCTCACGGGGGCGGTCGTCAGGACTGCGGAACGGCATGGTGTCGACGTCCCCGTCAACCGCTTTGTGCTGGCCCTGGTGGCGGCAATCCAGGCGGAGGAGATCGCGTGAAAATCTCCGCACGCGCGCAGGCAATTGCACCCTTCTACGCGATGGAATTCGGAAAACGCGCTGCTGGATTGGAACTCCAGGGACACCATGTTGTGAAGTTGAGTATCGGTGAACCGGACTTCGGAGCGCCTCCGCCGGTGCTGAAACTGATGCGCGAGATCATGGACGGCCGAGCAATGCCGTATACCGCGTCACTCGGGTTGCCTGCACTGAGGCAATCGATCGCACAGTTCTATCGAGATCAGCACGGAGTCGAGGTCGACCCCGCCCGTGTAGTCGTCACTGCCGGTGCTTCAGCGGCACTGGTGCTCCTCATGGCTGCGCTAGTTGACACTGACGACGAGGTGATGATCGGAGATCCTTCTTACCCGTGCAACCGTCAGATTGCGGAGAGCTTCGGCGCCCGCGTGAATCTCGTACCCGCACCTGCCGAGACCCGATACCAGTTGGACGCGCAAGCGGTGCGGTCGAATTGGACCGAATCCACCAGCGGAATCATGATCGCAACGCCGTCGAATCCAACCGGCACTTCTGTTGCACTGAACGAGTTGGCGTCGATCTGCGAATTCGCACGCGATGCCGGTGCGTGGCGAATCGTCGACGAGATCTACTTGAACCTGAGCGACCATGATGACCGGGGCGCAGCACCGCAGAGCGCGCTGTCCGTCGACCCGGACTGCATTGTGGTGAACAGCTTCTCGAAGTACTTCGGCATGACGGGATGGAGGTTGGGCTGGTGCATCGTTCCCGAAGCCCTGGTTCCTGCAATCGAGCGTCTCGCACAGAACTACTTTCTCTGCCCGTCGTCGCCTGCCCAACATGCGGCACTTGCCTGCTTCACTCCGGAGGCATTGGCCGTGTGCGAGCAACGCCGTATCGAATTCGGGCGCCGTCGAGTTCGGGTCGTCAACGGCTTGAAAGAGATCGGACTGCCGATCCCGGTCGAACCGAACGGCGCGTTCTACGTCTATTTCGACGTAAGTCACACCGGTCTGACCGCATGGGAGTTTTGCGAACGCGCCCTCGACGAGGCACACGTCGCACTGACGCCTGGCACCGACTTCGGTGTACACAGCGCAAAGACGCACGTCCGATTGTCCTACGCCGCACCGATGAGCGAACTCGACGAAGGACTCGCCAGGTTGGGCAAGTTCGTGACTTCGCTCGCGGCGTAGGGATTCTCTGTATCGAGCAACCGTTGCACAGAGCGACCCGGAGGATGAACATCGACTTCATCAGTGTCGAAATCGTATACAAGCTACGCATCATCCGCCGGTTGGACCGTTAGCCATGACATCGAGCACAGAAAGGTTTCGCCATGAGCAATACAGTTGAATCGACAGAGGAGACAAGTCTTCTCGACAGGCCCGCAAGTATCGTCAAACCCGGAGCTGGTGTTCCCGGCCCTCCGGCGGGGCTCAACATCGAGGACGAGCGGCGTCTTCGCAAACGAGAACTTGCGGCGTCACTGCGGTTGTTCGGCAAATTCGGTTTCGGCGAGGGTGTTGCCGGACACATGACCGTTCGCGATCCAGAGTTCCAGGACGAGTTCTGGGTCAATCCTTTCACCATGAGTTTCAAGGCGATTCGCGTCTCCGATCTCATTCGGGTCAATCACGCGGGCCGGGTGGTGGAAGGTGAGGGATCGGTAAACCTTGCCGGCTTCTTCATTCATTCCGAGCTGCACAAGGCTCGTCCGGATGTCGTCGCGGCCTCGCATACTCATTCGATCTACGGCCGGGCGTTGGCCTCACTCGGATTGCCGATCCTTCCCATCAACCAAGATGCAACTGCCTTCTACAACGACCACGCGCTGTACGACTTCTATGGCGGGCCTGCGGGTTACCGTGAAGAAGGCGAACGAATCGCAGCTGCACTGGGAGACGCGAAGGCCGCGGTTCTGCAAAATCACGGACTACTCACAACAGGGCAGTCCGCCGGTGAGGCTGCTTGGTGGTTCATAGCCATGGAGCGGTGTGCGCAGGTGCAACTGACAGCAATGGCAGCCGGAACACCGATCGAGATGGACCACGAGACAGCAACCTTCTCTCACCGCGAGGTCGGATCTGCATTTGCGGGTTGGCTCAGCTTCCGACCTCTGTGGGACGACATCACACGTGAGCATCCGGAGTTACTCACCTAGATCGAAAGTCATTGGCAATATAGGGATCTGACGGCGTCGGTTGCGCACCGAAATCAGTGCGCAACCGGGGACCGCGATCGGACTTTGCGAAGCAATGTAACTGCTGGAAGCGATCTACACAGAGCACATGAACGAGGCACAGTCTCCTATCGGGAGTTTCCGAGATCGCTCCTCGACGGCAGTCACTGTGGGAGGATGATGTTCATGGACGCGGTCGACAGAGAAATTCTCACCGAGCTCCAACAGAACGGTCGTCTCACTGTCACGGAACTCGCGGAGCGGGTCCGCATCAGTGTTTCGCCCTGCCATCGTCGCCTCCGCGCGCTGGAACAGGCAGGCGTGATAAGTGGCTATCGCGCGGAACTCAACGCGAGTGCTTTGGGATTGAACTTTCATTCGCTTGTATTCGTCACGATGTTGAATGCAGACCGCGGTACCCTCGACGCTTTCGAGGACTCCGTCGTCGATATCCCCAATGTCATACTTGCGCAACGCCTCTTCGGTGATCCGGACTATCTTCTGCGCATCGTCGCCCGAGACTTGCCGGCGTTTCAGAAGTTGTACGACACGCGACTCGCTTCGCTGCCCGGGGTTGCTCGCCTCAGCTCGACCCTCGTGATGAAAAGTGTGGTCGACAGTCGATCGCTACCGCTCTGACGGGCCCCTAGCGCAGGAATGCATCGAGATCTCCGGTCGCATCGATCAGACACTCGATACCTACCTTTGGGGGTACGACCTTGCCTGAATGTGACGCCACTCACTAGCCTTCGAGACAGAGGCACGGAAGCCGACACGATTTTGTCGATACTCCATCGGACTCGCCCTTGAAAGCGGTAGGTGATCTTCCGAGGAGTCGATCCGAACTGACAAGAAGAGAACCGATGATCAACGCTGAATCTTTGGATCTGCGCGTCGAGCGCCACCTGAAGGGACGCCTCGAGCAACTCCGACGCGCCAGCGGGTTGCCGGTCCTGCTGGCGGGCACAGCTACACCTGGAGTAGGAGGCCGGCGATTGCGGATCACCACACTCTCAGGCACCTTCGGACGTGGACTTCTCGGTTTGGAACTCGCTGCAGGCCAAGGGGTTGGCGGTATCGTCGTGTCCCGAGCGACCCCTTGCCGTGTGGACAACTACGCAACGGACAGGTCGATTACTCACGAATTCGACCACATAATCCTCGGCGAAGAGAGAATACACTCGATGTTCGCGTTACCCGTCGTGGTGGACGGCACGGTTCGCGGCGTATTCTACGGCGCAACACGTGAACGCAGACAGATCGGTGATGTCGCGTTATGTGCTGCGGGACGCGTTGCTGCTTTGACGGCAAAGGATCTCGAGCGTTTGCAGACAACTGATGAACACCCCGCCGACGAGGCGCCTCGCCGACCCATTGTGAACTTCGCTCGGATCGACCGAGCTGTGAACGAACTCAGGTCGCTTACGGACACTGTGTCCGACAGTGTAGTTCGTGGCCGACTCACCCAGATCATCGACGATCTCGGCGTAGCCTCTCGCCGCCCGACCCGTGGACCTGAGCGGGTGACGGTCACGCGACGCGAACTGGAGACCTTGCGCCTGGTAGAACTCGGCGCAAGTAATCTCGTCATCGCAGAGCAATTGGGTCTGAGCATCCAAACTGTCAAGGCTTACATGAGTTCGGCAATGCGGAAGCTCGATGCGCAAAACCGTACCTCAGCGGTGCACAAGGCCCGGGCCGAAGGCTTGCTCTGATCTCGGCCGAATGTCTTGCGCCCGTGGGTGCCTGGTCGAATGTCGGCTCCTTCCGTCCAATGAATGTGCTCTCACACGAATACCAACTTTTGCGTGTAGTAACCCACGCACTCCTCGTCGTAACGTCACCCTGGTTCGACCACCGAGTGCCGCTGTGAATGCGTTCTCGCGGAATCATTCTGCCCGACAAGGGCTCCGTGACGGTGATCGAGAGCAGTTGACCGATCACGAATGATCGGGCCATGCGCATCGACAGAGGAGTTGAGCAATGCCAGTCAAGGAAGAAAACGATGGTGACGTCACCATTCTGACAATCGAGCGGCCGGAAGCGCACAACGCGGTGAATGCGGAGACAGCCGTCGCACTGGCGTCGGCCATTCAACGGTTCGGCCGAAATGACGAGTCCAACGTTCTGGTACTTACCGGCAGTGGGTCCACCTCGTTCTGCGCCGGCGCCGATTTGAAGGACATTCCGCGTCTGCTCGCGAACGCAGAGTTCTGTGACTCGGTCGGGCCGATGGGCTTCGCCAAGCTGGACCCGGGAAAAGTCACGATCGCGGCTGTCAACGGATACTGCTTTGCTGGTGGACTCGAGCTCGCTGCATGGTGCGATTTCCGGATCGCTGACGAGCAAGCTGAGTTCGGCGCACTGAATCGGCGTTGGGGGGTGCCGTTCTTCGATGGAGGAACGCTGCGACTGCCGCGGATCGTGGGTTTGAGCAATGCTCTGTGGATGATGGAATCGGGGGCTCGATTCGACGCCACACGAGCTCGTGAGATCGGATTCGTCCAAGACGTTGTCCCAACTGGTGAGGCGCTACCGCGCGCCGTCGATCTCGCACACCACATCGCGCGATATCCGCAAGAAAGTCTTCGGGCTGATCGTCGGTCCATACTCGCATCGGGCGGGTACAGGACCGATGAGGGTTTAGCACTCGAAGATGACTACCGTCGCTCCTCGCTCGACAATCCGGAGGTGATGGAACGCCTCGAGGCCTTCGCCCGTGGTGAGCGCCCCGAGTCGCCCAGACCCGCATGACGGTTGCCTGTTGACGCTGAAAGCACTACCGCAGTAGTCGAATACACAACCGAGAGCATCGCACTTCCTGAGTGCCGACGAGGAGATTCTGATGATTGATCGAACTGCAATGTACATCGACGGCACGTGGACATCAGGTAGCACCGACACGATTCCCGTGGAGAACCCCGCCACCGAGGAAGTCATCGGTGCGGTAGCCGACGGAACGGCAGCGGATGCCGATCGAGCGGTTTGTGCCGCCCGCAACGCCTTCCCTGGTTGGGCTGCGACCTCACGCGCGGAACGGGCGAGGTTGTTGAGCAGGTTGTCCGAGGGGCTCGAGAAGCGGGCAACGGAGATTGCAGAAGCGATCGCAACCGACGTCGGTACACCCATGAGAATCGCCAGTCGGATTCAAGCTGCTCTGCCCCTGACGGATATCCGAAGCTACATCGACTTGCTCGGCGAACAAGCGCATGAGGAAACGATCGGCAACTCGCTCATAGTGAGGGAGCCGGCAGGTGTTGTCGCAGCGATCACGCCATGGAACTACCCACTGCATCAGATTGCGTGCAAGATTGCACCGGCCTTGGCTGCTGGATGCACCGTCGTCGTCAAGCCCAGCGAGGTGGCTCCGATGGCTGTCTACCTGTTGTTCGACGCGATTCACGAAGCCGGTTTTCCCCCTGGCGTGGTGAATCTGATCAGTGGATACGGGCCGGTGATCGGTGAAGCCTTGGTCACCCATCCGGAAGTGGACGTGGTTTCGTTCACGGGATCCGTCCGTGGCGGCGCCCGCGTCGCCGAACTCGCTTCTCGGTCGATCAAGCGTGTGACGTTGGAGCTGGGCGGCAAGTCGGCAAATGTCATCCTCGACGACGCCGATATCGCAACCGCAGTGAAAGTTGGTGTGTCGAACGCCTTCCTCAATGCCGGACAAACGTGCACGGCTTGGACCCGGATGCTCGTCCCCGCGGATCGCCACGAAGAAGCAGTCGAGTTGGCAAAGGCGGCCGCCGAGGGCTTCTCTCCGGGTGATCCACTCGATCCTGAAACCAAGCTCGGACCACTGGTCTCACGAAATCAACGTGACCAAGTCCTCGACTTCATCAAGAAGGGTATCGACGGCGGCGCTCGCCTCGTAACCGGAGGCTTGGCCGCGCCCGACGGACTAGGCCGTGGATACTTCGTACGTCCGACCGTATTCGCCGACGTAGACCCCGATTCGGTCATTGCGCAGGAAGAAATCTTCGGGCCCGTGCTTTCTATCATTCCGTACAAGGACGAGACCGAAGCGCTTGCTATAGCCAACAACTCGTCGTTCGGTCTGCACGGCGCAGTGTGGTCCGCCGACCGAGTCCGAGCACTCGCTTTCGCGCGTCAGGTACGCACGGGACAGATCGATATCAACGGCGGTGCCTTCAACCCGCTGGCCCCCTTCGGCGGTTACAAGAAATCGGGAGTGGGTCGCGAACTCGGTCGCCTCGGGTTGGACGAGTTCCTCGAGACGAAGTCGATCCAGCTTTGAACGCCGTCGAACCTGGAGTTCGCATCACCGTCGAAGGGCACTCGGGCAGAACCACACTAAACCGTCCACGCGCACTCAATGCCCTCGATCACGGAATGGTTCGCACCATCGGAGAAACACTGGGCGAGTGGGAGAATGACAGTCGCATTCGTACAGTGATACTCGACGGCAGCGGTGAGCGCGGCCTTTGCGCCGGCAGCGACATCAGATCGATCTACGACGATGCTCAGACCGGTGGTACGGCTTCACTCGAGTTCTGGCGTGACGAGTATCGGCTGAATGCGCAGATCGCGCGATTCTCGAAGGAATTCGTCGCAGTGATGGACGGGCTCGTTATCGGAGGTGGGGTAGGCCTGTCCGCTCACGGTTCCATTCGAATCGTCACCGAACGCACCCGAATCAGCATGCCCGAGACAAGTATCGGATTCACTCCCGACGTCGGTAGCAGCTACCTGTTGTCCCGCTCACCTGGCGAGCTAGGCACCCACGCTGCGCTGACCGCGGGAAGTCTAGGCGGCTCTGACGCAATCCATTTCGGATTGGCCGACTACTACGTCCCAAGCAAGAAGCTGCCTGCTCTCATGATTGCACTCGCGACCTTGCCAGCCGATTCCGCTGTGACATCGTTCGCCGAATCTCCGCCCGAAAGTCCGCTTGCGTCCGAGAGAATATGGATAGACCCGTGCTTCCGCGCAGATGATGTCGAAGAGATTGTGTACAGACTTCAAGCGAGTACTGCAGGTGACAAGGCAAATTCGGCTGCCGCCAAGGTGTTGGCCAACTCGCCTACGGCACTCAAGGTAACACTGCGTGCATTGCGATCGGCACGCGAACTATCGCTCGAGGCCGCCATCGAACAGGAATACCGAATGGCCGCAGCAGGCCTGAGTTCCGCCGACTTCGTCGAAGGTATTCGAGCGCAGATCATTGACAGAGATCACCACCCTCAATGGTCGCCTGCAACGCTCGAAGAAGTCGACGAACAGCTGGTCGATCGATACTTCAGTGTTCCGGAACTTGGCGATCTCGGGCTCCCACCTGCTCAGAATTAGACCACGTTTCTCCTGACCACCAGATGACTCACGCCTTCACTGACAGATAAAGTGTCAACGAAGGCGTGAGTTTTCGCGATACACGAGATTTCACGGTCTCGTGGCCTGCGGCTGCTCACCAATGTGCGCACAACTCTGTGTTCCGATCCTCGAAACTTGCGTTCGAATACCAACTTTCAGGTGTAGCGGATCTGTGACCCGAGTCATACCGTTCTCGACATCGTCCATTCGGACCGAACTGTTCAGGAGGACACTGTGAGCGCACCACCCACCCCTGTCGACAACGGAGGCATCCCGACCATTCCGCAGCCTCGGCTCCGGAAAGTTGCGATGGCCAGCTCGATCGGCACGACCATCGAGTTCTACGATTTCTTCATCTACGGCACGGCTGCCGCGCTCGTTTTCCCCACCATCTTCTTCTCCGGAATGTCGAGTTCGATCGCCACGTTGGCATCTTTCGCAACTTTTGCTGTTGCGTTCTTCGCACGGCCGGTCGGGGCAATCTTGTTCGGACACTTCGGTGACTTGATCGGCCGCAAGCGCACTCTCGTGTGGACCTTGTTGATCATGGGCATTGCCACCGTCGCAATCGGCTTGTTGCCGGGCAGCAACTCCGGGGTGTTCGGCCTGTTCCCCAACGGAATTGGCACCACAGCGCCTGTCCTCCTTGTCCTCCTGCGGTTTCTACAGGGCTTCGCAGTGGGCGGTGAATGGGCCGGCGCCGTATTGCTGACCGCAGAGTACGCCCCCAAGAACAAGCGCGGCCTCTACGCGATGTTCCCGCAGTTGGGGCCCGCATTCGCGTTTTTCCTTTCCAGCGGAACATTTCTCGTCTTCACAATTGCGGCCGGTACTGACAACAACGCCGACAGCGCATTCATGACCATCGGTTGGCGCATCCCGTTCCTCATGTCAGCTCTTCTCGTGGCGGTCGGACTCTGGATCCGCCTGTCTGTGGAAGAAACACCGGTGTTCAAGGAAGTGCAGCGTCGTGACGCAGTCACCGACGGGCGCAGTCGACTACCGTTTCTCGATGCGATTCGGTTCCAGTGGCGAGAGATCCTGATTGCCGGTGGTGCACTTGCCAGTCTGTTTTCGCTCTTCTACATGGGCACCGCATTTCTGACGAGTTACGCGACGAAGAATCTCGGTTTCTCTCGAATCACGGTCCTGACGATGGGAATGATCGCGGCTGTGATATTCGGACTCACGATTGCGTTGTCGGCAGCGTGGTCCGATCGAATCGGTCGACGCAAGGTCATCATGTTCTCGTGCAGTCTCGCAGTGGTGTGGTCGCTCGTGATGTTCCCACTCCTCGACACACAGAACATCGTGCTGTACGGCGTCAGCTTGATCGGCACGCTGGTGATCTTCGGAATCGCCTACGGGCCTGCAGGTGCCGCACTTCCTGAAATGTTTCACGAACGGTACCGATACACCGGCGCAGGACTGGGATACACCTTGGCCGGCGTCCTCGGCGGGGCGATTCCCCCGCTACTGGCATCGGTGTTCGTAGCCAATGGCGATGTCATGTACGTGGGAATCATGCTTGCCGGATTGTCGCTTCTCAGCGTGCTGTGCACGTACCTCATGGTCGAGACCAAAGGCCGACGGATCGTCCAAGGATCGCCGACCGAAGACCTTGCGGACCGCAGTGATGGCGCAACGAGCGACAGTGTAAATCTCTGAAATCTCCGATCAAGCCCTTGAGCAGGAAGTCCGTAAACCGCATGAACACAAGCAGTCCCGAGTCGAAGGTCCTATACGAGAAGCGAGGCGAGGTAGCGTACATAACTCTGAACCGTCCCGACGCCAAGAATGCAATTGATCTGGAGATGCACGAACGTCTGAGTCAGATTTGGGAGGATTTCCGCGACGACGACACCGTGCGAGTAGCGCTCCTTACCGGTAGCGGTGACGCGTTCTGTGTCGGAGCAGATCTCAAGACACATCTTCCTCTGTGGGTCGGCGCAGACGCTGATCTTCCCCGCCGGAAGGTCACCGACGGATTCGGCGGTATCACGCGAGGATTGCACCGCATCCGAAAACCGATCGTTGCTGCGGTAAATGGTTGGGCACTCGCCGGCGGATTCGAGATCGCACTTGCCTGCGATATTCGAATCGCTTCTGAGAATGCACAATTCGGCTCGTTCGAGGTCCGAAGAGGGCTCCACCCGATGGATGGGGGCATTGTCCGACTCGTCAATATGTGTGGACTGAGCACAGCAATGGATATCATCCTCACGGGCAACCCGTTCGATGCGGAACAGGCCCAGCGCTGGCAGTTGGTATCCCGGGTAGTCCCGCACGACGATTTGATCACGGAGGCGGAAGCTACCGTCGCGTCGATCCTACGAAATGACAGAGCAGCAGTGGAATCGGCCAAAGACACGGCGCTTGAAATCATAGGGCGACGCCTCGATGACGCACTTGCTGTCGAGGCACTGCTCGGGTACTCCGTTGTCGCGTCGAACCCTACTGTGAGACAGCGACTGGGCAAATTCTACGAACGTACCGATGAGGGGCGCGTGAGTGGAGATTGACTTCAGCAGATACCAACTTTCGAGAGTAGCCGATAATGTTTCGGCGCAGTAGGTTTCGAAACACGGCCACGCAGGTCGCGCTATCTTGCCCAACATTTTGTGCATCGTGTGCCTTTGAGTTCGAGAGTTCGAAGGCGCCGAGATTCAAGGAGTTTCCGTGTCCGAGATGAGCTACGCCAGTGGGCCCTCCGATCTGCCGTTGATCGGTTTGACCATTGGTGATCAACTGGAGAAGACCGCCGAACTTTTCCCTGAGAACGAGGCCCTCGTTGATGTTCAGTCGGGAAGACGGTGGACCTACCGACAACTTGACTCGGCCGTGTCAGCACTGGCAACGGGGCTGTTGCGGCTCGGAGTGGCGAAGGGTGACCGAGTCGGGATCTGGGCGCCCAACGTGCCCGAGTGGGTCCTGATCCAATACGCTGCAGCCAAAGTCGGGGCAATCTTGGTAAACATCAATCCTGCGTCGCGCGCGCAAGAACTCGCCTACGTGCTCTGCCAGGCCGAGATCACAGTGTTGGTATCGGTGAGTCGCTTCAAGAACTCGGACTACGTTGCGCTGATCGACGAGGTCCGTCCGGAAGCGCCATTCCTACGCGAAGTAATCCAGATCGGCACACCGGCTTGGGACAGCCTTGCCGGGACTCCCATCGACCACGTTGCTCTTTCCGGTCGGATGAAATCCCTGGACCGTGACGACCCGATCAACATCCAATACACCTCAGGCACCACCGGTTCACCGAAAGGCGCAACACTCACTCACCACAACATCCTCAACAACGGATTCCTCGTCACAGAGGGACAGGGCTTCACCTCCGACGAACGGTTGTGCGTGCAGGTGCCCTTCTACCACTGCTTCGGAATGGTGTTGGGGAATCTCGGTTCTTTGGTTCACGGTTCGTGTGTCGTAATCCCCTCCCCTTGGTTCGATCCCGCAGCCACCCTCGCCGCGATCCAAGCCGAGCGATGCACTGCCCTGTACGGCGTACCGACAATGTTCATCAGTCTGCTCGAGCACCCGGTCTTCACCCGCGCTGATCTGTCGAGCCTTCGCACCGGGACGATGGCCGGCGCACCGTGCCCTGTCGAGTACATGAAACGCGTTGTTGCAGAGATGAACATGGACCGAATAACCATCAGCTACGGCATGACCGAGACTTCACCCATCTCAACCCATACCCGCACAGATGCATCCCTCGAGCGGCGAACGTCCACCGTCGGCACACCGTTACCCCATGTCGAGGTGAAGATCGTAGATCCGGAGACGGGACTTACCGTTCCCCGTGGCACGACCGGAGAGCTCTGCACCCGCGGTTACCTGGTGATGCAAGGGTACTGGCGGGAACCGGAGAAGACTGCGGACGTCATCGACATTCATGGATGGATGCATAGCGGCGACCTCGCCACCATGGACAGCGAGGACTACGTCAATATCGTCGGGCGCTTGAAAGACATGGTGATCCGAGGCGGAGAGAAGCTCTATCCGCGAGAGATCGAAGAGTTCCTTTACTCACACCCCGGAATTGGCGACGTTCAGATCATCGGAGTTCCCGATCCGAAGTTCGGTGAAGAGTTGTGCGCCTGGATCCGCATGCGCGAAGGCCACCCGCCGTTGAATGCGCACTCTCTGCGCGAGTTCTGCACAGGGAAACTCGCGAACTACAAAATTCCTCGCTATGTGCACATTACAAGTGAGTTTCCGATGACGGCGACTGGAAAGATCCGCAAGATTGCAATGCGCGAGCAGAGCGTACGTGATTTTCAACTCGACGATTCGGTTGCCACTGCATAAGCAAATCTAACCGGGGCTAGGTCCCGATATGAACTGCACAGTCCCCAAACAGGAAGTCCCTCATGTCTATTGATGTCGATCGATTCGACCACATTGCCGTCATCACCATCAACCGCCCCAAGGCGCGGAACGCGCTCGATCCTGCTCACAACACGGCGCTCGGCGCCGCTGTGGCTGAGTTCGAAGCAGACCCGAATCTGTATGTCGCAGTGCTGACCGGAGCGGGGACCGTAGCGTTCTCCGCGGGAGCCGATCTCAAGACCTTGCTCCCTGAGTACCAATCGAAGGTACGTGCGGGCGAATCCCCGACATGGAATTTCGGTGGATTCACAACCATCGATCGAGCGAAACCCATCATCGCTGCCATCAACGGCCACGCACTGGCAGGTGGCTGCGAGATGGCGCTTGCCTGCGATATCCGCCTAGCGTCGCCGAATGCGACAATCGGACTGGCGGAAACGAAGTGGGCGATCATTCCGGGTGCCGGCGGTACGGTCCGCCTACCCAGAACAGTTCCGCTCGGGCTCGCGATGGAGATGATCCTCACCGGGGATCCGATCGATGCCGCAGAGGCGCTGCGAGTCGGCCTTGTCAATCGGATCGTGCCCATCGAGAAGTTGTTGTCCGTTGCAGTCGACATGGCCCAGGTGATCGCTTCACGAGGCCCTCTTGCGGTGAAGGCTGCTCGCGCTTCGATTCTGGAATCGAAGAGTCTGCCCGAGCGCGCCGCAATGGAGAACGAATTCAACCATTTCCTCAGTGTCGTTCGCACAGACGATGCAGCGGAAGGGTTCTCGGCGTTCAGTGAGAAGAGAAATCCTCAGTACCTGGGAAAGTGAAGAGAAGCGCGTCATGCAGCCCAGCGTCACTCATCCCAGCTCGCTTGCTGTTCAATCGTGACGTCGCGATAGATACACAGCTCGCGTTCCGCCACGTTCGAATCCTGAGAGGTCACATTCAGTTGCCGGGCAACACACATTGAGTATCGAGGCCGAGGACGTGGTTGAGCCGACCGAAGGCCAACCACGATCCGAGGCACATGCTCAACTCGACGATTTCTCGCTGGGAGTAGTGAGCTGTCATACGTTCCCAGAACTCGTCGTCGAGTCCGTGGTGGTCGAGAGCGTATCTCTCGGCGTATTCGGCAGCGAGGCGTGTCCTGTCGTCGAAGGCATCGGTGGTGCGCCAGTCCGTGACAGCCTGATCGAACGTCGATTCCACTGTCTCGCCGTCGCGCTCGGTGCGCCAGTCCTGACAGAAGATGCATCCGTTGATCTGAGCAATCCGAAGCCTGGCCGCCTCGAACTCGCGGAGTCCGAGAGTGCCGTCCGTGTAGACCTTTTGGGAGAAGCCGGCGGCCGCGGGCCCGATGCCTGGGACCATCTCGCCCCACACGTAGCCGATCGGATTCTTGCCTTCGGGTATGTCGATGTTCATGTGAGTACCTCCGAGTTTCGGGCACCGAGCTTGCCGACGCCGGGTGTGAGCGGAACGTCCAGCGCGTCGTAAAGACCGGGTTCAGCCTGACGAAGCCACGGAATTGCGTTGACGAGACGTCCTACAGCCGTGGCATTTCCGCCGGCTGCGCGGTTTCCACCTTCATCGGTGGCCTCGACGTTGATCTCGATACGTGGTCGTCCTTCGACGATCACCTTGTGCGCACCATCCCCACCGTCGGGCGGAAGCGGCCAATCGCGGGCACAGGACGGATGAATACGCGTGACGTGTTCGATCACGATCAAGGGTTCCCCGCCGACGATTCCCTGAACCTCGAATCGCAGTGCGCCCTGGGTGCCGGCCGCGAACTCCCCCATATGGTCGGTCGACACGGTTTCCTCGAGCGGGCGGCGCAGCAAGGTCTCGCGGATCTCGTCGAGTTCCACCCCGAGCGCCCGGGCGATGAGCCGAATCTGGCCGCCCCAGACCATGGTGGGCACACTCGGCGCGACCATGGGAGGTTCGTAGTCCATCGGCTGACCCATCCCGATCAGGTAGCGGACCGAATCCGGCTGTTCGTAGGTCGTGTAGTCGAAAATTTCCTGACACCGGATCTGGTCGATTGTCCCCGCGAGCCCGCTGACGAGAATCGGCAGGATGTCGTTGCCCCAGCCTGGGTCGATGCCGGAGACGAACAGAGCGCCGCCGCCTGCCTTGGCTGCAGCTTCGACGGGATCACGAAGCTCGGAGGGTGCAGATTTCGGGTCGTACAGCGCGTATACGGACGGCGTGACCACCACAGCTCCGGCGGCCAGCGCCCGCGTGATGTCTGCAACCGCGTCATCGGGCCGAATGTCACCGGAAGCCGCGTAGACCACCGCGCCCGGGGACCCTGCGAGCACGGCATCGGCATCATCGGTCGCCGCGACGCCCAGGTGCACTCCCAGATCGGCGAGATCACCGGCGTCTCGTCCGACCTTCGCCGGGTTGGCAACGATGACGCCGACGAGTTCGAGGGCAGGATTGGCTGTCACAGCGCGAATCGATGCACGCCCGACATTGCCCGTACCCCACACGACGGTCGGAATCTTGGACTCGGCTTCATTCGAAACTGCACCCATCAACCGGACATTACCCAGCTCAGCGCGTCAGGTCAGCAGAATTGCAAGAATTCGTTTCACTTCATCCGGCCAAGAATGCCATTGCCTGCGCAGTCAGTGCGCCGTCACCGCGTCTCCGGTAAGTCTCGGCGGGCCGGCCGTTACCCGGCCTACTCATCTCGCCGGTACTTTCGAGCGCGTCGAACACCTGCCGGCGGAAGCTGTCCTTCTGAAACGGACGATCGAAGATCACCTCGTACAGTCCCCGAAGTTCGGCGACGGTGAACGATCCTCCCGACAATCCGTCCGGATCCACGTACGACGCGTACCTCGTGCGGAGGTCCGTGACCGCGAGTCGCACCATGTCGGCGTGATCGAACGCGAGTCCGCTCACTGCTTCGTCGTCGTACACATCGACGAGAAGTGCCGAATCGGGCAGAGCCGATTCCGGTAGGCCCACGGTATGCGCGACCGACAGAACCCAACCGCGATCGTCGCGGTCAGGTCGGTCGAAGATCGCCAACTGGCGAAAGTCCGTCCGAGCCAAGTCTGCCTTGACCGACAATGCACGATCAGCTGCGGCCGTGAGCAACTCGCGTTCGTGGAGAAAAGTTCCCGGTAGCGCCAGCGAGCCCAGACGGTGCCGAACAACCAGAACCTTCAGGGATTCACCGCTGTACGTCAACACCGCGACGTCCACTGCCACGGACGGACGCGGGTAGTCCGATAATGCCCTGCCGCTCGTGTCTGTCCATTTATTCACCCTTGCATGTTATCTCAAACATGATCTATGGTTAGCGCAAAGTTGATCAAACGATCTCCGCGAACTTGAAAAGGTGGCTATGAAACTCACCGCACAGCAGTCCGATCGAGCGGCCGGCGTTCTGCTCGGCACCGCAGCAGGCGACGCACTCGGCGCCGGGTACGAATTCACCTATCCGAACACCGAGGTCACCATCGACATGATCGGCGGCGGTCCGTTCAACTGGGCGCTGGGAGAATGGACCGACGACACCTCGATGGCAGTTTCAATCGCCGAGGTGGCCGCGACAGGAATCGACATCGGCGGCTCTGATGGCCTCGATGCCATTGCAGCACAGTTCATCCGGTGGTACGACTCGAAGCCCGCAGACATCGGCAACCAGACGCGAGCGGTATTGTCTACCCGCTCCGAAAGCGCAGCCGTCATGGCGGATCGTGCGCGGGCGATCAGCGGCCGCAAGGCCGGCAACGGCTCGCTCATGCGCACCGCTCCCGTCGCCCTCGCCTACTTGGACGATGCAGAGCGAGCCAGTTCGGCCGCGCACCGGATCAGTTCACTCACGCATGACGACCCGCGCGCCGGACAGGCGTGCGAGTTGTGGACCCACGCCATCCGCCATGCCGTTGTCGCCGGCAACTTCGAGGGGGCTCGCGACTTCCTCTCCGTTGCCGATCAGGAGGTCGCCGAATACTGGGGCCCGCTGCTCGATCAGGCCGAAACCGGGAAACCTCAGGACTTCTCCAAGAACGGTTGGGTGGTGCATGCACTTCAAACCGCTTGGTGGGCCATCACTTCCACGGACAATGCCGATGCTCGCCACCTCCAGTACGCGCTGGAAGCAGCCGTGCGAGCCGGCGGGGACACCGACACGACTGCGGCCATCGCGGGTGGCCTCCTCGGCGCCCGTTGGGGAGCGTCGGCGGTTCCCGCCCGGTGGCGCCGGATCATGCACGGCTGGCCGGGATACCGTTCCTCCGATCTGGTTCGCCTGGCGATCAAGACTGCTCGCGGCGGCACCGACGACAAGAACGGTTGGCCGTCGACGGCAGAACTCGATTACTCGCGGTTCCGCGGAACCCACCACCTGACCACGCACCCGCACGACGACGGCGTCCTGCTCGGCGGCGTCGATGCGGTGTCCACTGCGGACTACGACGCTGTGGTCAGCCTGTGCCGCATGGGAACACGGCAGGTCTGCTTCGATCACGTCGAGTTCTGGTTGGTCGACGACGGTCCCGATTCCAACGCCAACCTCGAGTTCGTTCTCGACGACGCAGCGCGCACCGTCCAGGCGTTGCGGGCTGAAGGCAAGCGCGTACTCCTTCATTGCGTTCAGGCACACAGTCGCACACCGTCGGTTGCGGCGCGATACTCGATGTTGATCGGACGTGACCCCTACGACGTACGCTCGGCTATGCCGTGGGCTCGCCCCAAGCGTGAACTCTGGAACACGGCCCTCGGAAACACGGCCCTCGCGAACACGGCCGTTGGAAACACAGGAGGATCCATGCCCGCTATTACCGTCGTCGAAGGCGACATCACGACGCTGGCCGTCGACGCGATCGTCAACGCGGCCAACTCCAGGCTCCTCGGCGGCGGCGGTGTCGACGGCGCGATCCACCGCGCCGGCGGACCGGAGATCCTGAAGGCTTGCGAGGTATTGCGCAACACCAGCCTCCCCGACGGCCTGCCGGTGGGTGCGGCCGTAGCCACCACCGCGGGAAAACTCCACGCCAAGGCCGTGATTCACACCGTCGGCCCGAGGTATTCACGATCCGAGGACCGATCCGGATTGCTTCGGTCGGCGTACACGCGCAGTCTCGCCGTTGCAGACTCGATCGGCGCACGAACCGTCGCCTTTCCGTTGATCTCGGCAGGGGTCTACGGCTGGCCGAAGGAAGATGCGGTCCGACAGGCCGTTTCAGCGATTCGCGCGGCGAAGACCGAAGTCGAGACGGTCACACTGGTCGCATTCAACAAGGAGACGGCAGACCTGATGCGCCGCGCGATCGCTTGACCGTTTGCCGGGCCCACATCACACCACGTTGAAGCGCTGCAGACCGGGCTGGCGAGTGGAGAAATTTCACCGGTTGGACGTTTGTCCAACAATTTGTCCGATTCGCATATTTCGCGGCGCGCTCTGTGTTCTACTCCTCTCCAGGGTTTGAGCTGGTGGTGAGCAAACGACAAAGACGTATTCGCTTCTCTGTCAGCTCGAGGCCGGTTCCCGGACCCGGCTTCAAGCCGAGAGCTCGATTTTTTCGAGCGCTACTCAAGGAGAATGTGAATGGTGTCGACGTTGATGCGCCGAGGAGTGGGGGTGGCTGCGTCCTTGACCGGATGCGTTGCCCTGGTCGTCGGCGGAGCGGGAGTGTCATCCGCCGCTGATGTGAACCTTCCGTTCACGGCGTCGTGTCACGGGTGGCAGTTCCCCGGCCCGATCACACACGACGAGACACGCGATTCCGGCGTCACGATCAGTGCCCCGACCGTGGTTCCGCCGAACTCCACCTTCACCTACCGCCTTGCCCCCAAGCCGATGACGGTCCCCAAAGACGGCTACGACCTCAGGTCGGTCGTGAACTGGACGCGTCTCAAGTTCGATTTCGACATTCCTGCGGGCACAACCTTCGTGGGAGCGCAGATCGTGGCCGGGACCAGCTCGAATCTGGGTGGGGTCGCTCCCTCGGTCACTCGTGTGAACGATGCCGGTTCACCCGATCCGAATGGGACGCATCTTCGTATCTCGGGCAACAACATCACCGCGGGCAACGGACCGAATACCGACGACAACGGCGGCGGCGGAATCGAAGTCGGTGGAGGAAAGACGTTCCAGCTCCCGGCAGTCGACGTCACCGTCACGTCCGGGGCCGTCGGCACCCAGATCAAGCCCATGCTCCGCGTTTCCGATACCAACTCGGGTTCCTACGACAGTGCCGCCAACTACCTGACCTTCCTGCAACAAGAGACCCTGCTCGGCGGCGTGAAGTACTGGCTGACCACCAATTGCTCACCACGCGACAACCGTTCGGCCGGATTGAACGCTGGCGGCCAGCCACTCGCCGTGATCAATGTCGACTCCAGCCTCGCCCAGACACAGACGCGAATCGACGCACCCGGTAAGGCTGTCGTCGGCGACTCCGTCGAGTTGACGGCAACGGTCACTCCTTGGCCGTCGGGAGGAACGGTGCAGTTCCGTGACGGAGGAGTCGATCTCGGCGCTCCGGTGGCCGTCGTCAACGGCGTCGCGAAGGCTAACCGCACGATGACAACAGCGGGCGACCACAACATCACGGCGTACTACACGGGATCTGCAGGCTTCATGGAATCGATGTCGGGTGCCGTGACGATCAACGTCGTCGAACCGTCCGAGCCCGAGCCTGGCACCGGTAGCCTCGGCAGCCTTGGTACCCCCGGATTCGGGTCGTGAAAACTGTGAGCAGAAACCAGGATTCGTCGATGAACTCGAAACTGTTACGCAGCTCTGCGATTGCAACCGTCTCGGTACTGGCCGGCGGCTTGTTCTCCATCGTCGGCGGCGGAATCGCCTCTGCTGCCCCCGAGACCAAGAGCGTGGCCTTCACAACTGCATGCCATGTGCGCGAGATGGACGGTGCGGCAAGCCCGATCACGTTCAACGAGACACTCGGCTCGGGGGTCACCATCACCGCGCCGACCACCGCGGCACCGGGTGAGACCATCACCTACCGGGTGCAGCCGAACGAGATGAAAGCAAACAGCGGCGGCCATGCCAGCCGTGGAGTCGTGCATTGGGCCCGAATCAAGTACGACTTCGACATCCCGTCGGGCGTCGAATTCGTGAGTTCCCAGCTTGTGGCGGACAGTGCGTACGGCCTCGGATCCGACAGTGCCACTCCAACAGTCACACGGATCGACGACGGCGGTAATCCATCGGCATCCGGAACGCACCTGCGTATCTCCGGATCGAATCGGACCACCGGAAACGGTCCGTCCTCCGCGGTTCGATCGAGTGACGGCATCATCGTCGGCGCCAACACCAAGTTCCGACTCCCCGCAGTCGACGTCACGGTCAAAGCCGGCGCGGCCGGTAGCGAGATCAAGCCTTCGCTGAGGGTTTCCGATCCCGGCTCCGCCAACTACGACGACGACCGCAATGCGCTCACCTTCGTCCAGCGCGAAAAGGACGTCTTCGGCGTCAACTACTGGGAGCGCTACAACTGCTCCCCGAGGGACAACCGGAACTCCGGCCTCAACGCCGGCGGGCAGGCTCTGACGACGATCTACGTCAGCCAACCGACAACGACCACGATCCAGATGCCCGGCTCGATCCAAGCCAGCACTCCGACAGAGCTTGTCGCGAAGGTGGATCCGGCTCCGGTCACTGGAAACGTTCAGTTCAGGGTGGATGGCGCTGACGTCGGTTCACCTGTCACGCCTGGTGCCGACGGCACTGCCCGGCTACCGCATACCTTCTACACCGCCGGAACTGCGCGTGTCTCCGCGACCTTCCAGGGAGTCAACGGATTCCAGAGTTCCAACTCGACGGAGGCGATGGTCACGGTGACTGCCGCCCCTGTCGTCAAGCAGACCGACACTGCCGTGAACGTTCCTACCGATGCAAAGACGGGCGTATCGGTGTCGCTGAGGGCGCAGGTCACGCCGACACCCACCGGCGGCACTCTCCAGTTCAAGGACGGCGCTGCTGATATCGGTGCTCCGATCCCGGTGGGCGCTGACGGCAAGGCCACTCTCGAACATGCCTTCACCTCGGCAGGATCTCACGCAGTGTCGGCCTACTACTCCGGCGCAACAGGTTTCATGCCGTCGATGGCATCGGCCCAAACGGTCACCGTGTCCGATCCCGCGCCCTCCGATGTCACCACCTCGACCTCACTGGCAGCACCCGCGACGGCCAAGCAGAATGTCGCAACAGAGCTGACCGCGACGGTCGCTCCCAATCCGGGCGGAGGCTCGGTTCAGTTCTTCGACGGTGACCAACCCATCGGACAGCCCGTTGTCGTCGGAGTCGATGGTGTGGCGCGCCTGACCCACGCTTTCGCATCGACTGGTGATCATCGGATCACGGCGTCTTTCGCGGGGCGAAGTGGATTCACACAGTCCGCGTCCGACGAATCCGTCGTCAAGGTCTCTGCTGCGCCTGACGATGGCGGGAACGGCGGCTCGGGCAGCCTCGGTTCACTGAGCGGTCTCTTCGGTTCCTGATCGTATTTCGCTCGACACTGTTGCCGCTGCACCGATTCGGAGCAGCGGCAACAGCATGTCACGGCTGTAGTCATAGCACTGATTGATTTATCGATGGAGCACAGGTGTCCAGGAATTCTCTTTCTCGACGGTCCTTTCTCGCCGCCGGGGTCGGTGCGACTGCAGTCGCCGCCACTTCCCTTCTGCCCCCGTCCCTTCAGCGCGCACTGGCAACGCCCGCAAACTCCGGTGGGCTCGATTCGATCGAGCATGTTGTCCTTGTCATGCAGGAGAACCGATCTTTCGACCACTACTACGGCGCACTGAGGGGTGTTCGCGGGTTCGGGGATCCGAATGCGTTGCGACTACGCAGCGGCCACAGCGTCTTCGAACAACCCGGGCCTACCGGTCCTGTGCTCCCCTTCCCCATCCGCGACTCCGCTGCGGCACAACGCATGGACACCCAGAACGTCACCGGGCTGGATCACAGCTGGGCGGGCGGACATGCCGCACTCGCCGACGGCTGGCACGACGGCTGGGTAGCAGCAAAGACCGGCACGACGATGGCATACTACGACCGGCAAGACATCCCATTCCATTACGAACTGGCGGACGCGTTCACGATCTGCGATGCCTACCACTGCTCCGTGCCGACCTCGACGAGCCCGAACCGGAACTACTGGGTCTCGGGATACACCGGATACGAGCCACTTTCGCCCAATCCAACCGAGTCGATCCTGCCCTCGGATCCACCCGGCCCCGAGGGAAGAGCTGTCACCAACGCGGCCTACAACCCCTGGCACGCCGGCTACGGATGGAAGACGGTCCCCGAGCGGTTGCAGTCCGCCGGCATTTCCTGGAAGACCTACCAGGAGTGGGACAACTTCGGAGACAACAATCTCGAATACTTCACTGCCTTCAAGAAAGTGGCGGCAGGGCTGCTTGGCCGACCGAGCCTGCTCCCTTTCGAACTGCAGACCCTGGCCGGGTTCTATCTCGCCCTGCCCTCGATGCCGGCGCCGGTTCAGGATGCAGCGGTACTGGCCCTCGAGGATGCCGCAGATCAACTGTCGGCTGCTGATCGCCAACTCTACGATCGCGCGCTGTACCGATCCCGGCCCGGCACATTGGCCGCCGAGTTCAGGAAAGACGTCGAGTCGGGTCGACTGCCGCAAGTCAGCTATCTCGTTCCGTCCGAGGTGGATTCGGAGCATCCGTCGGGATCGTCACCCGCGGCGAGCGCAACACTGCTCTACCAAGTTCTCGACGCCGTCGCCTCCGATCCGGATCTGTGGGCCAAGACGGCCGTGATCGTCAACTTCGACGAGAACGACGGTTACTTCGACCATGTACCGCCGCCCCGACCGCCGCACTCGATCGAAACCGAATGGGTCGGCAATCAGCCGCTCGGTCTCGGCCCGCGGGTGCCGATGACGATCATCTCGCCGTGGACTGTCGGCGGTTTCGTTTGTTCCCAGGTTTTCGACCACACGTCCGTCACACAATTTCTGGAGAAGCGGTTCGGAATCACGCAACCGGAAATCGACCCGTGGCGACGCACGGTGAGTGGTGACCTGACGTCGGCGTTCGACTTCGCCAACCCGCGTAGCCGACCGACCGTGTCCCGTCCGCAACCCACCCCACCACTGGAACCGCGCTGGACGCCAACCCCACCCACCGAACAGAGAATGCCCCTGCAGGAGAGCGGTACTCGACCAGCGCGGGCACTTCCCTATCAGCCCGACGCTCACATGAGCGTAAACCCTGGCGCCGGCTCGTTGACGCTCCATCTGGCCAATACCGGTGCCGCATCCGCACACCTGGCCTTGTACCCGTATGCGCGAGAGTTCGACGAGCCGCGACATTACGACGTCGAGGGCGAGATCGACGACATCGTTGCGCTCAACGAACGCGTCTACAACCTGACCCTGTTGGGTCCCAACGGGTTCAGACGAGAGTTCGGCGGAGCGACCGACAGCGCGGCGGCCGCGCTCGACGTCTCCACCACCGTCGACGCAGGGTCGCGCACTCTCATGCTGTCCACGACAAATTCCGGAAGTCGTGCACTGTCGGTCAATGTGGACGGGGAACGACGGAAACTCGCTGCCGGGGCACGCGGTCGGTGGACGGTGATGTCGGTGGACGGTTGGTATCAGGCCACCGTGACAGTCGACGAAGATCCTGAATTCAAGCGCGTACTCGTCGGGCACATCGAAAACGGGCGGACCAGTGTCAGCCAACCGACGTGAATCAACAGCCAGCGATCGAGTCCAGACCCGAATTTCCAGTGGGACAAGTCAATCCATCCACACTTTTGTAGGAGGCTATCCGTGCGTCGCATCCCGCTCTCGGCACTGATCATCGCAGGCTCGCTGGTACTGGGCAGCGGCATTGCCGCCGCCGAAGGTAGCCTGCCCATGCCCGGCAGTGCCGGTGGCACGGACGTGCCGCCGTCATATCTGACCGACGACGCCGGCCGCTCTCTGATCCTGCGAGGGTTCAACACGGCGTCGAGCGCAAAAAGCGCTCCGGACGGCATGCCGAAGTTCACCGAAGCCGACCTCGAGCGCGAACACGCGGACATGGGAACAAATTTCGTGCGGTTCCTGATCTCCTGGCGATCGGTGGAACCCGAACCGGGACAGTACGACCAGGAATATCTCGACCGCGTCGAAGACCGGGTCAGCTGGTACGCCGACCGCGGCTACAAGGTCATGCTCGACATGCATCAGGACGTCTACTCCGGCGCGATCACTCCCGAGGGCAACAGTGGAAACGGCGCCGGCAACATCGGCAACGGCGCACCGGCCTGGGCGACCTACATGGACGGCCTTCCGGTCAGCCCTCAAGACCGGTGGGAGCTGTACTACATCCAACCCGGTGTGATGCGTGCATTCGACAACTTCTGGAACACCACGGGCCAACACCCCGAACTGGTCGAGCACTACGCGAATGCCTGGCGGGCGGTGGCCGAACGTTTCGCAGGCAATGACACCGTCGTGGCCTACGACCTGATGAACGAGCCGTGGGGCGGTTCCCTGCAGGGCCCCGCATTCGAAGGTGGACCACTCGCCGCCCTGTATCAGCGAACCACCAACGCCATCAGGGAAGTTGATCAGGACAGCTGGGTATGTGTGGCTCCGCAGGCGGTCGGCGTCAACCAAGGTGTCCCCAGCGGGCTCACCAAGATCAACGATCCACGTGCCGGCGAGCAGCGCATCGCCTACTGCCCGCACCTGTATCCGCTGCCCCTCGACCTCGGTGACGGATACTCGGGCCTCTCACGCACTCTCACCGACGCGACCATCGACACCTGGCGCGACAGCGTCGAACACATAGCCGGAAACGTACTCGGCGGCGCTCCGATCATTCTCGGCGAATTCGGGCTCGACACAACACTGCCCGGCGCAGGCGACTACATCGACCGCGTCTACACGACCGCCCGAGAACTCGGCGCGGGCGTGTCCTACTGGTCGAGCGATCCCGGGCCCTGGGGTCCGTATCTCCCCGACGGAACACAGACGATCCTCGTCGACACCCTGAACAAGCCGTATCCCCGCGCCGTCGCGGGCACACCCACCGAATGGTCCTCGACCGTTGACCGTCTCCAGCTGACCTTCGCCCCGGACCCCGCGGTGACGGCACCGACCGAGATCTATCTACCTGAGAGCGGCTTTCCCGGCGGCGTCGACGTCGCGGGTGCCGACATAGTGAACTGGGATCCCCAAAGCCGCCTCCTCACAGTGGAAACCGCGGACGACACGGGTCCCGTCACAGTCACGGTCACTCCGGCTGCCTGATCTCGAGAGTCGAAGTTCCTGGATATCCGTCCCGTTCTTTCGTAACGTACACACGACGGGTGATCAGCCGACGGAAGGCGAGTATGTCCACGGAGAAGATGTCTGTCCAAGATCGTGTTGCGCGGGTGGTTCTCGATGTCGTCGGCGCCTTACCGACCGGCGCGCAGCGCATTCTCGGTGGCAGGCCTAAGGAGGTCGACGGGCAGACTCTGCACCCCGAGATCCAGCTTGCGCTGCGATTGCTCTCGGCAGTGGAAGGTACGAGCTTCGAGAATCTTCCGGTCGAAGAGGGACGCGCTCAGATCGACGCCGAATCACGGCTGTTCGGCGGTACACCGATCGACATCGAGACGGTTCGTGACCTCGAGATCCCGTGCGGGGATCACGCAATTCCCGCACGGCTGTATCGCCCGGCCGGAGTCTCCACGCCCGCTACACTTTTGGTGTACTTCCTCGGCGGCGGGTTCGTCCTCGGCAGCCTCGAAAGCGGCGACAGTGTGTGCCGCTTCCTGGCCCGACACGGCGAAATCAGCGTGTTGTCGGTGGACTACCGGCTTGCGCCCGAGTTCCCGTTCCCGGCCGGGGTCGACGACGCCGTCGCCGCCTTTCGGTACTGCGTCGAACATGCCGCAGAACTGGGCGCGGATCCGAGATCCATTGCGGTGGGCGGAGACAGCGCCGGCGGGAACCTGGCTGCCGTCGTCGCGCAGTCCACGACCGAAGACGCCGTCAAGCCCGTCTTCCAACTGCTCTTCTTTCCCTGGGTCGACCTCTCGTCGAAGCGTCCGTCGCACAAATTGTTCGGCACCGACTTCTTTCTCACCGACGCCCAACTCGATTGGTATGCAGCCCATTACCTGTCGGGCGGCGCTTCGGCTCTCGACCCGCGAGTCTCGCCGCTGCTCACTCCGGACCTGGCCGGACTGCCGCCCGCGTACGTTGCGGTAGCCGGTTTCGACCCACTACGCGACGAGGGCGAGGCGTATGCGAACCGGCTGCGAGAGGCCGGAGTCCCGGTCGCGCTGAGGCGTCACAGCGGATTGATCCATGCCTTCGTCAACACCACCGGCGTCGGCCATACCGGGCAAGACGCGATGTTCGAGGCCTGCGGCGCTCTACGGGTGGGACTCTCGGGCCCGCACTGACGGCAGATCAGGAAACGGGGAGAGCCAGATCCGCCCACTCGACCATCGCTTCGAGCACGGAGCGCAGTTCCATCCCCGTCGCAGTGAGTTCGTACTCCACTCGCGGCGGCACCTCGGCGTAGGCAGTCCGGGTCACCAGGTCGAACTCCTCGAACCGTTTGAGCCTGGCCGACAGTGTCCTTGGACTGATGCCGGGCAATGCGCGTCGTAGTTCCGTGAAGCGCATGGGGCCGTGCGTGAGCTCACGAACGATCAGTGTCGCCCAAGGTCCGTCCAGGACCAGCAGGAAGCGCGCGACGCCACACTCCGGAAGCACGTGACCTGATTCACTCATCGATTCCCCATTAGTTCACTTGAAGTAACTGGTTCCCGATCTGAACTATAGGCGTCATGACTTACACAGTGCATGGCGCCACCGGCGCACAGGGTTCCCCCGTTCTCGCGGGATTGGTCGCGGCTCTCGCCGGATCGACAGGCGCGGAGGTCCGGGCAATCACCCGTAACCCCGACCAGACGTTCGAGGGTGCGAACACCGTCGTCGCGGACAATGCGTCAGTCGACGCTCTCGCCGACGCTTATCGCGGGGCGGACGGGGTGTTCTTTCACCTGCCACTCGCCGGCGACACCGAGACGCTTGCGGGTTACGCCCACAACGTTCTGGCAGCAGCGAGAGTGGCACGTCCTTCACGCTTCGTGATCTCTACCAGCGGCACGGTCATCGGCGACACCACTTCGCCGCTTGGCGGTCCCAACGCCCCCGTTCTCTCCGAGCTCGTCGACGGACTTCGCGCCGAAGGCATCGCGGTGACCGTCCTGACCCCACGCTTGTTCCTCGAGAATCTACTTCTGCCCACCGTTCTGTCGGGGGTGAAAGACGATGGCGTCCTGCGTTACCCACTGCGTGCCGATCTCGCGGTCGCATGGAGTTCACATCTCGACGTCGCTGATGCAGCCGTCGCGGCCTTGACTCTCGACGGGGCACCGGACGCGGTCGACATCGGACAGATTCCGGCGATCACCGGCACCGAATTGGCCGAGGCATTCGCTCAACACTTCTCGCGCGCAGTAACTTTCGAAGCCGTGACACCCGACGCCTTCGGTGCGTCGATTGCACCGATCATCGGAGCGGGCGCAGCGGCCGGGGTTTCTCAGCTCTACACGGGGCTTGAGTCCGCCGACAACGTCGCGTTCGACTCGGCGACGGGTTCTGCTGCCACCTTGGGTATCACTGCCCGCAGCACCCGGGCCTGGCTGGCAGATCTCGGGGTGAACTGACCGGAACAACGCAAACGGCCGGCTCCGCGAAGCATCGCGTGGAGCCGGCCGTTTTCCGGGGTCACCGGTGCGTGCGGGTCTTCAACTGGCGGTTCAGCTGCCGACTCCCGAAGTCCAGACCGGCACCGTCACTGGTGGCCAGCACGGTGAGTCCAGCGGCGACCAGCAACGAAATAAGCACAACGCTCATGGTGAGTCACCTTTCTTCCTGTCGTGAAACGGTTTTGCGCCTCCGGGAAATGTCGACATATCCGGCACCCCACTTCAGCTGACCTCAAAGTATCTGTAACTATGGGTTACGCGCAATGTGTGGTCCCTCACCTGAAAGCGCAGGGTGATGCGCAGATCACGCTGCGCTCGTTGGCGGATTTACCCGGCCAGAACCATGTTCACGAACTCGTCGGCGAGTGCATGACGGTCCGCATCGCTGCGAGGAACCGCATCGGGCGCACTGTGCACCAGTTGCATCTGCCCCAGGTACATCGAATACGCAAGTACGCCACGATATTCTGCCTTCTGCCCGTCCATACCCAGATCGATCAACAACGTCACGATGTAGGCGACTCGACGCTCGGTGACACGTCGAACCACCGCAGAAACCAAAGGATGGTCGATCCCGGCAAGCAGTTCCAATTCCGCACGGCGTCCTGCCAGTCCGGTCGTGACCGCCTCGACCAGGCGACGCAATCTGACCTCCGCCGGTTCACCGGACGACTCGACGGACGAGATCAGACGCTCGGTTGCCAGGACCTCCCATCGATCGAGAGCAGCCTGCAGTAATTCGTCGCGGCTCGCAAAGTGCCAATAGAAGGAACCCTTGGTCGATCCGAGCGTGCGCGCCACCTTTTCCACGGCTACTGCATCAGGCCCATGGCTGGTCAGAGCCTGGAAAGCTGCATCGATCCACTGGTCGCGAGAGAGTCGGGCACGGGCATTCGTCACCTCCGTACGGTACCGTATGGGTAGGTTCCATACGGCACCGTACGGAGGACGAAATGACACTCGCTTTCAAGGCCATGCCTGCACCGGACTGGGCAGAAGCCACCACGATCACCATCCCGTCTGTTCCGACCCATACCTCCGAGGAGTGGGCGCAGGCAGTCTTCGACGTCAAGAATGTCCCCGCGCCAGTCCTCGCGATGTTCTGGCTCAGGGAGCGGGTAGTCGGACTGCTCGGCATCGCCCAGGGACGCCCAGACACCTTTGCCGTCGACAAGATCGCCGACGGCGAGGCCCTCATCGAAGCGGACGAGAAACACCTACGATTCGTCGCCTCGGTTCAGGCCGACAACGACGCCGGTCTCCTGCACGTCGTCACTGCAGTGGAGCTGAAGAACCGCGCAGGCCGAATCTACTTCGCACCCGTTCAGGTACTGCACGGCGTGATCACGCGGGCAATGATGACGTCCGCACGAAAGAGACTGTGCACGTGATCAACCGTCCGGACCGCCCTTGAGTTCCAGACTGATCTGATCGGCATCCAGCGCGGCAAGTGCCGATCCGAGCATCCGGGCGTCAAAGAGCCCGTCGTCCCGCGCGTCGAGGAGCGCTTGACGCTGCGCGTCGATCACGTCGAGCTGGGTCTTCTTCTTCGACTGCCCTTCCGGTGGAACGAAACCCGCAGAAGCATCCTCGAGGAGAGCGAGCAATCGTCGATGTTCGTCGAGTTCGGAACTGGTGAGGTCCTGGTCTGCCGGGCCGACCGCTGCGACGACGCGCTTCAACGTCCCGCCCTGCAGTATCAATGAGCCCGCAGCCACCAGGAACGCAACCAAGATCAGGAGTGAGCGGCTCGGGGTGTCTTCCGGAAGAGTCTGCGCGGCAGCCAGAGTGACCGCTCCGCGCATACCAGCCCAGATGACGATCGTGCCTTCACGCCATCCCAGAGGCGCGGCAAGGTAGTAGTCGATATCGGCAACCGTCCGCCGAACCCGAATCTTGAACCGTTCCATCTGATTCGCCGAAGGCTCCCGACGCCTACTGCGGCGTCGTTCGTCCGGTGGGTAGTCCTCGGGATTGTCGAGGCGATTCGCGATGTCGGAGAGTCTGGGCTTCATGCGTTCTCGAAACTTCGCCCGTGCTTGGAGTGCTCGCAGGAGCGGGGCCACGTACAGGGCCCGCACCAAGATCGTGAGGAACAGTGCACCCGCCGCCACGAATACCGCCGTGTATATGCCCTCGTGGTCGACCCGGACGTCGTCGACTATCGACGAGAGTTCGAGGCCCATCACCAGGAAGATCGCACCTTCGAGGACCAGTTCGACTGTGCGCCAGTTCTGGGAGTCCGACAACCGATGACTCGGCGACAGCTTCCGGGGAGCGTCGTAGCCGGTGACGAGCCCGGCCACGACGGCAGCGACCAACCCTGACGCACCCAACTCTTCGGCAGGGATCGCCGCCAGAAACGGCACCGTGAACGAGATAACCGTGTTGACCGTCGAGTCGGTGACACGGGCGCGAACCATCAGGTTGACCTTGCCGACGACCACACCGATGACCGCTGCCACGACCACGGCAAAAGCGAACTTGCCCAACACACTCCACAGCGACACCGACGCGGCCGCCCCGGCGATGGCAGTACGCAGCAGAACCAGAGCGGTGGCGTCGTTGAGCAGGCTTTCGCCTTCGAGGATCGACACCACCCGCGGCGAGACCGGGAGTTTCTTGACGATGGACGTAGCGACGGCGTCCGTCGGGCTCACGATCGCGCCGAGTGCAATACCCCACCAGATGCCGAGTCCTGGTATCACCCAAGAGAAAAACGCACCGAGAACAAGCGCACTCACCACCACGAGCAGAACGGAGAGTCCACCGATAGCACCGAACTCACGCCGAAACTCCATCGACGGCATCGAGACCGAGGCGGAGTAGAGCAGCGGCGGAAGCACGCCTGCCAGAATCCATTCCGGATCGATGTCCACCGCGGGGACAAAAGGTAAGAGGCTGACAACGATCCCGGCCATCACCAGAATCAGCGGTGCTGCGACTCCGATCCGTGCTCCGAGCGTCGAGGCCGCGACGATACCGAGCAGACCGAGCACCACGATGATCAGAGCATCCACTGCTTCCCCCCACACCCCGGATTTTGTGTCTCGCTCTTTCTACACCTGCGCCGGCGCCGGGGGCGAGACTTGCCAGGCGACGGCGATCAGAACAACCGTGAATGCCGATGCAGGCCACAGAGCGTGAAGACCGATCCCCCGATGAACCAACGCACCGATTACTGCTCCGGCGATCAATCCCGCGCACATCCCGAAGTGTTGCAGCCACGCCCACTTCGGGCCGCCCAGGAAGGCTCCGGTCAGACGCTGGCCCATCTTGACCAGCGCACCGGTCATGTACGTGACGCCGATCGTCACCTCGCCGTCGCGCTGGAACACCGAGTTGACGGCTCCCATTGCCAAAGCCATTGCCGAGATCGCGCCGGGGGTGACGTCGAGGCTGCTCATTACCGAACCGATGGCAAGCAGCCCGGCCACAACCGCGAGCACCGTGACCTTGCGAGCCCGGACGGAATAGCGCTCCGTGAAGTGGGTGACGACGGTTCCCAGCGCGATTCCCAGGAGGAAGAGCACGATGATCCCGCCGGCCACCCGCGCGGTCGACCACACCCCGTCGGCAAACGCGACGCTCGCCTGCGTCATGTTGCCGCTCATGAACGAGACGAAAGGCCCTCCGAGCGTGATGAATCCGAGCGCGTCGACGTAACCGGCCAGCCCGGCGAGCGCTGTCGCCAGGCCGATCAGCGACCTGCTGTATCCCGTCACCCGACGAGCTCGGTTCAGCTCAGCTTGCTGGTGCGCAACTCGTGACCCTTGGACGTCTTGCAGCGGCCGGTCTCGAGATCCCACTGCCAGCCGTGCAGATCGCAGGTGAGGTTGGTGCCGTCGACGACACCGAACTTCGACAGGTCGGCCTTGAGGTGGGGGCAACGACGCTGAATCTCGTACCCGCCCAACTCGATCGACGCGCTGTCGTCGTGGGCCTCGGCGAACCAACCGTCGGCGTAGGCGATGCGTTCGTCGGTGAGGCACTTGAAGAACGTGTAGAGGAACTCGTTGTAGCCACCGATGCGCCACGCCGTGAACCGCGTCGACAAGAAGATGGTGTTGACCCAGTCGGGCTCGTCGTCACGCAGAACAGTGCGAACCAGTTCGGGAGCGATGCGGAAGCCGTAGCGGTACTTGCCTTCTCCTTCGATGGGCTCGCGAACGATCCGCTTCGGGAAGTCGAGGACGACGGTCTCCTCCCCCATCACGAGTCCGACGGGGTAGCCGATTCCGTCGCAGATGAGGTCGGACTGAGCCATGATCGGCTCGAACTTGGCCTTGAGACCGTCGAGCAGCGGCTCGCCTTCGGCCGGAGCCCACGTGGCCTTCTGCGCGGCGATGACCGGCGCCATCTTCTGCGCCATCTTCTCGATGTATTCGGCCTTGTTCGAGAAGATCTTGTCGACGTCCGCGTCCGGGATGGGATGCGTCAGGGCGACCTTCTCGCTTCCCCGAAGTTCGACGGCCGAGCCGGGGATCATCAGCAGACCACGATCGTTGCCGTTGATGCGCATCTGCTCGAGGAACGTGATCTGGTCGGGGAAGATGTTTCCCTCGTCACCGTGATCGTCGTTGAGGTAGCGCAGGTCGTCGTCGAGGAAGACCGGAGGGCCGGCCGACGGGACAACCCAGGCAGCGTCGACCTGGGAGATGTAGTTGCGGCAGCGGTCCATGCCGCGCTGACGCTTCTGCTTGCCGAAGTTGCGCTTGGTGCCCTTCGGGATGTCGTAGACCATCGGGTACCAGATCGCGCCCGAGTACTGCAGCAGATGGATGTCGACCTTCCCGAAGGCGTCGGTCAACGGGTCGAGGTCGACGGGCCTGGCGTCGTTCATGTTGAAACAGGTGGTTTCCCCGTCCGAGACGACGAGGCCCGAGTCACCGATCGGACCGTCCGCGGGAGCGCGTAGAGCGATGATCATGATGTCGAGGTCGCCCTTGGGGCCACTGACCGTGTGCTTGACGGAATCCTCGGTCTCGAAGAACTTGTGGAAGCCGAGCTTCTCGAGCTCACGCTTGAGGTCCGGCACCGGGTAATCGGGGAGCAGGACGGTCGCGTCCTTGTTGACGTGCGCGATCAGATTCTTCGGATCGAAGTGGTCCTTGTGCAGGTGCGAGACGTAGAGGTAATCGCAGTTGCCGAGCGCGTCCCAGTCCAATTCGGTGTTGTCGGGGAACGGCACCCAGGACGCGAAATACGTCGGGGTCACCCATGGATCACACAGGATGGATCCGGCCTCGGTCTGGATGTGAAATCCTGCGTGGCCGACGCTGGTGATCTGCATTGCAACCTCCGAAATCGTACTGCTGGTCAACTCAGCATAGTCGGCGCGATCAGGGCCAAATCGCGATCGAGGAGGCGGTCGGTTGTGACGTCATGCACGTCAGAGGTCGAAAGTGGGTTGTGGATCAGACCGGCCGGTGACGCGGACAACACTCCCTGTGCTGGCGTGTTCGCCGTATTTCTTGGCGCTCGCGGGAGCTGTTTCAGCATTCCCGGAGACAGCCTCTAAGGCTAACCTAACAAGCATGACTCGACTCCTTTCTCCCTCCACGACCGATCGCGACTACTGGGCGATCGTGGACAACCTGACGCGACGCGGTTTCTTCGGCGTCGGCGCGGGCGTCGCTGCGACCGCGTTTCTCGCGGCCTGCGGCAGCACGGAAAGCTCGACGCCCGACAACGCGGAGACCTTCGAGTTCACGCGCGGCGACGAGAAGCTGATCATTCCCACGGACCCCCGGAATGTCGTTGCCCTCGATCCACGCGATGGCCTCGAATTGTCGATCCTCGCCGGATACCCGGTGACCGCCTACCCCACCGGCGCCGCCGAACACCTGCGCCGTGAGGTCCCGGATGCCACGGGTGTCGAGATCTTCGCCGAAGGTGCTTCGGATCCCAACTTCGAATACATCTCGACCCTCGGCGCAGACCTTCTCGTCCTCAGCGCCGGCTGGTGGGACACCGGGTCGTACGGCAACGACCGGATGCAGCAGATCGCACCGGTCCTCCCCGTCGGCAAGGACTTCACCCCGGAGTGGCGGAAGGTCATGTCGGACTTCCTCACCGGCATCGGGCGCAGCGATCGCGCCGAGGAAGTCCTCGCCGAGTACGACGCCCATGTGGCGCAGGTCCGCCCGACCGTCGAACCGCTGATGGCCGGCAAGAAGGTTGCCTTCGTTGCCGCCGCAGAGGATCAGATCGCGTGGTTCCAGAACGATTTCCGCACCGCCGTCGCCGAGGACCTCGGGTTCGAGGTGCTCCGTGAAGGCCCCGACCTTCGCGTGATGCTCGGGTCGGAGCAGTTCAACCGCCTCGAAGAAGCCGACGTCATCTTCGCCTTGGATCGCAGCGCCTCCGGCAGCGTGTACACCTCGCCGACGTGGCAGCGCCTGCCCGCCGCGCAGGCCGGTCGCGTCATTCCGTTCGACTACTACAAGGCCGCGGGATACGCCTTGACCGCCAAGGTCCTGGTCGACGACTTGGCTGCCGGGGTCAAGCGCTAGAACTACCTTTTCAGTAGGGTGCGGATCGTTTCGACCACTTCGGCAGGCGCCTCTTCTGCCATGAAGTGACCAGCGGACAGCGTGCGGTGTTCGAGATCGGGCGCCCACGCTTTCCACAGGGCCTCGGCGTCGTAGCCGAGCATCGAACCCCAGTCCTGCTGAATGACCGTGACCGGCATGTGCAGTTGGTTACCCGCATCGCGATCTGCCTGATCGTGTTCGACGTCGATGCCTGCCGACGCCCGGTAATCGGCAACGATCGACGGCACCGCCTCCCGTGAGGCGCGCAGGTATTCGGCCCGCACGTCTGCCGGAATCGCTTCGCGGTTCTGCGTCCACACGTCGAGAAAGTACTCGAAGAATGCGTCGGCGCTGGCGCTGATCATCTGCTCGGGGAGACCGGGTGGCTGAGCCATGAGATAGAGATGAAATGCCACAGCAGCGTTCGATCCGTGCAGGATGTCCCACATATCCAAGGTGGGGAGCACGTCCAGCGAACCGAGCTGCGTGATCACGTTCGGATGATCCAGCCCCGCTCTGACGGCAACCAGTGCGCCACGATCGTGGCCGACGAGGGCGAACTTCTCGTGTCCTAATTTCTTCGCCACCTCGACGATGTCGGCAGCCATTGTTCTCTTGGAGTAGGTGTCCGGGTTTTCCTCGACCGGTTTGTCGCTGGCCCCGTATCCGCGGAGATCCGGGCAGATGACGGTGTGATCCGACGCCAAGGCAGTGGCTACGTGACGCCACATGAGGTGAGTCTGGGGGAAGCCGTGCAGAAGGACCAGTGGGGTGCCGCTTCCACCGACCGCGACATTGAGTCGCACGCCGTCCGTGGCGGAAATCTGCTGGTAGTCGAAGTCTGGGATGGTGATCGTCATCGGTTGCTCTCGTTCGTCGGGGTGATGGCAAATCGGGGTGATGGCAATCAGCTTCGCCGCAGTCGATGAGCATTCGATGAGCGCGATAGCGTGGGGAAATGCGAGACCACACAGCTATCGGAGTTCTCGGACCCGTGGTCGCGTGGAACGATTCGTCAGGGTTGATCGATCTGAAGGGCCCACGACACAGAGCGGTCCTCGCTCGTCTGATCATCGCCCGGGGACGTGTCGTTCCGGTGGACGTGATTGTCGACGACCTCTGGGTCGATCCTCCAGCCGGGGCGACCAGCGCAATACGTACGTTCGTTTCCGCACTGAGGCGCTCACTCGAGCCGGATCGTGCGCCGCGAACGAAGCCGAAAGTCATTGTCACCGACGGGCCTGGCTACGCCTTTCATGCTGCACCCGACGCCGTCGACGCCTGGGAATTCGAAAGACTGGTTCGTGAAGCCACCCACTCGACGCCCGCGCAATCACTCGAACTGCTACGAACCGCGCTCCAGTTGTGGCGAGGACCGGCGTACGCGGAGTTCACCGAAGAACCTTGGGCTCGATCCGAGCGGTCACGCTTGGAGGAACTGCGTCTGACTGGTGTCGAAGGCTTGGCATCCGCGCTCCTCGATCTCGGGCGAACCGCCGAAGCAATTCCCGAACTGGATGCCCACGTGACGGAACACCCTTGGCGCGAGGATGGTTGGCGGCTACTCGCTCTCGCGCTGTACCGCACCGACCGTCAAGGCGATGCTCTGGCAGTCATCCGTCGCGCACGAAAGTTACTCGCCGAAGAGTTGGGTATCGACCCCGGTCCACGACTGACCGACCTCGAGTCCGACATTCTCCGCCGCGAGACTCACCTGAATCCTGTAGCAGCAGAACAGATCTTCGCTCAGGTTTCGGCAGCGTACGACCGGACCGTAGCGGCAGGATCGAAATCGAGATTGGAGTCCACAGTCGGCCTCCTCCGAAGTCTGGCAGTTGCGGGTGGAAGCGGACTGGAGACTGCCCGAAACCAGCGACTGACCATCATCGGCGCCGCTGAACAAGTGGACGATGTCGAACTCACCGCACGGATCATCGGCAACTACGACGTGCCCGGAATCTGGACACGATCCGACGATCCTCGGCAGGCTGCGCAGATCGTCGAGGCCGCTCAGCGCACCCTCGATCGACTTCCGGTCGGCAACGAACTCGCTCGGGCCAGACTGTTGGCAACAATCGCACTCGAATCGCGCGGACTATCCGGTCATCGCGGACTCGAATGTGCCCGTGCTGCAGTGCAGATCGGTCACGCTCTCGATGATCCAGGGCTCCTGGCCTTCGCTCTGAACGGGTTGTTCATGCAGACGTTCTGGACTACCGGTCTGGCCTCCGAGCGCGACTGTATCGGTCGTGAACTGGTAGACCTCTCCGTTCGACACGGCTTGTCCACCTTCGAGATCCTCGGCCATCTGATCCGCATGCAAGCCCTCAGCGCACTGGGGCAATTCGATGCAGCCGAGCTACACGCCGAGACAGTTGATCGATTGGCCGGACGTCACGAGCGACCGTTGGCAGCGGTGTTCACCACCTGGTTTCGCGCTATGCGTACTGCCGCTACCGGCGCGGAAGCGGCGCACTGCGAGAAGCTGTACGAAGCTGCGGCGGTGAACCTTTCCGATTCCGGTATGCCCGGCCTCGAGGACGGCATACTCCCTCTCGCAATTCTCGCCCTCCGCGTATGGAGGGGACTGCCGGCGGTTTTCGACCCGACTACGCAGTGGGGCCCGTACGAACCCTGGGCCCGGCCGCACCTCCTTCTCGCGCACGGGCAGGTGAGCGAGGCCGCCGGAGCAGTCGAGGCAATGCCGGACCCACCCAAAGACCTGCTCTCCGAGGCACTGTGGTGCCTGACTGCCGCAGCGGCCACTGCAGTCGGCGACCGTCGAGTCGAGGAGCGTGCGCGAGCTGCACTCCTACCTGCCGCCGCCGAAATAGCCGGCGCCGGAAGTGGAATGCTCACTGCGGGTCCCGTCTCGCACTATCTCACCAAACTGCAGTAGACCGGAACCATCAGGTGAATGCGATCACCCTGTCACCCCACGCCTCCCGGATCTCGCGGTCGAGATCAGCGACGACGGCGTCGTGCTTGTCGATCAACAGTGTCGAGCGTGTATCGGTGTCATAAGTGGGCCACCCCGGAGCCGTACCCAGTTCGCGATCGGCCCCGGTGCCGTAATCACCTGCAGCTCTGGCGAAATCCAGCCACCTCGCCTGCATACGCTGCGATACGTGACGCGCCGCGCTCAGTCCCCCCAACTTGTAGGTGATGTCCCGTGCTCCGTGGTTGATGTTGCCGAATACGTAGGCGAGTTCGGTACCGTGCGTCGCACCGATCTTCAGCGCCTTGAGCATCGGCGGCGCGTAGTCGAAGCGATACAACCACGTCGGCGCAATCTTGCTGTGCGCCTCGGCAATCCACAAGGTCGGCAGGCGGAATCCGAAGTCACGGGTCAGGCCGAGACCGGCGCCCAGCTTGGACAGTCCCGAATACGCACCTTCGATCTGAGAATGATCGGGCAACTCGAGCCCTGGATGCTCGTCGGCGATCTCTGCGAACATCGACGTGATCACGACGGGATCAATCGGCATCAACGGCGACTTCATCATCCGGAAGAGCGAAGACTCGTCCTTGTTGGTTCCGATGATCAGCGGAATCGGGTGTGCGTTGCCGTGACGGAACGCTCGCACCGGGTAGTCGGGGAGCAGATCACCGTCGACGATCGGTGCGAACGCCAGAGTTCCCGGTGTCTCCTGCGGAACCCGTGCGAACAGTTCGTCCGAAGGCCCGAGAAGGTCCTCGGCGGCAGTGGTTCGCAACAGCCCCAGATCGGCCTCGCCGCCGCTGAAGATCTCGAGAAACAGCTTCGCGACGATCTCGCCGCGTTCACTCCCGTACACCGAAGTGGCGGGCGAACTTTCGGCGATGGCGCGATGAAACAATCCGCGGGCGGACGGGACGGTCATCAGCGTCGTCACGGCGCCGCCGCCTGCCGACTCACCGAACAGCGTCACTCGATTCGGGTCACCACCGAAGGCTGCGATGTTGCCTTGAACCCATTGCAGCGCTGCAATCATGTCGCGGAGAGCGACATTGGGCTCGAAGGTATGTTCACTCGAATTGAAGGACGAGAAGTCGACGAAGCCGAAAACACCGATCCGGTAGTTGATCGAGACGACGACAACGTCACCGTTCTCGGCCAATGTGGTTGCGTCGAAAAGTGGTTGGCTGGATGCTCCGCGGAAGTACGCTCCGCCGTGAATCCAGACCATCACCGGTTTACCCGGCGCATCCGCACCGACCGGGCGCGGCGCCCACACGTTGAGGAACAGGCAGTCCTCGTCCATCGGAACGTTCTCACCGAGCGGAATCATCGCGAGTCGACTTTGCGGCTCACACGGCCCGAATTCTGTTGCGTCCTGAACCTCGGTCCACGGCTGCGGCGGAACCGGCGCGCGAAATCGCAGTGGACCGACAGGGGGTGCCGCGTAACGAATCCCCTTCCAACTCGACACCGAGCCTTCCGTCGATCCTCGAACCGGCCCGTACGTTGTCTCGACTACCGGCGCTTCGCTGGGTGTGATCGTCATTCGATTTCTCCTCGAAAACAAAGTGGCTACTTCGACAGGGCTTCGACAACGTGCGAGAGTTCCAATGCTGCCAGCATCAGGAACAAAACGGTCATGATTGCCGCATTGTGGTGGATCAGAGTGCTTTTGGTGGAGCTCAGCGCATCGGTCACCTTCGCTGAGGGCACGGCAGCCAAGGCAGACAACACGATCAAGGCAATCGACGCTCCGGCCGCGAACAGTACCGAGTACGCGATCACCGTTATCCAAGTGAAGTGCCCGCCCCCGATGATCGAACCTGCCTTGAGTTCGAGCGGCAGGTTCTTCGCGTTGGGTACGGTCAGCAACAGTCCCAGGACGGCAGCTTTGGCCGGTTGAATCGAGTCGATCTGCGCCAACCACGACGGCATCGCCGGCTCGGCATCGTCTTTCGGGCGGCTACGCCAACTCGAGTACGCGAGCGCCAGGAAACCGACGGTGAACACAACGGCGAACAACGTCTGGACGGTATGCGCGCCGCCGCTGGACTTCGATTCCACTCCGGTGGTGGAGAGTGCCGTGGCTGCCGTAACCGCAGCTGCAGCCAGGAGGATGCTCGCGGTGTACGCGAAAGCATTTGCCTTCGCCCGAGCCGACAGCAGGATCGCGATGATCGCAACCAGAGGAATCGGGCTGATGACGACGCCAGTGGCGAGTGGGATGAGCTGCGCGGTAATCGATTCCATTTCTGCGACCGTACAAGCCGCAAATCCGGCCACTGGCGAAATGTTCGGTCTCCACGACATTGCCACTCACGGTGTCACAGAAGCACGGCGGTGAGGACCACCTGGTCTTCCTCTTCGACAAGTTCGAGGGACGTTACCGTACCGGCGAGCGATTCAAGCCCGATCCCCGAGTCCCGTGCCACCGGCAGCCGACCCGGCGAACTGATTCGCACTACTACCGCCCGAGCATCGGAAAGTGTCACCTCGAGGAAGACGGGCCCTCCTTCACCGTGTTTCACGGCGTTGGTCAGCCCCTCCGACAGGATCTCCACCACGCTGTCGAGCCGAGCGGAGCCTGATCCGATCACGGGCCAGACTTCGTCGTCGACGTGACTGACGAGCGGAATTGCGTAGCGCCACACCGTGACCAGATCATCGATGCGCTTTCGGGCATCGGAGTCAGCCGGCTGATCAGAAGACGCAGACAGGTCGCTTTCCAAGCCGTCGAGAATTCGGGCAATGGTCTCTGCAACATCGACACCGCTACCGGCCCCTGAAGTCCACGCGGCCGCTACGAGTTCGCTCTGAACCGACGAATGCAACAACCTGGCTAGTCCACGTCGGGTGTGCATGAGCTCGGAATGGATACGAGCTGCATCGAGCGCTTGCCGACTCAGGGCGCTGCGGAGTTGATGCTCCTCGTCCTGACGCTGCGTATCCGCAGCCCTGATCAGACAGACGGATAACGCAACCAATGGGTAGACGGCCATCGACGAGAGGTAGAAAGTAGGGACATAGCCGAACGCAAACAGGAGCAGACACGTCGCGGCACTGCTGATCAGCGCACTCGAGCAGTACACCGCGGCGAGAGTTGCAATCCTTCGTAGGGGGCCGTCTCCGTTCCGAACGATGCGCCGGGCGCACACATTGCCACCGACAAAGATCCAGAAACCGGCGCCGAGCTGGACCGCCGTGAATGTCACGCCGTAAGTCGCGAGCAGGTAGACGGTCACCAGTGCCGTGTACGCGAACACCGGTACGTACAGTGGCGCCGGTTCAACGCTGCGTACGACGCCGATCAGTCGATCTCTCGCCGTCAGCCGCACAGCCGGCGTCGGTGATTCCATCGGGGGAATCTCCCGGAACAGTCGATGACTCATCGGGCGAACCACGTCGTCGGAGATTCGCTTCAAGAGAGCTGCCCCTCGCCCTCCTTCGAGTTCCGATTCAGCAACCGTGTGCATGACTGTCTCGATACTGCGCTCGAGCTCTCTCCGACACTGCGCACGGGTCTGGTCGAGGCGAAATCGATCGCGGGTCTCTTGGAGCTGGACGGCGGCCCCGGCAACCTTCAAACTCCGTTGCAGCGCGATGCGGTCACGGAGAGCACTTACCAGTACGGCGGTCAACGACAAGAAGACAACGCTGCACACGACGTTGAGTGCCACCCGGACGAGCATCGGTCTGGGGTCGACGGGGAGTTCGAGCGCGCGGGTGATCGCGTCGAGGACGAACGGGCGGATCGCGCCGATCACTGCGAACAGGGCCAGGGCCGCGAGCTGCGATCTGTGTGCTGCAAGGACAGCCCTCGCAATCAGCAGCATCACCCCGACAATGCAGTGGGTCGCACAGGCGCCGACTGCCATCACGCCGACCTCGCGCACCCCTGTACACAGGTAGTAGTTGGCCATCACGGTCACCGCGAACGGCAGCGTCAGAATCCAGGACCACTTGGTGACGATGTTCCGATCACCGAGTCGAAGCCACCACTCGCGCGGGTTCACACCGAGTCGGTCACTTCGGGTACACCGAAATGGCGGATGAATATGCTCGCAGCAAGCACTCTCGGATTGGTGGACGAATCGTGCGTCAATCCCAGGCTCTCGAGAGTGCGCGCGATGAGCTTCTCCACCCCTCGGATCGAGGACCCGCGATGCGCCGCGATCGCCCTGTTCGACCAGCCGAGCGAGATGTAACGCAGAAGATCGAGCTGTGATCTGGTGAGGCTCGACAAAGCGGAATCCGGATCACTCCCGAGCGTCGGTGGCTCGGTTTCCGTCAACGCGGCCTCCACTACGCCGATCAACTGATCCGCCGACTTGACAGCCGCTTTGTCCACGAACAGCGATTTCGGCGGCACACCCGCAGAACCTGGCGCTGTCGATGCGTTGGGGTAGTTCGTCAGGAACACGATCGCGCAATGCGGAGCCTTCACCGTGACGATGTTCGCGAGATCGACGCCGTTCGGCCGCACGCCAAGGTCGATGTCCGTGACCAAGAGGTCAGGATCGAATCCGTCGAACTCCGTGAGCGCTTCGACCGCCGATCCGGCCGTATGGACCACGAACCCGGCGTGTGTGAGCGTGTCACCTACGAGCGCACGCATCAGTGGTTGGTCTTCCACCACCAACACCCGTCGCACCCACTGGCTGGTCTCCATGACCAGAGATTAACCGTTGGGAGAGTGCGCATTCGACCGAACGGGTGGTGACCGATCCCGAGTAACACGGCAGTTATCGACCATGTGGGTTCCAAGCATTTCGCCCGATATGTCCCAAGCGTCGGAGCGCAGGGTGTTCCGAGTACACACCCCTTCGACCATCAGGACGGGCCATGACCGCACCGATCACCCCGAAGAACACCGCAGTACGGAACACCGCAGTACGCCGAGCCACTCTGCTGGCAGTGTGCGTGAGCACCGCGATGCTCATGCTCGACATCGCCGTCGTCAACACCGCCCTGCCATCGATCGCATCCGATCTCGACACCGGTGTCAGCGCCCTGCAATGGGTGATCGACGCGTACACGCTGGCATTGGCGACCGTGGTTCTCAGTGCCGGATCGTGGGCAGACCGACGGGGTCGACGCCATGTCTTCATCATCGGCATTCTGTGGTTCACCACGGCATCTCTGTTCTGCGCGCTCGCGCCGAACATCTGGGTGCTCGATCTCGCGCGGGCCGCTCAGGGCATCGGCGGTGCCGTACTCTTCGCCTGCTCACTTGCTTTGCTGGCGGACGTGTTCGCGAAGGGCCCGCAGCGCGCAACGGCTTTGGCTGCCTACGGCGCCACGATCGGTGGCGCGTTTGCCGTCGGCCCATTGGTCGGCGGACTACTCACCGAGTTCTTGGATTGGCGCGCAATCTTTTTGATCAACGTTCCGATCGGGTTGATCACCCTGGCGCTGACGGTGCGGTGGGTTCCGGAATCACGCGATCCTCGACCTCGGGGCGCGGACGTGCTCGGGCAGATTCTGGTGTCCACCGGACTGGCAGCTCTGGTGTTTGGTTTGTTACGCGGCAACGAGGCCGGGTGGTTCGAGCCGCAGCCGGTAATCGCCGCAGTGATCGCCACCGCTGCCCTGATCGGTTTCTACCTACACGAGCTTCGTACCACCGAGCCCATGCTGCCCCCGCATCTGCTCGCCAATCGGGCCTTCGCCGGAGCGCAGATCGCAGCGTTCTCGATCTCCGCCTCCCTGTTCGCGGTCTTCGTCTACACGACGATCTACCTGCAGAACGTGCTGCATCTGTCCCCTATGGACGCAGGCCTGGTGTATCTACCTGCGACGATAGCGATGTTCGTCGTCGCCGGTGGCACCGCGAAATTGGACGGACGCATCCCCGTCTCAGTCTCATTGACGTGTTCGCTACTACTCGTCTCCATCGGTCTGGTCATGATGACCGTCGTCGACGTGACCAGTTCGCCGCACGCGATACTTCCCGGATTTGTTGTCGCGTGTATGGGGGCCGGGGTGTTCAACCCCGTCATGAGTGGGTTGGTTCTGGGCGAAAGCACTTCGAACCATTCAGGATTGGCCGCAGGGATCAACGACGCGTTCCGACAGACCGGCATCGCGGTTGGGGTTGCCCTGCTCGGTGCCTTCCTACCGGCGCAGTCGATACTGCCCGGCGGATCACCGGACGACTTTGTCAGTGGACTCCGATTGGCACTGTTTGTCGCTGCCTTCATCGCGGCTCTCGGTGCGTTGGTCTGTGCGGCGACGCTGCGCACTACCAGGGTCAACCAGACTCTTTCCGAGGAATCCGAGCAGGTGTTGACGAGAACTAGTTGACCGTTTTGTCCTGCATGTATGAATTTCACTCCTTAGAATCGAACCGTCCTGCGTCCGCAGGTACGAGGGGAAACGGATGATCTATCGACTGCTCGGGCCGTTGGAGGTCGCACGCGGGCCGGCGACGAGCGACGTGATCGATCTGGGCCCTCGAAAACAACGATCGGTCCTTGCCGTCCTACTGCTCAACCGTGGTCGCGTCGTCTCCACCGACCGCCTGATCGATGCTCTCTGGCACGACGACGCACCGGCGAGTGCGATGGCAAGCATCCAGGCGTACATCTCCAACCTGCGCCGAGCACTGCGCGTCGAAACCGGTACGGCGTCACCGATAGTGCGTCAATCGCCTGGCTATGTCCTCGACGTCGCTCCGGCAGACGTCGATCTGTCGGTGTTTCTCGACGACGCCGAAACCGCGCGACAACACGCTGAGAACGGACGGTGGCAGGAGGCATTGACGACCGCTGACCGTGCCCTCGCCTCGGTCCGGGGGCAGCTTCTGGACGACCTGAACGACGCGCACTGGGTGGAGGTGGAAGCCGCAGCCTTCGAGGAAGTGCGGACCGAGTGCCGGGAGACCCGGATAACGGCGCTTCTGGCTCTCGGGCGCCTGGCACCCGCGCTGGTCGAAGCTGCTCAACTCTGTAGCGAGTACCCGTTCCGCGACCGGACCTGCTGGCTCCGAATGGTTGCCCTGCATCGGGCGGGTAGGTCACCGGAAGCCTTGGAACAGTTTCGATTACACGCGTCTCGGCTCGACGCCGAGCTGGGACTGGAGCCCGGCGGGGAGCTGACAGCACTGCAAGGCGCCATCCTGCGCCACGAACCGGGATTGGCCGCTTGGCCGCGCACTCCGGGATGGACGGGAGCCGAACAAGTTCCGGTCCCGACTTCACCCCCAGCGGTAGCAGCCATATCCGAGACTGATTCCTCACGCTTGTTCGTCGGGCGCGAGGACCAGACGGTCGTCGCCGACAAGATGTTCGACGACGTTCGCCGGGGCTCGCCTCGCTGGTTGATCTTGACCGGCCCCGCCGGTATCGGGAAGACACGATTAGCCGAGGAGTGTTCGACAAGAACAACATCCATCCAGGGAGCCGCCGTATGGGCACGTTGTCCGGAGGACGACGGAACACCGCCGTGGTGGCCGATCCGCCGACTGGTTCGCGAACTCGGTGTCGACGCCGACGTCGTACTGACGCCGCCGACCGGCGCCGATCCGGACGCGGCGAGATTCGCCGTCTACGAACGGGTACGCACCACCATCGAAGCCGCGGCGACAGATGCACCGTTGACCGTCGTCATCGACGACATTCAATGGGCCGATCCCACCTCACTTCGTTGCCTGACCTATCTGGTCGGCGCAATGACCAGTGCCAGAGTCTGGTTCGTGTCGACGCTCCGAGACTCGGAAGTCGTTCCGGCAGTGCGCAAGTTCGAGGAAGCCGTACTCCACGGCGAAGGAAACCGAACCATGATTGTGCCGGCGCTCGCGCAGGCCGAGGTTGCAACACTCGCAAAGTGTGTCTCCGGGGACACGCTCGACGACGCGGAGGCGCGAACCCTGGCGGAACGAACCGGCGGCAACCCACTGTTCGTCTCGGAGTACGCCAGGCTTCCGAAGAACGAGCGACTCGGCGACAGCATCCCCCTCGCGGTTCGGTCTGTCCTCGGTCGCCGGCTTTCCGCAGTGGAACCGGCAGTGTTGCAAACTCTTCAGGTTTCCGCAGTTATCGGCGACGGCATCGAGGTGTACACGCTCGCCGCAGCCACCCGTCTCGATGTCGACACTCTCGCCGATTATCTCGACGCGGCTGCTGATGAACGAATCATCGTCGCGGACTCGGCAAACGGCGGTTACGTCTTTGCTCATGGCCTTCTCCGAGACGAAGTCCTCGAAGCGATGCCCACGCTTCGTCGCCGGCGGATACACGCCCGAGTTGCCGAAGTGCTCGAACACTCTTCCGATCCGGACCGGCTGAGCCGCCGCGCGCAACATCTGATGTCTGCACTTCCCCTGGTCGATCCACTCGTTGTTCTGGAGGCGTGCACGGCTGCGGCGCAGGACGCAACCGATCGTTGGAGTTCCGAAACTGCAGCCGAGTGGTGGGAGGCCGCGGTCCGCGCGTTCGACCTACTTCCGGCATCCCGGCAATTGGCCGACGATCGGGATGACCTGCTGGTGGCCAGAGTCGAGGCTCTTGCCCGAGCCGGTCGAGGGCAGACGGTTCTCGACGTCGTCAATGCCGGTCTCCTCGAGGCTGTTCGGGAAGACCGAACTTCCGCAGTCGGGCGATTGGCAGGCGCACTACTTCGCGCAGCCGGAGCCTGGCCGTGGGTTTCGTACGGTCGTGATCCAGGGCCACTGCTCGAACGGCTCGCGGCGGTGGAGCCACTGATCGAGAACGACAGAGCAGCTCACGCAAGGGTTCTCGCTGCACTGGCGGTGGGCAGTTGTTACCACCCCGATGCCGAGATCCCGAATCGATGGAGTGCCCGCGCTCTCGACATCGCCCGCGAACTCGACGATCCAGATGTGATCGCCGACGCCTTGCTCGGACGGATTCTGCTTTTCTCCGGAGTCGCGGTGCACAGCGTCGAATCGATGCGCCTACTGCGCGAGCTTTTCGAACTGCCGCACCAACAAGCGCGTGTCGACAGCGTCGTCGCACACGCCGTCGCGAGCATGACGGAGATGAATCTGGCCAATGTCGATGCCGCCGTCAAACACCTCAGGCAGGGGATCATCGGATGCGAGCTACTGAAGCTCCCGGTGGTTCGCGTCCAATTACGCTGGATGGAAGCAACTCTCGCCGAATGGCACGGAGACTTCGCGCAAGCCCGGCGGCAGTACGAGACGGCCAGGCAAATCCACCTGCAAACGGAGCTGTACACGGCAGGTAGCGCAGACCTGGCGTTCAACACATTGGAATGGGAGCGAGGTGCGTTGGCAGAATCCGACCCTGGTGTGGTGGAACCTGATTCGTGGATCATCGCCATCGACGCCGCCCGAGGCGAGCTCGAGGCCGCTTCTGAAGGCATCAGGAAGTGGCTGATCAATCGTGGGCCGCAGACATGGACAACACTCGGGCACCAGACACTACTCGCACGGATCGTCGCAGATATGGAGTTGGTCGACTACGCCGACACGTTCATCGACCTTCTCGAGCCGCACACCGGCCGCATCGCAACGGTAGGCCATGTCGGCGAACTGGGCTCGGTCGCCGAAGCCTCCGCACGACTACATGCCCTGCTGGGTCGCATCGAGCAGGCATCGACTCTTCTGGATCGGGCCGAGAAGGTCGCCGGCGGTTCCAGAGGAGCACCGACACTGCTGCGATGCCGACTGCTGCGGGCCCAACTTCGGGAGCCGTCGACCGAGCGTGATCGGGAGCTGACGGAGGTTGCGACGGAATCGGAGGCACTCGGCATGCTCGGTGTAGCTGCCCGGGCGCGATCGATAATGCCCTGAACAGCAAAAAACGTGCTTGGACAAAACTTGGATTCGTTCGAGTACGCACGTCAAGAACCACCCAAGCGCGTTCGGACATCCTTCCCTTGACCGAAGACGGATGAGGAAAGGAAAGCCATGAACCTTCAGACCCCCACGCTCGACGCCGCGGCCGAATCACTGCGCGCAGAGGTGACCGGCTCCGTAGCCCTGCCGGGTGAAACGGGATACGAGTTGGCGACTCCGTGGAATGTTGCGGTCCCGGTCACTCCCGGTGCCGTGGTGGCTGTCGAGAACGCGCAGGACATTGTTGCGACTGTGCGATTCGCGGCGAAGCTTGGCCTGCGCGTCGGTGTTCAGCGCACCGGCCACGGCGCGGTACCCCTCGGCAACGACGTTCTGCTCGTTCACACCGGCAGGCTCACGGAGTGCGTCATAGATCCCGAAAACCGCACTGCCCGAATCGGCGCCGGCTTGATCTGGCAGGACGTCATCGACGCCGCCGCTCCCCATGGCTTGGCGCCCCTGGCAGGTTCTTCACCCACCGTCGGAGTCGCCGGCTTCCTCACCGGCGCCGGCATCGGCCCGATGGTGCGCACGTACGGACTGTCCTCCGATCACGTCCGTTCATTCGACATCGTCACCGGCAGCGGTGAACTCATTCATGTCACTCCCGACGAACATGCCGAACTGTTCTGGGGGCTACGCGGAGGAAAGGCCACTCTGGGAATCGTCACAACCATCGAGATCGACCTACTACCCATCACTCACTTCTACGGCGGCGCGCTCTATTTCGACGGCGCAGATGCAAGCGTGGTTGCCCACGCGTGGCTGGATTGGTGCGCCGACTTGCCCGAACACAGCTCGACCTCGATTGCCTTTCTGCAACTTCCGCCCCTTCCACAGGTTCCGCCGCCGCTGGCCGGCAGGCTCACCTTCGCTGTCAGATTCGCAAGTCTTGCCGAGGAATCCGATGCCACGCCACTGATCGACCGAATCCGTTCAGTCGCAACACCACTGATCGACACAGTCGGCGTGCTGCCGTACGCCGCCGTCGGGGCAGTGCATGCCGATCCTGTCGACCCAATGCCGACGCACGAATCCACGGCATTGACCACCGACCTGTCACACGAGGCTGTCGACGCACTGCTGGCCGCTGTCGGCCCCGGGTCCGGTTCACCGCAAACAGTCGTCGAACTACGTCTTCTCGGGGGCGCCCTCGCACGAGAACCGAAGCACCGCAGCGCCTTCTGTCATCGCGATGCCGCTTTCACGTTGTTCACGGTCGGCGTTCTCGCCCCACCGATGTCGGACGCGGTTGTCCCGCACGCCGAGGCTCTCAGTCGCGCAATGGCGCCCTGGACGAACGGGTGCGCTCTCCCCAACTTCGCACCGAGCGTCGACCCGGAGAAGATTGCCCGCACCTACGACGAGGACACCGCTCACTGGCTCAGCGCATTGGCGAACACGCATGACCCACAGGGAGTTCTGGCCGTCGGCCAGGTCATGCGCCGGATTTCGTGAACTTCGCCAACTCTCGCAATCGGACCAGATCCCAGGCATGCCTGGGGCGGCGTACCCCGGGACGATCTTTCGGGACGCGGACGCGGAGTGCCTGCGGGCTGACCGTGCACCGAACCGGGGTGCGCATCACCAGAGCTTCGCCGTCGACGCCGACCGGAATTTCGTCGGTGTCGGCGTCGACGATCACCTCGAATCCGGTGCCCTGAGCCAGACCGTGTTGATGTGCCCGATGGAGCAACCCGACGGCCTGGCGGGCGCTGCCGACGGAGATCGCGACGATGCCGAGAGTGCCCCGGTCCAATCGCGGCCGATGGCCGAGCCCCGCCAGGTCGTTCATCTCGTACGGTCCGTTGCTGACCAGCACAGCCTGTGGGCCCACGGCAGACAGGCTTGCGGAGCGCGCGGTCAGCACCGCTCCCGCACGTCCGGCGAGCAGATCCGGGAGTTTCTGCAGAAAGGTGCTGGTCTTGGCGTCGCGGTACTCCGGACTCTGGACAACTTCGGCGTATGCCCCGAACGATGCGTTGTTGACGAAGGTTCGACCACCGACATTTCCCAGATCCACGGTGACCTCGACGCCGTCGACAAGAGCGTCGAGGCACCGTGACGGATCGTCGAGGTCGAGACCCAGATCCGCGGCGAAATGATTGCGCGTCCCGGCGCTGACGACCAGGAAGGGCAGGTCGTGTTCGGCCGCAACAGCGGCAACCAACCCCTGAGTTCCGTCGCCACCGGCAACACCGAGTAGGTCGGCGCCGTCCGCGACCGCTTGCCTGGCCAGGGCCGTCACGTCGATCTTCTCCGGCCCCTCGAGCAGTGCGACCGCGGCTCCCCGTTCCTCGGCCTTGCGTTTCAAGTCGAACTTCTCGACCTTGCCACCGCCGGAGTTCGGGTTCATCACGAAGAAAGGCTTGACGGGCGGCGGCGCCGGTCGCTCGACTACCGGCAGTTCCTTCTCCTCCCCCTCCAAAGCGGTGCGAGCGCAGATACCGGCTATGACGAACAACCCGATCGAGAGCAGCACCACCCACAGGAGTCGTTCGCGGACCAGGAAGGCGAGCACCACGATCGGTGTCAGAACCGCCACGGCCAACGAGATCCAGCGGAGAAATCCGCGGGTGGTCAGAAACCAGTACACCGCTACGACGCACACGACCACCCCACCGATCCCCAGGATCAGCATGGTCAAGGTCTTCAGTCCGGCGAAAATCAGGAGCACCACGACTGCAAGAACCAGCGCCGCAAATGCCGCACGTGCCAACCAACTCTGTTTCGACGAGGGCCGATCCGTGTGGGCAGGGGTCGTCATCGAACCACCTCCCCGCGATTGTCATTTCGGCCGGTACTTCGACGCTATCCCTTCGACGCAGGCCAGTCACCTACCGGAAGGAAACCCACTTTTCATGCGCTGATACTTTATGACGACACCTCGTCATAAAAAGGAGAAGGCCCGTGACAACACCGACGTCCGCAGCATGGGGATCCTCAGAGGAGCCTCTGACCTTGGCGCGGAAAGCCGGTCTTCACGGGCTGCGATGGATGGCCTGGCTGGCCGGCGCGACTGGCCTCGCACAATTGGTGTCGACCGGGCTGAACTTCACCGACACCGTCCGCGGAGTCGCGCCGGCCACCTACCCGACGGTGGACGTGGTGTGCAGTGTCGTGGCGCTCGTTCTTCTGGTCAGCCTGCTTGTCGGCCGACCCAACGGCCCCGCGATGTTGTCGGGTCTCGCCCTCCTCATGGCCATGCTGATGGCGCCGACTCTCCACAAACATGCACCCGAGTCGCTCTGGCTGGCGGCGGCACACGCCGTCGCGGTCGTCGGCGTCATCATGCTGTCGGTGATGACTTCGCGGTTCTCCAGTGCCGAGTTGGATCGGCCGTGACACCGGATTCACCCCTCGCGCTTGCGGCCGAAGAATGGATCACTGATCTGACTGCCGCGGAGATGGAGCGATTGCGCAAACGCACGACCCTCACCGCCGCCGAAGAGCAAGAGGTCTGTCGATCCGTGCGCTCGATCGCGCAGCAGATGATGCTCGTACCCGTCTCGATGTGGCAGGGTGATCCACGCCTTGTTGCGGATCTGTTCGACCTCCCCGTGACCGTGAATCAGACACAGGAGGAACGACCATGCCGAAGCTGACCGGTGGCGCGACAACTGCGGAGCACAAGATTGCTACCCGAGAAGCCATGTTGGACGCGTTCATTCACGAACTTCACGAGCAGGGCTGGCAGAACGTGAAGCTGCAGACCGTGGCTCAGGCAGCCGGCGTCTCGCGGACAGCGGTGTACAACTACTTCCCCGACAAATCTGCATTACTGCTTGCGTGGTCCACCCGCGAGATGGATAGATTCCTGCTCCTGGCCGAGCGTGAACTCGCGGATCGCGAGAATCCTGTCGACCGAATCGAGATCCTCGTCAAACTGACACTCGTCGAGTTCTCACTGCAGCGATTCACGGGAATCGCTTTGGCCGAATTGTTGTCAGCGCAGGATCGCGAAAACTTCCTCGAACATATTGTCCCCCTGTCTGATCTGGTCGAACAACTCGTCCAGGAAGGTATCGACGCTGGCACTTTTGTCGATTCGGACGCCGGCGCTACGGCGCAACTCATCCTCGCCTGCGTGGAGAGCCGACGGCCGATGCTCATGGCCGGTGACCGAGTGGACAGCGTCGTGGCAACCACCGTCCCGTTCATCATGCGCGCGTTGGGCGTCACGTGGCCGACTTCCCTCACCGCCGATCCCACCGATCGGCCTGCTCACGATCGGTAGGATCGCAGGTATGCACTTCGACCTCCCGCCCATCGATCAGCAGGCCGAGCGATTGATCGAACTCGGGGTACACGAGATGGCCGGACTTTCTGCGGGCGACGTCAGGGCAGCCGCCGCAGCCGGACAGGCCGATGTGGGACTGCTTACCGTGCACGAAAGACTCGCTCCAGCTTCTGTTTTGGCTTCACTGCTCGAACACAAGAACAAGCGGGGCTTCATCGTCGTCGACATGGCCGACGTCGATCTGTTCGCTCCTACCGAGCCGGCCGCGTTACCTGACACCGCGATGTATCTGCTCGGTGAAGTCGACCGCGGGGATCACCTGGCCAATTGGAGCCCGGACGAAGCACTGCCTGCAATCGTCGAGGCGGACCGGACGCCGCTGACACTCACCGAAGGCATCCACTGGTTGCTGCAGCGCCCCGACGTCCTCGAACGCGGAAAGTGCTTCATGACCATCGGCTCCCGATTGCGCAAGCCCGATGGATCTTTCGACACCAGGACTCCCGCCGTGTGGATCAGCAACGGAACCGGTCGCGACGGCAAAGACAACCGCAACGCCCCGAAGGTCGGGTGGTGCTGGTGGGGCAACCGCCACACGTGGTTGGGGTTCGCATCGGCGAGCGACCGGGTACCGCTCCCGAACTAGAGCACGGTTGCGCGGTCGAATCGGTACCGATCCTTCCACGGCATCTCGGCCTCGAGCATTGCAGCAGCAGAGAGCAATTCCGCGTCGCAACCCCACTTCGCCGAAATCATCACACCGAGCGGAACGCCGTCTTCCGTCCAACCGAGTGGCAGACTGATCGACGGGAAACCGGTTGCATTGGCGACGACGGTGTTTCCGGTGAATGCAACCATGTCGATCAATTCGGTCGCGGGATCTTCGTCGTTGCGCAACTCCCCGATCGCGAGCGGAGGCTTCGTCACCGTCGGGGTGACTACAAGGTCGGCGTCGGCGTAGTCGAGGCTCCATCGCCGCGCCCAGGCTTGAACAATTCCGATTGCCGCGGCCAGATCGCCCGACGGCACCCCGCTTGCTTGAACTCGCAAGTGCTGCACTATCGGACGGAGAAGGTGCTCGTACTCCTCCGGGATCGGCTTGGTGCCGGCCAAGGACGAGAACATCTTGACGAACGCATCGACGAAAACATCATCGCGGGCTTGAGGTCGCTCGAACACGTTGTGCCCCAAGCTCTCCAAAACACTGCCGACCTTCGATACAGCGTCCGAGAGTTGCGGATCCACGACTCCGCCGGAGACCGATCCATGCGCTAGAGCGACAGTCAAGGGCCGAGCGCGCACTCCCCCAGCCTGTACGACGAACTCTTCGAACGACTTCGGCCGCGCCGGGTGGATAGTTCCGGCGCCAGGTCGCGTCGCCAGAACGTCCAGCAGCGCAGCGGTATCGCGAACCGTCCGGGCGATCGGCCCTTTGCTCGCAAATCCGAAGTTGTCATGCCCCGCCACGCCCATCGTGATCAAACCGCGGCTCGGCTTGAGGCCAACCACTCCGCACGTACTCGCCGGAGAACGCAACGACCCCGCCGTGTCGCTTCCCTGCGCAAACGGAACCAGACCAGCTCCGACGGCGGCTGCGGCGCCACCACTGCTGCCGGCAGCACTTCGTGTGCGATCGAACGGACTGCGGGCAGGCGGAGCAACTTCCGGCTCGGTGTAACAGGCTGCCCCGAACTCGGGCACCGTCGTCTTACCGATGTCGATCAGTCCACCTTCTCGGATCGCCTCGACGATCTCGTCGTCAGCGTCCGGCACGAAGTCGCGAAAGAGCGCCGATCCGAAGGTCGTGCGAATGCCGCGAGTAGCGTCAAGGTCTTTGATTGCCGTCGGAACGCCGAACAGGCGCGGAAGGGGCCCGGCGTCCCGCTCGTCCAACCTGCGCTGTGCTTGTTCGGCGAGGGCGACTGCGTGCTCCCCGGCGATCGTCGTGAAAGCACCGACGTCGTCGGAAGTGGTCGCACGGTCGACGAAGTACCTGGTGACTTCGGGAATCGAGACCTGCTTGGCGGCGATCACACCGGCAAGTTCGACGGCGGACAGTTGGTGGAGATCAGTCATCGGGCAGCGCTCCTTGTAGGTCAATAGACACTTGTAATTTCGATACGCGTATCGCTATTGTTGTCAGCATGGTATCCGAATCCGCCAGCTCTGCAAGGGCCGGTCGACCAAAAGCATTGAGTCACAGACAGATTCTCGATGCCGCGGCAGAGATCGCCGATACGGACGGCCTGGATGCGGTGTCATTTCGAGTGCTCGCCGAACGACTCGGCATATCGCCGATGTCCGTCCACCGCACAACCGGTGGCATCGACGCCTTGAGGCGAGATCTGATCTCGACTCTCGTAGGCGAAGCCGTCTCGTCAATCGACTGGCCGACCGACTGGCGCGGGGTTGCCCGCACGTTCGCCTACGGCCTCCACGATCTCCTGATGCGCCATCCCCTGGTCTTGGAAGCCCATCGGCAGGCATCACTGGAAGCACCCGGGGCCGACGATACTGCCCACCGAGTAGTGAACGCCCTTTCCTTGGTCGGCCTCGAGGACGAACAGGCCACGTACGCGTACGGCGCGCTACACGATTTCGTCACCGGACACGTCGCAATTCAATTGGGACGCGGCGCTTTCGACAGTGCACCGGCCGATCGACGCGAGGCATCGGTGTTCGCGCTTCATCACGATCCCACCCGAAGGTTCGAGTTCGGAGTCGCCCTCATCTTGGACGGTGTGGCGTCGATCGCGCAGCAAGGAAACACACCATGACGAGCAGCGTGACCACAACCGAAATTCGCGACGCCTCGGGGCGTCGTATCGCATTCTGTGAGTACGGCGATCCGACTGGCCACCCGGTAGTCGTGGCCCACGGATCACCTGGCAGCCGATACGAGGGGCTCTCACTCCACAACGCGGCTGCGACGGCAGGCATACGGCTGATAGTCCCTGATCGACCCGGCTTCGGACGCACGGATCCTTACACGGACAAGGGATTTCATTCCTGGGACGACGACTACGTCACCCTGATCGATCACCTCGAGGTGGACTCGGCCACACTGATGGGTTTCTCCGGAGGCGGCGGTTACGCGCTCGCAGTCGCTGCAGCCGTTCCCGAACGAGTCTCGAAACTGGTGCTGGCGTGCGCCATGATCCCCGGGGCGCCGCGAGATACTTTGCGACGCAGAATAAAACTGGTATCCGCGCTGTATTTTGCCGCCAACTGGGCTCCCCGCATGGCCGGCGCAATGCTCGCGGGAACCGGAGTGTTCTCCAAGCTACGCAGCGACTCCGTCTCGATCTGGCCGGCCGCCGATCAAGCCGTCATGACCGACGAGTCGCATCGTCCCGCTCTCCAATTGGATTCATCCGAAGGGATCGCGCAGGGCGGGTCAGCTGCGGTTGTCGACTTGGCTCGGTATCGCCACGAGATGCCAGGATTGTTTCAATCCATCTCGGTACCAACGGTTTTCCTACACGGAACCGAAGACGGAAACGTACCCATCGAAGTAGCCCGCTGGGCACACTCTTTGATCTCCCACTCACGCTTCGAAGAAGTCAGCGGGGGCGGTCATCTGTTCGTAGTCGCGGACCCCACCCTACTGATTCGCGCCCTCAGATAATTCCCCTTGACTCGAACGCGTGTTCGAGTATGCTTTGGGTAGGGGATCGGGGGATTCAATGAGTGTCTATCTGTCGGACGTGGTGTCGGGTTCTGCGGTGGGGTTACGCGGACGTCTGTGGCAGTTGACGGCTGCTGAGTTACGTGCTGCTGCGGTGTCGGCGAGCGCGGAGATTCTGCGTCTCGAGGCTGTGCGGGTGGCGGTGGTCGACGAGTTGTCGTTGCGCCCGGATGATCAGGTGATCGCCAGCCGCGGCGCGGGTTCCTGGTTGGCGGCGAACACAATGCTGCAGGTTCGGGACGGGAAGAAGATCGCCGCTCTCGGTGCGGCGTTGCGGCCGTTTCCGGCAGTGGCAGCCCGGTTCGATTGCGGGGATTGTTCGTTCGATCATGCTGTTTTGATCGTGGCGTTTTGTGAGTCGCCGCCGAAGGGAATGCCGGACGAAGCGCTACCGAAGTGCATCGACTTGTTGTTGGCTGCCGCGTCCGGTGTGGAGGCCACGACCACGAAGGTGCGGAACGTCATCGCGACGTTGGAGCGAATCTTCGAATCCGATGAGATTCCGCCCGCCGAAGATATCGACCGCAACGAACTCCGGATCGCCTCGACGTTGAATGGTCGGGTGGTGGTGCGTGGGGATTTCGATGCCCTCACCGGCGAAATGTTGTTGTCCGCCCTGTCGAATCTGACGATGCCCACCCCGGCACCGGATGGGACGCCGGATGCTCGTTCGGCGGCGAAGCGGACTGCGGACGGGTTCACCGAACTGATCCGCCGCTACCTGGACTGCGCCAACACCGGAATGGATGGTGGGCAACGGCCGCACGTGAACGTACACATCAACGCCCGGGATCTAGCCGAGCACCGGGACTGCGCCACGACACCCACCGATGGTGGGTCTGTGTCGGATCTCGATGTAGGGCACATGCCCTGGCTGGGACCACTCTCGGTATCGCAGACCAGGCTTCTCGGGTGCGACTGCTTCCTCTCGACCGTCTTGCTCGATGATCACGGGGCGCCGTTGGATGTGAAACCCGGGAAACGGTTGGTCACCGCCGAACAGAGAGTGGCATTGATCGCGAGAGACAAAGGCTGCGCGTTCCCCGGATGCACATGCGTGCCGGCATGGACGGATGCGCACCATATTCGGCACTGGGCCAACGGCGGCCCGACGGTGATGAACAACCTGGTCTTGCTGTGCCGTTCGCATCATCGGTTGATGCACCGCAAATCCGGGTTCGTCGGCAAATGGGAGATCCGGATCGGGGTCGACAACAAACCGTGGTTCATCCCGCCGCCCTCGATCGACCCGCAGCGGCACCCGCGGCCGGCGAACACCACCTTCACAACCTGAGAAGAGTTCGGGCACAACAGAACATAGCCGAGCACCGCATCGAAGAGATCCTCCGATGCGGTGCCAAAAGTCATGCTCAGCCCAAGTCGGCGACAATCCGCTCGGCGAGTGGCCTTGACGAAGCCGGATTCTGGCCGGTGTAGAGCTTGCGGTCCACCACGACATAAGGCGACCACGCCTCAGCCTTCGAAAATTTGCCGCCCAATTCGCGTAGTCGAGTTTCGAGCAGCCACGGAGCCTTGTCCGCCAGACCAGCCTGCGTCTCCTCTTCGTTGGTGAACGCGGTCAGCTGATAGCCGTCGAACAGCCAGCTTCCATCGGATCTCTGGGCCGGCAGGAGTGCCGCCGGCGCGTGACAGACCGCCGAGACCACCTTGTCCGCGTCCAAGAAGTTCACGAGAAGCTCACCGAAGGATGCCGACACCGCAAGATCCTCCATCGGTCCATGTCCACCCGGTACAAAGACCACGTCGTAATCGGCGGCATCGGCGTTCTCCAGAATCTCCGGCGAATCGAGCACCGGCTGCAGATCGGCGATGTACTTGCGCAAACGGTCGGCACCTTCTTGCCCGCCGTTCACCTCGGGCGCCAGGCTTCCCTCGTCCACAACGGGAGCTTTACCGCCAGGCGTCGCGATCACGATGTCGTAGCCGGCGTCGACGAAAACGCGATGCGCCTCGACCAGCTCTTCCGCCCAGTACCCGGTCGGGTGGGGTGTTCCGTCCTTCAGCGTCCAGTGATCTGCAGAAGTGACCGCAAACAACAGCTTTGTCATCGCGCAACCTTTCGTCGGTAACAGGAACCCAGTGGTGACAAGACACCATCGTCAAGGCCCGATCAATGAAACAACGTCCAGTCAGTGCAACACGCAGTCCTTGTGAGAATTCCTCACCACCGCAGAATCACGTCACCCACTAGGTCCCGATCGGCTTGCCGAACAGGCCTGCGACGAGTTCACCAACCGCATCCACCCAGACTGGCCAGGTCCTCTGATCAAGCGCCATAGATCCAGCGTCGAAGGTGCTGCATCCCTGTTGGGCAGGGACACCAGCGAACCGATCACGAAGCCACAGTAGAGCACTCGGCAATGCGACGACTTCCATGCTGACGTGCTCACTGAAGTGGTCTCTGGTGTAAACGACACTCGCAGAAGGATCTTGGCAATAGGTGTCGACAAGCTTGTTCACCGGGCCCACAGGCACCAACCAGTCGGGATTCGACTGATAGATGTACATCGGCACATCAGGAACCGACTTGCCCATGGCAGCTCGGGAGAGCGCGGCTCTCACCGTGGGGTGTTGGACGGGATCTCCCGGGACATCGAGGAAACCTTTGATGTTGAGGAAGGGCACTGCAGCCGACGTCCAGAGCATGCACAGGTTGTCCTTGGCAGCGAAAAGCGCTCGGCCGGCGGGGTTTATGTGCTGATCGATGAAGCCGGCAAGTTCCGAATCCTCTCGGCTCACTCCGATGACACCGGCAGCGACGATCCCGGCCCCTAGAGCGTTGTTGGCATTGTCGAGCAAAGCGCCGAGATCCGCGGCAACACCACCTTCGGCGACTCCGACGATGTTCAGTTCCGGCGCGTACGCCTGCCGTATTTCAGCTGCGTGACCGGTAGGAATCGATCCACCCGAGTATCCGAGCAGCCCTACGCGAGTTGACCGCCCTTGCAACTCCATGGGTTCGAAGTTCTCAGCGGCACGAATACCGTCGAGCGTGATCCGGGCCGCTACGGGGCCGGAGGCGAAGGAAGAATTGGGTCCCTGATGATCGGGGACCGACAATGCCCAGCCCTGCGCCAGCGCTGCCTGCACTTCGAGGAACTGAGTCCCACCGGTCGCAGCGCCCGTCACCAGCCACGGCAACGCGCCTTGCTGCATGACATACGAAGGTGCGCAGTAGCTTCCGAGTGAATCCTCTGCCATCTGAAAGGACAGCAGCGGACGCGGCCCTCCATCGCGCGTGTCGCCGCGTGGCTTGATCACTGTGGTTACAGCTGGAATCGCTTCACCTGCAGCATTATTGGATCGATACGAGATCTGCCACGCATCCACGTTGGCCGGAATCAGATTGAGAGTACCGAGATTCACCGCACGGGCGGCAATGATCTCACCCGGCTCCCTGGCTTCGACGACCCCGACAGGCGGTTCATAGAAGGCCTGGTCCAGTTCAGGCAATGGCGGTGCAACCGCAGGCGGCAGGGCAGGCTGGACCTGAACTTGGGTGGGAACACCTTCGTCCGGCGCCGCTGAGGCAGGTGCCGAAAGTCCGATCTGCCCGATTACTGCAATCACGGCAATAGCCAAGCCCCCGCGTTGTCGGTCAGTTGTCCAGCGTCGTCCCATACCAATTCCTCCCCGGAAAAGCACAGATTGCCTTGTGTTGCCGCAGTTCTCGTCACGAGCACACAAGTTAGATGCGAGTGTCTAACATAGTGAGGACGAGAGTAGAGCCTTGTGGGCTGGATTACAATCCCCTGGTGTTCGCGACCTATTCGCCGGCACGAAGGGGTGCGTCGTCAATCAACGCATTCAAGAGCACCGTCATCAGATCGACCAGTACCGACACAGGAGGACGAGGCTCCGTAGTGCTCCACTGATGCACCAGCGCGGTAAGCGCGCCGATGAAGGCGGTGGACGCCCATCGGTAACCACCCGGCGGTTCGTAATCGTCGCCCACAATCCCTTTGATGATCGATTCGAAAAACGTTGCCCAGACCGAACGTTGGTCCACGCGATGCTTTTCCACGCGAGGACTGACACCTACGACGTCGATGAAGGCAACGTGTGCGCGTCGTGGGTCACTTCCGACCGACTCGACGAAGGCGGCCATGGCCGTTGCCGCCTTGTCACGGAGATTGACCGAAGGCTCCGCATCGAGTGCGTCGACCATTGCAATTCTGGCGTCGAGTTGAATCTGGTCATACAGCGCGAGGAGTAGATCCTCGCGACTGCCGAACTCGTCGTAGAACTGCCTTCTGGCCAGACTCGCGGACGCACAAATGTCTGCCACCGAGCTTCCGGCATACCCCTTGTCTGCGAACACGCTGAGAGCAGCATTCAAGAAGAGGGAACGGCGTTCGGCCTTGCGAGCCGCGACCGACCTTCCGCCATAGTTTCTGTCCGTTTCAGCGATTGCCACGCCTGCCAGAGTATGCGGCATCGTGCCCCACACAAAACGCATCTGACCTGCTGCGTAGTTCCTTCACCACCACCACTGACGCACTGACACGGCAGCTCGATCAAGCCAATACGAATGCCACGGCAAAAAGAGTCCAGGCGGCCGCGAGAACCGTCGACGCAGCGGTAACGACCCCAGTCACCGCAGGTCGAGTACTGCGGTTGCGTGCCGCGATGATCCCGATCGTCATCAAGGTCAGCGCCATCAGGAATGACAAAACCACGATCTTCATCAGCAACCCCTTCGACGTCGGTCAACAGAACCGGAGACTATTTAGATAGTACACAAATAGATCGTGCATTAATCAAACTACGAATCCGTCAGGGAGTTCTTGACAAATTTCGAGAGGGCCTGTCAGGCTAGTCCTGACGAAAGGAGAACTTCTCATGGAAGACCTGATCGAACGCGCCCTGACTGCGAAGGTCGAGACCGCCGCGATCGCTACGGTCAACGCCGCTATCACCGAGGCCGGCACTCAGGCAGACAAGATTGTCGGAACGGACCCTTTACCTGGCAGCCCTGAGTGGGAGGCGGAACAGGACACCGATATCCCGGCGCAGCGTCAGATGGCGTGGCAGTTGGCCTGTTTCCGGATTCAGCTCGCAGCGGGTATCGATTCGACGGCAAGCGTCATGAGCCTGCGTAGATTCGGCGCAACGTGGACAACCATAGGCCGGGCGGCCGGAATGACTCGTCAGTCCGCGCATGAACGGTGGGGTCGACGCGTCGCGGACATGCTCGATCCTTATGGAGTAGGAATGCCGCCCATGGTTCCTGACGACGATCCGTCGCAGGCGTGACCACTCATCGCAGATCCGGGAGTAGTGCATCCGCCTTCGCGACCAGCACTGCACGCTCACGCTCGTTCCCGGCCAGCCGAGCGGCTTCGAGGAGTTCGGTCCTAGCCTCCTCGGATCGGCCGAGCTGACTGAGCAACTCGCCTCGAACGCTCGGAAGCAGGTGGTAACCGGCTAACTCACCTGAAGCGACAAGCTTGTCGACGAATTCGAGCGCCGGGGCCGGACCGTAGGCCATCGATACCGCCGCCGCATGATTGAGGTCGACCACAGGTGAGGGTGCCAGTTGCGCCAAAGCCTCGTAGAGGATGACGATCTTCTTCCAATCGGTGTCCTCGAAAGTTGCTGCTCGCGCGTGGCATTCGGCGATTGCGGCCTGCAAGCCGTACGGGCCGCGTCCACGCCCGACGGCGTCAGCCCGTTCCAGCGCCGCAAGTCCCCGTGAGATCTGTAGGCGGTCCCACCGAGTCCGGTCTTGGTCGGCCAGCAGAATGGGCTCACCCGTCGAGGTAGTCCTGGCACCGAATCGTGAAGCCGTCAGCTCCATCAACGCGACGAGGCCGTGCACCTCGGATTCCCCCGGCACCAGCTCGGCCAGTATCCGCGCGAGCCGCAGCGCTTCTGCACTCAGATCCGCACGCATCCACTCGTCCCCTGAACTGGCTGCATAGCCTTCGTTGAACACCAGGTACAGCACTCCGAGTACGGCGCCCAACCGTTTCGAAAACTCTTCTCGCCCTGGAACTTCGAATACCGCTTTCGAAGCAGTCAATGTCTTCTTCGCGCGCACGATTCGCTGCTGCACCGTCGCTGTCGGCGTCAGGAACGCTTTGGCGATCTCGTCCGTGGTCAACCCACCCACCACCCGAAGAGTCAAGGCTACCTGCGCTTTTCGATTCAACACGGGGTGGCAGGCGATGAACATCAGCCGAAGGACGTCGTCGTCGATGCGATCTGGATCCCAGCTGACGTCGTCGAAGTGCGAAGCGTCGTTTTCGAGTTCGCGCGCAAAGTGGGCGTAGCGCTCGTCCAACCTCTCACGTCGTCGCCACCCGTCAATTGCTTGTCGTGTCGCAACAGATGTCAGCCAGGCAGCGGGATTTCGCGGAACCCCGGTGGCAGGCCACTGCTCGACGGCTTCGAGCAGAGCCTGCGCGGCCAGGTCCTCGGCAAGATCGAGATCTCCGACGGTGCGAGTCAACGTGGCGACGATCTTCGCGGATTCGATTCGCCAAACCGCGTCGACAGCCTTTCTCGTTTCCTCTCGCACCGCCTCGTCGGTCATGGTTCAGCCTGCGACCGGGCGATCGGTACCGAGTTCTTCGCGCCAGCCGGCCTCTTTCTGGATGTACTCGTTGTCCTGATCGAAGTCCGACATCTCACTCACCCGACGCACTTCGAGCTTGCTTCCCGGCCCCAACGGGCAGCGCTTTGCCCACTCCAATGCTTCGTCCTTGGTCGAGGTCTGAATGATCCAGAATCCCGAGAACAACTCCTTCGTCTCCCCGTACGGGCCGTCGGAAACCAGCGGAGGATCGGATTCGAAGTCGACGATGAATCCCTCCTCCATGGCCAGTCCCTCACCGGCCAGCAAGACACCTGCCTTGATCAGGGACTCGTTGTACTGCCCCATCGCAGCGATGATCTCGTCGAAGTCCATGTCCTTGGATGCTTCGATGGCCTCGTCGGTGGAACGCATGATCAGCATGTACTTCATGGGAATCTCCTTCGTTTGTGGGCCGTTCCGTTCGGCCCCTCTGCCTACACGTCGAACGGCACACTCACCGATCGACAAACTTCCGAAACTAATTTTCCGAGGACATAACCGCCGGTCGAGATACGCTGCCCACGGTATCGGCAGACGAGCCGTCGGGCCGGTCAGAAGTCGAGAAATCCCGGCACAACTTCACGTGCGAGCCCAGTCGCGTCAGTGCTCCCGTAGAAATACGCCGACCCGTAACCGAATAGGTACTCCTCTACGAACTCGGGGTGGGACTCGTCGACTACCGGCCACCCCTCCTCATTGATCTGGAACAGGAACCTGTGTCCGTCCGCCTCGACGGCAGTGGCGTAGGACGGTTCGTTCTGGATGAGCACCGGTTGCGGAGCTATCCGCACCAACGGCATCACGTCGTCGTCCGGAGGAATCCTGATCAACGCCGCGCTGCCCAGGCCCTCGTGGGCGCCCGACGATTCCGCACTTCGCGATGACGGTGGGTGCAACACAGCCCGGACCCCGATGTTCGGGTATTCGAGGTCGTCGTCGCCGATGGTGAAACCTCGACGGATGAAAACCGAAAGCTCTCGCTCACCGAGCCACCGCGCCGTGTGTGCCCCGAGCGTCAAGAGATAATCATGCGTCTGCAAAATCGGCTGAGCAGCGAAAACCTGCGGCGGGCGTCCACCGATCCTGGCTCCAACTTCCGAATCGCTCGAACCCACCCCGAGATGTACTCTGTCCACCGGCGCCATCCTAGGGAGATCCGACGGGTGTCGGACAGAGACTCCCCAATTTCCTACAAACCACCGGTGCCGCGAGCCCATGCAAGCTCGATGATGGGTGCATGACAACATTTCCCACTATCGACCCCGAGCTCGCCGCAGCAATCTCCATGTTGCCGAATATCGACTTCACGGACGTCCTTAGCGCTCGGACCATGTTCGACGGGCTGATCCGCACCATGTTGGCCGACCGGTCGTTCGACGGAGTCGTGCTTCACGAACTATCCGCGCCTGGTCGAGGCAGCGATCCGGAGGTCCCGATTCGCTTCTTCACTCCGGATAACGCCGCCGGCCCTGCCCCTGTCCTTCTCTGGATCCACGGCGGCGGATTTGCAGTCGGCACAGCAGAATCCAGTGACCCTTTCTGCATCCAGGTGGCACGCGAACTCGGATTCGCAGTTGCCAGCGTGGAGTACCGCCTCGCTCCTGAGACGCCTTTCCCCGGCCCCCTCGACGACTGCTACGCCGCCCTCCTCTACATCCACTCCCACGCCGAGGAACTAGGTGTAGATCCCAACCGCATAGCAGTCGGAGGCCAGAGCGCGGGGGGCGGACTTGCCGCAGGCACGGCACTGAAAGCCCGCGACGAGGGCGTTGTACCCGTGGCATTCCAATTCCTCGAAGTCCCTGCTCTCGACGACCGCCTGGAAACGGTCTCGATGACGAACTTCGTCGACACACCAGGATGGACCCGCCCCAAGGCCATCCTGTCGTGGAACTACTACCTCGGCGAGTCGTATTCAGGCCCCGAAGATCCTGACGTTTCTATTTACGCTGCACCGTCCCGGGCCACCGACCTCACAGGTCTGCCGCCGACCTACCTCTCCGCCATGGAACTCGACCCGCTCCGCGACGAAGGAATCGAATACGCCCTTCGGCTGCTGCAAGCGGGAGTCAGCGTGGAATTGCACTCGTTCCCCGGAACCTTCCACGGGTCGGGATTTATCGCGACCGCAGCGGTCAGCGAAAGGGGTGCCGCCGAAGCCCTCACTGCGCTCCGGAAAGGGTTGCATTCGCTGTCACCGGTCTCGTAGCGTTGCAAGATGCAAGGACTGATGTACCGGCTTGCCGAGCTCGACGCAGACTCGGCAGGCCTGGTACGTGTGATCGACTACTTCGACTCCCTCGTACGTCACGGCGCCGACACGGCGTCCCTGCTGCGCGCAAGCGCACAGTTGGCGGATTGTGTTGCGGGTATCGAGATCGTGGAACACGGTCGCAGCAAGAAGAACTTGCGCCGTTGTGACCCGCGCGGCCGATGGTCACCCGAACCTCAGCTCCCACCGAGTATGGCCAGAGACATCGCTGTAGACGATGACGTTCTCGGGACGGTATGGATCGAGCGAGCCGGGACGAGCTTGCCGCTCGACGAAATGCTGGTGGACCGGATGGCCTTGACCGCCGCGATAATCCTGCAACCACGACGGTTACCTACCGTGGCCGAGCACAGTCGAAATTTGTTGTTCCCGATGGATGAGCTCGCGGTGCTCACCTCGTGTGCCGGTCTCGGTATCGAACCCCATACACCAGTCCGTGTAGTGGCAACCAAGGCAGTCTCAGACACAGCTGCCAGCAGTGCACGCCTTGTTATTTCGCAAGATTGCACACCTGGCAAAGCCGCTGGGATAGAAGCTGATGGCGAGTATCTGAATCTCGTGGCGGGTTCGTTCGCACCGACACCCGAGCTGTCCGAGGCAGCGCTCTCATCCTCCGTCCGCGCCGGAATATCCTTGGCCGCAGCCGCTTCCGAGGTGCATACCGTTGTCGCCACTGCACGATTCGCTCGCACACAGGCGTCAGCGACAACACCGATCGTGAACGCGGACGATCTCGGCGCCCTCAACCTCCTGGCACCGGGAGCGCGGATTGATCACTCTAAAATTCCGGATCTAGTTCTCGCCAAGGAGATCGGCAGTACCAAGCAGGGATTCGAACTGCTGGAAACCTTGAGGACGTATCTGCGATCCGGAACATTGAGGGCCGCAGCCGATGCCATGCATCTTCATCACAGCAGCGTCGCGCACCGATTGTCGAAGCTGTCCCAGCACGTCGGATTCCACGTCGACACCCTCGAGAACCGAGCACGCGCAACGGCCATGATGCTGGTCCTCGATAGCGGATAACGCCCACCCCGCATCTCATGCGCTACGCAGTCGTTGACGATCTTTCACGTTCAGCGAGCGCCACAAACGGCGCAAGCGCCGGATTCGGATTATCCGGGCGGTAGGTCACTGCAACGTCGAGAGTTGGTTGCTCACCGGCGATCTCACATAGATGTATCCCTGGGATCCGGAGCATCCGTGCCCTGCCCTGGGGGATCGGCGCAATACCCACCCCATCCGCGACGGCGTGGAGGACCTGCTCGTCGTCAGCTTCGAAGCGAACGATATCCGGAGTGCTGTTCGGCCAAAGTTGTTCGAGCGTATGGGAATACATTCCAGGTGCATTCTCCTCGGGCCAGAACACAACGGGGACGTCCATCAGATCTCCGAGTTCGAGTGTCGCTCGGCCCCCGAATGGATGGTCTACAGGAACCGCAACCAGTATCGGTTCCGAATCGAGGACAATCAGGGGAAGTTCGCGATCACCGTCATCGAGTGGCGGGCGCACAACCGCGATGTCTACCGCTCCGCTTCGGACGAGATCAACTGTCTGCGCTGAAGTGCCACGATGGACGACGACCTCCACGCCCGGGTACAGCTTTCGATAGGTGCTGACCAGATCCGCGACTGCGCCGCCTGCCCACGAGCGGGTGTACGCGATGCGCAGTTCCCCATCCACACCACGCGCGGCCAACCGAATTCGTTCGACCGCCCGGTCCGCACACCCGAGCAAAAAGCGCGCCTCTCGTACCGCTACCCGGCCGGCGTCGGTGAAGGTGAACTGTGGACCACGACGATCCACCAACGGCACCCCGAGTTCGCGCTCGAGCACCTTGATCTGCTGACTGAGCGCCGACTGCGCTACGTGGACGTTCGCTGCGGCGCGAGTGAAGCTGCCGTGATCCGACAGAGCGATCAGATAACGGGCGCGCTGCAGGTTCATACGGCGATTATAAGAAGAACAGATGGTCGTGTCACTACTTGGTCTTGGACACGGCATCACCTGAGGTCGGAGGATCGAGTTCACGGAAGTTCCACCGCTTGTCTTCCGAAGAATTGTCACCCGATCGATCACAAGGTTGCACATGAACCCCCGAACACTCACGGAACCACGCGAACCTGCAACAGATGCGAGGCTTCTCGATGCCCTCGCGGAGATCGTCGGCCAAGCGCACGTCCTCACCGATCCCGAACTGATCGAGGGCTACACACGCGACTGGACGGGACGTTGGATCGGCGACGCGATCACGGTCATTCGACCGGGCAACACTTCCGAAGTGTCTGCGGTGCTTCGAGCCTGTTTCGACGCGGGGGTTCCCGTCACACCTCAAGGCGGAAACACCGGACTGGTCGGGGGCGGAATCGCCTCGGCTGGGTCCGTGGTGCTGAGCACCAGACGTCTAGAGACGATCGAATCCGTCGATCCCATCGGCCGGACAATCGCAGCCGGCGCCGGCGTGACCGTTGCCCGCGCCGACCTTGCTGCCTCTGCACACGGACTTCGATTCGGAATCGACTTGGCATCAAAGGAATCGGCGACACTCGGCGGCATCGTCGCGACCAATGCCGGTGGAACACGCATGGTCCGATACGGAAATACACGGGCGCAGATCCTCGGCATCGAGGCAGTACTCGCCGACGGTTCCGTCCTGAGCAGGTGGACGCCACTCGTCAAAGACAACGTCGGCTACGACATTCCAGGGCTACTCGCCGGCAGCGAGGGAACTCTTGCCGTCATCACCAAGGTCTTGATGAAGCTGGTCACCCCCGCGACCGACACCCAGGTTGTGCTCGCCGGTGTGCGCGACGTCGATCAAGCGCTTCATTTGTGTAATCGCGTGCGTCAGAGCGGATTGACCGTCGAAGCCGCCGAGATCATGACTGACGACGGCATCTCCCTCGTTTGTGCACACACCGATGCACGTCGCCCGTTCGGCACCCCTTCACCGATGTACACACTGATCGAGGTTTCGTCGCCGCGCGAGACGGAAGAGTCGCTCCTGGAGGTTCTCTCCGACTCTGCCGATCTCATCGAGGACGCGACTGTAGAGCCTGGTCCGGCGCGGAAGCCGTGGACCCTGCGGGAAAGCCACACCGAAAGCATCAGCGCTTCGTCGACGACGCCGGTGGTCAAACTCGACATCTCCGTCCCCCTGTCCGTGATGGGAACGTTCATCGAAAGCCTCCGAGAGACGTTGGTCGATCGTTTCCCCCTCGTTCGACCAATCCTGTTCGGGCACTTCGCCGACGGAAACATTCATGTGAACCTTCTGGATGCGGAGCCGAGGGTCGCCCACGAACTGACCGATACGGTGTTCCGACTCGTCGCCGCCCACCATGGAAGCATCAGCGCCGAGCACGGGATTGGTCGCGCGAAGTCGCCGTGGATATCGCTGGGGCGCACTGAGGCCGATATCGCCGCAATGCAGTTGATCAAATCGTCCTGGGATCCACGTGGAATCCTCAATCCTGGAATACTGTTGCCGGAAAAGGTGTAAGCAAAGGGGACTCGTGCAGGATCTTTACGTCGTCACTCATCCTCATGCCGAACACACCGCGCAGGATGTGGTCGGGGGTTGGCACAATTCGGTTCTCACGCCTGCCGGCCGGCGTGATGCAGAAATGATCGCCGAAGAGATGAAGCGTCGACGCACAGGAGCTTCGCGCCCGATCTGCATCACCTCGTCCGACCTCGAACGATGCTCTGAGACATCCGCAATCATCGCCCGGACACTCGAAGTTCCGGCGACAACAGACTCTCGATTGCGCGAAATCAGCTTCGGAGAAGCAGAAGGGCGCCCGAACTCCTGGCTGGCCCAGCGGCAGGTCCCGGCTCCCGACGACAACCGCCTCGATCACCGTGGCCCCGTTGCCGGTGCCGAGACCCGCCGCGAAATCGCGTCGAGGGTCGGCGAATGCGTTCACGAATTGATGACCGACCTCGACCACGACCACATCGTCGTAACACACGGCTTTGCACACACATTCGTCATCTCCGCCTGGTTGCAGATCCCCGTCGAAGCCGCAGGGTTTGCAACCTTCGCGACCACGCCCGGTGCAATCACCCATCTCCGACACGACGACTACTGGCGCAACCGAACCCTCGCGCAACTAGCCGATACGTCGCACCTGGACTGTGGCACGATGTCCTGATGCGCCATGTCTCCGACGACGAACGCCGTGCACGCATGGGCATACGTCATGCGCTGGCTCCCGCATTCCTCGTCGATTCTCCCGAAGCTGCGACCAATGCCATGACGGTGCTTCACGCCACCGAGTCGGCGACGGTCTACCTGTCCTGCTGGGCGAGGGTTCGGTCGTTGGACGCCGCCGACGTCGACCGCGCCCTGTACGAGCAGCGAAGCCTCGTGAAGCAATTGGCAATGCGCCGCACACTCTTCACTTTTCCCCGAGACTTGCTGCCGGCCGCGTGGTCGAGTGCGTCCGCCCGGGTCGCCAACACCGAGCGTGCTCGAATGTCCAAGGACGTAGTCAAAGCCGGACTCGCCGTCGACGGCAACGACTGGCTCGATCGCGCACGCTCCGAGGTACTGTCACTGCTGGCCGATGCGCCTGAAGGGCTTTCAGCAGTCGACGTCCGTCAGGCGGTGCCGATGATCGATGTGAAGGTCGAGGGTTCGGCAGGTGAAATCTGGTCGGCACCCAGGGTTCTCACTCACCTCGGGGCCACCGCAGACATCATGCGCGGCACCAACACCGGACGCTTCCCCACCTCGCGCCCACTGTGGACTCTTACTCGGCACTGGCTCGACGACGCCCCCGTCGCTCTCGAATCCGTTGACGTCGAACCCGCAGACGGATACCGAGAAATAGTCCGACGCTGGCTCTACACCTTCGGGCCGGGGACGGAAGACGACATCGTCTGGTGGTTGGGCTCGACGAAGACGGTCGTCCGGGCTGCCCTCGCCGAACTCGATGCCGTTGCAGTCACACTCGACGGCGGTGGCACAGGCTGGTTGCTGCCGAACGACGTCGCGGAGGTAGGGGATCCCGGTCCTTGGGTGACGCTCCTGCCCGTGCTCGACCCGACGATCATGGGCTGGAAGGGCCGCGACTTCTATCTCGGACCGCACCGCAACCAACTCTTCGACACCCGCGGCAACGCCGGTACCAGCGCATGGGTCGACGGCCGCGTCGTGGGCTGCTGGATCCAGGACGAAGCCGGGGTCGTCCATCTGCGCCTCATCGAACCCGTGTCAGCGTCTGCGCGGCGCTCTCTGGAGGCCGAAGCGGCCCGACTCACCGAGTGGCTGGGCGGCGTCAAAATCGGTACCGGGTACGTCTCACAAGCAATGAAGCAGGCGGCCGGCGTTCTTGCCGCCAGGTCCTGAGAACACGAGCAGAACACTGCTCTAGCTGGCCTTTCTTCCAACCCTTTTCAGCTGCGGGTACTAACAATCATCGACAAGTGTACGAAACGTACAGTACACTTTTGAAGTCAATGATTGACCGACCTAGGAGGTCCCATGGAGGGTCAAGCAGTTCGTGAATACGGTGCGTTCATCAATGGAGCGTTCCAAGCCATGGGCACATCCACATTCGAGGCGCGTGACGCCGCTTCCGGCGCTCTACTCGCCACACTGTCTCGGTGCGGGCCCACGGAGATCGATGATGCGGTCGAAGCCGCCAGGCGGGCATTTCCGGCGTGGGCGAACCTGACCACAGAAGAACGATCCGCACAAATCTTGCAGTTTGCCATGCTCGTGGAGGATCGAGCCGAAGAACTTGCCCAACTCGAGTGCAGGGATACCGGGCGACATATCAGGGAGATGCGAGAGGACTATCGAGCCGCCATCTCGCACCTGCGATACTTCGCGTCAATCTCGTTGGCCCACCATGGCTTCGGCCGCGAGTTGGCATCGGGATACCTGGTCGCGAAGCGAGTGCCGTTGGGCGTCTGCGGACAGATCATTCCCTGGAACGATCCCGTGGTGATGACGGCGTTCAAGATTGCACCTGCTCTGGCTGCGGGAAACACCGTGGTACTCAAGCCTGATGAAAATGCCTGTGTTTCGATCATGGAGCTGGCGAGGATCGCCGCCGACGTGTTTCCCGCAGGCGTTTTCAATGTTGTCCCTGGTCTTGGCGGGGAGGCCGGCGCAGCCCTGATAGACCACCCGAAAGTCAGCAAACTCGCTTTCACGGGAAGCACCGAAGTCGGCCGACTCGTGGCACACGCCGCAGCCTCACGGCTGATCTCGACCACGCTCGAACTCGGTGGCAAGAGTCCCAGCATCGTGTTTCCTGATATCGAGGATGTAGACGCAGTGGTCGCCGATGCCACCGCGGGTGTCCTCATGTGCAACGGCCAATCCTGCTTGGCCGGAACACGTCTCTTCATCCACGAGGATATCTACGACACCTTCGTGGAAAAACTTGTCGCATCATTCCGCTCAATGCGAGTCGGGCCGCCACTGAACGAGGACACCGAACTGAGCGGATTGATCCACCAGGAACACGCCGAACGTGTGATCTCCATGATCGAATCAGGAATCGGCGAAGGCGCACAGCTAATTACAGGCGGGAATCTGATACAAGTGCCGGGATTCGAAGCCGGAAACTTCGTCGCGCCGACGATTCTCGAGGTGACCAACTCGATGCGAATCGCACAGGACGAAATATTCGGACCGGTCCTGTGCGTCCTCAGATGGAACGACTACGAGCATGTGATCGCAGAAGCAAATGACACCCCGTACGGTCTTGCTGCTGGGATCTATACCTCAAACCTGAAAAACGCGATGGAAACCGCGGATCGTCTTGACGCGGGCTGCGTCTGGATCAACCAGTACTTCAACCTGGGCGGCGGCGTTCCCTTCGGAGGATTCAAGGAAAGCGGGCTCGGGCGAGAGTTCTGCCTCGAGACTCTCAACGAATACACCCAACTCAAATCGATCACGGTGGTCACGTCGACTCCCCTCCCAAAGCAAGGATTCAAAAGTTGAACATCTCAGGAAATACCATCTTCATTGCGGGCGGAACGTCCGGCATCGGTCTCGAACTCGCACTGGCATTACAGAACGAGGGGAACAAGGTAATCGTCGGCGGACGGCGTTCCGCTCTGCTGCAGGAGATCTCGGACAAGAATCCTAAGATCAGCACCGTCGTCATCGATGTGGACGACCCGAATTCCATTCGGGAGGCATACGAATCCGTTACACACGACTACCCCGACCTGAACGTTCTCGTGACAATGTCAGGAATCATGTACCCGGAAGACTTGAAGAACCCGGACTTCCTCGACATCGCCGAGCGAACGGTTACGACGAACCTCCTCGGGACAATTCGCTTGGTCGGCCAGTTCATCCCGCATCTGTTGACGACGCCCAGCGCCACTATCGTCACTGTCTCATCCGCTGTCGGCTTCGTCCCGCTACCCATCACGCCCACGTACAACGCGACGAAGGCGGCTGTTCATCTCTTCACAGAGAGCATGCGCGTACAACTTGCCGATACCTCGATCCAGTGCATCGAACTCATCCCACCAGGAGTCCGTACCACGCTGATGGGCCAGGAGAACTCGGAATCTGCCCTACCCCTTGATGATTACGTCGCAGAAACCATTGCTCTGTTGAAGGCTGACAACAACGCCACAGAGATCGTGGTCGAGGCCGCCAAGCCGCTTCGTCATGCCGAGATGAACGGTGAGTACCAGAACGTCCTGAAGATGCTCAGCTGACGGTACCGAATTGACACACGTCGCAACGCTGGAGAGGGCGGATCACCCTCTCCAGCACAAGGGATCTCAACAGTCAATCCTCTTGGTCGCCACTCCGGAGCCCACGAACTGCGTGATCGATGATCGAGCGCACTGTGTTGTCGTCGATACTCGCGTGCCCGACCAACATCCGGTAGATCAACGGCCCGAAGAACAGATCGATCGCTTCCTCGGTGTCGATGTCTTCGCGGAAGTAGCCGGAATTCACACATCGCCGAATCAGTTCGGCGAAGCCTCTACGACGTTCGTCGAGAAAGAAAGTGCGGAAGTATGCCGCCGTCGTCGGATCGTTGGCACACGCACCGACAAGTTCGGCAAAGATCGAACCGAGTGGACCCCGGTAGAACTCTCCGATGTCACCCAGATAGTCGTTCAAATCAGCTTGCGCACTATCGGTCTCGGGAAACGTCAGATGCCGAGCCATGAGCACACCGAATGCTTCAGCAGCGATCGCCTGCCGCGACGGCCAGTGCCGATACAGAGTCACCTTGCTGACGCCCGACTGTTCGGAGATCGCATCGATGGTCGCAGCCTTCATGCCACCGGACTTCAAAAGAGATTCCGCCGACCGGAGGGCCTTCTCGTGGGCCACCTCACTACGTGTACCGCTCGGAGGAGTGAGCAAGCCCGTCTCTGCCTCACCCGGGCCGCGAGACACATCGCCATCGGGAGCGCGCTTACCCATGTCTACCCCTTCATCCTTCAATGCCGTGCAGCACAGAGCATTTCCCGGCACCAGACGCCCCTGAACGGCCATGGGGGACCCAAGGCAGCAGTTCGGCGCGATAGCTACTAGTCGTATCGTACACATCTCATCCTGGATTGAATCATCCAGGAATCGGTGGCGACCTCAATCCCATTGCATCCATATGTGATTCAAAGAAGCACGACAAACTCTCTCGTTTATTACTCAAAAGTAAGATAGCGTGTGTTCGTCATCACACCAGTTCGTCAAGCGTCGAGGGAAATACGACATCGAAGGGTCGATCGTGACATCAAGGATTCTCTTTCGTGGAGTGGTGGCGCTGACTGCCATTGCACTCACAGGCATCACAGCACCTACTGTCGCCGCGCAACCGTCGGCGGATTCTTTCTACCAGTACGACGGTTCTGCACCGCTGTCGACGTATCCGCCTGGGGCCGTTCTCAAAACGAGAACCTTGCCCTACCACGTCGTCAACATTCCTGCCCCATTGCTGGCCGTGCAGGTGTTGTACCGGTCGACCGACGCCCTCGGCCGACCGTCTGCGAATGTCACATCGATTCTCCGACCACCCAATGCCCAGCCGGACAAAGTTGTCTCGTTCCAGTCGGCTTACGATTCACTGAACCCGGAAGACGGTCCGTCACGAGCTGTCGCCGGGGACACCCTGATCGGCGGCCTGACCACCAGCGGACGCAATGTCGCCTTCGGCGGGACTCTCGCTTCCGGCGAAGCGGTCATGTTCGCTCCCCTACTGGCGCTGGGCTACACCGTCGTCATTCCCGACACCGAAGGGCCGAACGCAGACTTCGCTGCGGGACCCGAATACGGAATGATGACTCTCGACTCTCTTCGCGCCGCCCGGAATACTCCCGAGACAGGTATTGCCGACTCAGCCCAGATCGGCCTGATGGGATACTCGGGCGGAGCAATCGCCACCAACTGGGCGTCCATCCTCGCCCCGGACTACGCCCCGGACATCAACGAGGACCTGATCGGCGCCGCCCAGGGTGGACTGTTGGTCAACCCGGCAAACAACCTCCGGTACGCAAACGGAAGCATCGGTTGGGCAGGCGTTGTCGGGATGGCAGTCGTCGGACTTGCCCGTGCCTACGACATAGATTTCGATCCGTATCTCGGCGATCGGGGACGCGAACTCCTACCTCGCATCGAGGATGCCTCGATCGGTAACGTCATCCTGCAGTACCCGGGAGTGACCTGGCAGGACCTAGCCAAACCACAGTATGCGAACCCCAACTCGGTGCCCGAGTACGTCGACGTCGCCAACAAGATCAACATGGGCAACGCGCCGATACCCACCATCCCGATGTTCATCGCTCAAGCCGCAAACGGAGCCCTCGAGGGCACCCAGCCAGGTGGACCGGGCGTCGGCCCTGGCGACGGAGTCATGGTCGCCGGGGACGTCCGCTCGCTCGCCACTCGCTATTGCGACTCAGGTTTGTCCATCCAGTACGACCAGTACGACACCATCAGTCACGTTCCGGGTGGCGCGCTTTGGCTCCCCGGCGCCATCACCTGGCTCAACGACCGTTTCAACGGGAATCCTTCGCCGAACAACTGCTCGAACATCGCACCGGGCAATTCCCTGGTGCCGGAAGAACACGCCGCGGGTTGAAGAATCCAGCAGTCGCGTCAGATCCCGATTGCCAGATCGTCGATATCCGCAAGTGTGCCGCCATTTTCGAGGATGCTCGTGTAATTCCGAAGTCGGTTCTGATCGATCTCGGTGGTGCTCACTCCGCGCTTCCAGTACCCGAAGACAACTACATCGTCCTTCGCCAGGCCGACGGTCTTACGGAAATGCGCTCGGATGGAACGCATCTCATCGCGCTCCCCGGCTCCCCACACTGCGTAGTCTCCTGGGTTCTCGAGTTCGAGAGCGTGCTCGGCGAGACGCCCTTCCACGTGGTGCAACTCCAGGCCGGGAATCACGGGCAGTTCCGCGAAAGCCCCTGCATCACCGGTGGCTACCCAACCGACGCCGGTCAGTCCTTCCGGCCACTGGAGCAGGATCGAATAGAGGGCAGGTATCGCGGTGTCGTCGGCGAACAGCGCGACGCGGCGACCAGCGACCTCGGGAACGAGGAAGTGCGGGCGGGGACCGGTGAGCGAGAACGAGTCACCCACACGAAGGTCGGCTGCCCACTTCATCATCGGACTGGTGTGGCCGTGCAGCACTACGTCGAAGGTCATCGAACCGCTCGACGCGTCGAAGGTGCGCACTGTGTAGACGCGAGAGACGTCGCCGAACTTCGGACCGAGCTGGATGCGGAATGCGACGTTGGGACGCAACCAATTCGGGTCTTCCGCCGACGAAGTCAAGTGGACGGTGATGCGCGAGATGCTCTCGGTCGGCCGTTCGACGCGTTCCACGACAGCGACCACGTCGTTGAGGCCACGGTCGTGGTCTTCGCCGCGTGGCGCTTTCACCGACGCAGAGGACGAAGTTTCTTCGTTTCGGGCTTCTTCGGGGCGAGGTGAGGTTGTCATCGTTTTCTCCTGATCGTGGTTTCAGTTCTGGACGGGTAGCTGACTGACAGGTCTGCGGTCACGCGGAACAACAAGTGGCCGTCCGGTTTCCGGATCTTCGAGGACAAGAGCCTCGAGGTCGAACACTTCGCGCAGCAACTCGGGGGTGAAAACCTCCGAGGCACTGCCCTGCATGACTATTTTCCCGGACCGCATCGCGACTACGTGCGTGGCATATCTGGCCGCGAGGTTCAGGTCGTGGAGGACTGCCACCAATGTTCGACCGGCCTGATGAAGTTGGGAACACAGGTCGAGAACTTCGATCTGGTGGGCGATGTCGAGAAAAGTGGTCGGTTCGTCGAGCAACAGCACCGGAGTACGCTGCGCGAGGGTCATGGCTATCCACACCCGCTGACGTTGTCCACCACTCAATTCGTCCACCAATTGATCTGCTGCATATCGCATTCCGACCTCAGCCAGCGCGTCGGAGACGACGCGCTCGTCTTCGGGCGACCATTGGCGCAGCATGCTCTGATACGGATAACGGCCGCGGGAGACCAGGTCTGCGACACTGATCGCGCCGGGCGAAAGCGGGGACTGCGGCAACAGAGCGATTCGGCGAGCGACGTCCTTGGTTCGGTAGGACCGAATATCGTTACCGTCGAGCACAACCCGACCCGATCGAGGTGTGAGCATTCTGCCGAGCGCACGCAACAATGTCGACTTGCCGCACCCGTTCGGTCCGACGACCACGGTGAACCCGCCGTCGGGGATTTCGAGAGTCAACTCGTCCACGATGGTTCGATCGGCGTAACGGAGTTCGATCTTCTCGGCGTGGAGCCGCGGCACTGGCGTAGCTGTAGTCATTGATCTCTTTCGTAGCAAAGTTTTCAGGCCTGACGGGCCAGCAGCCAGATCAGATAGGCACCACCGAGCAGACTGGTGACAAGACCGACCGGAGTGCGGAGACCGACCTCGACCGCTTGCGCGATCAGGTCGGCACCCGCCAGCAGAACTGCGCCGAGCAGGAAGGAGGTCGCGACAAGAACACCGCTGCGCCTTGCCAATCGTCGTGCGATCTGGGGAGCTGCGAGCGCAACGAAAGCGATGGGGCCGGTAGCTGCTGTCGCTGCTCCGGTGAGCGCGACCGCAAGCAGGATGCCGGCAAATCGGTATCGCTCCACGGAAATTCCGAGTGAGGACGCTGCGTCGTCGCCCATCTCCATCATGGTGACGCGCCTGGACACCACGACGAGAGCAGGAACGAGAACACCGACGGCGATCGCAACGCTGACCGCGTGTGGCCAACCGCGCCCGGTCAGTGAACCTGCCGTCCACTGCTGCACCACGGTGGCGTCGTCGATATCCGCGCGCACCACCAGGAACGACATCACGGCACTCAGCATCGCGCCCACGCCGATGCCGACCAGGACAAGTCGAAGACCGCCGCTGACTCCGTCTTTGCGAGCGAGTGCGTACACGAGCAATGCGGTCAGCATGCCGCCGAGGACAGCGGCACTCGCGGTCTGCAGGGCCCCGCCGCCGAAGAACACGATTTGAACCACCGCCGCAGTCGCAGCGCCGGTGGTGAAACCGATGATGTCCGGCGAGCCGAGTACATTGCGCGAAAGCGTCTGGAAAACCGCGCCGGCCACACCAAGGCTTCCGCCCACTCCGATCGCCGTGATCAGCCGCGGCAGCCGGCGGTTCTGGACAGACCGAACCGCCGCTGGCGTGCCTTCGCCCTGCAGTGCGCGCCACACGTCACCCAAGGACAGATCCAAGGTTCCGTACATCAGCGTGACCAAGGAAAGGGCTAGAAGTGCCGCACTGATTGTCATGGCTACGAACAGCACTCGCGGAACTATTCGCCACGACCACGAGCCGATTCGAACCACCCAGCCTCGAAACAGCGGTGGGACCGGCTGCGCGGCAATCATGTTCACAGTGACGCCACTCGCCGCGAGCGAACGAGCGCAACAAATAGCGGACCACCGAGCACTGCCACCGCGATCCCCGTCTGCAGATCTCCCGGCGCGGTGGCAACGCGACCGAGAACGTCGGCCAAGAGCAGAAATGCCGGAGCGACGACGAGCACACACGGCAGTAGCAACCGCAGATCCGGTCCGACGACGCCCCGCACGATGTGCGGCGCGGCCAGCCCCACGAATCCGAGCGGTCCGGCCGCCGCGGTGGCGGCCCCTGCCAGCAGGATGACTGCGACAGCGGACCCGACCCCAGCGGGTCCGGTGCGGGCGCCAAGACCTTTCGCGACGTCCTCACCGAGCGCGATCGCATTGAGTGGACGAATCAGCAACAACGACAACCCGATACCGACGATGACGAAGGGAAGGACGGTGACGATCACGTCTCCGCCGCGCCCCTGCAACGAACCCACTGCCCAGAATCGGAACTGATTGAATGCGGCCTCGTTGCTGATGAGAACCATGCTGGTGAGCGCCGTGATCGCCGTTGCCACAGCGGCACCGGCAAGCGCCATGCGCGCTGGGGTCGCGGCGCTGCGATGCGCAGACCCCAACATGTACACCCCCACCGAGGCTACGGCCGCGCCGGCCAGCGCGAACCACAGATAACCGCCGACCGAAGTCACCCCCAGATAAGCAATCGCAATCACGACTGCCGCTGACGCTCCGGCGTTCACACCGAGTAGCCCCGGATCGGCCAGAGGGTTGCGGGTGATCGACTGCATCAGCGCACCGGCCAGTCCGAGTGCGGACCCGACCACCAGCCCGAGAATTGTTCGAGGCAAACGTGATTCGATCACGATCAAGTGCTCGTTGTTACCGGCGTCGTAGGAAAGAACTGCGTCGAGCACCGTGGAGACGGGAATGTTGCGTGAGCCGAGGACGAGTCCTCCGACGGATGCCAGCACGATCACGACGATGGAGACGACGACCAACAACCCCGCACGCGCGGCCGTCCCGGACCTCAGCGGCGCTTCGGTCCGGGGCGGTGCGGTCCGGGACGGTGCAGAAATACCCACGCGGTCATCCACCGAACGTGGACACCAGCGACTCGACTGTCTGCTTTGCACTGAAGTAGTCGAGACGGAAAGCCGCCGTACCCATGGCGTAGACCCGATCACCCTTGACCGCAGGTTGATTGGCTAGAAGCGGATCGGCGGCAAGTTGCTTCTCCACGTCCTTGGGTCCCATCGAGACGGCGAACAGCGTCTGCGAACCGTCGAGTGCGGCAGACATGTTCTCGGAGCTGACGATCGCGACGCCGGAGGCTCCCCGCTTGTCCGGCGCGACGAACTGCTCGGCAGGCTCGGCATAGGTGAAGCCGAGCGAGGCCAGCAGATTGCCCTGCGGGCTGTCGGCTCGGAACGTCCAGACACCGTCGGCACCCATGTAGACCAGTGCCGTCACCGGCTGCTCGGGAAGCGTGATCTTCGCGGCTTGGGTGGTGACCCAGCTGTCGTATTCGTCGACGGTCTCGGCGGCCTCGCTCTCGAGTCCGGTCACGGTCCCGAGCTGATCTGCGAGCTCCTCCCAGGAACTGGCGCCGTAGTCGAGAAGTACGGTGGGTGCGATGTCGCTCAGCTGCGCGTAGGCGTCGAGCGTCGAGTCGCCGCCGTTGGCGGACCCGATGATCAGATCGGGCTCGAAGGTCTCGATTGCGTCGAGGTCCAGCTCGAGATTTCGGTAGAGCACCTCGACGCCACGATCGGCTGCCACGCCCGACCACTGGGAGAAGAACCCCTGGCTGTCGGTCATTCCCGACGGCGTTGTCGCCGCACTCGCGACCACCGGAGCACCGATCGCAAGCAGTGTGCCGGTCAACGACGGCGAGGTGGAGACGATCCGAGTCGGCTTTGCGGTGATCTCGGTACTGCGGCCGCCGTGCTCGACGGTGCGTGGCCATCCCTCGGTGGACCCGGAGGTTGTCTGGTTGCCCTCGTTTCCGGTGTCACTACCGGACGAATTGGAGCAGCCGGCAAGAGCGAGGGCGACGACCGCGGCGAGTACTGCCGCCGTCGGACGTAGAGATCTGCGCATGAGTATGTGGCTTTCTGAAGGTACGAGGGTGCGCCGCTGCGAACGCAGACGGACCGGAGGTAAAGTTAGCCATACTTAAGTAGCAAGGGTTGTCCAGGAGCGCCAACGTGTTACCACTATCGGGAAGGTCGGACCAGATCTACGTGGGCCCGATCCGTGCCGGCCGCACCGAGCCCAGCACGGGTCGCTCACCCCTTCTGTTCTGGGTTCTTGCAGGCAGCGGACGCGTCAGAACCGGATCGACCGTCTACGAGGTGCCGGCAGGGGAGTTGCTGTGGATCCCCGCGGGCGCACGATACGCAATGGAGACGGACTCGGATTCCGTCGCGTTTCCCATCCTGCTCCCACCCTCGGACGGCGTCACCGACGGACCGGCCACCGTGACACGGCTGCGCGTTCCGCCCGGCTGGGAAGACCGACTGATCCACGAGTTCGTTCACAATCTGGGCTATCTACGCGGGGACGCGGCAAAACCGGCGTCTCTCTTCGAGATGATCGCCCGGGCAGACGACGGGTCCACGTCGCTGCCGCGATTGCCGCACTCACGGGAAGCGTTCGAAATCGCGCACGCCCTCTTGCGAACACCTGGCACCGACGACACCGAAGGACAATTCGCGAAGCGCGCCGGGATCAGCACTCGAACGCTCCAGCGGTACTTCGTGGAGGAGACCGGCCTCACCTTCACCCGCTGGCGACTTCGAGCGCGGATCGCCGCCTCGTTGGAGTACCTGAAGCAAGACCGCGAGATCAGTTGGATAGCAAACGAAGTCGGGTTCGAAACGGGCAGCGGATTCACTCGCGCCTTCCGAGCCCAGATGGGAGAGAGCCCGAGCGACTATCGCCGACGGACCCTCTCCGGTCCGTCCGATCGCAGTACGCGAACCGACGATGACCAGGCCTTGGTCCGGATGCTCGCAGAGTCCAGACGACCCGGCGAGACCGCGCCACCGATACCGGCCAACGCGACGTGGCCGCGCGTCAACGGAGCCCACGTTGCAGTGTGGGTCTACCGAGGGCGAGCCCGGGTGGATGTCGCCCACCGCAGCTGGGAACTGCGCACCGGCGAGGCCATGATTCTGCCTGCAGGCGTTCGCAATACAGTCACAGTTCCGTCCGGATCACTGCTGCTCCCGCTCGGCTTCCGTGCCTCGAACGGGTCGACCGTATCTGCCGACGCTCTCGAGACCGTCCAATTCTCCCCCGATGACGAGTTGGCATTGCTGCACACTTTCGTCGCCGCCTACACACCCTTGCGCCCGCGGGGCCACGACAGCACCGCGGTGTTCGACATCATCGCCACCGGGCCACTCGCACAATCGGTTTCAAACGAGGGCAATGCCGATTCGATTGCCACGCGACTGGCAGCGACAATCGCAGCCCGGCCGGCCGACCCTCGCACTCTGGAGGAGTGGGCCCAGGAGTTCGGCACCGACGCGGCCAGGCTGCGCCGGGAGTTCCGGACCGAGACCGGCACCACGTATCCGCAATGGCGATCCCTTTCTCGGATGACCCAGGCACGCACCCAACTGCAACTCGGGATTGCACCCGGCACGGTGTCGAGGAACCTGGGTTACGCGCACCTGCCCGCGTTCAGCCGAGCGTTTCGCACTGCGCACGGAATCTCACCGCAGCGCTTCCAAGCCCAGTCCGTCGAACGCGCCCTCTGGTTACGTTCGGTGCCGCGCGCCGCCGAGCCGAGCACTCGGGTTCCTCACATCCACTGAACGAGTTGCCACACGATGCCGTTGGGATCGACGAACTGGCAGTAGCGCTCGCCCCACGGTTCGGTCTCCGGCTCGGTGACGACGGAAGCGCCTTCGGCGGCGATGCGCGTGAACTCGGCGTCGACGTCATCGACCACGAATGCGATGAGCATGCCCTGGCCGGCCGAACCTGCGACGAAGTCGGGCTTGAACGTCCCGAGCCCGGTGCGCAGGAAGACCACGTTGACCCCGGCATCCGGATGATTCAGGGAAACGAAGCCGTCGTCGGCCATGGCCTCGGTGAAACCGAAATGAGTTTTCGCGAAGTGGGCCGAGGCGTCCGTGTCGGTGACGTTCAAGGACAGAGCAGTGCTGGTGATTTTCATCGTGGCCTCCATGATCATAAACCTTGTGCAGTGCATACAGTATGTACCGTATAAGGTATACCACCGTTGAGGTATTCCCGATTTCTGGAGACGACTGATGGCACGCGAACTGATCGACCTACTCTGGCGCGATCACCCCCTGGCACCGAAGGGTGGCGCCCGTGGCCCGCGCGCGAAGGTCACCACCTCACAGGCGGTCGACGTCGCCATCTCCGTCGCGAACACCGACGGCCTCGACGCCGTGACCGTGCGTCGCCTGGCCACCGACCTCGGCATCTCGGGAATGGCGCTCTACACCCACGTCGGATCCCGCGACGATCTGCTGGTGCTCATGGTCGACGCCGTACACGCGAACAGCCCACGTCTGCCGTACGGAAACCTGACGTGGCGCCAACGCGTTCGTCGGGTCGCAGAGGAAGAACTTGCCCTCTATGCGGAGCATTGGTGGCTCCTCGACATCACCGATCAGCGCTCCGCGTTGGGTCCGGGAACTATCGCGAAGTACGACCACGAACTTCACGCGTTCGACCGCACGGGACTGACCGACATCGACCGGGACTCCGCCCTGACATTTGTCGCCGACTTCGCCCGATCCTCGGCGCAAGCACGGCGCCCCGACCCTCGCGCAGCCGACATGGCCGAGGTGTGGTCCTCCTGGAACCAACGCCTGGCCGCTTACCTCGGCGACGACTTCCCGTTGGCTCAGCGCGTCGGCGGCGCGGCGGGAGAAGCGAAGAACACCCCGTACAGCCCCGAGGCGGCGTGGGAGTTCGGGCTCGACCGGGTACTGGACGCTCTCGAGGGGCTTGTTCACATCGAATGACTCGTTCAGATCGAATGACATTATTGCAATTCGTGGGTGACAATATCTCCGTGCAGCGCTTCGCTTGGTCTCGACGGTTCGGTGGCAAACCTTCGTTGTTCGAACCGCGAGAGCTGTTGCACGCCTATGAGAATCGGTCGACCCGAGAGGTGCGGGATTCCGGCGAGCTTCTGATCGAGATTCCGCTGAGCGACGCGAGCATCTTGGAGATCACCATCCTCGATCCCTCCGCGGACTGGATCGAGCCCCGAGTTCGAGGGCTGTGCAGTTCGCTGGACGAGATCGACCGACGAGCCCAACGCATCCTCCGCGGGGGATTCAGCATCGGCTGGATCGAACTCGAATCAGAGCGACACGGCATCATCGACTATTGGGAAGACGGCGTGAACAACGAGTACCCCGTCGCCATTGTGTGGAACGGAAATTCCTGGGAAGAAGCGACGACCACCTAGCCCCGAATTCAGCGGCATATATCCGCGAAGACGGGGTAGACGAGTAGATACCAGCGGCACATCGACTCAACTCCAGGCGTGGTGGACAATGTTTCTCAGCGACCAGTCAATTCGTCGTCACACCCGCCGTTTCGGAGCAGCTCTGTCGCCTTCACACAAGTGGCCTCCGCCCACCGAAACACAGCGCATCGCACGCTGGAGTGAGCGGTCGGAGATGCTCGGCGCGCTGTCGGTACTCCTGTTCTGGGCTTTCGGTTTCGGCATCCTGCTGGGGGCGGGCGCGATTACAACAGGAATCTTCGCGCTCCGACGTCACCCGAAGAAGTCTGGCGGGCATCTGCTCTCGAATGCCCGCCAGCTGCCCTGGGATGCAATAGTCGGCCTCTTCACCGGCGTCATCGGTCTTGCCCTGAGCGGTTGGTTCTTCGTCGTGGTCCTACCCAACATGTAGGCGTCTGCTAGCCGAGACCGTTGGCGTGCGTGGCCAATGTTCGGAGTTCCCGTCGCAGTATCTTGCCGGTGGTGGTGAGCGGCAAGCTGTCGATGAACGTGATCTGCCTGGGATACTGATAGAAAGCAAGGCGACTTTTCACGTGGGTCTGCAACTCTTGGCGAAGCTCTTCCGAAGACTCCGTTCCTTCGGACAGAACGACAAAAGCATGAACAGCTTCCCCTCGCAACGGATCCGGCACACCGATGACACCGGCCATGGCTACCTCGTCGTGCGAGAGCAGGCACTCCTCGATCTCTCCGGGACCGATTCGGTACCCGGCGGACGAAATGACGTCATCTGCGCGTCCCTGGTACCAGAAGTTCCCGGCGTCATCGGTCCGACCCAGATCGCCAGTGTGAATCCAACCGTCGTACACCTTTTCATCGGTCTTCGACGGTTGGTTCCAATAGCCGAGGAACTGTCCGGGATTGCCTGCCTTCACACAGATTTCACCTACCTGTCCCACCTCGACCGGCTCGCCGAACGGATCCCGCAGGGTGATCTCGAAGCCGGGAAAGGCCCGACCCATCGAACCGCTGGCGGGGTTCCACCTCGAACGTGAAGTCCCGATGGTCAGATTCATTTCTGTCTGCCCGTAGAACTCGTTGACATCTACGCCGAACGTGCTCGCCACCCAGGCTTGCAGGGCGTCACCGAGCGCCTCGCCACCAGTTCCCAATGCCCGCAACTGAATACCACGCGCAGCAGTCTTGTCGATGCCGATACTTCGCATCTGCTTGAGCGCGGTGGGCGGAATGAAGGCGCCCGTAACCTTGTGACGGCTCAGTATCTCGACCGCACGCGCCGGCGTGAATTTGTCGGGCGTCGCGACCACGGGACACCCCAACGCAAGTGCGGGGAACAGTACGTCGAACAGACCACCGATCCAGGCCCAGTCTGCCGGCGTCCAGAAGACGTCTCCCCGCTGGGGAGCATTGTCGAACGCCGTCCGCACACCGGGCATGTGCGCCAGGAGGATTCGGTGCCCGTGGAGCGCACCTTTCGGATTACCGGTCGTTCCCGAGGTGTAGATGATGATGGCGTGTGAATCGGGACCGGTGGCCGCCAATTCCGCGCTTTCTGCGGCATTGTCGACGAGGCTGTGGAAATCGAGGAGTTGAACGGGCGTCGAATGAAACTGCTGATCGAAATCTCCGACAACGATTACGGCTTCGAGGCCAGGGATGTCGCTGATTCCGTCGACGACTCGTTCGTAACAGTCCTTGTCGATCACAAGAACCTTTGCACCGGAGTCACGCATTCGATGTACTAGCGCATCCGCGCCGAACTTGACCGAAAGCGGAACGGTGACCATTCCGGATCGGAAGGCGCCCAGATGTGTCGCGAGAACCTCGATCCCCTGTGGGACCATCACACCGACGCGGTCCCCTGAGACAAGGCCGAGGTCCGCGAGCACGGTTGCGAACTTTCGGCTTCTCGTGGCAACTTCACCGAATGTGTACCGAGTCCAGTGTCCAGCGGTGTCTACGACCAAGGCTAGATCATCTGGATTCTGCACATCGACACATGCGTGCGCGATGTTGAATTGCTCTGGCACAGTCCATTCGAAGTGTTCTGCTTCGAGATCCTGCCACCATGGCATATGCGGCCGAGAACTCACCGAGCACCCACTTCGAGGTCGAGGGAATAGGTCTCGCCCACCAGGAAAGAGAATTCGCCGGAGAAGACAAGGTCTCCGTCTTGGTTGACGAGTGAACCTTTCGACGTCACGATCGCGGTCTCACCGTCCGAGCGCGGGCGCACCGACAGCACTTCCGACACCGCATGCACCGAGTCGCCGAGGTAGGTCGGCCTGTGGAATCTGACCTGGTCGAGCCCATAGAAGCACTGCAGATACCGGGGATCCAACTCCACCAGGCCGAGCAAGGTGGACAACATGAGAGCACCGTGGGCGATCTGTCGACCGAAGCGCGTCTGCTGCGCGTAGTCGGGGTCGAGGTGAAGAGGATGGCGGTCCCAGGTGAGGTCGGCGAAACTTCGCACATAGTCTTCGGTGACGACTCGCGGGTCCGTTACCGCAATGTCTCCGACAGAGATCTCCTCGAAACTCTTTGTGATCATTGAAGTTTCCTCTATTAGTTGACAACCGTTGAGCGTTGATCGACCGGCGGCAGATACGCCCCGTTGTCATCGATGTACATGTCGCGACTTCCTTCGTCGAGATCGGTGTCACGGACGAAGTAGACGCTGATCAGCGAAATAACCGACAGGGCAGCGATATACACAGCGACCGCAAACGATCCTCCGGTTGCGCGAACCAACATGGCGGCAACCATCGGCGCGATTGCACCACCCAAGAGCACCCCGATCTGAAAAGCGATGGACGCTGCGCTGTACCGCACCCGTGCGTCGAACAATTCGGCGATGAACGTCGCCTGCGGCCCGTACGAAATGCTGAGCATGAATGCGCCGACTGCCAATGCGCCGGTGGTGATCCAGAAGTTGCCGGTATCTATCGCGGCGAATGCAACGAAGACCCACACTCCCATGCCGGTGATGCCGACCATCAGGATCCGGCGTCGGCCGAATTTCTCGGACAGTTGGCCGAAGATCGGAATGAAGATGACTGCAACGAGCGCGGACACCATGACGGCGCCGAGCATGAGGTTTCCGGACAGCAGATCGAACTGATCGGCGTATGTCAGGCTGTAGGTGTTGAGGATGTAGAAGTAAGCGCCCGTGCTGATCATCGAACCTGCGGCAAGAATGATTTGGCGAGGATAGTTCTTGAACGCGTCGACCATCGGAATCTTGACCGCGGTGTTCTGCTGCTTCACGCGAGCGAACGCGGGTGTCTCTTCCAACGCGGTGCGAATGTAAAGTCCCACGGCAACCAACGCGATACTCAGCAGGAAGGGAATTCTCCACCCCCACACCAGGAATTGGTCTCCGGTGAGCGCCTTGGTGCCGAACATAACGGCCGTCGCCAGCAGAAGGCCGGCCGGCACACCGACCTGCGGCATGCTGCCGTAGAAGCCGCGGCGATTCTTGGGTGCGTATTCCACAGCAGTCAGAACTGCACCGCCCCACTCACCGCCGACACCGAAGCCTTGAATCAGTCTCAGCAATACGAGAAGAATCGGGGCCCACACGCCGATCTGGGCGGAGGTCGGAAGGACGCCGACCAGGAACGTCGCGGCTCCCATCAAGAGAAGTGCAAGAACCAGGACCTTCTTGCGTCCGATGCGGTCACCGAAGTGGCCCATCACAACGCCCCCGAGCGGCCGCGCCAGGAAGCCGACCGCGAAGGTGGCGAACGAGAGAATCGTCGCGAGCGCGGGATCTGCACCCGAAAAGAACAGTGGCGCAAAGACCAGCGCGGCGGATGCGCCGTAGATCTGAAAGTCGTACCACTCGATCGTGGTGCCGACCAGAACCGATCCCGCCACACGCCGCAGGGCAGGCCTGTCGACAGTTGCGGGAGATGGAGGATTCGCGTCGTTCATGTCATTGCTCCTTGTATGGAGTGCCCTGTTAGCTCTCGCACCGAGAGGGAGGCTCGACAAGGAGACTATGCAGTGACCCAGGGCACAGTCAAGCTTTTTTCAATCGATCGATTGATTAGTCGAGACGCAATTCGCCAGTATATGAATAGCTATCAATCAACTGATTGACGGTCAGTCGATTTCGGCGGCGATGCTAGCATGATTGGGCAACCAACCGAAATGAGGATCATGGACCTGGGGCGCGTTCAACGGGCGGCAGTCACGCTGTTCGCGACGAAAGGGTTCGCCGCCACCGGCATTCGTGAACTCGGAGCAGAAGCCGGCATCAACTCGGCAACGCTCTATCACTACGTCGGCAGCAAAGAATCACTGTTGGCTTCGATCATTCGGTCGTGCCTCGACGAGCTGACGCAGTCGGGAGAGCGGGCAATGCGTCGCAGCGCCGATCCCGTAGTCCAGCTCGCCGGCTTGGTGTCCTCACACGTCGGCATTACCGCCGTCAACCAACTGACTGCCCGCGTCGCCGAGTACGAGATGCGCGGGTTGACCGGCGACAACAGAATCGAGTTGCAGACGCTGCGCGACGAGTACGAGCTTCTTTTCGGACAGATCCTCGAACGCGGCCAACGCGTGGGAGCCTTCGACATCGAAGATCTGGCCTTGAGTCGACTCGCGATACTCGAGATGTGCACCGGGGTCGCGCACTGGTACCGGCCCGGTGGGCGCCTCGAGTTGGAAGATGTACAACGATTCTTCGTGAGCACGACGTGCAAGCTTCTGTCGGTTCCGTCTGACGAACTGAACGGCGTGGAATTCATTCACGACGTTCGAAAGCTGGACAGCGAGCCCGAGACTCAGTCCTCTGAAATTTGGGGCACCCACGCACAGAGCGACTTCGTGCGCCGGTCCGAACCGTAATCACACCAGAACTCCCGGCTGTGGTACGCACTGAACATGCACCTACCTGCGGACAGCCATGTTCACAGTGAGTGGTCGTGGGACACCGGCGGACCACAGTCCGACGCTTCCGGGCGAATGCAACAGACTTGCGCGCGTGCCGAAGCAATCGGATTGTCCGCGTTGGTGTTCACCGAACATCTCGACTTCGATGCTCGTTGGCGCACAACCGCCGCAGATCTGATGCCCCATCAAATTCATCTGCTGAGCACCGACGGCTACGTCCGCGTACCGATCCTCGACCTCGACGGCTATCTCGACAGCATCGAACGATGTCGACACCGTTTTCCTGAATTGCAGATTCTCACCGGAGTCGAGTTCGGGCAACCGCACCTGCACGAAGCGCAGGCGACGCAACTCCTTGATCTCGGTGTCATCGACCGAGTATTGGGTTCCTTGCACACGCTCGAAGTCGGCGAAGATCGAAGTGAACCGAACACTCTGTTCCGCATTTGGGACGCCGACGAGGTCATGTGGGCGTACCTCGAAGAGATTCCGCGCATGGTCGCGGGTTCCCGCGTCTTCGAAGTGTTCACCCACATCGACTACGCGGTGCGCGCATGGCCGACCGAAAGTGCGGGACCGTTCGATCCCCGCCGATTCGAAGAGGGATTCCGAAATGCCATGCGCGCCATAGCCAACAGCGACCGGGCCCTCGAGATGAACACCCGTCGGCTGTGGCCCTGGATACCCCAATGGTGGAGCGAAGAGGGAGGCAAAGCGGTGACATTCGGCAGCGATGCACATGTGCCCGAAGCTTTGGCAGCCAACTTCCCGGAAGCGACAGCGATGCTCGAGCACTACGGATTCCGTCCGGGTCAACGTCCGGAAGAGTATTGGACCCGCTGATCCACCTGATTCCAAGATCTACATTTTCCGTGAACTCGGGTTGTCGGAGACGGATCAACCCGCAATAGTCGATGTATGGATCGGTACAAGATCACGATGCCCGACGGCTCTTCGACCGAGGAACCTTTTAACTCCGACATGGAAGCAATCACTTGCGCAGTGGATGCCAACCGAGGAGTCAGCAAGAACCTCGTAGTCGAAAAATACACGGCCGACGGTCATCTGGTTCCTACCGCGCAGGCACCTGCGAAACAAACAGGTCGTCACAAGAAGAACCGTTCGAAGCGTTGAATAGTCGACTAGATTCCAACTCTCGAAATCGGTGTGTGACGACCGGATCCGTGACGCAGAAGTAGTTGGATCGCATGCTCGACGGTCGCTCCCAGGACTGCTTCGGGGTCACCTGAGAAAACCTGTTTCTCTGTTTCCGCGGTCCCATGGTCGACGACACCGAACCACACTGTTCCCGGTGGAACGTTCTCCTGGGTATCCGGCCCGGCTTCGCCGGTGACAGCCAGTGCCAATGTCGCGCCGAACAGTGTGGCAGTGCTGTGTGCCATGACCCGTGCAGCGTCCTCGCAGACGACCGGGCCGTCAGGAACATGAAGAACGGAATGCTTGACCGCTCGGGTATAGGCGACGATCCCGCCACAAAACCACGATCCCGCGTTCGGTGCCTTCCCCAGATGTGCAGCGATGTTCCCGGCAGTCAACGATTCCGCTGTGGCGACTGTCAGGCCACGCTCTTCGACCACGGTGGCCAGCCGACGGCACAGCGCGTCGAGGTCCTTGTTCGACTGAATTTCGGGACGTGGATCGTCAGTCATATGTTGCCACTCTTGTCTTCGCTCCTCCCTACGCCGGTCTGATGTGCCGGCCCCACTCCACTTTCGCTGGAAGTCGATTCAGTGGTCTCCGCGGCAGGTTGCTCGTCCGCGGGGGATGCAGTTCGACCACCGGCAGTCTCTTCCGCCGGTGGTGCCTTGAACTCGGAATCGGTGACCGGTTCGCCGGCCCCTCCGGTGTTCGGCCCACCAGAACTCTCGGCCTCCTTGAAGGCCGACTTCTTTGCGGACTCCTGACGTCCGTCGTAGGGCGGCACAGCCGGTTCAGACGCGGTGGGCTCGGCAGGAGTCGTCTCAGTTCCTTCCACCCCCGAGATCGTCTCCTCGTCGTCGAACGAACCGGAAGGGCGATCTACCGGACCGCCTCCGGGTTCATTCGAGCCCGTGCCTCGCGAGCCTACGGCTCCACGCGCAGACTGAGGTTCCTCGGACGCCCGCTCGCCAGATTCGTTTTTCATGACTAACCCTTCGCCATCATGCAACTCGCGACGCGACCTACAGACGGGATGACTTCTGCACGGGGAGTCGACAAGTCCTCATTTCCAGTGAACTCGGCACGAAATTGGAAGTCAACGCCTCCCCGTTTCCAGTAGGCCCCGTTATCTGCAGGTCCCGGCGGCCTACAGCTCACTGACCTCTTGCGAACTGCACCCTTCGAAAGTGCGTCGGGCGCACTCGTCGATCACATCGGCCACCCGTGACCGGCGTGCGAGTTGCCGGCGCTGCACGATCGCTCCGTTTCCGTTACTGAAGACCTTGTCCAAGGACGCCGTGACCTGCTCGAATTCTCCGAATGCGGTCAGAGCAGGTTCGACATGATCGACCAGTCGCCGAACCGCCTGGTGTGCAGTCAGCAAGCGTACCGATTCGACGTCGAGCGACCTCCCGTCGAGTCCGTCACGCGCCGCCCGCCAGCAAGCCGCGCGGAGTAGCTCCTGATCGACGGCAGGCGCAACCTCACCTTTGGTGATCGCAGCGGATGCGGTGCCGACGAGTGCCTGCACCAGTGTGGCCAGAGTCATCGTCTCCTCCACGGTGGCGGGAACGTCGCTGATCCGAATCTCCACGGTGGGAAGGTGATCCGACATGCGCACGTCCCAATAGACCATGTGCGGATCGAGAATGACCCCAGTCTCCAGCATCGCTGCAACAGCATCTTCGTAGTGCCCCACGGACTCGAAGAAGGGCGGCGGACCCGAACTGGGCCACCTGCCGAACAGAACGTAACGCCAACTCGCATAACCGGTATCGCGTCCGGCACTGATCGGCGAGTTCGCCGTCAATGCCAACAAGGTAGGTAACCACGGACGCAGATGATTGATGATCTGGACCGATCGTTCTCGATCTTCGACACCCACGTGGATATGGCAACCACACATCACACCTTCGGTGATCGCACCGAATTGACCGGCCATTCGTTGGTATCGCGACTTCTGTGTGATCTCGTCGACCGGTGGATCGTAGAAAGGCGTCCCGACTGCGATGAGTTGGCAGCCCACGCGGGCAGCGGCATCGGCGGTGAGGGCACGGGACTCACAGAGTTGATCACGAAGATCACGAATGTGACTGCCGATCGAAGTGGCCGTCTCCACCTGACAACGCGTGAGTTCGAGTTGCAGCGAGATACCGAGTTCTCGCCCCGCGGCAGCAACCTCGGAATTGCGGGGGCTGGGATGCCCAGTCTGGGGATCACAGAGCAGAAACTCCTCCTCCACACCGAGAGTCGGTGTACCTACGGAGAATAGGTCGGGATTCGGCTTCGCATTCATAGGCCTTCCTCGCACCGGTTTCCTGCACATCCGATACTTCGAGCGTACGACGTTCTCCGTCTTTCGGCACTACTCCATCCGTTTCATCCACTCGTCGATCGGGTAGTTGCCCTGTGAACAGACGACGAGCGAAGAATCGCAAGTCTTCATGAGCTCAGGAGGGAGTGTGCCGTGACCAACGCGAGCGGGAGTTCACCGGTAGATGACGAACACACCAATCGATCGCACGTCGGGGAGGCAATCAGCGACGGCCGCAACTATCCCGGATACCTGCTGATCGGTTTGGGCCTGGCAACACTCGGATTGACCTTGGTGGCAGCAGGTTACGGATTTCGCGGTTGGGCAGTCATTGCAGGCATCGTGTGCGTGGTGTCCTTCATCGTCGGGACACTGGCCATCTTGATGGAACACCGTCGGGTCAAGCGACTGGAAGGTCAGGAACTCTTCGATCAAGAAGGGCACTGAGCCGAACGCTCGAGTCGTATTCTGCACAAGCAGAATACGACTCGAGCAGAATGGAGCTCAGTGATTTCGGAGTTTCTCGATCAGCTCACCCTTGTTCAGTTTCGAGTAGCCGTGCAGATCGAGTTCCTTGGCGCGTTCGTTCAGCTCGTCGACCGTCCACTCCTCGTACGGCGAGGATTGCCCGCCGGACTTGGCGACATTCGACCGCCCTCGATTGGCGGCCGCATTGGAGATTCGGGCCGCCTTCTCCTTGGAATCGCCCTTCTCGCGTAGCTCTTCGTAGAGTTCTTGATCCTTGAGCTGAGGTTGTGAGTCCTTGCGAGCCACTGTTTCGTCCCTTCACTCGTCTTCACTCCGGCGGTGTGGCCGAACTTGCGGTGTGGCCGAATTGGCAGTTCGGCCACACCGCAAGTTCGAACGTACGCCGACACTCAGGATGTGGGCGGCACCTCGAAACGCCCCCACACGCGGTGCGTCTTCAGAAGCTGAGCCAGCGAGGCCAGGGCCCCTTCCGCGTCCGCATCGACCACGACTCCCAATGCAGACTCGTCGATACCGGCGGCGGCCAGCGCACTCATGCTCTCACCCCAACCACCAATTGCCTTGCTGTGGCGATACATTTCGTTCAGCAGAGTCTCCACCCGTGGATCCAACTTGCCCTCGCCGATCCGAGAAACGTCGCCGCTCAGCAGGATTGCGTCGAATTCGATCGAACGAGCTGTGAGGTACGTTCGCTGCACCGTCACCGCGTCGTCACCGTCCCCGATGGTTCCGCCGTGCGGGCCGAGGATCAGCGGCACCATACCGGCGTCGAAGATCTTGTCTCGAACGGCGACAACCGTTTCGAGGTCGGAGTTCTCGTCGACCAGTAGTGCGATGATCCTTCCGTCTACCGGCCATTCCTCACCGACCTGGGACAGCGCAGGGCTGAGCTCCGGATCACTCAACGGCTCCGTCGGTTCGGGAACCGGAAGTCCAAGCCCCCCTGCGACGATCGACACGAGACCCGCGTCGATGTTCGCCAAGATTCCCAGATTCCGGATCTTGATGTTCTCCTCGTAGCACTTACCCAGTTCGAAGGTATACGCCTGCGCGACGTGCTCCTGCTCGACAGGGGAGAGACTGCGATAGAAGAGTCGAGCTTGCGAGAAGTGATCGTCGAACGATGCCGGCGCCTGCCTCACCTTTCGCCCTGAAACTTCCTCGGGCACCTCGATGTAGGCCGCGCTGTCCGCCGAGGCCAGGAACGGGCACCCGCCGTCCAACGAATTGGGATGGTACGGCGCGACTCCGGTATGCACACCGTCCTGATGGAAGCCGTCGCGGAGCATGTCGTTGACGGGCGAGTGAGGACGGTTGATCGGAATCTGGTCGAAGTTGGGGCCACCGAGTCGCGTGATCTGGGTGTCGAGGTACGAGAACAAACGCGCCTGCAGGAGACGATCGTTGGTGATGTCGACGCCCGGGACCAAGTGACCCGGATGGAATGCAACCTGCTCGGTCTCGGCGAAAAAGTTCGTCGGATTGGCATCGAGTGTCATCGTTCCGATGACCTGAACCGGTGCGAGTTCTTCGGGCACGATCTTGGTGGGATCCAAAAGATCTATGCCTTCGAACATTTCGTCTGCGGTATCAGGGAACACCTGCACGCCCAGATCCCAGGACGGATATGCGCCCGCCTCGATGGCGTCGGCAAGATCGCGGCGATGGAAATCCGGATCCACACCGCCGGCGATCTGCGCTTCCTCCCACACGAGTGAATGCACTCCAGCGGCCGGCTTCCAGTGAAATTTCACCAGATTCGTCTCGCCGTCGGCATTCACGAGCCTGAACGTGTGAATGCCGAAGCCCTCCATCATGCGATAGGAGCGCGGGATGCCTCGATCGGACATGTTCCACAATGTGTGCGCCGTGGCTTCGGTGTGCAGCGACACGAAATCCCAGAAGGTGTCGTGAGCACTCTGCGCCTGCGGAATCTCCCGGTCCGGGTGAGGTTTAGCGGCATGGATGATGTCCGGGAACTTGATTCCGTCCTGAATGAAGAACACCGGGATGTTGTTGCCCACCAGATCGAAGACACCTTCGTCGGTGTAGAACTTGGTGGCGAAGCCGCGTGTGTCTCGGACGGTATCCGCCGAACCGCGTGAACCCAGAACTGTGGAGAAGCGTACGAATACCGGGGTTCTGGCACCGGAAGCGAACAACGAGGCTTTACAGATGTTTTCGGCTGCACCATTGGCCAGGAACGTGCCGTGCGCGGCCGCACCGCGGGCGTGGACGACGCGTTCCGGAATTCGCTCGTGATCGAAATGTGTGATCTTCTCACGCAGATGGTGATCCTGGAGAAGAGTCGGGCCCCGCTCGCCTGCGGTGAGTGAGTGGTCGGTCTCGTAAAGCCGTGTACCGGTTGCAGTGGTGAGGTACTCCCCCCGCTGGCCGCGACCGTTTCCCTTCACCTTCTCCTCGGCACCCGCGACGGTACGCACCTCCGGCTGCCGCTGGTCGTCCTTGGGCGGCAATGGCTGTCGAGGCTTGACCGGCTCTTTCAGGTCCGGCGCTTTCGGGGCCGGTGCACCTGGGACGGACTGAGATGAAGGCATCGAACAGCTCCTCTTGATCGTCATGCTGGGCGCACGAATTCTGGTACGCCCTAAGTAAGTAGAGATTTCAAACTGAATGCGGAGCCACGACTCACCCCCGGGCTGGGATCAATCCCAGGCCGAGGGCGACGAGTGCGTCAGGGCTATTGCTCGGACTTCTGTCGCGCTTCGTCCGCGGCCGCTTCTGCGCGAGCCTTCTCGGCTTCTGCCTCTTTCTTCGCGACTTCTCGTTGGCTTTCGGCTTTGTCCTGCTGAGCACGGCCCTCTCGGGTCAAACTGTCGTTTCCGGAGACCGCACCAACGGCTTCCTTCGCCTTACCCTTGACGTCCTCTACAACGCCTTTGATGCCCTCGCTGGGGCCGCTCTTGTCGTCTGGCACGTTGACCCTCCAATTCGTTCGGATTCTCGCTCGGGGTTCCCGCGCAGGCAGGACTCCCACACAGAAGGCCCTACCCCGTCGAAATTCGCATAAACATTCAGTGCTGGGACGAGGTGCGGGCATGACTCCTGTGGTCGAACTGCGACGTTGTTGCACCAGTGCGAATTTCGTTCAGCGTTACGTGCGCGACGCTTTTGTTCAGTCCGGCCTCGAGTAGCGATCAACCGTTCTCAGAAACGGTCGACCGGGCACAGGAATTGGCGGGACTCGTTCCAGAACGGGAAGAGGTCTGTGGTCGTGGCCGCGGGGTGGTCGATCCCGGCGAGAGTGTAGAAATCGAGGATCGTCCGACCAGCGGTTGCGCTGACCTCGCATGCCTGCAAGCTCAGCTTTGCCTCCGCCACGAAGCCGATGCTGCGGGCAAAGGGACCGAGAGTCCCGGCATTGACGAAGCTCTCGAGATTTTGTCCCCACTGGTTGTAGTCCGACTGCAAAGCAAAGCTGCATGTTTCGCCGAACAACTCGGTGCAGGTGGTCGGCTGCCCACCGATCGTGTGCTCCGTATCGGCAAGCTCGTGAGAGGTGCGTTCGCGCGGGGATCCGGAAAGCAACAGCAAGATGGCGACGGCCAAGGCAACCACCAGAAGGATGCTTGCGGCCGTTGCCAGTATCGCCTTCACAATCCCTCGATCCACGTAAGTTCATGAGGGCAACCGATTTTCGAACACCGGCCAGTACATTTGTACCCGCGGCGTTCAGGGTCCAAACATCGACCAGGCTGGGAGCCGTACGTCAGTCTGGGGGATCTGTTATAGGAACTGTGAGGGAGGATCAACACTCCCTTCCACTATCAATGTATATCTCACCGGGGGCCTTGCGGCAAGACCCGGGTAGTGCCGCAGAATGGCTCTTCCGATCCCGCACGACCGACTACGGGATCGGAACAGCCAGCGGAAGTGAGGGCACGTGCCAACCCAGGGACACGAAGAAGAACTGCGATCCGAGCGGAACTATGTGGAGGGGCTCTACGCACGCCTCGATGCGGAGCGCGCCCGAGTCAAAGGCAGGTACAACACCGCTCTGCGCGGAAACGGCGAGGCACTCATGGAACGCGACGCCGAGGTGCGCGCACTTGCCAAAGAGGTGAAAAGGCTGGACGTAGCCGACAACGGACTGTGCTTCGGCCGGTTGGACTCGCTGTCGGGTGAGACTTCGTACATCGGCCGAATCGGCCTTCTCGATGCGGACAACGACTATGAACCGGTGCTGCTCGATTGGCGGGCGCCGGCGTCTCGCGCGTTCTACGTTGCCACCGCTGCCAACCCGGAAAACATGCGTCGACGCCGTCAGTTCCACACCCGTAGTCGACGCGTGGTCGATTTCACCGACGAGGTACTCGGACGCCCCGACGGCGTAGAACACGACGCGCACAGCGACTCCGCCCTGCTCGCGGCAGTCAACGCACCCCGCGGTGAAGGAATGCGGGACATCGTGGCGACGATCCAGGCCGAGCAGGACGACATCGTCCGGCTCGAGCACCCAGGGGTGTTGGTGATCGAGGGTGGCCCGGGTACCGGGAAGACCGTCGTCGCCTTGCACCGCGTCGCCTACCTGCTCTACACGCAGCGAGAGCGGATGGAACGTCACGGCGTTCTCGTGGTCGGGCCGAACCCGGCGTTCTTGAACCACATCGGCCGCGTACTGCCCTCGCTGGGAGAGTCCGACGTGGTGTTCATGACCACCGGTGATCTCGTTCCCGGCCTGCGCGTCACCGCCGAGGACACCCCGGCCGCCGCCGAACTCAAAGGTTCGCTGAAGATCCTCGACGTTCTCGGCGCAGCGATTGCCGATCATCAGCGATTACCCGAGAACCCGCTGTTGATCGAATTGGCGGACGTCACCGTGCGAATCGACGCCGAAACCGCGGAGTGGGCCCGAGAAGAAGCCCGTACGAGCGGACTCCCCCACAACGACGCTCGCACTGTGTTCACCGAAATCCTCACCTGGGCGCTGACCGAACGGGCGATAGCGCGGATCGGCAAGGGGTGGTTGACACGCAGTGACCGTGAAGCCTGGGAGCAAGTGCGAGCAGACCTGACCGCAGAGCTGGTGGAAAACAGCGCGTTTGGCGCGGCGCTCGACACCCTCTGGCCGATCCTGACTCCGAAAGAGCTACTGACACAGCTGTTTACTTCTCCGGCACGACTACGTGCGGCAGGCGCGGACGAGAAGCTGCTTCGCCAGGACGGTGACGGCTGGACCGTCTCGGACGTTCCGTTGCTCGACGAATTGGCGGACATGCTCGGCCGGGACAAGCCCGTCGACCAGAGTGCCGAACGTGAACGCCGCGACGAGGCTGCGTATGCAGCGGGCGTATTGGACATGATGATCAGCCGCGAGGACCTGATGGACGACGAGGATCACCTTCTCGCCCAGGACATGCTGTACGCCGAGGACCTGGCTGACCGCTTCGTCGAACGTGATACCCGGGAACTCGCCGAACGCGCTGCTGCAGACCGTGACTGGACGTACCGGCATATCGTCGTCGACGAGGCACAAGAACTGTCCGAGATGGATTGGCGGGTCCTGATGCGCCGTTGTCCTGACCGGTCTTTCACCGTGGTAGGCGATCTCGCGCAACGACGTTCACCGGCCGGTGCCCGCTCGTGGTCGACGATGATGGAGCCGTATGTCCCCGGTCGCTGGATCTACCGATCACTGTCGGTGAACTACCGCACGCCGGCCGAGATCATGAGCGTCGCCGCCGCATTGCTCGCCGAGTTCGCGCCGGGAGTCCAACCACCCGAGTCCGTCCGCGCCTGCGGGATCGCGCCGTGGTCCAGACAGATCTCGGCCGACGAACTGGCCTCCGCCATCGACGAATTCAATCAGGACGAGGATGGGCGCGAAGGTACGAGCATCGTCATCGGACCTGCGGATGTGCCCGGCGCCGTGCCGGTTTCGGAAACGAAGGGCCTGGAGTTCGATGCCGTACTCGTGGTGGAACCGGAACGAATCATCGCCGACGGTCCACGCGGCGCATCGGAGCTCTATGTCGCCCTCACCCGCGCCACCCAACGTCTCGGCGTCTTGCACGAGGGTCCGCTGCCGCAAGCCCTGAGCGGACTCGTCCAGTTCGAGACGGCGAGGTCACCGCAATCGTTCGCGACGAGCGATCGTGCTGTGTAGCCCTTCGGCAGCCGCGCGAACGTAAGGCACTTGGCTCTCGGGAACGAAGCGGCTGGTGGGGCCGGTGACACTGATGGCGGCGACCGGTTTGTCGTTGGTTCCGAATACCGGAGCCGCGACACACGCAAGACCAGGGGCCGATTCCTCACGCTCGAACGCAATGCCGGTCTCGACAACTCTGTTCAGTTGAGTGTTGAGAATGCCGGGCGCGACAATTGTGTGCGGGGTGCGCCTGGTCATCGGTTCCGACAGCACTTCGCGGCGAAAATCGCTGTCGGAGAACGCCAGGAGTGCCTTTCCGATCGCAGTGCAGTACAGCGGTATCCGGCCACCGGTCCGAGACGGGGAGTTCGCTTGTCGATGTCCGCCGATCTTCGCGACGTACACGACGTCGTGGCCGTCACGGACCCCCAGGTGGACTGTCTCGTGGGTCCGCTCGTACAAGTCTTGGAGGAACGGCATCGCCATCTCCAGGAGGCTACGTTCGAGAGAGGCGAGCATGCCGAGTTCGAAGAGACCGCCGCTGAGTCGGTAACCGCCGTCGATGCGGTCGAGTAGTCGGTTCGCGACCAGTTCGTTGGCCAGGCGGTGCACCGTCGCCTTGTGCAGTCCTGTCCGTTGGACCAGGACGGCCAGAGGCAACATGTGGTCGTCGGCCCGAAAAGCTCGCAGGATCGTCACCGCCTTGCCCAGCACGGTGTCGAGGTTTGCGCCGCCAGTCACGTGCCCAGCGTATCGCTGAGTGAGACAGTTCCCTGGCGCAACCTCGGTACTGCGGCGAAGGTAGTGGTCATGAGCCAGCCCACGAATACCAGTACAGCTAGCGAGACCGACATCGCAGCTGCTGCGGACCGCCTCGCAGCCGCCATTGCGAGCGGTACTCCCTGCGCGCCTGTGCGCGATCTGATCGGCGCCGACGATCTCGTCGCCGCCTACGCTGTCCAGCGCCGCGTCGATGAAATCCGTCGGCAGGCGGGTGCCGTCGTCGTAGGCCGCAAGATCGGCCTGACCTCGGTGGCAGTCCAGCAGCAGCTCGGTGTCGACCAGCCCGACCTCGGCGTTCTGTACGCCGACATGGAGTTCCCCGCCGGTGGCGCCATCCCCATGAGTCGTTTGATCCAGCCCAGGGTCGAAGCGGAAGTTGCCTTCGTGCTCGGTGCCGACCTTGTGGACGGACCTCTCGACAGCGCACAGGTGCGCGGCGCAATCGACTACGCCGTCGCCGCGATCGAGATCTGCGACAGCCGCATCGCGTCGTGGGACATCAAGTTCGGTGACACCGTCGCAGACAATGCGTCCTCGGGCGTGTACGTCCTGGGAACCGAACGTCGGACCCTCGACGAGGTGGAGCCCGCCGGCGTCGTCATGTCGATGTCCGTCGACGGCACCGAGGTGTCCACCGGCGTCGGAACCGCCTGCCTGGGCGATCCGATCGAAGCAGTCGTCTGGCTCGCCCGCACGGCACGCGAGTTGGGGCAGCCACTGACGGCGGGCCAGGTGATCCTGTCCGGCGCACTCGGCCCCATGGCGCCGGTCACCGCAGGCAACGAAGTCACCGTGACCGTCTCCGGGTTCGGTTCCGTCACCACCAGTTTTTCCAGCGAAGAGGACAACGCATGAGCAAGGTCAAGGTCGCGATCATCGGATCGGGCAACATCGGCACGGATCTGATGATCAAGGTGCTGCGCAACTCCGACTACCTGGAGATGGGCGCGATGGTCGGCATCGACCCGGCGTCGGACGGCCTCGCCCGTGCTGCGCGTCTGAACGTGCCGATCACAGCAGAAGGTGTCGAGGGGTTGATCGGTCTCCCGAACTTCGACGAGATCGAGATCGTCTTCGACGCCACCTCGGCAAAGGCTCACGTCGCCAACAACGCGCGGCTGGCTCCCCTCGGCAAGCGCATGATCGACCTGACGCCTGCAGCGATCGGCCCGTACGTCGTGCCGGCCGTCAACGCGGACGAGCACCTGGATGCACCCAACGTCAACATGGTGACGTGTGGTGGCCAGGCCACGATCCCGATGGTTGCCGCCGTTTCTCGAGTGGTCCCGGTGGCGTATGCGGAGATCGTCGCGTCCATCGCCTCCAAGTCCGCAGGTCCCGGAACGCGCGCCAACATCGACGAGTTCACCGAGACCACGTCCGAGGCGATCGTGGCTGTCGGCGGCGCCCGCCGCGGCAAGGCCATCATCATCCTCAACCCCGCTGAGCCGCCGCTCATCATGCGCGACACGGTCTTCTGCCTCGTCGACGCCCCGGACCCGGCTGTTCACGAGGAGATCCGTCAGTCGATCGAGAAAATGGTCGGCGACGTCTCCGCGTATGTTCCCGGCTACCGGCTCAAGCAGGAAGTCCAGATCACCGAGATCCCGGCCGACCAGCCGGTCGAGACATTGCTCGTCGACGGCAATCGCCCCACCCATCAGGTGTCGGTGTTCCTCGAGGTCGAGGGTGCTGCACACTACTTGCCTGCGTACGCCGGCAATCTCGACATCATGACGTCCGCCGGAATGCAGATCGCGGAGCGCATCGCCCAGCAGAAGGAAGCAACCAAGTGAGCAACCGCAAGATCTTCGTCCAGGACGTCACCCTTCGCGACGGCATGCACGCTGTCCGCCATCGCATTTCGCCTACCGACGTCAAGCGGATCGTCACAGCTCTCGACGCTGCCGGTGTCGACGCGATCGAAGTTGCACACGGTGACGGCCTCGCCGGCGGCTCGCTCAACTACGGCCCCGGGTCGAACACCGACTGGGAATGGATCGAAGCTGCGGCCGAGGTGCTCGAGCACGCTCGCCTCACCACGCTGCTGCTTCCGGGTGTCGGCACGATCAGTGAACTCAAGCATGCTTACGACCTTGGTGTACGGTCGGTTCGCGTTGCCACGCACTGCACCGAGGCCGACGTCTCCGCGCAGCACATCGAGACTGCCCGCGAAATCGGCATGGACGTCTCGGGCTTCCTGATGATGAGCCACATGGCTCCTGCCGAAGAACTGGCGAAGCAGGCCAAGCTGATGGAGTCGTACGGCGCGCACTGCGTCTACGTCACCGACTCGGGTGGACGTCTGGTGATGAACGACGTCGCCGACCGTGTTCGCGCGTACCGCGACATCCTCGACGAGGGCACCGAAATCGGTATCCACGCCCATGAGAATCTCTCACTCTCGGTGGCCAATTCCGTTGTTGCAGTGCAGAACGGCGTCACACGCGTCGACGCTTCACTTGCCGGTCACGGCGCCGGCGCCGGTAACTGCCCCCTCGAGGCCTTCATCGCCGTTGCGAACATCGAGGAGTGGGAGCACGGCTGCGACCTGTTCGCCTTGCAGGATGCTGCCGACGACATCGTCCGTCCGCTGCAGGACCGGCCGGTCCGCGTCGATCGAGAGACCCTCACACTCGGCTACGCAGGCGTGTACTCGAGCTTCCTCCGCCACGCCGAGGCTGCGTCGGAGCGCTACGGAATCGACGTTCGCACACTGCTGCTCGAAGCCGGACGCCGCCGTCTGGTGGGTGGCCAGGAGGACATGATCGTCGACATCGCGCTCACCCTCGCAGCGCAGGCGACAAAGGAAGCTGTCTGACGCACTGCCCAGTTCGCTGATACTCGAGTCCCGCTCCCGTCTCCGGACGGGGGCGGGACTTCTCAGTTGAGCCGAGAGGTTCTGTCATGACGGCGCTCAACCTCTGAAACTGTTGTTGCCCAATAACGCCGAGGGACCGATCTTCGCTACGGTGGATGACATGACCGAACCTGACAGCGACAGGCAGATACACCCAACTGCAACGGTGGGATGTGCCGGCGTCGACATTCCGGACAGCCGGGGTCGCACCGGCCTCGACCGAACAGGCTTCGGGCTGCACGGTAATCCGAATGTCGAGGTCGAACGAGTCGAGGTCACCTCGGACGGTTGGCATGTGTTGCGTCGCAGCACCTTCACTTACCGGCGAAGGGACGGAACCCTCGAGACACAGCAACGGGAAACCTACGACCGCGGGAACGGCGCGACGATCTTGCTGTACGACCCCGAACGGCGCACCGTCCTGTTGACGAAGCAATTCCGCTTTCCCGCTTACGTCAACGCACACCCCGACGGAATGTTGATCGAGACCGCAGCCGGTTTGCTCGATTCCGACACACCGGAAGTAGCCATTCGGCGAGAGACGAGCGAAGAGCTTGGCGTCGCAATCGGTGAGGTGCAGCATCTGTTCGATCTGTACATGAGCCCCGGATCCGTCACTGAGAGAGTGCATTTCTACGCCGGCCGATACACTCCGGCGGACAGAACCGGCAGTGGTGGCGGGGTGCCGGACGAAGGTGAGGACATCGAAGTCCTGGAGTTGCCGTTCGAGACGGCACTCGACATGATCTCCGGCGGAGAAATCGTCGACGGCAAGACGGTCGTTCTTCTTCAATGGACGGCCATGTCGGGGGCGCTCTGACTCGAAGTCGATTGCCTGAAATTCTATATCCTGTACCGATGGAGTCTGCCGAGTACCGTGACGCGCTGAGATCTGTCCTCGACACTGCATCGTCGGTGGTCGAAAGCCGGCTGGCGGCGATGCGCGCCACGGCGACCGCACATACCGAAGGCATTGTCATCGATGTCTCGCTCGACCAAGACGGCGAGGGAACATTCGGCGTCTGGGCACGATTCGAGGGTTCCGACGCATTCAGCCTGAATCAGCAAATCGGTGACGAGAGAGAGCTATTCGGCGTGATCTGGGGCGAGAAAGGCTGGGAACCGCCGGTTCCTACTCGGCCGCTAGAGTGGTCGCACGCGAAACTGGAGGAAGTTATCGTCGGTGTCGTCGCCGAGTGGATCCACACGCTCATTTCCCCGACTGCATCCGAACTGCGCTGGGAAGTAACAACTCCCGACGGAGCGACCGACCCGGTTCCCGTAGGCCCCGATTTCAGTCGTGGACATTCACCTCGATGAAAGCGCGGAAGCTGTCGGCGAGACGAACGACCTCACCGCCACTGTTGTCGCCCAGGATCTGCCAGTTGCAGCGGCGGATCTATCGGGTGTTGCGATGTCACCGGCCGGTCGAACCGTCGATCAGTTCGCGGAGGATATCAGCGTGCCCGGCATGGCGTCCGGTCTCTTCGATCATGTGCACGAGCGCCCAACGGACACTGGGAGCGGGTCGTTTCGCCCCTGGTCGCGGGATGGGTGCGGCAAGATCTGTGCATCCGTCGAGAACTGCGTTGGCGCGCTCGACCGTCTCGCGATAGCGACGGACGACATCGTCCACGCTTTCTTCCGATGACGGCTGAAAGGTCGCCTTCCAATCCGTCACGTTTTCGGCGAGAAACATCGCCCGCTCGACAAAGATCAGATGATTGATCAGCCCGAGCAAGGTGGTTCCCGACGGAACAACTGTGTTGCGCACCTGAGGTTCCGGAGCACCCTCGACCTTGGCGGCAATCGAATCACGGAGGTAGTCGAGAAACGCTCGTAGCGTGGATGCCTCGCTGTTTCCCGCCCGAGGCGGTGGGACATCACGGCGGCTGCGACGCGACGTAGCCATGGCGGTTCTCCTTCCTCCGCGACGAACGGTCAAGAGGCTTCCTGGACGAGCAGGGTCGATTCTTCCGGTTCCACTCCGATCCCGCATCAAATTTTGCCGTTGCAGCAAAGACAACTTGGTTGCCGGTATCAGCGTGCCGAGTTCAGGTCGCGCACAAGTTGGGGCCTCCGCCACTTGCCGACCTCGAAAGGCCACCGCCGCAGCGGATAGGCGAGACGAGCCACGAAGTAATTGACGTACTCGACGACGCCGAAAGCCCACACCGCCACGACGCCCAACGCCGCGCCGGAGTGATCTGGTAACCAGATGACAACGCCGAGAAGCGCTATCGCCAACAGGAGAACATCGAGGACCCGAAACACGCGGTAAAGCGCTGCGAGGCGGGCCGGCATCGACTCCAACTCGGTCCAGCCTCGTGCAAGCAGCCAATAGACACCTGCTTGCACGAGGATCACAAGCAGTGGGGCCAGCGCCGACCACATCGCAGCGGAGTCTTGCGGACCTTCGAGGCGAGGAGTCACGACGCCGACAGCCACAGCGGCGAATACGGCCGCGGCTGCCAACTCTCCCATGCCAAGGCTCAGGTACCTGCGTCGCACACTCTTTCGCCGTTGATCCACCACGAAAGCAGACACTATCCGCTGATCACTCCGCAGCAGGTGCGAGGCGTTGCCTAAGATCGTTCGAAAGGCATTCACGTGTACAGAGGTTGGTGTGGGATGGTGCGATTGGCCATGGTTACGTTCGATGCAACGGATGCCCGATCGTTGGCCACCTGGTGGTCGGAGCGATTCAGCAACGCGAGCATTGACGGCGGCGAAGACTTCCTCACGGTGACGGCCCCGGATCTCCCGCTCACTCTCGGTTTCCAACGAATCGATCAGGCTCGCAGCCAAAGGAATACGCTTCACCTCGACTTCGACCTCGAGTCGCACGATCCTCCACGAGACGAGGTCGTCGCAGCGTTCGTCGCGGCAGGCGCGGCCCACGTCGAGCGCCACGAAGCGGGTGGATCGACTTGGGACGTTCTCGCGGATCCGGCGGGAAACCTTTTCTGCGTAGGTGATCCGCACTAGTTCTCCGCTCTCAGCTCCCGATACGCGGTCGTTCGCGCCGACGTGGTCCTCGATCGCGCATCTCGAGAATCGCCGCCGCCGTGGACGCGACCGTCTTGTCGTCGTCGCTGGCGATCCCGACGAGCGCTTCGCGTGCTGCCACGCCGGGAATCTCGGCGAGCGCCTGCGTGATTCGCAACCTCGCCGGGGCGTCGCCAGTGCCGTCGAGCCTTGCCTGCACGGCATCGACGACCTCACCGCTGGTCGGTGAGTGCTCCGCGAGAAGACCGAGCACCTCGCCGGCCTCGACGTCGCGTCGCCCGTCGGCGACCATCTCGAGGAGAGCGGGCATCGAGACGGCCTCTCCGCGAGATCCGAGGGCGAGAGCGGCGTCGGCGCGGACTATCGCGTCCGAATCATCGAGAGCTCGCTTCAGTGACCGAGTTGCTTCCTCGGCGTGGATCCCGGATATGGCCGACGTCGCGCGGCGTCGAACCTCGACGTCCTCCGATTCGAGCCCCTTCGTGAGACCGGCAAGGCCCGCACCTTCGGTCCTCGCCAACGCCCACTGCAACGCACCCGCCACGTTGGCATCCTCCTCCGACAGGATGGCTTCGACGAGTGCGTCGACGGGCAAAGCCGCATTCGCATCCTGCGACAGGATCGCTTGCTGACGGTGGGCGGCGAACTCGGATTCGAGTGCACGCAACAGCGAGACCATGCGCAGGACGTCGTCCCACTCCGAAGGGGCGGTGGCGTCGACCCTTTCGAGTTTGGTCAGCAATTCCTCCTCCGCCGCGATCCGTTGACGAGTGTGTTGCATGAGTTCACCCACCAAATCGGCTGGGGCGAAGTCCGGCTCGTCCAGTGCACGCTTGGCCTCGTTCAACGAGAGCCCCAACGTCCTCAGGCTTTCGACGTGGAAGAGTCGACGGATGTCGTCGGCGGAGTACTCGCGGTAACCGCCGGACGTGCGGCCCGTCGGCTTCACCAGCCCCAATGTGTCGTAGTGACGCAGCATCCGTGTGCTGACACCACAGCGCCGCGAGACCTCGCCGATCAACATCCGTCTCCCCTTCCTACGCGTCCGGGCCGATTGCCGCGACGCGCTTCGCCAACTCGTGCGAGAGAGCGAACCCACCGTCGGGGTCGTGCCAGAGTTGCTTTGTAGCATCAGCATGCGCCCGAACACGCGGATTCGTGCTTGCACCGGCCGCGTCGAGCACTGGAAGTACACCCTCGCCGAGCCCTGTCAGAGCTCTGCTGAGACTGAGTTGCATCTGCAGTTCACCCCGTCCGAGTTCGGTGGCCAGATCGGTCGCGAGTGCACCTTCACCTCCAACGGGCACGAGAGCCACGGCCGCACGCCACGCACTGCGCGCGACTTCGTCGTCCTGGTCGTGAACCAGCGCAGAGACCTCGGGCCACGCGATCGGATCGCCGATCTTGGACAAGGTGTGGAGCGCCTGGCTGCGGGCTTGCGAACCGTCGGACCCGAGCTCACGGATCAGCTGCGGCACCGTGATTTCGGCCGGCAGGCGGCACAATGCCCAGGTCAACATGTCGCGGACGAAGAAGTCCGGCTCGACGGCACACCGATCGAGCAGGGCATTCGTCAGCTCAGGGTCCGGGCGTGTGCCGGCGGCGAGCGCGGCTCGCAGCCGAACCGAGGGATCGGCTGCGGCCAGTGCGTCGACGAGGTGAGCATTCTGCCCACCGTGGTTGGTTGTGTTCACGACAACCACCTCCTTCGTCGACCATTGGAGTCCTTGTCACTGTGTCAAGGTCAAGCTCCGCTGTCACCGACACGTGAAAATCACCTCGGACTACACGCCGGTTGTCGACCCTGGCCGAAAGATCATCAGTACGACGACAACGACCCACAGCAGATTGAAGATTCCCGTGGAGGTAACCAGTCGACGAGTCAGCCGCGTTGCGACGTCCACACCGGTCCCGGTTCCGTCGATCGCAGCCATCGTCAGCCGTTGGGCAGGAAGCACTACCGCGGTGAGTATCACGGCGGCGGCGACGGTGAGTGCAATCGAGGTGAGGATCCACAGGTCACCGAGTACCCCGAGATCGACGGCGGTCGCGACACCGAGCATCGGAACGACGATCCCGATCGTGGCGTACACCCGAACGATGCGATGCAACATTCCCGTCGTCGCAACACTGCCGCTGTCCGGATCGGCGAGCGCGGCACGGCTCGCCACCGGGAACATACTCGCCGCCACAGCGACGGGGCCGATGGCAAGAATGGCCGCAATCACATGGAGGGACAGCAGGATTCCGGTCATGGGAGTTCTCGCGTTTCGGTACGCGTAAGCGTATTCACGCCGAGCCCGGGGCGAAGGTGATTACAGGCTCGGCGCCTTTGGCCGACCACACCGTCCCACGACGCTCGTAGTCGAAGAGCGCTTCGACCTCGAGACTTATCCGGGGCCCGAGGCATCGTTCCAACAGGTACAGGCCCAGGTCGAGACCGGATGTCACACCGCCGGCGGTGATCAGGTCACCGTCGTCGACGATTCGCGCCTGGATCGGAATCGCCCCGCCGGCCGCCAGTGCGTCCACGGCGAGATGATGCGTCACGGCGCGGCGCCCGACGAGAAGCCCCGCCATCGCCAGTGCCAATGACCCTCCACAGACGGTCGCAACGAGAACACCGGGATCGTCGAGTGCGCGGCGCATCATGACAGGCAGTTCGGTTTTCGTTGTGGCCGCGAGCCTTTCCGGCAAGCTGGTACCCGGATGGTTCGCATTGGGTTCGAAGAGACCCGATGCTCCGGGAACGATGATCAAATCCGCGTGTTCTACATCGAGGGTCGCAGTGGCGGTCATCGCAAGTTCACCACTCCCGCTCAGGACGGTCCGAGGCCCCTCCGCGCTGACGAGTTCCACGCTCAACGCCCCACCGCTGGCGAGCCCCCCGGCGTAAAGCACCTCGTACGGGCCCACGACATCCATGGGATCGAATCCGTCGAACAACACGATTTGCGCGTGCACTGCAACCTCCGATTTTGTGCGACGCACTCCTGCGCACGTCGCTGTCCCCTACGACAGTAGGAGGAAATTCGCCTCCGCAGCGACGGCTGAAAGCCAACCTTCGACGGTTTTCAGACAATGTCGAAAATTCTGCAAAACACCAGTTGAAGAGCTTTTTCGATTCACGAGTTCATCGGATCTCGCGCCACATACGCTAAGTTTCAGACATGCATGACGTTGCAGTTCTCGCGTTGCCCGGGGTGGTACCGATGGATCTGGCGGCACCCCTCGAAGTCTTCGGACGATGCAGACTCCCCTCGGGTGCACCGGCGTACCGGACCGCAGTGTGCGCGCTCACCGAGGAGGTGGAGACCGGAACGTTCACAATGCGAGTACCGCACGGACTGCCACGCCTCGCCCAGGCCAGCACGATCATCATCCCCGGCACCGCCGATCTCGACGTGCCGATCGACCCCGCGATCATCGATTCCCTCAGATCAGCCGCGGACCGCGGCACACGCATTGCGTCACTGTGCGTCGGTGCATTCACACTCGCCGACACAGGCTTGCTCGACGGACTTCGCGCGACAACCCACTGGGCGGCAGCGTCGGAGTTGGCCCGCCGACACCCGGCCATCGACGTCGATGCCGCCGTTCTCTACGTAGACAACGGACACGTCCTGACTTCCGCCGGCGCCGCGGCCGCACTCGACCTTTGCCTGTACATGGTGCGTCAGGACTACGGGTCTGCGGTCGCCGCCGACACGGCGCGACTGAGCGTGATGCCGCTCGAACGTGCCGGAGGGCAAGCACAATTCATCGTCCACGAACCTCCCGTACCCAGCGGGACAACCCTTCGACCACTACTGAACTGGATGGAGGAGAATCTCGGGGAGCAACTCGACATCACGGCGATCGCGGCCAAGGCAACGATGAGCACCCGCACGCTCAACCGCCGGTTCCAGGAACAAATCGGTACGACGCCGTTGCAGTGGCTCCATCACGCGCGGCTCCGCCAAGCGCAATTTCTGCTCGAGACTACCGACCACTCCATCGAACGTGTTGCGGGACAAGTCGGATTCAATGCCGTCACCACGTTCCGCGAACGCTTCCGAGACTTGGTCGGCACCAGCCCCCAGCGGTATCGGGCACAGTTTCGAATTCCGCGCTAATCGACCTACCGAACCCGGCGGAAGCTGATCGCACGTCCGGCAATTCGGTTGTACAGCCTTGCCACTCAGGCTCTTTCCATCCTGTTCGCTAACCAGGCTTATCCCTTGACGTTGCCCGCAGCGGCGTTCAGTACTGTAGCGACGTCGTCGAGGATGTACGGGATCGTCAAGACCGTTAGTCCGCCGAACGCGAAGTTCTTGTCGACGCTGAAGTCCTTGGTGGATGCAGTACGGCCGTCGACGATCACCGGCTGCGCGGCAACCAGGGGCTCGGCGAGGAACGCGTTCAGGGAGTCCTTGTCGTAGGCAACCACGAACAGGACGTCGGCGGCGATCAGAGGCGCCTGCTCGGTGCTCAGTTCGAAGTACACGGCCTCCGGGTCCTTGGTCGGATCGGCCTGCTGGATCGTCGGCTCGTTCTTCAATCCAAGCTGTTCGAGAAACTCGACGCGCACGTCGGTGTCCTTGCTCACCGCGAACGTGCTCGGGCTGTTCGGGAGTGCGATGGTGACGGTCTTACCCTGCAGCGCAGGGTTCTTGGCAGCTGTCGCGCTGATCGCGGCGTTGGTCTTGTCGATGAGTGCGGTGGCCTCGGCCTGCTTGCCCAGCGCCTGACCGGCGATGGTCACCTGGTCCTGCCACGACGCGGTCCACGGCTCGTCCGGGAAGGAAACCACTGGCGCGATCTTCGACAGTGCGTCGAATTCCTGCTGAGTGATACCGGAGTACGGGGCGAAGATGAGATCCGGTTCAGCCTTGGCGAACTGCTCGATGGGAGCCTCGCCGGTTCCGTCACCCGACAACAGAGTCGGCTGCTCGCCGCCCAACTTGTCGAGCGCCTCGGCGTCCCACTTCAGAATGCCCTTGTCGTCGGCCCCGTACTGAGGTCCGGAGAACGTGGGCATCGCGACCGGGACGACGCCGAGCGCCAGAAGGGCGTCCTGGTTGGACCAACCCCAAGTCGCGACGCGCTGGGGCTCCTCCTTGATCTCGGCCGTGCCGAGGGCCGACGTGATGGTCACCGGGAACGCGGCATTCGCTGCGGACGAGGTCTCGCTGCCACCGTTGTCGTCGTTGTTGCTGCATGCCGCCATTCCGGCCACGAGGCCGCATGCCGCCAAGACAGCTACGATTCCGCGGACACGGCGGACACCGCCCGGGTTCCGTCGCTCTGACGGCCCACGCCCCAAAATCCTTGTCACTGCAACACCTCTCGACCGATTGATCTGCTCACACACCCCGCGCGGATGATGGCGCTCAACATAGCACGAAGGTAACCCTATCCTCAGTCCTTACGAGTGCCCGTGTTCACACCCGACACGAACGCAGCCATCGAAGAAAGCCAGCCTCCCTACCCAGCAGTCTGTCGTCGCACCATCTCCGAAATCCAGATGGGCGCAAACGGCGAGGTGCAGTTCGGGGGCGTCGGGTAGTCCTCGAGCACTCGCAGACGTTCACCGATGTCGATTGCCCGGGCACGGTACTGGGCATGTTCGATCCCGATCTGGGCCAGGCAATGGTTCATCGCCCATTGCAGGCGATCAGGGGCATCCTTCATCTCCGCCTCGATGACGTCGAGCAATCCTGAAAGATCAAGGCCCTCGGGCTTCTTCGCTACGCGCTCGGTAGTCAGGGCCCAGCCGGCGCTCGCGACCACGGGATCGGGGTCTGCGGTCCAGGCCACGCGCAACTCCTCGGCGTTCGGGTTCTTCTTCACCACGTAGTTGACGAGCCAGTCATGCACCTTGGGAGTACGCGCCTCACGCAACATGACGTCCAACTCGTCACTCCCGAACGCCTTCGGGCGGCAGATCAAAAGGGCTAGCAGCCGCGCGGCGGTATCGCCAGTCGTCCAAAGCTGTTGTGCGAGTTCCTGCTGAGTCTTCAATCGCTTCGCAACGGCGCGCAGCTTGGTGAGGTTCACGCCGTGGTCGTCACCGTGCTTCTCGTTCACCGCACGCGCCTTCGGATCCTCGAGCGCAGCAAGCTCGTCCATCACCGCGGCAACCGTCGCTTCGGCCACGTCGTCCTCCAGTCACTACTTCTGCAATTCACGCACTGCTACTCACTCACATACAAGGAAAGCACGGGAAGGCGCGCGATCTGAACTGCACGGCCACTGTCCACGTTTGATCTGTTGTTTGAAATTTCGGTCATTGGGTACATGACTGCTCCTGAGGTGGCGGCACGTCACCATGAAGACAGGACGAACCTTGCATATGCGACGCGCCGCGAGTGCTGAGAACGTGGACGAAACCGCACGCCGCGATGAAGGCGGCGGTAAGAACGTTCTCACTCGGGCTATCACCGGCCCACTCCTTTTCGTGTTCATCCTCGGAGACGTTCTGGGCGCCGGAATCTACGCGTTGGTGGGCGTCATCGCCGGTGAAGTCGGTGGAGCCGTCTGGGTACCACTGCTCGTAGCGCTGGTCATGGCGTTGCTGACCGCGACGTCGTATGCCGAACTGGTCACCAAATATCCGCGAGCGGGCGGCGCAGCAGTGTTCGCCCAACGGGCGTATCGGAAACCACTGATCTCGTTCCTCGTCGGCTTCTCGATGCTGGCGGCCGGTGTCACGAGTGCAGCGGGGCTCGCCCTCGCATTCTCGGGTGACTACCTCAAAGCCTTCGTCGACGTCCCGACCGTTCCCGCCGCGCTCGTCTTCCTTCTCCTGGTGGGACTTCTCAACGCCAGAGGCATCAAGGAGTCGATGCGCGCAAATGTCGTCATGACAGTCGTGGAGGTCACCGGACTTGTCCTGGTTGTCGTCCTCGCGTGCATAGTTCTCGGGCACGGCGACGGAACCTTGAGCCGCGTCGTCGAGTTCGACGACAGTCGATCACCTGCACTCGCCGTGTTGGCCGCTGCATTGCTCGCGTACTACTCGTTCGTCGGCTTCGAAACGTCCGCGAACGTCGCCGAAGAAGTGAAGAACGTGAGCAAGGTCTACCCGCGTGCACTCTTCGGAGCCTTGCTGACGGCCGGCGCCGCCTATGTCCTTGTCGGCCTGGCTGTCTCGGTGGTTCTGCCCGCAGACGAACTCGCCGCGTCCTCCGGCCCCTTGCTGGCGGTGGTGTCAGCCGCCGACGTCGGCGTTCCTCCTCGCCTGTTCAGCCTGATCGCTCTGGTCGCCGTCGCCAACGGCGCACTGCTGACGATGATCATGGCGAGCAGGCTCACGTACGGAATGGCGTCGGAAGGCTTGCTCCCCAGCGTATTCGCGCGGGTGCTGCCGCGGCGCCGGACCCCTTGGGTGGCGATCATCGCGACCACCGCCGTTGCCATGGCCCTGTGCGTCACCGGCTCGTTGTCGGCCCTGGCGGAGACGGTGGTACTCCTGCTGCTTTTCGTATTCATCAGCACCAACATCGCGGTCCTGGTTCTACGTCGTGACGTAGTGCAACACAAACACTTCCGAACGCCGATCATCTTTCCGATCCTCGCCCTCGGTACGTGCGTTGCGTTGCTCACCCAGCAGAGCGCCGCGACATGGTTGCGCGCATCATTACTCTTGGCCGTCGGAGTTGTGCTGTACGCCCTCTCCCACCGGCGATCCACGAAGTAGGGTGCGAAGTTCACGAGGGGGTGTGATGACCGACAGTTCTGACGCACCAGATGTAATTCAGCGTCGAGAGCGAAAGATCGACAGGCGAACCCTGACGTACGGCCTGTCAGTCGTACTGGCTACCGCGGTATTGGTTATCGCGATCGTGTGGTTGGGCTCGCGACGAGGCGAATGCTTCGGCACCGACACCTTGCTGTGCTCACAGAAAGATCGCCGACTGGCGGTCTTCGTCCCGAGCCTCGTGTTGCTGCTCGGCTCCGTAGGCGCGTTCTTGCGATCTTCCCTGCGATTGCACCGCCTGCGGCGCCTCTACATCCGGCCGTACATGGCATGGCTCCTGACGGGGCTCACCGTCGTGTATCCGGCAGGAGCTTACCTCCTGATCTATGGATGAAAACCTCTGAATACGTCTGTTCGACAAACAGATTCACGGCAAAGGTTCACAACCCTGGGTCAGAAGCGCTGATCGTCGATCGCAGTGAGGACTACTTCCCGCATCGACGACGAAGCCGACAAACTCGAAATCGTGCGTACCGTATCCACAACGTCATGCACCGGGACCAGAGATCCCTCTCCCCTGGCGGCAGCGACGTCTCGGGGCACGTCGAGTCCGTCTTCTGTATTGAGATATCCGAGATGCAGGACAGTCACTGCGAGTCGGTCCGTCCTATAGCCCTCTCTCAACGCGTCGGCAATGCCGTTGATCGCGAACTTCGATGCACCGAACGCAACCTCCGGCCTACCGCTTCGCGGGAGTCCCGAGGTGGACCCGGTCAAGATGATCCGAGGTCGAGGACGGCCGATCATTCGCGGGATCAGGCGCTTGAGTACAAGAATCGTGCCCGTGATGTTGGCATTGATCATTTCAAGCATGTCGACGTCGGATTGATCTGTGAACGCATAGTCGGAAGTGAAGGCGTCGCCTTCCCAGATTCCGACGTTGCAAATCAAAGTGTCCACACCCCCGACAAGCTCCTGATCGATCGAGTTCGCTGCCCTAACAGGGTCGGTCAAGTCTGCTTCGATCCACTCGGAGACGTCGAACCCGCCAGGGCGCCGACGCGAGATGCCGAGAACATCGTGGCCATCGCTCCGCAATCCCTCGATCAACGCACGACCAAGACCTCGGCTCGCACCGACAACAACCGCCCTCGCCACAATTACACCCTTCGTCGCTCGCTCGAACGGATCCTATCGATCCAGCCGTCGCGGGTAGTTTCGTCGAGACGCGAGAAATTCGGATTCGCACCGTAGTGCAGCTGGACAACTGCGGGCTCGCCACTATTTCAGAGATTGGCTGCGTGCGCACGTCGCCGCCCTGACCGCCCGACATGAAGCCGGCCGTGAGAACGAATAGAAGGTCACCGATGCGCCGACGAATTTCATCGACGCGCAGCTGCGAGGAATCGTGGGGATCGAACTGCACGTGGCCTGTGTAACGGAAAAGCGAAGTTGAACCAGAACCGCTCCCCAGGGGATCGCCGCCGGTCTCGACAACGGTTGACCGGTGACGCCGTCGTCGGGTCCTGCATTGCGCACCGGTTCGGCATATCGGAATCGAAACCTCGAAGTGGCCTACATCTCACTCGTCCAGGCAACGACTCCCGGTAAGTCGACCTCACTCGTTCGTTGTGGTTACCACGCGGTAGGTCGGGGTAGCCCGCGTAGCGGCGGTGGCTCCGCGACCCGCGGAGCACTCGTCGAGCAGAAGCTGAACATCACGTAAAGCACGCACCGACGAAGGGACGACCCCGCTATGAGCAACTCCGAAACCACGTCCGCCTTGATCACGCAGCTACGCATCCTCCTCGGACTGACGCACGCCGAGATCCAGGTCGCCGAAACGCGCGTCGCTCAGGCCAGAACCGAAGCTGTTCGACGCGAACTCACGGAAAACGCCGAGAACGGTCGTGAAAGGGCCGGTTCCATCGAGTCCACAATTCGCGATCTGGGTGGCGTACCTGAATTGGTCGGTCCGTTCATCGGGCGAGCGACAGCAGGAGTGAAAGCGATGGTCGAACAGGCCCAACCTTTCGACGAAGCTGTACTGGGTGACCTTGCGCTCGAACATCAACTCCTCGACCGCTCGCGCTACCTCAAAGCCCTGGCCACAGCCGGCGGCGATCAGACCGTCGCCACATTGGCCGATCGACTCATCACTGCGCACTCGGCGACTGTGGAGTGGCTGACCACCGTCCTGGCCGAAGAGGCGCTCGGGGGCCCGGCAGCTTTGCGTCGCACTCCCTTCCAAGCGGCCACAGGCGCAGCCATTCGACTGGTGAACGTTCCCGTCTCCTGGTCCACTCGCAGCCTCGACCGTGCGATCGACGCCGTTCGCACCTCGCCGCCGGTATTGGGTGAGCTGATCAGCTGGGGTGCGTATGCCGGCGACGTGACCGTGAAAACTCTGTCTGCCAGTAGGGACGCGGCCATTGCCACTGCAGAGAAGGTCACTCGCCGAGAGGGCGCGGACGGCGCCGCAGACGTATTCCGTTCGGTGCGAAAGTCGAGTGGGCTACTCGACCCCACTGAACTTCCCATCGAAGACTTCGACGAACTCAACGTCGCGCAGGCCGTCTCCGCGGTGAAGGAACTGACCGAGGCCGCCCAGGTGCGAGATATCGTCGCGTACGAGGAAGCGCACAAGAACCGACATGGCGTTGTCTCCGCTGCTCAGGCAAGGCTGGCAGCGATCGCCCAGGAAGTCGTCGGTATCAACTAGATCGTTCGACCGCGACGCTCGGCGTTGTCTCGTCGAACCCGATGCGCGAGATCCAGACTTACGAAACCGAATCGAAAGGCACGAAACATGGTCGAAGTCACCCGAAAGTTCACCGCCGAAGTACCGATCGAGAAGGCGGCCGCGTTTCTCCGCGACTTCGCCAACGCCCCACTGTGGGATCCGGGCACCGAGAGTTGCACCCAGACCTCGGATGGCCCGATCGGTATCGGAACCCAGTGGCACAACGTGTCCAAGCTGTTCGGCATCGGCACCGAACTGACGTACACCTTGGTGACCGACGAGCCGAATCACATTGTGCTCGAAGGAAAGAACAAGACCGCCACGAGTACTGACGACATCACCTTGACCGCAATCGGCGCGAACTCGACTGAAATCGACTACCGAGCGAACGTCGAATTCAACGGCGCTGCCAAGATCGCCTCCCCACTGTTGAAGGCGGGATTCGAGGCCAAGGTGGCACCCGAAACGGTCAAGAAGATGACCGGGGCTCTCGAGGCTCTCTGATCGGCACGTTGCGTCAGGGTTTGGTCGCCGACGTCAGCGCCGATTCGCGATCCGTCGAATCCAGCGCAGCGCGCGCGGAATCGAGAATTGCCTCGGAGAGGGGGGATCCCTTCGTAGCTCGCGCGAGGACCAATGCGCCGAGCATGGTGGAGAGCCGGACGAGACCGTCCGCTTCCTCGTCAGCCAGGGCTGCGGCAAAATCACCCACGCCCTCCGTGTAAACCCGACGGGCCCCGCTGTCTGCAGGCTCGCGCGCCATGTCGGCGGCGAGCGCGGCAGCGGGGCATCCGGCTGCCGGGTTGTCGCGATGCTCCACCGAGAGATAAGTGTCGATCAGAGCTTTCCGGGCAGAGTCACGTTGCCCTGCATGCTCTTCGAGCCCCGCACTGTGAAGCTGAGCCAACTCGGCAAACGCATGGGCGGTAGCTTCGTCGATCAGCGCATCCTTGGACGCGAACTGCTTGTAGAAACCACCGTGGGTCAGTCCCGACGCCTTCATCAAGTCTGCGACGCTGAGGTGAGTGCCCTTCTCACGGAACAGACGGGCGGCATTTTCCACGACGCGTCGACGGTTCTCTTCCGCTTGCTGCTGCGATACGCGGCCCATCAGCATCCCTCCGGCTTGGATTTCACTTGACATCTATCTTAACCCGATCTTAGATTACATTCATAATCTAAATGTCGGAGCAGCCGACGCTAGCCGCAGCACTGGGAGAAATCATGGACCTGAACAACACCGTTGCCGTTGTGACCGGAGCCAATCGTGGACTCGGACGGCATTTGGCCGCGGGACTCGTCGAGCGCGGCGCGAAGGTGTACGCAGCCGCCCGCAATCCGGAAACTGTCGACCTGCCCGGCGTGATTCCCCTGAAATTGGACGTGACGGACGCCGAATCGATCACGGATGCGGCCCGAATCGCATCGGATGCGACCTTGCTGGTCAACAACGCCGGTATATCCACCTCCGCGGCCTTGATCAGCGGCGACATCGATGACGTTCGACGCGAGATGGACGTCAATTTCTACGGCCCACTCGCCGTGACCCGAGCGTTTGCTCCCGTCATCGAAAACAACGGAGGCGGAACAGTACTCAATGTTCTCTCAGTGCTGTCCTGGTTCCATCCTGCCGCACTCGGGTCTTACGCGTCATCGAAGGCAGCGGCATGGGCGATGAGCGACGCCGTTCGAGAAGAACTGGCGCCGCGCGGAATCTCCGTGTCGGCACTCCATGTCGCGTACATGGACACCGACATGGCCGCGGGCGTACCCGCCGAACAGAAGATCGATCCTGCTGATGTCGCGGCGCAAGCACTGGACGGCGTCGAAAGCGGGCTCGCCGAAATTCTCGCCGACGACACCACCCGGTACGTCAAGCAGAGCCTGTCGTCGTCGAACTCCGAGTGACCGAGAGACTGTCGACGGGCGACACTCATCCCACCGATTTGAGACTGGCCAATCTGCTCAGAATCGGTGCCCGCCAAGCCTCGAGATCTTCGGGACCGTTCTCTTCCCACAACTCGTGCAACTCCGACGTGTCGCTGTCGGAGACTGCGCGCTCGAGAGCGTTGAGGATCCAGGTTTTCTGCTCCGGGCTCAAGGTTCCGGCGTACCCGGCGGCGTCAATCTCGTCCAGCTGCACGGGCTTCGGCGCAACCCCCTGCGCAACCGCAAGAATCTCGGCGACAGCGATGGCTGTTTGAGCATCATCGGCATCGAGGTAGCCGTCGTCGGGGTGGCGAGCGTAATCGTCGATGTCGTAGTCACCCGCCTGTATCGCGCTGAGCAGGTCGCCCGCTACGTCGTTGTCGAAAGGTCCTGAACCCCAAGTCCCCATGCTGTCTCTCCGATCCGTGCCCGCGTCATCTGTCGTAGCGATAGTAGTGAATCACCGGCCTCGGCCAGGCTCGTCCGGCTGAAAGTGCTGCGTTCGCCGTATATCGACTCAGCGCAACGGGACGCGAATGATGCGGTCGTCACCGGGGTTCGGGTCGCCACGACCGTCCGTGTTGTTCGTCAATATCCACAGCGACCCATCGGGAGCGAGGGCCACGTCTCGAAGGCGTCCGTATGTGTCGACGAAGAACTCGTCGGCCGTTGCGAGATCGGTCAGCGGCACAACCCGGAGCCGCTCGCCACGAAGATTGGCGATGTAGATCGTGCCGTCGTGGATGGCGATTCCGCTGGGGCTGGCATCATCCGGTGACCATTGTTGGAGCGGGTCGATGAACCCGTCCTCGCCGGCAATGCCTTCGACCTCGGGCCACCCGTAGTTTCCGCCTGCTTCGATTTCATTGAGCTCGTCCCAGGTATCCTGCCCGAACTCGCTGGCGTACATCGTGCCGTCCTCGGCCCAGGCAATGCCCTGCGAGTTGCGGTGGCCATAGCTGTAGACGCGCGAGCCGGCAAACGGATTATCTTGCGGTACACCGCCATCCGGAGTCATTCGAAGGATTTTCCCGGACATCGAGTCGAGGTCCTGAGCCCTGTCTCGACTACCGGCATCACCGACGGTGGCGTACAGCATCCCATCCGGACCGAAGGCGATGCGACCTCCGTTGTGGTAGTTGGCCGAAGCGAGTCCGTCGAGAATCGTCTCGGCCTGCCCGAGACCAAGCGCTCCGGGATCGCCGGTGATGTCGAAGCGCTCGATCCGGTTTTCCCCGTTCGCGGTGAGGTACACGTACAGACGATTTTCATGTACTGCGATTCCCAGGAGACCGCCCTCGCCCCTAGGGCTGACACCGTCGACGACTCCCGTCTCGCGGGTGATTCCGCTACCGTCGACTTCGAGGATTCGCGCGCTGTCGCGCTCGCTCACAAGTGGCGTCCGGCCGTGGAAAGCGATCGACCAGGGCGCGTCCAAGCCGTCGGCGACGGTCTCGGGTTCGCCGAAGGCCACGGCAGGCGCCGATCGTGTTGTCGTACTCGCCCGCGGATCGGGCCCTTCAGGATCCTCGCTACCGCAGGCCGTCAGAAAGGCCGAAACGAGCACGGCGGCGCCAAGCCCTCGGATCTGTCGTCGTGTCATGGGCGCGCCTCCCCGGTTCAGACGGTATTTAGCCCGACGGTAGCGCGAATTGGCCCCGAGAACGGGGCGATACTCTCTCTCTGGGCGGTCGCGGATCCCCGACAACATCCGGTTGACGTTGGCGTTCGACGCCGCCGCAACTGATCAAGGAACCCCTCGGCTACCAACGACACATGCTTCTGGTCTATCGAAGTCCATACTCACTGATCAGGGCGAATGCGTACGTTCCCGAAGTTGGGATGGGCTTCACTTGCTGCATAGCTGCTTTGAACAAGGTGGTCGTTACATGAGCACTTCTCGACCGACATGAGCATTCGTTCGGGAAATATTGTACGAGTGAATGTTTCAAAGCAATCTACGGCTGCGCTACTTCGCAGCAAAGTCATTCGTCGCTACCTACGGTTGCGTACTGAATTCCTTGTGGGGCAGGCTTTCTGTGTACCGCTGACGAGCCGTATTGCTGACGAACAGTATCGCTGACGAACCAAGGTCGGAGAACAATGGGTCACTACAAAAGCAACGTCCGTGATATCGAGTTCAATCTGTTCGAGGTACTCGGGATCGGCGAACTGTTGGATGCCGGTGCTTACGGGGATCTCGACACCGACACTGTGCGCAACATTCTTGCCGAGGTAGCGAGGCTGGCGGAGGGCCCGGTCGCCGCGTCCTTCGCCGACGCAGATCGGAACCCTGTCGAATTCGACGCACCCAATCACGCGGTCGTGGTCCCGGAACCGCTACGCAAGACCGTCGAGGCGGTGAACGAGGCCGGTTGGTCTCGGCTCGGTTTACCAGAAGGCATGGGCGGTGTTCCCGCTCCGGCGCCGCTGGTCTGGGCGATCGGCGAAATGTTGGTCGCGGCAAACGGATCGGCGAGCTTCTTCAACATGGGCCCGCTGATGGCAAGCGTGCTCTACTCCATCGGAAACGAACAGCAGAAACATTGGGCCAAAGAGGGATTCGAGCGCGACTGGGCCGGAACCATGGTGCTGACGGAACCCGACGCCGGATCCGATGTGGGCGCAGGCCGAACAAAGGCGATCGAGCAGGGCGACGGTACGTGGCACATCGAGGGTGTCAAGCGGTTCATCTCCGGCGGCGACGTCGGAGACACTGCCGAGAACCTCTTCCACTTGGTGCTTGCACGACCCGAAGGAGCAGGCCCCGGAACCAAAGGGCTGAGCCTGTTCTACGTTCCGAAGTTCCACTTCGACTCGGAGACACTCGAACTGGGCGAACGCAACGGCGTATACGTCACCGGCGTCGAACACAAGATGGGCCTCAAGTCATCCCCGACCTGCGAACTCACATTCGGGGCCACGGACGTTCCCGCGGTCGGCTGGCTCGTGGGTGACGTGCACAACGGTATCGCCCAGATGTTCCAGGTCATCGAGAATGCACGGATGATGGTGGGTACCAAGGCAACAGGAACACTGTCCACCGGCTATCTCAATGCTCTGGAGTACGCAAAAGAACGAATTCAAGGTGCGGACCTCACCGAACTGACAAACAAGACCGCACCCCGAGTCGCGATCACGCACCACCCCGACGTCCGACGCAGTCTGGCGATGCAGAAGGCCTACGCCGAAGGCCTCAGAGCGGTCTACCTCTACACCGCTGCCCATCAGAATGCCGATGTCGCCGAATTGGTTTCCGGTGCAGACGCCGAATTGGCCGCGCGGGTCAACGACCTACTGCTGCCGATCGTCAAGGGCGTCGGCTCCGAGAAGGCCTACGAACTGCTCACCGAGAGCCTGCAGACCCTGGGCGGCTCGGGCTATCTCCAGGACTACCCCATCGAGCAGTACATCCGCGACGCCAAGATCGACACCCTGTACGAGGGCACCACGGCAATCCAGGCGCAGGACTTCTTCTTTCGAAAGATTGCCCGCGACCGCGGTGTTGCACTCGCTCACGTAGCCGGTCGCATACGAGAGTTCATCGACAGTGAGGCCGGGAACGGTCGTCTCAAGGCCGAACGAGTCCTACTCGAGACCGCGTTGACCGACGTGCAGGAGATGGCCGGGACGCTCACGGGCTACCTGATGGCTTCCCAAGACCAGCCTTCCGAGTTGTACAAGATAGGCCTCGGCTCGGTGCGCTTTCTGTACGCGGTAGGTGACCTGCTCATCGGATGGCGACTGCTGGTGCAAGCCGAAGTCGCGTTGGCAGCCTTGGATCGTAATGCGTCGGCAAAGGACCGGTCGTTCTATCGGGGCAAGGTGGTCGTCGCGTCGTACTTCGCGAAGAACATCCTGCCCGTCCTGGCGTCGACCAAAGAAATCCTGGGTTCCCTGGACAACGAGATCATGGAACTCGAGGAAGAGGCGTTCTGACAACATGCCACAGTGAAGGCATGTATATGCCCGACTTCGACTACGTGAAGGTATGGAGCTTTCCGATCATGGGGCCGGATGCACCAGACGACGCCCCTACCAACGTCGTCGAGGCGTGCCAGGCCGTCGGCAGGGATCTGCAATGCCGATGGCACGGCCCTGATACGTACATGCAGAACTGCGTGTGGACGGTGTCGATGCTCGATGACGGTCAGTGCCACCTCGCGCTCGACGCTGGACCGCGGCCGAAGCACAAGAGTGCAGGAACCAGTTCCCTGATCGGCATCAGGTGCGTCGAGCCGCACGTCGAACAGTCTGCACAGGAACTGAGGGCCTTGATCGCCGGAGAAGTCCAGGATGAGCTGGCCGGCGGATTTCCGTTTGTGCACTGGCCCATTGAGAAGAACGGATTTCTGATGCCGTCATTGCGGGACGGACGTGCGGTATGGGTGGTTCGTAGCTCGAATCGCATTGTCTCCGAGATCGGCGAACTCTGCCCGAGATGAAGATGCTTGCTGCGTGATTCAACCGTGGTCGGGGACCGGCGACGGAATCTTGTTGGAACGGTATGAGTCTCCGCGACGGGTCGGCCGCCAGAGACGCCAGTGTTTCGCTGACAGCCGGAACGGGAGATGGTCTTGTAGGTGACGAGCGCCGGACGACAACCGTTCGTCTGCAGGCAGATTGAGCCACAGGGACAGTGAGGATGCCGCGTTGCCGAGGGTTGCGCGTATTCCAGATTCGCCCAGAGTCCGGCCGTATCCATCTACGGCAAAACCGCCGAACATGTCCGGGGTGATGTCGGGATACGGCGCGCGGGTGTCCGGGTCGATCAGGCGCACGGGCGCGCTGTACGTCAGTGCCGCCAAAGAATGTCCGTAGGTTGTGACCGCATCGGACCGGACAAGCACACCGAGCGCGTCGTCGACGAAACCAGGTGGGACGTTCCATTCGGTATGGGTTTGCGCTTTGAGTCGTGGCCCACCGAAGATCCCGGTGGCAAGCTCGAACAACTGCTCGGTCGGCGCGGGCGGCCCACCCTTGTGAATCTCGAACGTCCAGGACGGCAACCGGACTGGTTCGACACAGGCCTCCAGGAATGTGTGCAGGCGTTGAAATGCCACGTCTGGACGCTTGGCTCGAAGCGAGTGTGCACCACCGGGCAACCCGTCGTACGTCACTACCTCCGGCACTGTGATGTCGGGTGTCCGCACCATCACAGATTGATCAATCGCGTAAGCACGACCTCTGCCGGTTCGGCAGTGGCGTGACGGTACCCGGTGCCGGCCCACAGGTGCATGTGCTCGGGGTCTCCCTGTGCAACAGCGGCTTTGCGCATCGGGTTGGTCAGATGATGGATGGCCGGGTATCCGACGGGCGCCTGTGAATCGTAGCGGTCGATGAACTCGTTCCGAAGTGCCCGTGCGGGACGTCCCGTGAAAGCTCTTGTGACGACGGTCTTTCCACGCGAGGCGTCGGCCAGGGCCGACTTGTGTGGAGCCGAGGCACCACTTTCCTCGGTGCGCAGCAATACAGTACCGACTACTGCGGCCTCCGCTCCGGCATGCAAAGCCGCTGCGACGTCGGCGGACGTTGCGAGTCCACCTGCCGCCAACAGTGGAACCGACGTGCGGTGACGGATCCGAGCGATCAGTTCGGTGATCGGTGTTTCTGCCGGAACCTGCAGGGGAGTAATGGTTCCGGAGTGACCACCGGCAGCCGCAGATTGCACGACGAGCAGATCAGCACCGGCGTCGACGGCAAGAAGTGCCTCTGCCTCCGAGGTCACGGTGAACACGACAGTCGAACCGGCCGCGCGCAGTGCCTTGACGACGCCGGGGGCGGGAAAGCCGAAAGTGAAACTGACCACCGGAACCGGGTTTGCCAGGAGGAGATCGATCTTGTCCTCGAAATAGTCGTCGTCCTCGACCGGTTCCCCGACGGGAAGTGTGACGCCGTAACGATCTGCCTCTACCTGAATCGCCTCGGCATAGGTTCGGAAGGCGGCGGCGTCGACAGGTACCGGGTTGGGCGCAAAAACATTGACACCGAACGAGACTCCCTCGGTACGCATGGTGTCCATCTGGTCGGAGAGAGCCTGTGGCGTCTTGTATCCGGCGGCAAGGAAGCCGAGGCCGCCGGCGCGCGCGGCGGCCACGACAAGAGCCGGAGTCGAGGCTCCACCGGCCATAGGGGCCGCGATGACAGGGACTCTCAGGTCGAGATCGGTTGTGAGTGCACTCATTCGAACATCTCCAGTCCTACGCCGGACAGTGCTCCGGCGGTTTCGTCATCTGACATCAAAAACTACCTTCTCATTCGAGGTGGCCGTCCGAGGGCCCGCATCGAGATCGGAAGGGAATCGGTATCGCAAGGCTGCGGCAGCCACTGCCGCGGCAAAGACGACGGCACTTCCGAGCAGCAGAGCGTCGCGGTACCCGTCTCGTAGCAGCGGAGTGACAACGAGCGGACCAAGAATCTGACCGACGCTGTACCCAGCAGTCAGCAACGCCACTGCGCGAGGGAACTGCAGGTGCGCGCCGATGGCCAACACGATCGACCCGACACCGAGGAAGGTCACTCCGAACAGGAAAGCGGAGATCAACGCAGGGCCGACGCCGCCGATCACAGCAGGAAGCGCTATGCCCACCGCCTGAATCAACAGTGCAGCCAGCAGCAGAGTCGGCCGCGACCAACGCAGGCTGAGCCAAGCCCACAAGGCGCATGACGGAAATGCAGCCAACCCGACCACTATCCAAGCACCACTGCCCACCCATTCGGGTGCGGCGAGATCGATTGCGGCAACAAGGAACGTGCCCGCGATGATGTAGCCGACGCCTTCCAGGAAATAGCTGATGAACAAGGGCGTGAACCACCGGCGTGTGCGTTGGGAACCGATAGTTGCGGGTGCATCCGGTGTGATGATCGGACGTGGTTCCGGTGTCAGTCTCCAGGCTACGACCGCGCACACCGCTGCGAGGGTCGCAGATGCCAGCCAGGCTGTACTCCAGGTACCGATGAAGCGGATGACGAACACGAGGACACCGGACAAGGCGATACCCAGCCCGACTCCGCCGAACCCCCACCCGGCCAGGAAGTGGGACGTTCCCCGAAGGTGTGCGTGCAAAGCGCTGACGGCGATCATGAAGACGAGTGCGCTGGCGACGCCTGCGACGAGCCTGAGGACAAACCACATCGATCCGTCGTGTGTGGTGGGCATGAGCACCAACGTCGCGATGAGAACCACCAACGACGTACGCATCACCGCTGCCGAACGCACCACCCCGGGAATGAAGATTCCCGCGAGCGCACCGATGAGGTACCCGACGTAGTTGGCCGTGGCCAGGGTGGCGCCGAGCGAGGCGGACATACCAGCCTGAGAGTGCATCAGCGGCAGGATCGGTGTGTAGACGAACCGACCGATGCCCATGCTCGCGGCCAACGCAGCGCCGGCTTGGACTGCGTGCGTTCGCGGAGAAGCCGCGCTCTGGGCTGAGGTCATGGACTTATCCTGTGCCTCGTTCGTGCCGGACCGCCACGACCGCTTTGCTCCTGACTGATAGGCGCAACCTCCCACCGCACGTAGCATCCGGGCACGTAGCATCTGGGATTGTGGAGCTGCGTCAGCTGAGATACTTCGAGGTCGTCGCCGAGGAACTGCACTTCGGCCGAGCCGCGGCACGGCTACTGATAGCCGGGCCCTCGTTGTCGCAGCAGATCAAGGCACTCGAACGCGACCTCGGCGTCAAGCTGTTCGTCCGCGACCGCCGCTCCGTCGCCCTGACCCCGGCCGGCGCTGCGCTGCTCCCCGACGTCCGCGCACTGCTCGAGCGAGCCGAGAATCTACGCCGTCGCGCGGAACGTTTGTCCGGAGCTGAGCCCGTCCGGATCGGCTACGTCAACTGGCTTCCCACGGATCTCGTCGCGCGCACCTCAGGGGTTGCGCAACTGCACGTCGACCCGTGGGTGGTGCCCTCGCACGCGCAGGCCACGCGGGTGGCAGACGGTAGCCTCGACCTTGCTATCGCCTGGGTGCGGAAAACCGATGTAACCCAACATGGTTTGAAGGCCCGCCTGCTCGGCGCGGATCGGATTCACGCGGTCTCCTCCGGTGCGGACACCACGCCGGTGCAGGCGCGAGACGTCGTCCTACTGGTCGACGATGACACGACCTCCTGGTGGTCGTGGAATGTATTTGCCGAAGAATTCGCCCGCGATACCGGCGCGCAGATCCTGCGCATCAACGATGGCGGGATCACCGGCCCCGCATTCTTCGATCACGTCCGAGCTATCGGCCGCCCCGTGGTCAACTCACCCAAGGGTCAGACCACAACGCTGCCAACCGATCTCACCGCACGTTCAATGGTCGACCCGGCAGCAGTCTGGACGTGGTCGCTCCTGTGCCGCGAGAACGAAACGCGCTCTGCTGTTCTCGCCGCCGTCGACGCTCTCGCTCGGGACGTCACTGATCTCGGTATCCAAGAAGACGGAATATGGCTACCCAAGGACGATCCCTACCGGAGGAATTGATGGCACGACGTGCAATTCGTGTGTTCTGGGGACGGCGGCCCGAATCGGTTCAGGCCGTGTCGATCCGGTGGCGGCGAACCCTGGAACAAGTCGAGTTCCTGTTGCCGGAGGCAGTCGGTGGGTCGTGGCAACAGGTCCACTCATCCGGACCTGCCACCACCCTGACCGTCGAACAATTGACCCAGGTACTCGACAATGCACGGACTGCCGAGAATTGGTCGGATCGTCTGGGAATCGGATTGAGACTCACATCCGGCGGTGGCCCAGAATGGGAACTCGAACTCTCCGGGCTGGCGGGCGGCGAACCGGAAATCGTCCTTCAGTCGATGGTTCTCGCTGTCAGCGCGCCAGCTGCCGCCGAAGTTCCTGAGACAGAACTACTTCGGATGCTCGCCGTTGTGTGGGAACCGGACTTCGGAGACGTCACCGACGACAACATCCTCGACGCTCTCGAAGACGAGTCCGACTATCGCGTCGGTGATCCCGTAGTGGGCCGAGTCGGTTTTCTCTCGGCAGCCAGGGCAGATGCGCTCCCTGCCGAGTTGGGAGTCACAACCTCCGCAGTGCCGGGCCGGGGCGTACTGCTTCAGATCGGATCCGTCGATACAGTCCTTCGGGCATACGAACGCCTCCGTGACGCCGGGGCGCTGGAACCGCTGCCCCGTCCATTGGATCGGGCAGTCTTCTGAAACCTTGCTGTCGACGATGACCGCGAATCGGTAAAGAACTCAGCCCTCTCCCGGCTGCCTCTTCGCGCCGCCGTTGCGAGCTTCGATGGCCTCGATGGACTTCGTGAACGACTTTCCCAACACCTGAGTGCCGAAGAGCCCGAGTACCGATGCCAGGAGCTTTCCCTTGATGTTCTTGCCGTCGCGGACCACGACGGCGTCGACATCGGTCAGGCCGGTGGGCTGCTGGGTCAGGGTGTAGGTGTGGCTCGAGGCGCCACCCCACAGATTGGAATCGGTGGTTGTCATCACGACGCGATGCGGGTCGGTCCAGTCGTAGTGCAGGCGTTCCCAGATGCCGCTCGAGCCCTCGGTTACATCAGCCTCGTGGGGGCCCTGTTGGTGCACTTTCAGGTAACTGTCCGCGCTGCGGCCGAAGATTTCCTCGCGGCCCGGCCCGAAGTCGGTCAGGCCGGCGAGGACCTGTTCGGGCGTCGCGGTGGTCGTCTGGTGAAGATGGATCGTGGTCATGGCGCCTTCCTTCAACTGTGGATGATCCGGTGCTGAAATACGGAGGAGTGACTCATCCAGCACACCACTCGGACGAAATGAATGAAAGAGGACAGTTCCGCTCTGCCTCGAACCGTTATTCGCCGCTGCGCCGACTGGCAGTGATTGCGCCGTGCGGCCGGTAGCCGCTCCCCGTCCGGGTATGGGTCTCGATCACGTCGAAACCAGCTGTGACCAGCACTTGGGAAAGTTCAGCCACCGGCCATCGATAACCGGTTGTCGCCGCGTGATCAAAAGCCTCGACGCTTGCGCCTTCGAAGAAGCCCACCAGCAACCCACCGCCTGGGCGGATCACACGCGCGAATTCAGCGAGCGCTGTCTCGATATCTTGCGGGTGGTGGTGAATGAGTGAGTACCAGGACAGCACGCCGCCCAGAGAATCCGCTTCGACGTCCAATGCCTCGAAGCCACCGACCTCGAAGGAAAGGTCTGGGTATTGATCGCGAGCGCGTTCGACGAACTCCGGCACCAGATCGATCCCACTCACGGCCAGCCCGCGCTGGGCCAGGAAGTCCGTCCACTGCCCCGGCCCACACCCGGCGTCGAGCACACGGCCGGTCAATGTGGCGGCCCAACTGGTCACCAGGGCCCGATCAGATGCGTGCGTCGAATCCATGTGGCCGAAGAGATCCGTGTACTCCTGGGATCGGGCTGAGTACGAATCTCGGACGGTGTCTCTTCGTAGTGCGCTCGCGTTCTCCATTCCGTCAATGATCGTCGATGCGAGCCGACCTGATTCGCAACTCGCCGTAGCAAAGCCTGCAGCGGTGTTGACTGCGAGCGGTCACGATCGGAAGCTGGCTCACATGGTGGAAGAAAAGGATCTGTCCGCGAAGATCCGCGAATTGCTCGGTGCGCGATCGCCCACGTCGAGCATCTGCCCCTCTGACGTGGCTCGCGCAGCGGCACCCGACAATTGGCGTCCGCTGATGGAACCCGTCCGAGAGGCTGCCCGCCACATGGTCGCCGACGGCGAAGTACAGATCACCCAGGGCGGCGAAGTCGTCGACCCGGAATCCGTACGAGGTCCGATCAGAATTCGGTGGGCTCGTTGATCAACCGCGTGACTTCTGGCGACACCGCTCTCGCAGCGTGAAATCAGCGGAAACGGTCCAGATGCTCACGCAAGAACGCATCCAGGCTTCGTGGCTCACGCCCCAGCACACGTGTCACCGTGTCGGTGGGTGACTCCGGGCGCGAGATGGCAAGCTCCTGGATCTCCAGAATGTGCTCAGCCAGCCACGGAGGCATGTGGGCATGATCGACGAGGTTTTGCCGCAGTTCGTGCGGTGGCAGGTCGATGTATCGGACGGGGCGACCGAGCATGCGGGTCAGAGAATCGGCGATGCCACCGTAGCCGACCGCCTCGCTGCCCGTCAGGACGTAGGTACCGCCGACGAGGTCGGCGCGCGTGAGTACTGCGGCCGCGACGTCGGCGATGTCTCGGCAGTCGATCCAATTGCACGGCGCGTCTCGCATAGAGCCCAGAATGACCCCCTGCGCAGCCACCCCCGGGGCGAGGAGCAACAAATTCTGCATGAACGCGTAAGGGCGGAGCAGGGTGTGACGGAGTCCGGATGCGCGCAGGTGTTCGCCGACGGCATGGTGGCCGCGGGAGAGAGCGATGGGGGAGTCGGCCGCGGCGGCAGGGTCGGAGATCTTGACGATGTGTTCGACGCCGCTCTCGGCGGCTATGTCGATCACACGCGTTTCGAGCTCGACCTGGTCGAGGCCGTTGGCCATGGCGAGGAAAAGCTGTTCGGCCCCTTTGAAAGCCGTACGTAGCGAAGTTGGGTCTGCGGCGTCGGCCGGCACTACTTCGACCACACCGTCGGCCAAGTCGCCCAGGTGAGCGCGCAGCCTGTCCGGGTCGCGGGACAGGGCTCTACTCGGCACACCCGAGGATGCGAGACTGCGTAGCAACGCGCCGCCTGTGGTTCCGGACGCTCCCATGATGACGATCATCGTGTTCCTTTCGGTCGTCCCCAGGAAACCGGGGATCTTTGACATGTGTTGTCGGTCAGGGATTCTGACGGCGCCATCGCCAACTCACGATGACGGCAGCGACAGCGGCAGATATCGGCAGGTCGATATGCAGGCGAGCAAGCCAAGCGGTGTCGACCACGCTCGTGTGATCTGGTAGCCAACTGGAGGCGAACCACCCGACGAGGCCTGCGATTACAGCGGCTCCGACGGCAAGAATTGCCGCCACCATGATGCGAGGCAGGGCCGTCGTCCACGGTCGTGACCTCCCGCGACGCTGCAGCCAGGAGCCGATCAGCAACGCCACCACAGCCGACGTGCCCGCGATGGACGTAAAGGCCGCCATCGTCAGGCCCGATTGGCCGGATGCGACTCCGCCAGCACCCGCCATCAATGCAGGGGCAAGGTAGGCGACCAGCACCTCTCTCCACAGGGTGAAAGGTCGTGCGGTGCGACGATCGGCAACCGGGACGCGTCGATTGGAATCTGTTATCTCCCTATTGTTTTCGTGACGGCTCGGTGGGGTGAGTCCGGACATGAAGGAGACCAACTTTCCGATTTTAATTAGGTGGCTAACTATTTGGGCATGAAAGGAGAAGCCTCTGTCGAGATTCAACGACGATTCGAATCGCTACGCGAATGCCTGGAATCCCAGCCGACTACTCCGCAGTCAGCGCACCGATACCGCGAACGACCCGCGAGAGCAGATCCAGAAAGACCGCACGCTCGTCGACGGTGAGCTCGCCGACCATCTCCTCGAGACGGGCAAAGTGCTCTGGCGCCATGTCACGCAAACGCTGAGCGCCACGAGCAGTCAGGACGACCACCGCACCACGCCCATCCTCGGCGGACGGACGCCGAGCAACCAAACCCTCCTGCTCGAGCCCATCGACCAGCCCGGTGACCGTGGCTCGCGAGACGCCGAGATCAGCGGCCAGCCGCGAGGGAGACTTCTCCCCGTCGTGATCTTCCAGATCCGCAAGCAGTCGATAACGGCCGGTCGACAGTCCATACCTCGCGAAGTGAACCTCGGTCGCTCGGCCGAGCCGCGCACCCGCCGAGATCAGCCGCACCGCAACCAGCACCGCCTGCGGATCGGACCCGAGGCCGTAATGCTCCAACTGCCTCCGCGCCTGACCCAACGTGGGTGAGTCGTGATCGGTTCCGTCCACTGCCATGCAACTAATATGGCACCTAACTACATTCTGGTCAACCCTCCATCAGAGCCAGTGTCAACGCTGTCGAAACCGTGCGCGAGTTGCAACAGGTCCAGATCGGCATGACTGCGAGCCAGAACCTGTATGCCCATTGGCAGCCCGTCAGAATTGAAGCCTGCAGGCAGGCTGATGGCCGGCACGCCCAAAAGTGTTGCGATTGTCGCGACCTCCATCCACCGGTGGTACGACGACATTGCCCTGTCGTTTATCGATGTGGGCCAGTCCATTTCGATGTCGAATGGGAACACCTGCACACTCGGTAGCACGATGAAGTCGTACGTATCGAAGAGAGTCAGAAACGCGTTGTACATCGCGGTTCGTTTCACCGAAGCCTCGTAGACGTCCAGCGCCCCGATGGGTGGACGCCCATCCGTTCCATCGACCAGGCCCTCCACCTCGTATCGAGCTTCGGGCTTGAGCGCCGCCCGCGTGACCGGGTTGCAGTAGAGGGGGTACAGCTGAGAGCCGGCGAGCCAGTGCCGGAACGTCAGCCACAGCGGCCAGAGATCCTCATTTCCGTTGAACCCGAGCGCTTTCGGAAGACAAGGTTGTGAATCCATCTCGATTCCGAGCGCTTCGAAGACCTGCAATGACGATTCACAGATCTCGAGCACTCCCGACTCCATGGGGAGATACCCGCCGAGGTCACCCATCCACACTGCCCGCGCGCCGGAAAAATCTCGCTCCAGCGTCGACGCCAGGCCTCCGTCCGAGTCGAGGGACAACGGAGTGCGCGGATCGTATCCCGACATCGTTTGTAACAACATCGAGAGATCTGTCGCGGTGCGTGCCATCGGTCCGGGAACCCCCGCCTGTTGCACGAACACATCCGGTCCCTTCGCCGGTACGCGGCCGAAGGATGGACGGAGTCCGAGAATGTTGTTCCAAGCGGCGGGATTTCGAAGCGATCCCATGAAATCACTGCCGTCCGCTACCGGGACCATGTGAAGAGCCACTGCGACGGCAGCACCACCGCTACTTCCACCCGCCGATCGGCTCGGGTCGTAGGCGTTGCCGGTTGCACCGAAGATCTCGTTGTAGGTGTGTGAGCCCAGCCCGAATTCCGGAACGTTGGTCTTGCCGACGAAGATCGCTCCCGCGTCCCGTATGCGAGCAACGTGAATCGAATCACTTTGCGCTGCAGGCATGTCGAATTCATCCCGAAAGAAGCCTCGAGTCGTCTTGAGACCTTTCACGTCTGCGGTGTCCTTCACCGCATGAGGGAACCCATGCATCCATCCCAAATCGTGACCGTCGGCCAGGAGTTTGTCCCGCCCCTGCGCCTCCTGCACCAATTCCTGCCGTGGGCGAAGGCTGACAATGGCGTTGACCGAAGGGTTCACCGACTCGATGTGGTCGAGATAGGCGTTCATCACCTCCTCGCATGACACTTGCCGATCATGGATTGCCACCGACAAATCGGATGCGTCAAGACGAACGATTTCGTTTCCAACGGGCGACGTGGGCTGTGAAGACGTCAAGTGATGCTCCTCGAGTCGGTGCTGATCAGTAGTCCAGTGAAATGGGGCGCGGCCGGTTTACATCGCTACCACCACAGGAGATTCCGCGATGTGACTGAAGTGCGTCAGGCGTCCGCTCAGGCGCTGTTCGGAAGTCTCTCTCAGTGCGGAGACCAGTGCGGCGCGTAATGTCCGGCCGACGCGTTCACAGAATTGGTCAGGTTCGTCGGCGGCATCGGGGTGCTCGGGTATCACCGCATGCACGATGCCGTCTGCCAGTAGATCCGTTGATCGAATGTTCTGCGCCGAGACCATCTCCGGCGCATGGACGATATCGCGGTAGATGATCGCACTTGCACCCTCCGGAGGTAGCGGGGACAGCCAACCGTGCTGAGCGGCGAGAATGCGGTCCGCCGGCAACAGCGCCAGTGCGCCCCCACCCGCACCCTGGCCGAGGAGCAGCGATACCGTCGGCGTCCTCAGCGCCAGGAGTTCTGCCAGGCACTTCGCGATCAGAGTCGAAAGTCCGTCCTCCTCTGCTTCTTTCGACAGATCAGCGCCGGGTGTGTCGATGACCGTCACGAGCGGCAGGTCCAGCTCTCGAGCAAGGTTGATTCCCCGGCGCGCCTGACGCAGTGATGCCGGGCCGAAGGACTGATGTCCGGTCTGGGCGTGGCGATCCTGCCCGAGCAGAACGCACGAGATGTCCCCGAAGCGAACCAATGAAAGAAGCAGAGCAGGGCTATGTTGACTTTGCCCGGCTCCATTCAGGAGCAACACGTCTGAGGCTGCATGGGCAAGTAGCTCACGAACGCCCGGCCGTCCGGAACGGCGGGAAGCAAGAACCGTTTCCCAGGAGGGTGTCGCGGGGCCACTGACATTCGAGAGCGCCAGTCCGCGCTCACCGAGTGTCGGGCGCGAGGTCAATACCCTGAGAAACACATCCAGTGTCTCCGCGAGCTTTTCAGGAGAGCGGATGGCATCCACCAGCCCGTGCGCTTCGAGGTTCTCGGCCGTTTGGACCCCCGGCGGGAACGGGATGCCGTACAGGGTTTCGTACACCCTGGGACCGAGGAACCCGATGAGCGCCCCGGACTCGGCGATCGTGACGTGACCGAGCGAACCCCAAGAAGCGAAAACTCCACCCATGGTGGGATTTCGGAGATACACCAGGTAGGGCAAGTGGGCTTCCTTGTGGGCGGTCACGGCGCCGGTGATCCTGACCATCTGAAGGAACGCCGTCGTTCCTTCCTGCATCCGTGTTCCACCGGAAACCGGCAGGGCGACAAGAGGTAGCGCTTCTCTCGTCGCCCGCTCGATGGCATCGACGAGGCGTCCGCCGGCTGCTACACCGATCGACCCCGCCAGAAATCCGAACTCACAGATCAGTACCGCGACTCGGCGCCCACGTACCGTTGCGGACCCGGTCATCACGGATTCGTCCAGCCCGGTCCGTTCACGCGCCGCTGCCAGTTCGTCTGCGTACGCGCCGTGAGCCACGCTCTGACATACACTCGAATCCCACGATGCCCAAGAGTCAGGATCGAACGTGAGATCGATCATTTCGTGTGCGGTCAGACGGTTCATTGCCTTGGTCTCCTAGCCATTTCAAGATTTCTGCGCCATCCGCGCCGAGCACCGGCGGCGGTCGATGTTCAGTGCGAGTAACCTCGGTGCCGTCAGTGTCGAAGAACCGCAACGGTGGTCCCGGAATGGTCAGCCTCCCGAGTGTTCGATGATCGACCTCGACGAGTAGCCCCTGCGAGCGGGTCTGTTCCCACTCGTACACCTCACGCAGGTTTCGGACTCTTCCCGCCGGAACGCCGGTGGCCTCCAGCTTCGCCAACAGTTCTTCGGTCCCGTAGGCCCCGAAGACCGCTTCGACCAATTCGTTGACCTTCTCACGGTTCTCGACCCGCTCCGGGTTTGTCGCCATGCCGTGTCTATCCGGTTCGATCCAGAATCCGTCGCAGAAGCGTTTCCACAGGCCTTCACTGCCGACTGCGATCTGTACGGCACCGTCTGCCGTCGGAAATAGTCCGTACGGACAGATCGACGGATGATGATTGCCCTGAGCCTCGCCGATCTCCCCTGCGACGGTCCATCTCGTCCCCTGAAAGGCGTGCACACCGACAACACTCGCCAGCAGTGAGGTTCGAACAACCTGTCCCCTGCCCGTCACCTCCCTCCCTCTGAGTGCTGCAAGAATTCCGAACGCTCCATGCACTCCGGCAAGGAGATCGGCGATAGGAACGCCGACACGTTGTAGGTCATCGGGTGACGAACCGGTCAGAGACATCAATCCGGCTTCGCCTTGGGCGATCTGGTCATACCCGGCGCGGCCGCCCTCAGGACCGTCATGGCCGAATCCGCTGATCGACAACACGACCAGTCCGGGATTGATCTCCGCCAACCTTTCCATCGGGAACCCCAAGCGGTCCATCACGCCGGTGCGAAAATTCTCGATCAGAACGTCGGCGCTTGCGATGATGGCTGTGAGAGTTCGACAACCGTTCTCGGACTTGAGATCCAAGGCGATTGATTCCTTGTTTCGGTTTGCCGACAGGAAGTACGTCGATTCACGTTCGCCCTGGGTGGGGTCGACGAAAGGTGGACCCCACCCACGCGTGTCGTCTCCGCCGTCAGGTGTTTCGACCTTGACGACGCGCGCTCCAAGATCCCCGAGCATCATGGCCGCATGCGGACCGGCCAGTGCCCTGCTCAGATCCACGACGACTGTACCCGCCAGTGGTCCTTCGTAATTCGGTGTCACTGCTGCTTCTGCAGGCACTGCCAAATCCTCTCGGGTGATGGGAGACCTGCTCCGTATCGATGAGCTAAACACTGGAAGGGGAGAGGGATTCGGAAACTTCGCCGGCAGCAGTGAGGTCCTTTCCTTTCGACTCGGGCAGGAAGAAGATCACGGTGGCGACCGAGATTGCCATCAGAACAATGGCGTACCAGTTGAAGACGCCGGGAATTCCCTTGTCGGCGAAGAAGGCCTGTAGATACGGAGTCGTACCACCGAAAACTGCGACGGCGAGGGAAGTCGGTAATCCGATTCCGACCGCGCGCATGCGAGTCGGGAACATCTCGGAGAACACGGCAGGACCGATGGACACGGTGCCGGCCATGAATACCAGGGCAATTGCCATTGCCACGAACAACTGCCACGCCTGCCCCCGAATGATGGAGGTGAGCGGAAACAGCAAGGTGATCATCATGATTCCCGAGAAGATCAACACCGGGCGCCGGCCGATGCGATCCGAGACGGTTCCCCAGACAGGCAACATGATGATGAACACGACATTGGCGGCGGCTCCCGCCCACATTGCTCCCGAAGGATCCACGCCGTGGACACTGATGGCATACGCCGGAGTTGCCACGGCCCACACGTAATAGTTGACCGTCGATCCGACCGTCATCGCAGCGACTCGCACCAGCAGACGACGATGTTCACGGATCTGCGACCACAGTGAAGGCTTGGACTTCTGCGATTCCGACTTCTGTGATTTGGCAGATGATTCGAAGATCTCTGTTTCCTGCAACCGTGATCGCAGGTACAGCGCGAACAACCCGAAGACTCCGCCGAGCACGAACGGAATTCGCCAACCGTAACTGCTCATTTGGGCGTCAGTGAGTATTCCCGAGAGGACCGCCGCCAGAACTGCGCCGCAGATGATGCCGATGGTTCCGGAAAAGTAGATCAAGCTGGCCCACAAGCCGCGCTTCTCTCTCGGCGCCATTTCCGATATATACGTATTGGCCGAGGGCAACTCTCCGCCGTGAGCCAGACCCTGGATCATTCGACACGTCACCAAGACGACGGCAGCCCAAGCTCCGATCGTCTCGTGCGTTGGGGTGAGGCCGATGATCAGACTCCCCACTGCGGCGAGCCCGACTGCGACGGTCATCGAAAACTGTCGGCCGCGGCGATCCGCGATCAAACCGAAGAGCACTCCGCCGAATGGGCGGGCGACGAACCCGACGGCGAAGACTCCAAAAGTCTTCAGCAGATCGGACATCGGGCTTCCGCTGGCAAAGAACTGTGGTGCGAAGAACACCGCAAAAAGAGCGTAGATGTTCCAGTCGAACCACTCCATGGCATTTCCGGTGCCGATTCCGAACAGAACCTTCAGGTTCTTCTTCCTCGACGAGGACTGTGTGGCTTCTTCGTGGTGATCGCTCATCGTGTACCTCCAGCGGTGACGGCCAGCTTTTCGACAGCCAGAGCCGAATAGACCGCGGCCGCATCCCCGAGCACACCCTCGAAGAACTGTGCACGCGGTGAATGGTTTGTCGGAGCAGCGATCGGATCACAGCCCGGCATTGCTGCGCCGAGACCGATGAACGCTCCCGGCACTCTGTCCAGGACATAGGAAAAATCTTCGGAACTGCTTGTCGGCCTTGGTGATTCCAGGTAGTGCTCCTCGCCGAGCAATTCACGAATCACGCCCTCACCGAATGCAACTTCTTCCGCATTGTTGACGGTCAAGGGGAACTGGGCACGGAAATCGACGTCCACCTCTACGCCGTGCGCGGCGGCAATGCCCTCGAGTCCACGGCGGATCACTGCGCCGAGTTGTTCCTCGTTCTCTGCCGACCAGTGACGGACGGTGGCACCGAAATGTGCGGAATCGGGGATCACGTTGTGTGCCGTGCCCGCATCCACGACCCCCACGGTGATGACAACCGGATCGAATGCGTCGAAATCCCGTGTCACAATGACCTGCAGCGATGTGATCATCTGTGCCGCAGCCGTGATCGGGTCCTTCGCGCGGTGCGGCGACGAGCCGTGACCACCCGCGCCTCGCACCGTCACGTCGAGAGTGTGCGACGCCGACATGATCGGCCCCGGCCTGCTCACGAAGAGTCCGGCCGGGATCCCGTTGGCCATGACGTGCAGTCCGTACGCGTAGTCGGCACGCTTTCCGGATACATCCAGCACGCCCTCGTCGATCATGTTCTTGGCCCCACCCCAGCCCTCTTCACCGGGTTGGAACATGAACACGACGTCACCGGCCAAGTGATCGCGGTGATGAGAGAGCAGCCTCGCCGCGCCGACCAATGCGGTTGTGTGCAAGTCGTGTCCGCACGCATGCATGGCTCCGTTCGTAGAGGCAAAGTCCACCCCGGTGCGCTCGTCGACCGGAAGCGCATCCATGTCGGCTCGCAGCAGCACTGTCGTCGTATCGTCTGAATCCCTCGCTGTACCTCGCAGGACGGCCGTAACCGAGGTACTCGAGGTTCCGGTGGAGATCTCGAGTGGGAGTCCCTGCAGCGCTTCGAGCACCCGCTCCTGGGTTCGTGGTAGTTCGAGGCCGATCTCCGGCTCACGATGTAACTCGTGCCGCAGCGCGACGAGGTCGCCCTGCATCTCGTCTGCGTCATCTTTCAGGTTCACAGAATGTGGCCTTTCGTTGGCAGGGGAAGACTCGCGAATTTCCGGAGACAGGCGCAGGTGCGATCTGCTGTTCTCGCAGCCCGGCACGATGTGTCGTAGGTAACGATCTAGATAGCTATGATGAAGCTTCCCTTAGGAATGATCGAGAATTCGCAGGAATTTCGCATGAGTGATGAATCAATGAAGGAATTCGACATGCTCGATGCGGCGGACCAGGCAATGGTTCACGCATTGCAGATCAACCCGAGGGCAAGTTGGTCGCAGATCGGGAAGGCTCTCGACCTCGATCCGGTGACTCTGTCCCGTCGATGGATCCGGCTGGTCGACCGCGGTGCAGCATGGATCGGGTGCAATCCTGGCCCGATCCTGGCCGCGTCCGGTCTGGGAAATCTTGCCTTCGTGGAAATCGACTGTGTCAACGGCAGCGTGCAAGCCGTGGCGCACGCGCTCAGCGAGCAGCGGATGGTGACCGGAATCGAACACGTGACGGGCGCGCGCGACCTGCTGGTCACGGTGATGGTGACGGATTTGAGCGTCCTGTCGCAGTGGGCCACCGAGGAGTTGGGTGCCATTGCCGGCGTCGTATCGAGCCGCATCCAGCTCGCCGGGACGATTTACACCGGCGGCAGTCGGTGGCGGTTGCGTGCGCTGAGTTCGAGTCAGGCGGATGCTCTGGCGGCAACGCGCATCACGGTGGATCACCACGGCGCGTTTCGGCCGACGGACATGGACCGACGCATCATGGTTGCACTGTCGGTGGACGGTCGAGCGTCGTACACCGAATTAGCCGAAGAATGTGGCGCCAGCGTCGACACGATTCGACGACGTGCGCGCCGCCTTTTTGCCGCTGGGATGGCCCGACCCCGCTGCGAGGTGGCGCGCCCTCTCTCCGGAAGCCAGGTGACCGTCATCCTCTGGGCCCAGGTTTCGCCGTCTCAGATCGGCCATGCTGCACTGACGATCTCGGCTATGCCCGAGGTCCGTCGATGCACGGGGGTCACTGGGCGCGACAACTTGCTGATCGTCGCGTGGGCACGGTCCGTGGACGACGCGCAGCGACTCGAAGGACGGTTGTGCGAAGCACTTCCCGGTCTCTCGATCGCAGATCGCGTGATCTCGCTGTGGACGATGAAGCTCAACGGTCACCTGCTCGACGAGCGGGGGTACCGCGTGGGAGCGGTGCCGATCAGCCCCGGTGAGCCGGCCCGTCGCAGTGTGGAACCTTCCGCGTGAAGCTCATTGCGCAGTCTTCGAAAGACCTTGGAAGCAAGACACTCAACTCTTTGCGGTGCCGGACAAACCGAGTGAAGTCGGCAATATGTGATCGACCAACATGTCGACGATGCGTTCAGCTTCGTCAGGAGCGAGGAGAGTCGCGAACCGGACGGTCGAGCCCGCGATGTGATTGCACGTGAAGACAAGCTGATCGACGTCGTACTGCATCGACTCCGGCACCACGCCACGGATAACGTCAGCGATGAGAGCACTGGTCTGACGTGTGTTCTCCACATCGATCCGAGCGAGGTCGGGGTTTGCGACGGCTGCTGACCACACCGCCGCGTACGTGGTGTCGTCGCGGAAGATCTGCCAGTAGCCGCGGACAATGGAACTGATGACTTCGCGTGCGTCTTGCACCGTCCCGGCGGGAGCGATCGATTCGATGAGACGGGCACGCACCAGGCCTTCGTATCGCTCGAGCAGCGTCTGCACGATGGCGGCCTTTCCCGGAAAGTATCGGTAAATCGACGGGAGCCGAAGGCCTGCTGCCGATGCCAGTTCACTCATGGTCATGGCATCGATGCCGTCGCGCGCGATGAGCTCTGCCGCACAATCCAAGATGGCCTCGACGCGCGCCTTGCTGCGCTGCTGTTCCGGAAGGCGACGGGAGGGAACGGCGTCGGTCGTCATCGTGCAATCTCCGTCATGGATACGAGAATATACGGCCTTCGCCCCTTGACATGACAGAGTGTCACGTTCACCATATGTGAAAGGTTCTCACGTATCGGTTCGTTTGTTCGCCGGTGCGCCGACGATCCTCTTCGATTAGTTCGGCTTGACATCGCCGACGACCCAATCAAGTTGACACACAAGAGGAGTCAAGACGTGTTGGAAAACGGTGTGCCGATCGACCAGGTGCTGGCGGAGCTTGCCGAACGGCATCGAATGGATGACCCGTACGCAGATCGTCCCGGCATGGTGAACATGTACAACACTGGTCTCGACACCGTCGAGAAGGTCGCAACAGATGCCTTCGGAATGTACATACATGTGAATCCCCTGTACTCGTCGACGTTTCCGAGCGTCTATGCGCTGGAGAAGGAGTTGGTCCGCGCCGCGAATGACATGCTGCACGCGCCCCACGACGCCACCGGCAGCTGGACCATGGGTGGCAGCGAAAGCATCATGATGGCCACGAAGGCCGCACGAGACGGAGCGAAGCACATCACGCGGCCGAACATGGTGCTTCCGATCTCGGCCCATGCGGCATGGTGGAAGGCTGCGCACTACCTCGGCGTCGAGGCCCGGACTACGACGGTGGACCCGGAGACGTACAAGGCCGACGTCGCTGCAGTCAAAGCGGCCGTCGACGAGAACACGATCTTCGTGGTTCTGTCGGCACCCCAGTACGGGCAGGGCGTGATCGATCCGATCGAAGAGATCGGTGAGTTCTGCCTGGAACAGGGGATTCGCCTCAACGTCGATGCCTGCATCGGTGGCTGGGTTCTTCCGTTCGCCGAACGGCAAGGATGCGAGATTCCGCTGTGGGACTTCAGAGTTCCCGGCGTCAGCTCGATCACCGTCGACCTGCAGAAGTACGGGTACACGAACAAAGGATGCTCGCTCGTTCTGTATCGCAGTCGCGAACTACGTCTTCCACAGTTCTTCGCACACGCGAATTGGACCGGCTACCCGATCGTCAATTCCACGGTGATGAGTTCGAAACCAGGCGGGTTGCTCGCCGCAGCATGGTCGATCGTCAAACACATCGGAGACGACGGCTACATGCATCTCGTCGAAGAGGGTCTGCGGATTCGCCGGGAACTGGAGGCGGGGGTCGCCGCGATACCAGGGCTGCGAATCATGGGGAAGCCCGAATCCACGCTCGCTGCAATCACAACCGATCCAGACGCGGACGAGGGCGTCGACTTCTTCCTCTGGATCGACGAACTCGCGAAGCGGAACTGGACCATGCAGCCACAGTTGACGCAGCCCGGCGTTCCTCCGAGCATCCACTTCACGATCGCGAAACAGCATGGTGATTACATGGCCGAGTTCATCGACGTCATGCGAGAGGCCTTGGACGCAGCGCGACTTCGTGACCCCTTGATTCCGGCGGAGCGCCTCGCCGAGATTCACGCCCTGCCCGCCGACACTACTTTCGCCGACATCGTGCCCGTCGTGATGGACAGCTTCGAGGACGGGAAGCCGTCGACGAAGACGCACCTCGTGCTCGACGCCCTGCCGATGCCGCTGCGAGAGATGGCGATGCTCGCCTACTTCGACGCACTCACGTGAGCCGGCGATCAGTGTCGATCGACGAAACAGCAACTCGCCGAACACCAAAGATCTCCCGTTGACTCGAAGGAGATCGTTGGTCTCCGTCGACGGCCGCCACGTCCGAGAATCCTGTCGACCACCGAGGTGAGTCGAGGTACTCACGAGAAAGCGCGACCGTTCGGATGTTCGCTCGGAAAGGGCAAAACCCCTTCCAGGGCGAGACCAATGGTGAAGGCCGTATGGTCGTCGTACGGCCGCGTGACGATCTGTGTGCCCGTGGGGATTCCGTTCCGAGCGAATCCGGTGGGGATTGTCAGCACCGGGCAACTGCTCAGGATGTTGAAGGTGATTGCCGGTACAGCCTCGAGATAGAACTCCAATTCTGTTCCAGCCACCTTGATTCCGTGCCCGACGTAGTCGTCACCGGCAAGAAGCCCGTCCGTCGCCACTGCCGGAGTGATCAATGCGTCATAGGTGTCGAACAGAGACCCGATCGACGAATACAGTTCGGCTTCGATCGCGAGTCCGTCGAGGAAAGTCGCGTCACCACGGGTGCGGCGTGCCCATCGGGCGAATTCCTTCGCGTACTCCGTGACCTTGTCGGGGTGCGCGGACGCTTCGGCAGAAATCGAAGCACCGAATACGTGGTCGTAGTGAATGGCAGCAGCGCGCATGATTGCAGCGCGTGACAGGTCGACTTCGACGATCTCGGCGCGTGCGCCCAGCGCAGTGAGAGTATCCACCAACTTCGCCGTGTTCTCGGCGACGTCCGAAGCAACCGGCCAGTCACCCAACGCGGGAATCACGGCGATACGCATGCCTGTGCACGAACGCATCGCGAAGGTAGATAACTGCGATGCCGGTACATGCGAGGCAATGTCGGTGGAGGTCGGTCCCGCGATGACTGATTGCATTGTGAGACAATCGCTTACGGTGCGAGCCATCGGACCGCAGTGGCAGTAGCGATCGAGGTTGAAGGGAGGATCGACCGGGACACGTCCGTGCGGTGGCTTGAACCCGACAATTCCGTTGAACGACGACGGAGTTCGGATCGATCCCGCAACATCGGAGCCGGTAGCCAAGTGCGTCATACCGGTGGCAAGTGCGACTGCCGATCCGCCGGAAGACCCACCGGAGGAGTATTTCGTGTTCCACGGATTGCGAGTGACGCCCCACAACTCGGACTGCGTGAACGCGGCCGAGGAGAATTCCGGGGCGGTCGATCGCGCGTGGACGACGGCACCGGCGTCGATGATTCGCTGCACGAAAGTCGAAGTGTGAGTGGCGATCACATCCTCATAGACCTTGGACCCTTGAGTCCACGGTTGACCTTGCACCGGTTCGTCCTCTTTCACCACAACGGGAACACCGGCGAACGGAAGCCCGTCATCCCAGCCGCGGGCGTAGTGACGTTCGGCTGATTTCGCTTGTGCCCGTGCAGCATCGAAGAACGTATGTCCCACTGCATTCACGGTTGGGTTGAGCGCCTCGATACGCTCGATGGTGGACTCGAGCACTTCCACCGGAGACAGCGATTTGTCTCGGTAGCGGCCGAGCATCTCGGTCACGTTCATGAAGGTTACATCGGACATCGCGCGCATATCTGTTGTCCTGCCTGTGTGAAAAATTTGTGTGGTCGGCTACGTTGTCTGTTCCTGTTTTGCCGCGACAGGACTGCGGATTACCGCGAGCAGCATTGCAAGAGTGGCGATTCCCGCTGCGATCCAGAAGACCGATCGGGGACCGGAGTGGTCGTGAACGCGTCCGCCCACGAACGCGCCGAGGGCGATGCTTGCATTGAAGACTGCGACCCAGAGGGCGGATGCAGCCTCTCGGTGTGCGGGAGCTGCGTGTGCGATCCATGTCTGAGTACTCACGGATACACCGCCGTAGAAGAAACCCCATGCCGCCATGAGCAGAGCGCCGGCGATCAAGGTGGCGGCCCAGATCGGAAACAGGGCGAGTGTCAACGCTATTCCCACGCTGAGGACGACGACCACCGTCTTCGAAGACTTGGCGGCGGATGGCCCGGCAATGAAGTTGCCGACGACGCCGAGGACACCGTAGATCAGGAGCATCGTGCCGACCTGCGAAGCGTTCGACCTTGCAAAGAACTCCAGTCCCGGACGCACATAGGTGTAGGCCGCGAAATGAGCGGTGACGAGGAGAGCGGTAATTGCGATTCCGACCCGGACTCCTGGGTTCCGAAAAGCCTCCAGGAGACTGCCGAGCGACAAGGCTTGATCGGCCGGCATCGTCGGCAGGACAGCGAACATGGCGAGCGCGATCACCGCCGCGGCGCAGCTGAGAGCCCAGAAAGCGACGCTCCACCCGGCTGCCGCCCCGATGTACGTCCCAGCAGGAACACCGAGAACTGAGGCGACGGCGATTCCGCTGAAGATGATCGTGGTCGCCAACCCGACGGATCTGGTCTCCACCAACCTGGGAGCCAGGCTCGCGGCGAGTGCCCAGACTCCGCCCATGCTCACCCCTAGAAGGACGCGAGCCACAGCGAGGACAGCGAAGCTCGGCGCAAGGGCTGTGAGGGCGTTCGCCGCTGCGACGAACAGCATCAAGACGATGAGCGTCGACCGACGATCGAAGCGCCGGGTCACAACGGGCACGAACGGCGCAGTGGCCGCTGCCACCAACCCGGTGATGACCAGCGAGAGCCCGATGGTCCCTTCGCTTTCCACCAGAGCAGCACCGATCGGGGTGAGTAGCCCGACCGGCATCATCTCTGCCGCGACAACGACGAAGGTGGACGCTGCGATCAGGGCGACAGCAGCCCAGTGGTTCTCGGTGGTGTGTGCGTGGGTTGGGGATGTGGGCGCAGGGCTGTGCTGCCCGGGCGCGGAATGTGGCATGTAACCAGGGAAGCTCTCACAGGCCACCGGATCAACGGCGAATCGCTCATCCAACCATTAGCCCAATTCATCGATGAGCAAGGATGGAGTGCGCGAACGAGTCGTGGATCGGAGTGAAATATGTCGGAACTTCCGATGCGTGAGATCGAGTGCTTCCTCGTGCTCGCTGAAGAACTGCACTTCGGTCGCACCGGAGAACGGTTGTTCATCTCCCAGAGTCGGGTCAGTCAGCTGATCAGCGCGTTGGAGCGTCGTATCGGCACAAGCCTCGTAGCGCGGACCAGTCGCCAGGTGCACCTCACTGAATTCGGCGCCGAATTTCTTGCGTCGCTGGCTCCCGCCCACCGAGCACTCGCAGCAGTGATCGACGACGCTCGAACGAAGGCGCGCAACATACCGACACCACTTCGGGTGGGTTTCCAAGGAGCAATTTACGATTCGATCGCGACGGCAGTCTCTCGCTTCGAGATACAACATCCGCAAATATGCGTGACCATCAAGGAATTACCCCTTGGTGATCCGTTCAGTGATGTACTCGCCGGGCGAATCGATGCGGCGGTAGCCCTTCTCCCCGTGGATGAGCCCGAACTGACAACCGGGCTCGTCTTTTCTCGACAGCCCCCGACACTGGCCGTCTCAGTCCATCACCCGTTCAGTGAACTGGACGTGATCGACGCCGAGCATTTAGCGCAGATATGCCTGGTACCGATCACTGGACCCGCCCCTGACTATTGGCAGCGTGTGAATTCCCCGAGCACAACGCCGGGCGGAGCCACGATTCCCACGCAGGGTGGGGCGAGCACCGTTCAAGAAGGCCTGTCGCAGGTCGCATTCAGCCAAGTCGGCCTCATCCTGTGTGCCGCTACCGCTGCATACAGCCAGCGCTCGGACATCACATTCGTGCCGATCAACGGATTACCTGAATCTGCATTGGGACTGTTGTGGCGAACCGATCTCGAAAGCCCACGACTTCGCGCTTTCGCGAAGGCGATCGAGGAAGCACACACCTGTCCAACCTGACGGCGATCAGTCAAGTCGCGGAAGGACTCCGGGGCGTTGGTGCGCATCGTGTGTGGGATGATCACGCCATGTCTGCGATCACCGATTACTTCACGGCACCCTCGGATGAGCACGCCGAATCTGCACTCGAAGGACTCGTCGACCTGGAACCAGCGGCGATCGAGGCGAACGATGCCTCTCGCCCGCGGATCCAGCTGGCTGCGAGCGGAACCCCAGTTCTACAGGCGAAGGGTGTCGATCCAGTTGTCGCACTCGGCCGGCTGGAAGCATCCCTCACCGCTCGACCCTACGACGAGGTCGCAAAAGGTCCACGCTGCGGGAAACTCGTCGCAATGAGCGACGACGGCGACACCCTCGTGCTCACGGTTGCCGACGAATTACGTGATGCACTAGCGGAATTGAACGCTGAAGGTGTCGCCGCTGCTGCGGCAGCCTGGGCGATCGACGAGATGGGTGAGCCGTCGGAGAACACGCTGCCCTTCCTGACCGCCTTCGCCGAACTAGCTGCCAGAGCTGTGGCCGAAGGCGAACGAATGTACGGCTACGTCGTCATCTGACGCTCAGATTCTCGCCAGATATCAACCGCCGCAACATTCGCCGAAGTCAGTTGACCTGCCGATCCCGACCTTGCCAGAACTCTTGACGAAGCTTGAACTTCTGGATCTTCCCGGTAGCAGTGCGTGCCAACTCCGGACGGAATTCGACCCGCTTCGGGCACTTGTAGCCGGCAAGTCGCGTGCGGCAGTGGGCGATGAGTGCTGCTTCGTCGATCGATTCCGCGCTCTCGTCGAGCACGACGAGCGCAGTTACCAATTCACCCCACTTCTCGTCCGGGATACCGATGACTGCGACCTCCCTGACCGCTGGATGTGACATGAGCGCGTCCTCGACCTCGATCGAAGTCACGTTTTCGCCACCGGTGATGATGACGTCCTTCTTCCGGTCGGCGATCGTGACGTAACCGTCCTCGAAAGTGCCGCCGTCGCCGGTGTGGAACCAATCGTCCTCCAGCGCACTCGCTGTCGCCTCGGGATTCTCCCAGTACGACGCGAGGATGTGGTTGGACCGTGCGAGCACTTCGCCGGTGTCGTCGACCTTGATCTGCACACCGATGGCCGGTGCGCCCGCTCGCCCGAGCAGTCGAGCTTGCTCGGGCACCGGTAGGTCGTCCCACTCGGAACGCATGCGCGACATCGTGAGCAGTGGCGACGTCTCGGTGAGACCGTAGATCTGAATGAACTCCCAACCAAGGTCGACCCTGATCCGCTCGATCGTTCGGGTCGGGGGTGGGGCGCCGGCGACGATGATGCGCACCCGGTCGCGGCCGGGAATTTCGCCTTCCCACGTCTTGGCGGCGTCCAGGATCGCCGAGACGACAGCCGGCGCGGCACACAGATACGTGACACCGTGCTCCTCGATGCGGCGCAGGATCTCAGCACCGTCGACCTTGCGCAGGACGACGCTCTTCGCGCCGATTGCCGTCGTGACGAAGGGGTGTCCCCAGCCATTGGCGTGGAAGGTCGGGAGCGTGTGCAGGTAGACGTCTCGATCGGTAACGGTTGCCTGCCAACCGAACACAACCGCGTTGATCCAGTTGCTGCGGTGCGTCAGCTGCACACCTTTGGGACGGGCAGTGGTTCCGGAGGTGTAGTTGATCGTGGCGGTCGCGTTCTCCTTCGTCGCCGCGTCCGCGACCCACGGCCTCGGATCGGCATTCGGCCCCCAGATCCGATCGTCGTCTCGGCCGAGGACGAACGTGCGCTTGCACGGCACCTCGGCAACAAGGTGCTCGAGTTCGGGGTCGACCAACAGGACCTCGGCCCCCGAGTGCTCGACGATGTACTGGATCTCCGGAACACTGAGCCTGTAGTTGATCGGCACCAGCACCCTGCCCCATCCGGCGACGCCGTAGAACGAGGCGAGGAATCGGGCCGCGTTGTGCGAGACGATGGCAACGCGACCACCGACCGGGACGCCCAACTCGTCGAGCGTCGCCGCTTGCCGACGAGCGAGGTCGCCGAGGTCGGCGAACGTGATCTCGCCCCACGACTGCGCCGGCTGATCCGGCTCGTCGACGATGGCGACTCGATCGGGGTAGACAGTGACCGCCCGGTCGAGGAAATCACTGATGGTCAGCGGGATGATCATGCGCACTCCAGGTCTTGGGCCGAGTTTGTGGCCCGGGAGATCCGACAAAGACGGATAGCTTTGCCCGCGTTCGGCACTGTTACCACCCTCCGAAGAGGGTATCGATTCCAGGTTCCCTCAGCCCCCTCTTCGGAGGGTACGAAGTGTGACTGTCACCGATCACCCTGTGCTTCATGCCTCACCCTCGTGTCGCCCGAGATCGGTCCAGCCCGGTCGAACGTCGAGGGTCGGACACATTCGATTCGCCCCATCCAAGGAGACTTCATGGCACACGTGTACAACTCCGGCGTCGAAATTCCCATGCGGGACGGCGTCACACTCGCAGCTCTCGTATTCCAACCCCTTGAAGGCAACGCCCCCACCCTGTTGCTGCGCACTCCCTACGGGCTCGCATCCCACGGCGCCGGACCCACCGAAGTCCTGCCTTTCGTCGACGCGGGCTACGCCGTCGTATGGGTCGAAAGCCGTGGAACATTCAAGTCGGAGGGGGAATTTCGGCCCAAAACGAACGAACCGGAGGACGGCTACGACACCGTGGAATGGATCATCTCGCAACCGTGGTCGGACGGACAGGTCGGCACCTATGGGCCGTCGTATTGCGGAATGACACAGTGGGCGACCGCGTCCACGGGACATCCCGCGCTGAAAGCCAGTGTGGTGAAAGAGACGGCGATGAATTGGTACCGAGGTTTGTGGTATCACCCCGGCGGTGCGCTTTCTCAAAGCTTTTCGACGTTTTGGCCTACAGCTATGAACGCAAGCAACGAGCGCAGGAAGCTTGCTGCAGGGCGGGGCAGCCTCGATCGCGTGCTCGACTTGGGCGGCGGTCTGCTCAACGGTCGTGGACTTTCTCTCAACGACCACACACCGATCTCGACCCACCCATTGCTTCCCCTCGAGCAGTGGATGAGCGAGATTCTTGATCACCCCGACTACGACGAATTCTGGAAGGAACAGGACTTCACCACTTCGGTTCCCGAGATGACCCAGCCCGTCCTCTCCATCGCCGGCTGGTACGACATATTCATCGTCGAGCAATTACGCGACTTCGAAAGGTTCCGGAGAGAGGCTGGTTCGGAGGAAGCTCGAACAGGTTCACGTCTTGTCGTCGGCCCCTGGATTCACGAACTGGACTACTCCTCCGAATTTCCCGACCGCGACTTCGGCGCCATCGGAGCCGCCGCAGCGTGCGACCTGACCGGTGCGCACCTGCAGCATTTCAATCGGTGGCTACGCCCGGGAGTTGATGCACCCGCGCCGTCACCCGCGCCGGTGAGGCTGTTCGTCATGGGAATCGACCAGTGGCGGGACGAACAGGACTGGCCGCTACCGGACACGACATATGTCGACTACTTCCTCTCCGGTGATGCCCCGAACGGCCGAGGAGAACTGCTGCTGGGCGGACCGGGGGCAGCGTCGGAGTCTCGATACCGGTACGACCCACGAGACCCGGTACCCACTGCAGGTGGACCGAGCATGCCCGCGCGGTTCGGATTCAACGGTCCCGTTGACCAGAAGGAGGTTGCATCGCGACCGGATGTCTTGTGCTTCACCGGCCCAGCACTCGATGAGGACACCGAGGTCACCGGATACGTCAAGGCAACGCTGTTCGTCACCTCCGACGCAGTCGACACCGATTTCACCGCCAAACTCGTCGATGTATTTCCTGACGGGAAAGCCATCAACCTCTGCGACGGCATCCTGCGTGCCCGCTACCGCAACGGCCTCGATCGCCCAGAACACCTGGTCCCGGGAGCGGTCTACGAAGTCGAGATCGATGTGGCCGCGACGTCCAACGTGTTTCGTGCTGGGCACCGGATCCGCGTCGACATCTCCAGCAGTAACTTCCCTCACTACGACCGCAACACCAACACCGGCGGTTTCGTCAGTCGCGAATCCATCGACGACGCCGTGGTCGCGCACAACACCATCCTCACCGGACCCGACCACCCCAGCCGTCTGGTTCTTCCCCGGATCAACCGCTGACCAGTACCTGCACTGACCGGCGGTTGCCGGAACCACACTCATGGTCCCGGCAACCGTCCCAACGGTGTGAGCATGACGGTCACGCGATCATGCCGTCCCGACGAGCAAGGACAACAGCCTCCAACCGGGTACTCGCGCCGAGCTTGTGCATAGCGGACTTCATGTAACTCTTGACCGTGAACAGAGCCAGACCCAACACTCCGGCTATCTGAACATTCGTCATGCCCGCGCCGGCCACCGTCAGGACGTCGATTTCACGTTTCGTGAGCGAAGCGCTGCCGACGCTTTCGGAGCGTCCCCCCTCGTCGACCAGCCGGGCTGCGGCCTTGACGAGCGCCGCACGCACATCAGCATCACCGACACTGCCGGCAAGGAGCCGTAATTCCGCATAGACCGATCGCACCTGCTCGCGCAAACGCGCATTCACGGTCGCTTCTTCGGACAACACACCGTTCGTCGAAGTCACGGCACTGACAGCCAGTTCTTGCTCCAGCGCCCGCGCTTCCTGCACGACGGTGTCCTCGATGCGACCTCCCACGACCTCGGAAGTGCGAAACGCGCCGTAAATGACTCCCACCGTCTGACGCCCGACAATGATCGGCGTGGCGACCAGCGCCTTGAGCCGCTCAGCTCGGATGACCTTGTCATATCGGTGTGTGATCACCTGGGTGTCGAAATAATCGTTGACGGCGATCGGCCGGCGCATGACCGCCACCTTGCCGCCGAGTCCCTCACTCGGATCCAGCGTCAGGCCGGGGAGCGCTCCGAGGGTCGGACCGTCGAAGCGCTCGATTAGGAGGTTTCCGGCTCTGTTGACGGGCCCACCGAATGCAAGGGAGGCCCCTGTCGAGACCCGGACCCGCTTGAGGGCGCGCTCCATACGCGTGCCCAGATCTTGCGCAGTCAAATCGTTCGATCCCCTATCAGGAGGGTGTAACCCAGCGCTCAGTTCCGTCCCCCTGTGACGGCTATCATAGCGACGCGAGCAGGCTACACCGTCCCGACCCGGACTTTGTCTTCCACCGGCAGTGACCAGGTCAGCCCGGGATCTGCAGGGCCAGATCGTTGCGGTCGAAGTCCGAGAACTGCTGGGTGTCAGTGCAGTATCCGCAGTTCGCCCCGAAGAACTCGGTGCGAGCGTTCGGATCGTCGAGTAACCAGTACCGCAGCCAGGCGGTGCTCGGCCCGCGCATGTCGCCACCGGTGATCGCCGTACCGAAGTGCGTCGCGCCGCGCAGTTCCAGATACTCGGCGGGCACGTGGTCGGCATCCTCGTACATCGCCCGCACGATCGCCGGCCAGACGATCGCGTCGGCCTGACCGGCAAGATAGAGAACCGGCTCGTCGATGAGGTCGACATCGTTGAGCGGGCCCGGCTGGATCGCGACGGCAGTGTCGACGCGGTCGTCGATCGCGGCATTGATCGCCGCAGATCCGCCCTGCGAGTGCCCCACCGCACCAATATGTTCCAGGTCAACTTTGCCGAAGAAGACACTGGATGGGTTGGCTGCCTTACTTTCGATGAGATCAATTCCCGACCGCATGGTGATGGCGAAGTTACTTGCCGGGGTATTGGCGGCCACCACGATGAATCCATGGCTGGCGTAATGGCGCAACAAGGAGGTGTAAGCGCCGGGGAGCACGCCGGTCCCGTTCCCCCAGATCACAACCGGATGCTTCTCGCCTCGTGCGCCGAGCTGACGCGGGTAGTAAAGAGTGTGCACCAGCCCGATCGACACAGTCGGCGTGTACGGCCCTGCGCTCGCCCAGTCGTGACCGACGCTCGGGATGCCGGGCGTCTCGGCGGCGGCCGTTCCGGCCGGGCCCGCGAGTCCGAGTGTCGCGCACAGCGCAACCGCCGCTACAGCATTCGCGAACAATTGCAGAGATTTTCGCATGAAGGTCGACCTTTCGAAGTTGCGGCAATTTCGGTGCAGACGGTTCGATCACGGGACGCTCGGGGTCCTGTATTCGGTAGGTGAACCACATTCGGTGAATTGTCGACCCAGAGTGACGTGTATTACATAGTTTCCGGAAGGCGGTCCGTCGGCTTTGTTCGAGAAAACGGACTATGCCAGAAGTGTTGTGTCTGAACACAAAATCATCGTTCCCGACAGATAGCCGGCCGCCGCGAATACCCAGAGTTCAAGAGAGAATCACCTCTGCCTAAGGCTCCCGCGCGGATTGCTCGGCGCACAGCCGTAGGAAGTGTTCGACGATCTGGGTGTTCTGGCCATCCCTTGCCACGGCTGCGATCTTGCGCGGTGGAAGCTCGAGTATCTCGCCGACCGTGCAACCGCGCTGGGATGCGCGCTCAGCACTCGAGAGTTCGAGAATCACAGCACCGATTCCTTCATACGCGAAATCCGCGAAGGCGTCGCGGTGCTGTGACCTCATCACGAAGGCGTGGTCGATCCGAGGTTCGATCGAACGCAGGTGGCGATACACGTCAGATGTCTCGAACCGTGGTGCGACGACCAGGCCGATGCGCATCAGGTCTTCGCCAACGAACACTCCGTCAACCGGGGCTGGAGTGCCGGGCGGGCAGACGAGTCGCAAGTTGTGGTCCGGAAGGCGAACGATTCGCGTCCCGGGGACACCGGTAGGCGGCGACTCCATGATTGCCACGTCCGCTGTGCCGGCCATGACCGGGTGAATTGCGTCGGCGACTGACGACCCAGGCGGATCCGAGATGGTGATCCTCAGGTTCGGCACCTTGGTACGCAGCGCTCCGAGCAATACCGCGGTGGGATCGTCCGCAAGGCTCGCCGTCGTGGCGACGCTGAGGTGAGGGAAAGCTGACAGCACCGACTCGCTGTCGATCACCAATCGGTCGAGCGCGGCCAACGCATCGCGGGCTGGATCGATGAAATTTCGTCCGCGTGCAGTCAATGTCGCGCCGGCCCGCCCCCGATTGAAAAGCTTTCCTCCGACGCGTCTTTCAAGTCGCGCAATCGATTGAGAGACGCTCGACGTTCCCGTGAACCGGTACGCCGCTGCCGCCGTGATACTGCCGTGTTCGACGACTGCGAGGAAGTCTTGTAGCTGCTGCGGATCGATTCGTGGACTCGCAGACTCGCCGAAGTTGCTCATCCGGCATTCCCCAGTCCACCCTCGTCACGCAATCGAGTCGTCGTTTCGATAAACGCTTGTGCCGCAGGCGATGGCGTCGAACCGTGAAACATCCACAGATCGCGACTGAGCGGGGGGCGAGTACGACGAAGCACCACGCCTTCTCCGACGGTGTCAGCGACGGATTCAGGAAGGAATGCGACCCCGACTCCCGCGCGCACAAGGGGAATCATCGAGGCCGCAGAAATGGTCTCCGCAACCACGGCCTCGTCCACCGTGCGTTCGCCAAGGCGTTCGGCCAATAGCCGCCGTGTCACATCACCACGCGGGCTGGCGATCAACCCGATTCGAAGAAGATCGGTCAACTCATCTGCCCCCTCCCCGCTGCTTCGTGCACTCGGCACCAGCGCCACAATTCTTTGCCGACCGAGGAGAATTCGTTCAACACCTTCGTCGAACACCTCGTCCACCCCGATGCCTACGTCAGCCTGACCCGAGGCGACCACCATTCCGATTCCGTCGGTGTCGTTGCTGAGCATCGTCACCGCAACATTCGGAAACCTGGTTGTGAACGCACCCAGAGCTGTGGCCGCCGGATCACGCGCCAGCGTCCGCGGACATACGACCGTCAGCCTCCCACGCTGCACGACGTTCAACGGATGCAAAGCGTGATCCAGATCCCGGTACGCCCGAAGTACTTGGGCTGCCGGACCGGTGAGATCGCGTCCAGCGTCCGTCAGGGTGACTCCCCGCGAACCGCGCCGGACGAGCGTCAGCCCGCACTCTTTCTCCATTCTGGCCAGAGCCTCCGAGATGGTCGGCTGGCTCACTCCCAGTCCGCGTGCAGCCGCCGAAATGCTGCCGCGATCCGCAAGGGCGAGAAAGTATTCCAGATGACGTCGGTCCACCAGGGCGCTCCCTTCTCCGTAGAAATCTGCGTGTGCGCACGGTTCCGGCCTCGTTGGCTCGCTGAGTTCGGCGGGGTTTGCCCCCGGCCGAGGCCATAGGGAAACCCTATGGCATCCCTCTCGAATGTGGCGTAGACGGGAAGAAGAATCCCGTGATCTGCTTCACATATGAACGCAGTGAGCAACAACCCGGGGAGCTTCGATCAGACGTACCCGTCTGCTTTTTCGGAGCGACCATCACGGCCTGTGAGCACTCCGGGGGAGGCACAGAGATGACCGAAACCATAACCACGAGTGCGTCATCGGGCTCGGCGTCACCCCGATCTGCGGAGCGAGCGCACTCTGAGCCGAAGCCCGCTCGACGGCGTCGAGTCGGCACTCGCCTCACCATCGGGGTACGACTGGCCCAGGTCGCGCTGCTTCTGGTCCTACTCGGCGCGTGGCAACTCGTCGCATCGCAAGGCTGGATCGAGCCGGTTCTGGCCAAAACGCCGGGGGAGGCCTGGAATTACTTCACCGCAGCGGTGCATTCGGGTGAGATTTCGTCCAACTTGCGCGCCACGATGACTGCTGTCGTGATCGCCTGGATCCTCGCGAGTGCCGTCGGAGTGGCGGTCGGACTCTCACTCGGCCTGCTCCCGACCCTCGAACGCATCATGAGTCCGTTCTTGGATGCGGCGAATGCCATGCCGCGCCTAGCGCTGGCGCCCCTGCTCATCGTCATTTTCGGTATCACGATGACGGCGAAGGTCGCTCTCGCGTTCACACTCGTTTTCTTCATAGTCTGCTCGAGCGCACGGGCCGGCGTGAAGTCGGTGGACGACGAATGGCTCCGGCTTTCCACTGTCCTCAATGCCAGTAAGACGCAGGTGTTTTGGCATATTCTGCTCCCCGTCGCGACCCCCGGCATCTTTGCCGGTCTTCGGTTGGGGCTGATCTATTCGCTACTTGGCGTGGTGGGTTCGGAACTGATCTCGTCACGAGACGGGCTGGGCCAGCTTGTGTCGATCTACTCTGCCCAGTTCCGCATGGAAGCGGTCTACGCGATCCTCATACTTCTCGCAATCGTCGCAGTCGTCCTCAACCAGGCCATGAATTTCGCCGAGCGTTACCTCCTTCGGTGGCAGCCCCCGGCTCGACGATGACAGGAATCATCATGGATACCAACGTGATTACGCCCGCAGTCCAACTCGACGGACTGACGATATCCTTCCCCTCACCAGACGGATCGGTGAAGACAGTGGTCGATGATCTCGACCTCACAATCCCTCGCGGACAGTTCGTGAGTCTGGTCGGCAGGAGTGGTTGCGGCAAGACCACCCTGCTCAACGCGCTCGCTGGATTGGTGGAAGCGACGGAAGGCAAGACCGAGGTCCTCGGCACAACGCCATTCGACGCTCGTTCCCGGATGGGCTTCATGATGGCTCGAGATGCGCTGTTCCCGTGGCGAACAGCGCAGAAGAACGTGGAGTACGGTCTCGAATTGAGAGGAGTACCCAAGGCGGAGAGACGAACTCAATCCGCGCGCTGGCTTGCCGCCGTTCAAATGTCCGAGGCATCACAACTGTGGACTTGGCAACTCTCCCAAGGGATGCGTCAGCGTGTCGCGTTGGCCCGAACGTGGGCTCTGGATCCGGACATCTTGTTGATGGACGAACCCTTTGCCGCCCTCGATGCGCAAACCCGAGTCGAAGTACAGCGAGAATTCCTCGAGCTTTGGCAATCCCAGGTAGGCCGGACGGTCATCTTCGTAACCCACGACCTCGGCGAAGCCATCTGTCTCTCCGACCGCGTTCTGCTGCTCGGGGCCGGCCGGGTGATCGACGACGTCAGCATCGACATCGAACGCCCCCGCGAACTCGAAACCCTTACCTCCGAACCTCGATACATCGAAATCTTCAACCGGCTGCGCGGTCAACTCGACCACTGATGTGCCCAGCCAACTCAGCTCGACTACTGATGCGCCCAGCCCATCAAGGAGCAGGAAACCCATGAAACTTCGACCTTTCGTCGGCACAGCCGTAGCAACGGCCCTACTGCTTTCCGCGTGCGGAGGGGGAGGGCGTCCGAACGACGGTAGCGTCGCCATCGGGGTCTACCCCGCGAGCGCTTTGTCCCTCCCTGTCTACGTCGCCGTCCAACAAGGAATGTTCGACAAGGAGGGCCTCGACGTCGAGCTTATCGACGGAAAGAACGGGCCCGAGCTCATCAGCGGTCTCATCGGCGGCACAACCGATCTCGCGGTCGGCGCACCCGGAACCGTCGTGCCGGCCATCGAGCAAGGGCAGAGACTGCGGCCCCTTTCCCCGTACGGGTCGATCGATCTTGCCATCGCCGTGACGAAAGACAGCGGCATCGCCACCGTCGAGGATTTGCCCGGCAAGCGGATCGCCATACCGTCACGTGGCGGTGCGGCCGAGCAATTCGTCAATCAGCTTCTTGCGGAGCGAAACATCGATGCATCCACAGTGCAATTCATCGCAGCGGCACCCACCGCGAGTCAGATACCACTCGCGCGGAAGGGCGACATCGATGCCGCGGTTCTCACCGCTGCCAGTCAAGCCGTATTCGACGCTCAAGGAATACCGATGGCACCGATTACCTCAGTCAACCCTGTGGGCTCTGACGGCGTGAGCTCATACGGCCTGGGCACTGTGCTCGTCACGACAGCCACATTCGCCGAATCCGATGCTGCTGCCCCCGTTTGTGCGGCGCTCGAGGCCGCAGCAGGGTGGATAGCCGATCCCGCCAACGAGCAAGCAGGGGCTCAACTTCTCACCGAGCGGATGAATGTCCCCGCCGACAAAGCCACCGAGGTGTGGGCTTCTCAGAAGAACCTCTGGCCGGTCGAGATTTCGGCCCACCGATGGACGCAGAACGTGACATGGGTGAACAACCAGACCTCGGGCAAGTCCGACGCAGATGTCCCTTTCGACACCCTCTGCTGACCAACTCCCATACCCAATCCAGTTCGACTACCACGAAAGAGAAGAAACGATGACACAACTCGCTGACCAGTCAACCCGATCCGAGTCCACACACGATCGCCGGCAGCTCACCGAGGCTTGGTCCGCAGTCACCGACAGCCTGGCGACGTTCGGGTCGACAGCTGCCGCCACCGGATCACCGCTGGACAGCACCGAAGGTGTACGGCACGCACTTCGCCTGTTCGGATACCTCGCCGAGATGAACATCGAGCGCCAAGACGTGCTCCGACCTGAACTCTTCACCCTGATGTCACCGATGCGAAAGTTCTGGGGAGATGGCATCGACGTCGACTACTGGACTGCGATGATCGACCCCAAGGAGACGTACCGAATTCACGGTAACCGCGGCACAGTGCCGTACGTCGCGGTCCTCGCCAATCGCGTCGGTGCGTCTGGGACCGACAGGGTCGCCGACAACATCGTCATCGACGACAAGGTGTGCGACGCGGACGGTAACTTCGAGATCTTCATCGCACAAGAGCTGGAGGGGCGCAGCGGAATTCGACTGGACGAGCGTTGCTTCGACGTAGTAGTGCGTGTCTATCACAAGACGCGAAGCGCGGAGATCGATCCCGTGCTCCACATCGAGCGTCTCGGCCCGCCGCCTGGCGCACGCCCTGATCTCGACACGGCGTGGCTGGTCCAGCGCCTCACGAAACTTGCCCGGGGTATGGATGTCAGCCTTCGACGCAGTCTTCAGCTCATCGAAACGCTCAGTCAGTCTCCCAACGAGATTCGCGTGACCTCGGAGCAACGAGGGTGGGGAGACTTCTACGGCACCAGCTCCAACCAGTACGTTGCCGGCTGGTGGTCACTGAAAGATGCTACTGCCGTGGATATTACATTTACTGTCCCGGACTGCACCTACTTCGGCGTAATGCTGTACAACCACTGGTTCGAGTCCTTCGAGTACCGCGACCACACCGTCAACCTCAACGACGCCCACTTCGAGCGCAACGACGATGGAACCGTGACGATCCGAATCGGGGGAGTAGAAGGCGACAGAAACCGGTTGAACCCCTGCAACCACACCGAAGGCATTCTGTTGGCGCGCTGCCTGGAGCCTGCCGAGTCCGTCGCTTCGCCTCATGTGGAGATCATTCGATGACCGACGAAGTTGACCTGCCGTTGGCAGGTGTCCGCGTAGTGGAGATCGGTCAACTGATCGCGATACCCAGTGCCGCACAGCAGTTGTCCGACCTCGGCGCCGAGGTCATCAAGCTGGAGCCTCCGGGCGGTGAACCGGCCCGTCAAATCGACGCCGACTATGCGCGTGGCATCTTCTACGGGTACAACCGTGGGAAGCGTTCAATCTGCCTCGACCTCAAAGACTCCGCCGATCTGCGACGGGCTCAGGATCTGATCGCGTCGAGCGACATCTTGCTGCACAATCTTCGCCCGGGAACGCTTGATCGATTGGGATTCTCCTCTGCCGAACTACAACGCCTGCGACCGGAAATCATCGCCGTCTCGGTGAGCGGGTACGGGGCGGAAGGCCCGTCCTCTACCCGCGCCGGGCTCGACATCGCCGCGCAAGCGGAGAGTGGACTGATGTCGGTGACGGGCGAGGCTGATGGCCCACCACAACGTGTGGGCGCACCGGTCATAGACCATGCAACGAGCTATGTCGTCGCGCAGGCGGCTCTGGCAGCGCTACTGCGACGTGAGCGCACCGGCAAAGGATCGTCCGTCCGAGTCTCCCTGCTGGACGTCGCAATCCACTTGCAGACGGCCAACTGGATCGAGTGGCAGGTATCGGGCAAACCTATGAGTCGCAAAGGGAACGGGCAACCAAGCGTCGCACCCGCTGCAGATGTCTTTCGTGCCCTCGACGGCGAGCTGGTGATCAGCGGATACCAACCGCGAGCCTGGATCGAACTGTGCAAGGCGATCGACCTGCCAGAGTTGGCCGACGATCCGCGGTTTACCACCAACGAGCTGCGCGTCGAAAACCGTGCAGACCTCGTCACCACGATCGAGAAGCAGCTGTGCCACCGTAGTGCCGCGGAAGCGGTAGAGCATCTCACTGCGGCCGGAGTGGTTGCCGCGCTTGTGCGCAACTACGACGAGGTAATCTGCGCCGACGATGTGATTGCGAACCGTACCTTCATTCCCGGCGCCAACGAACATGGCGAACAATACTTGACGCCTGCCATGCCCTATCGGTCCGAACCTCCGATGGTACGAACTGAGTCCTCGCAGGTTCCGGCCTTGAACGAGTGGGCTTCGTCAACGCATTGAAGCCGGTGTGAAGTCGAAATTCAGTCGGCATCAACGTAACTGACAAACCGATATCCATGCATCATCGAGGAGATGTCCAGTGCTGACAACTGCATTTACCGAGACGTTCGGAGTGCGCCACCCCATCGTGCAGGGCGGCATGCAGTGGGTGGGGAGAGCAGAACTCGTAGCGGCAGTTGCAAACGCGGGCGCGCTCGGCATGCTCACTGCTCTGACACAGCCGACACCTGACGACCTTGCCCGAGAAATATCCCGAACCCGCGAGCTCACCGATCAACCTTTCGGGGTCAACCTCACAATTCTCCCAACGATCACGCCCCCGCCCTACGATGAGTATCGCAATGTGATCATCGACTGCGGAGTAAAAGTCGTCGAGACAGCCGGCTCCTCTCCCGCACCGCATCTGCCGCACTTTCACGCCGCCGGCATCAAGGTTCTCCACAAGTGCACCAGCGTCCGCCACGCGGTCAAAGCCCAGGCCCTCGGCGTCGACGGCATCAGTATTGACGGGTTCGAATGTGCCGGGCATCCAGGGGAAGACGACGTACCGGGTCTCGTCCTCATCGCTGCAGCAGCAGAACGGATCAGCATTCCCATGATCGCGTCCGGTGGATTTGCCGACGCGCGAGGATTGGTGGCTGCCCTGGCGCTTGGCGCCGACGGCATCAACATGGGCACCCGGTTCATGTGCACCGATGAGTCTCCCATTCACCGCAACATCAAGGATGCGATAGTTGCTGCGTCTGAGGTGGACACCGAGCTGATTTTCAGGTCACTACGTAATACGGCTCGCGTAGCACGCAACAGCGTCAGCCAAGAGGTTGTCGAAATTCTCTCCAGCGGTGGCAAATTCGAAGACGTTCGAGATCTTGTAGCCGGTGTGCGGGGCAGAGCGGTGTTCGACAGCGGCGACCCCGAGGCTGGCATCTGGACGGCTGGGACTGTGCAAGGATTGATTCACGACATCACCACAGTGGGCGAATTGGTGGAACGAATTGTCGCAGAGGCCGAAGCTCTTATTGCCGGACGGCTTGCCGGCCTCCTGGATCGTGTCAGCGCCTGACGCTATCCGAACCGCTGAGCGCTACTGTCGGCGAGTTCTTCGCACATGATTCCTGCCGTTGCGCTCGCCGACCCGCATGCCGCCGATACTTCGTCCTCGATGCGTCGTGCGGTGACGGTGAGCTCTTCCGGCTAGCCTCGCGGCTCGTCATCGCCGCTCGCTCGTTTCGGGCGCATCCGGACGATCATTGACGTCAGGATGAGGAAAGCACGGGGAGGAGTCGTTCAATCAGCTCAAAACCCGCGATCACCAGGCACCTTAGTATGCTTTTTGACAATCAAACGTAGTCAACTGTGCCAGCAGTGGACCAAAGCCCGAAACCGCACTACTGACGGAAGCAGCAGGCGCCATCTCGCACTCACCGGCGAAAAGATTGCAGCACTACGACTCTGCGAATCGCCGACAGCGCCCACTACACGTTCGATCGCGACACTGCCGCGATGTTCGGGTCTGATCCACCCAAACGCTCCGACCTTGTCAAAGGGCTCGGAACCGATGTCTTCACACGAGATATCAGTCGCGGGCCGCGCGAACTCACACCTACCGGCACGTCGCTGCAACACCTCGTGCTGGCGAATATCGATCGCCTCCGCAAGATCGCCAGCTACGAACCAGCCCGACCGAAGTAGACCCTCAACGACGCCGTCCTCTTGCGGTCGCATTCGACCGTGAGACGTAGGCGTACGCACGACAGCCTTTTGGCACGCAACTCCAACCTTCAGAAGTTGAGGGTGGGCTCAGCCTGCATTTGTACTGTCGAGATGCCGCGAAGATCAGCGAAACATTAAAGGTCCCGGCGCCGGTGATCTAGGCTGATCATCGTTTTCTATCTGCTCGTGACGGGGGAAGTACGTGTTCGGCTTCTATGTGACAGCGCTGTTCGTCAGCGGAATCGGCGTGATCGTTTTGGCGCTGGTGACCTCCGAACTGCACCCCGGCCGCCGTCTTGTCAACGGTCTTATCGGCACCGCGTTCCTGAGCTACGGCATCTACCTGGCCGTGTTCCTCCACGGTGGCGAGTACCGAATCTTCCTCTGGGTCTTCATCCTCCCGTTCATCTTGCTGGGCCAGGCGATGCGCACCGTCGAGGTCCCCGCGCCTCCCGGGGCGTCCTCCCCCGACATCGACGACCACCTCGTCGACCCCGCCCCGGCACCGACTCCGGCTCGTACCGCCGCCACCCGCGAACGCATGGCCGCGGCCAAGTCTGCCCAACTCGAGGCCCTTCGCGCCAAGCATGCCGCCAAGAGCGATGAGTTCGACGATCACGCGCCGTCTACGCCTGCCTGACGAGAGGCATAGCGGCGGCAACTAAACCATTAATGGTTTGCTCCGCCAATTTCTTCCCCGCCACCTCGACCGACCGCGCGGTAAGACGCACATACTTTGACGAACTTCGGCGACTCGCCCGAGACCCGTCAAAGTTGCGGGGCGTGTCTCGCTAATCTGCGCTGCATCTCGACAACAGCTGTCGCTGAAATTCCGGGCGAAGATGGCCTTTTCCGCAGACAGGAGCATGCCTGGCCACAGTTAGTCACAGCCTCCCTGTCGGCACCGACCCGGAAGCAGACGCAGTTCGAAGCGGGAATGAAAGTCTCCACAACTCGACTCGCGCTCCTCGAACTCATCGTCAACACCCTTGCCGAACGCGCGATAACCGACGCCAAACAAGCTGCATCCATTCTCAATCCAACGGCGCAAGGTGAGCACAAACTGAGCATTTCTGATCTGGCGGGCGTGATCACCGGACTGGTCGAGACACTCTCGGACCGCCGCGACGACATGAAAGCGCGTTACGCCCTTGTTCTCGAACTCGGCAACGAACCATTGCTTCGAAGAAAGCTGACGACACAGTCCGAGGTTCACGCCATAGCCCGAGAAGTGACAGCGATGCTTCTCGACAGAGCAGATCTGCCGTGTTCCAACGAGCGAGTCGAGGAGTTGATCGCCCTCACGGATACGTTGGTGTTTCAGCGAACGATCATCCAGGAGAACACATCCCCTGAATCTATCCTCACCGCCTATCTGCGAGGCGTAGCTTCCCTCGCAGGTGACCTCACTCGAGAGTCTTGAGATCTGACCGATTTGATCGCACCGCTTGAAAGCTGATCCGACTTCGATTTTCGCCCACAGACTCTTACCTGACCGCCGGTGCTGAGCGACCGAATTTGCACGAGACCGTGCTGGGAGTTGCGTTGCCACACATGCATTCCGGCAAAGAACAAGAAAGAAGCAGCTGCCGCCATCGTCAGATCTTCACCTGCGCAAATGCATTGGTCAAGACGGATCAACCCAGAACAATGAGACGAGCGCGATTAACAAGGCTTACCTCCCGTCCTCGTGTGGCGTTGGCGACAGTCAAGGGGCCAAGAACGCGTCGCGACCTAGCCCTCGAACAGCGGGCGGCTGCGAATGCGTCACTGCACCATCGTTGCCGGTAATCTCCGACGTCCCAACAGATTTCGAGAGCCAGTGCTTCACCTGCACGATCACACGTTCATGCGTGACGCCGCCGGTACCATCACACATACCTGGCCCACCACCGATCGACTGCCTGAGGCGACACCACCTTTTCCAGCGCCATCCGACATCGAACGCAACCACACGAGACTGCTCGCCCGAGCAGTCAACGCCTTACTCAAACCTTCAGAAAGAAATCCAGCGATACATCTGGCACGGCTCCGACCGAGGCTGCTGCTCGTGCAGCGCTGAACGATCTCGCCGAGCACCAGGGGCAGAAATATCCCTGACGAATGCCTTATCCGATCCGCATGACCGTGGTTCGGTTGGGCGGAACTGGATCGATCTTCGCGAAGGACGAAGATCTGACAGGCGCAGACCAGGGCACGTCGAGAGTCGGCGACCATTTTTCGAATCCGCAGGAGAGCCTCGGAGCGCTAAGGGGGCAATTTCACTCGACGATGGCCACTCGCATGGCGGTTTATCCATGGCTTTGGTGAGCGAAAGAACCGATGGCACCAGGCAGGATACGATGCGGTATGCGCAGGCTGGCTGGATCGTTCGATCGTGACCTCCCCGGGTTGCCGCGTGGCCGCGGCCGACTGGCTGCGGACGAGGTCCAAGACGCACAACGCAATCGCATTCTGCGCGCCGTGATCTCGTCGACTGCGGAGAAGGGGATCGCCTCGACCACGATCGCCGATGTCGTCGGCCGCGCCAGGGTATCTCGCCAAGCTTTCTACAAGCAGTTCGAGAGCAAAGAAGCCTGCTTGATCGCAGCGATCGACGCCGGCATCGAGACGATCGTCTCCAACATCACCTCCACACAAAGCTCGACCACCAATTTATCTCCACACGAACAGCTTTCGGCTGTCATCGAGAAGTACCTCGAGACGTGTTCGTCCGAACCCGAGTTCGTCCGCGCTTGGGTGGTGGACCTACCTGTGGCCGGTCCGGCAGGGGTTGCGAAGCGCAACGAGTACCTGGAACTGCTCGCCGACGAATTGCTCGTCGGCTACGCGTCCAGATCTTCAGAAGCCCCGGGGCGTGAAGTGTTTCTCGCGGCGATCGGCGGATGCAACGAGTTGTTCTACCGCCAGGTGGTCGACGGGTCCAATTCGTACATGAATCTTCATGCGCCGATCATGTCCTTCCTCGAACGGGTACTGGATCTCTCGTCCGACGGTTCGTAGTCCGGTGTTGACAAGCCTCGGGTAGATCGCCATGCTCATTTATAAGTACTGTCGCGTACTTATAAATGAGCGAGGAGTGGCCATGGGGATCTTGAGGGGACTGACTCAGCGTCCGATCGCGCCGCTCGGCCGGGTTGCGATCCGTCCACGGCGAGTCGACTTCGACTGGGAGAAAGCGCCTTTGGTGTGGTTGCCGAATGAGCCGATCGCCTCATACCTCCTCGGTTCGATGAACCTCGTCATCCCCGAGGGCGAGCGGATGATGATCCAGGCCTTCGAGCAGGCTCTCCCGGACGTGCACGACGAGAAGCTCCGCGAGGACATGCTCGGTTTCATGGGTCAAGAATTGCTGCACGCAGAGGCGCATGACGAGGTCATGAATCAGGTGTTCACACGGCACGGAATCGACCCGGCCCCGTTCAACCGCCAGATGCAGTACTTCTTCCGTAAGACTTTGGGCGTCGGCGACGACACCGATCCGCGGTCCACCCGGCAGCGTCTGATCGAGCGTCTCGGGATTTGCGCGTCCTCGGAGCATATGTTCGCGTTCGTAGGCGACTGGGCACTGAACGCGGACTTGGAGAAATTCGGCGCAGATCCGCAGATGCTTGACCTCTACCGGTGGCATGGGGCCGAAGAGGTCGAGCATCGTGCCGTGGCGCACGAGGTCGCCACGTACTTCGGAGTCGGCTACTTTCGCCGCTGTATCTCCATGCTCATCACGTGGCCGATCTTTTTAGGGTGGTTGCTCCGTGCCGCGATGTATCTGAGCCGCAACGACCCCAACACGCCGAACATCGGTTATCCGCGATTGCTCCTGGAATTCGTCCGCGCCGGACGCCGCGGACTGGTGCCTGGTGTATCGAAATGGTTCTGGAGCGGTGCGTCGACGTTCGTGCCCGGATTTCACCCCGACGGTGTGGGGTCCACAGCCCAGGCCCTCGCCTACGTCGCGCAATCGCCAGCGGCCAAGCGGGTCAACACATGACACCCAACGCGCCCGAGGTCACACAGCGGTGGCCGGCCCCCCGCGAGATCCCGGTCGACCTACGACGCGGCACGCACCGCGACTCGATTCTGCGCATTCTGGATGTCCTGGTCTCCACGCAGGTGAAGTGGGCGGTCTTGATTCATCGCGACAAGCCACCGAAAAACCGGACCGACGAGTACAAGACAACGCTCACGGTGTCGGAACGCACGACGGTGGCCAGCGACAACGCCGTGGTCAGCATCGAACTGCGGGCACCTGACGGCAGCGACCTCGAACGGTGGCACCCCGGGGCTCACCTCGACCTGTACCTGCCCTCAGGACGCATACGTCAGTACTCACTGTGCGGCGATCCTGCCGATCGCCGCTGTTACCGGATTGCGGTACGCCGCATCCCTGATGGTGGCGGCGGATCGAACGAGGTGCACGACGAGTTGCCAGTCGGTGCCGTCGTCGGCGTTCGTGGCCCACGCAACGCGTTCGGGTTCGTCGAACCCGGGCGAACCAAGCGCGCGAAGCGCGTTCACTTCGTGGCGGGCGGTATCGGCATCACCCCGATACTCCCGATGATCCGCGAGGCGGAGCGCATGGGCCTGGATTGGTCGCTGGTGTACGTCGGTCGCGAGCGACGCACGCTACCGTTCCTCGCGGAATTGTCACCGTTCGGTGATCGGGTCACCATCCGCACCGACGACGAATACGGCCTACCCACCGCGACCGATCTTCTCCCGCCGAACGTCCGCAGCGGTGATGCAATCTACTGTTGCGGTCCGGTCCCGATGATGGACCTGATCACCGCAGGTGCACGCAACCAACCCGGTGTGGAAGTGCACGCCGAACGCTTCTCCGCCACACCGGTCGTCGATGGACGTCCCTTCCGGATCCAACTGGCTCGCACCGGTCAGGTCATCGATGTCGCCGCCGATCAGACCGCACTGGACGCAGTGCTGCGTGTGAACCCGAAAGCCCCCTATTCATGTCGTCAGGGCTTCTGCGGCACCTGCATGGTCCACGTCATCGACGGCGATGTCGATCACCGTGACAACTCGTTGAGCCCAGCCGAGCGCGCCGAGGGCAAGATGCTGCTGTGTGTTTCACGGAGCAACAGTCCCTGCCTGACGGTCACCACATGAATCCACCGATTCCCCAACGACCGGAGTACCTGTTGAACGACGATCAACTGACATCGCGGGTGGTGGACCTCCTGATCGCACTGGAGGAAATGGACGCCGATGCCGTGCGTGCACTCGTCGATCCCGACATCGAATGGCGCAACACCGGCCTGCCCAGCGTGAAGGGAAGGAAGAGCGTCGAACGAGCTCTCACGATCGTCTCTCACCTGATCACCAGGTACGAGGTCGTGGAAGTGCTCACGATGAGCACCGACCACAACACCGTGTCCTCCCGGCGAAGAGAGATCATCCGCATCGGATGGTTTGCCATGCACCTCGACGTAGACGGCCACTACACATTCGCAAACGGCCTGCTTCGCATTTGGGACGACCGCTTCTCCTACCGCCGACTGCTCCGCGGATTGCGATTCGGCCCACCCACCCGCACCTGAGGATCGCGAGGGTCGCTATCCGCCTGCCTGGGTCAGGTACTTCATTCGTTCGACTTTTCGGGGAAACCGCATGGCGATGGGAACTTTTCCGGCAAGGTAAACGTAGATTAAAAAACAAGGCTTCTTCCGCATCGACAGAGAGACCAATGGACAGTCACAGACCCAGGCCGGACACACCCCACTACATCACCGCATGTGATGGCGAGGTGTCCGGCTCATGATGATCGCCCTGACACTCCTGCTGGGCGTCCTGGTCGTTCTGCTGATCACCGCAGTCACCGGCTACTTCGTTGCCCAGGAGTTCGCCTACATGGCCGTGGACCGATCCCGGCTCAATTCTCTCGCCCAGACGGGCGATTCGGGTGCAACGCGGGCTCTTGCGGTGACCCGCCGCACCTCGTTCATGCTCTCCGGAGCTCAACTGGGCATCACCGTCACCGGTCTGCTGGTCGGTTACGTTGCCGAACCTCTCATCGGTCAGTCGCTGGGAACGATCTTCGGCGGCATCGGCATCCCCACCGCCGTGGGGATGGGCATCGGTGCCGTGCTGGCGCTGCTGTTCTCGACCCTGGTCCAGATGCTCTTCGGTGAGCTGTTCCCGAAGAACCTCGCCATCGCACGTCCCGAACCTGTGGCCCGGTGGCTGGCCCGCTCGACCACCCTCTACCTGAAACTCTTCGGCTGGCTGATCTGGATCTTCGACCAAACATCGAACCTGCTGCTCCGCGCACTCAAGATCGAGCCGGTGCACGACGTCGAGCACTCCGCTTCTGCCCGCGACCTCGAGCACATCGTCGCCGAGTCCCGCGAAACCGGGACTCTGCCGCCCGAATTGTCGACGATGCTCGATCGCATTCTCGATTTCCCCACGCGCCCAGTGGAGCATGCGATGATCCCTCGCACCCATGTCGACACCGTCCACGCCGACGACTCCCTCGACCACATCCTCACCCTCATGGGGCGAGGGCACTCCAGATATCCCGTCGTGGGGGAAGATTCCGAGGACATAGTCGGTGTCATCCACCTCCAAGATGTTCTCGACCTGACGCCGACCACTGATCTGACCGCGCGCACACTCACCCGCCCCGCCCTGATCCTCCCGACCACACTTCCCTTGCCGAAGGCCCTGGCCGAACTCACCGACAGCAGAAACCAACTTGCCTGCGTCATAGACGAATACGGCGGCTTCGCCGGTGTCATCACCCTCGAAGACATCGCCGAAGAACTCGTCGGCGAAATCACCGACGAACACGACCCTGACCTCCCACTCGAACTCCCCGGCGAAGACGGATCCTGGACCGTCAACGGTGGCGTGCACCTCGACGAGGTCGAGCGCACCATCGGACACGACCTCCCGGGTGGTGACTACGAGACGATCGCCGGCTTCACCATCGCCCATCACGGCGAGCTCCCACCCGAGGGAGCCCGGATCCGCGTCGAACTGCCACCTGATCCTGCCGACCTGATTTCCGACGACGAACAACCTCGATATTCACTGGTCATCGATGTCCTGTCCGTCGAGCGGCACGTCCCCGCCTCACTACGACTACGCCTCGACCCAACCGCAGTGGCCGGGACTGAAACCGCGGAGGAGAACCGATGAGCAACCCCTGGATCGTCATCGCCGTCACCGTCGCTCTCATAGCCCTGAGTGCCTTCTTCGTCGCCGTCGAATTCGCCCTCATCTCCGCCAAACGGCACCGCCTCGAAGATGCCGCCCCCAACAGCCGCTCCGCCCGAGCCGCTCTACGCAGCGCCTCCGAACTGACCGTGCTCCTCGCCGGCTCCCAACTCGGCATCACCGTATGTACCCTCGCGCTCGGTGCAATCACCAAACCCGCTGTCCATCACTGGCTTACCCCTGCCTTCTCGAGTTGGGGCATGCCGCTCTGGATCGCGGACGTCGCCGGTTTCGTTCTCGCATTGATCATCGTGACTTTCCTGCATCTGGTCGTCGGCGAAATGGCACCGAAATCCTGGGCGATCGCCCACCCCGAGAAATCAGCCACACTGCTCGCCATCCCGATGCGCGGATTCATGTGGCTCACCCGACCTCTGCTGCAATCGCTGAACTCGATGGCCAACTGGTTCCTCGTCAAAGTCGGTGTGCAACCGGTCGATCACGTCGGCAGCGGCCAGGACCCCGACGCCTTGCGGCACCTGGTCGAACACTCCACCAACGTCGGAGCCCTCGACGCCGGATACTCCGCGCAACTTTCCGGCGCCCTCGACATGCAGACCTTGACCGTCCGCGATCTGCTTCGGAGCAGCAAAGCTCCGACCTCCGTAACCAGCTCCGCGACCATGGACCAGGTGCGGGCGATCTCGAAACAATCGGGACACCTACGAATCCTCGTTCGCGACAACGGTGTTCCCCTTGGGATCGTGCACGTCCGCGACACCCTGCTCCAACCCGACCACACCCACGCCGAATCCATCATGCGACCGGCATTCACCCTTGCGTCCGATACCCCCGTCCACCTCGCACTCGCGGCGATGCGGGAAAGTCGCAATCACCTGGCCGTGGTCACCGACGAACGAACGACGGTCGGCATCATCACCCTCTCCGATGTTCTCTCACGACTGTTCCCCCGCCCTGAACCGGCGATCTGACACCGCATGAGGACAGCCTTTCGCACGGATAGCGCTATCCGTACAGCAATTGTTCGGGAAAGATCGCGATCAGATCTCAGATCTCCCCGTCCCAGGCATCGATACCCTCGTGCGTATCCGGAGTTGGAATGCCATGCCCGAGCCCCCGTGCCCTCATTTCCTCGTTCACGAAATAGAACCGTGCTTTCTCACGCGGAGTCAGGCGATCACACCGGCGATACAACGAGCGGTACTCCTTGACGAGATCGCCGCTCGCCATACGGTAAACCGACAGCGGCACCGGCTCACCCGACATCTGATCGCATCCTCGGACTGCATGATCTGCCGCCCCGCGCTCGTCGCGACTTCGTCACTGGGCGTGCCGCCTTCGGTCAGCTTCGCTCATGCCACCCCACGTTCCATACAGCTCACCCGCACCGAGGGCGTACTCGCGGCACTGACCGAGCACAGGACAGGTCTGACATATCCGCCGCGCCAGCAGTTCCCGGCGGGATCGGGCATTGCCACGCTCGCCTTCCGGCGAAAAGAACACCGCCGCTTCGACCCCACCGCACGCGGCGTACTTCTGCCAACAACTCGGTTCGGCGGCAACCTCTTTCCCGGACTGCGCCGAGCGCACTGCGGATATCATCGGGAACTCCTCTCTCACTCGAGAACCTCGGATCACTGAAACCAGATCCGAAGCCAGGAGACGTATCTCAAAGCTTCGCTCTTGCAACGCCACTGACGGTTAATCAGGCGACTTCCTACGGGTTCATGCCAGTATTAGAATCTGGCGTGGCCGCCAAGTGCGGCCGTGAAGGCCGCCGGCTGCGGCAACGGTTGGCATCACCATTTGATCGCCCTGCCGAAGGTGGGCTCGAACCCACACGCCTGGTAGCCAATCGGGCGCTGAATGCGCGACAGATCGCCATAACATGCCATGCCGTCACCGCAGCACCCGCGGTCGAGCACCTAACCGGCCGCCTCCCGGGACCGGACGGACGTTCGGAGCGCCGAGGCGGGCAGACTGTCCGGCATTGGCGTACCGCAGAAGCAAAGCGAGCACGAGGAAGGAGAGGACGAGGACAAGGGTGAGAACAATCGAACCCACGGCGGAGCTTCCTTTCCGAGACCACGAAAGAATCAGGTTCACTCAGAATCGATCACCGAACCGGCCGAGGGAAGAATCCGACCCAGATCTTCGCGATATCCTCCCAGGTCAAGACTCTGACTGGACGCAACGACGTCTCAGAAACAGCACTCTGGCAGGAGACCTTTTCCGAGAAGCCACCCGCGCTCGGCCGCCCACGCTTGCGTTGGCCTGGCGATCCCACCGACCGCACGGTGAAGTCAATGAACGATGGATTGCGGCAGTTTACCGCTGGCATGCAGCTCACGGTCAGAAACTCTGCCGCGCACGGCATTGGCGAGATGATGGAGCAAGATGCACTCGACCGACTTGCGGTTCTGAGCATGGTCGCTCGATGGGTCGATCAGTGCGAACTCGTTCAGCCCGAAACTGTCGATTCGAATGAGTGACAACTGACATTCATTCGGCGACTACGCGATGAAGCGTCGCGTTACATTCCGAGTGCCCGGGTGATTGTTGCGAGGACCTGCGATTTCCGAGAGTTTCCGGGTGAAGATGACCTTTCCCCCGAGCTGAGAGCGAACCGATTCGCAATGCTCAACATTGACCATTCGCTGGACGCTCAACGTAATGAACCCGTTAGGCGCAAGGAAATCTGCGCGGCACGGAGTGTCAGGCAGACTTCCTTGGCTAACAGCACAGACCATCTTTTCCAGCGCCGGGGTCAGCATGCAGTTCGTGTGAGAGCGGTCGCAATGGTGGTGGGTGTGCGATTTCGGGGAATTAGCCGCTCAGTTCGCGACGCTTCCGAGCGTCGAAACTTGTCGCGCCTGTTCGTGATTCGTTCAGGATGGAGTCATCGCGGGCGCGGAGCGTGAGTGGCCGGGCGGCTCCTGCCGCACTGCAACGGCCACTTTCCTCCGGCGGTGTATGTACCGGATCGAGCAGCTGACTTGGATGGTCATCGCGATTCAAGGCGAGGGTCAACGGTTGGCAGGTTCTTGGGAGGTTAGTGGGTTCCCTGAGGCGATCGAGTAACCCGTTTTCAACGGGCGACCAGGCTGAACATGGCTGAACATGGCTGAACTCACCTGATCCTCGCAGAACACCCTCAACACATCGAAGATCGAGTCGATTGCCGCAGCGCTATTTTCCGCAGTGGTCCGCCTCAGAGCCCGAACGACTTCTCCAAACTCGTCGATGACGAGTTCCAATGCCCCCTCCTGTTCTTAGGAATTGACAGAGTTATGTTTCGGGTTTCATCGTTTCTCACGGCTTTTGGCGGGAGACCGAGAGTCACGTTCACCTTGTCAATGCTGAACAACAGCAACGGCGGTGCAGCATAGAAGCCGAAGAATCTGGGCGCTCGTGCGGACCGTCGCATGGCTGTCACCGTCATCATGCCGACGCGAAATGGTTGCTGATCAATACATTCTGGGTTTGCAGTCACAGTTGACCAACCATGTCAGCCTGCAACAAAAGACAGGTTCGTCGCGAAGTCCATGACTTAGCCCGCTGAGACGCACACCGTCATCAAACCGACTCTGTGCGGCGCAAGTTCCAGGTCCTGCTCCCCAAGTTGCTGACTCTCCAAGGGCAAAGCCAGGGCAGTCGGCGGCTGCGGCCGCGTCCGCATCGCGCACAACTGAGGAGCAGAGTTCGCGGGCCTTGAGCTAGGTAGTACGAGTTCTTGACCCGGCAATGTGACCCGGATAACATGGGCGTGTTACATTCTGCGCCTTCTGCGCATCGTCTAATTCCCTTCCTATACAAGGAGATAACTCATGGGTTCATCAGATTCCGACCTCCAGCTGCTCGATAACGCCATCACCGTAATCGGCGGCATTGCGGGGGTCCTCGGCGGCGTCGTTGCCGCACTCGGCTTGGCAGCTTTCGTTGGTGCCGGCGGCTCCTAGCTGGACCATCGGTAGTGCGGCCGGGGAGGTAGCTACGGCACTTCCCCTGCCGCACTACGGATCCCGAACGGATGTAGATTTTCTGGCGCACACCGAAACACGCAAACCGCTGGCACTTGCTTCACACGCTGGCTCAGAAGTAGAGAAAGTCGTTGCAGCCGGGCCCAATTGACTAGGAATGACAGGTGCAGAATTGAATCTACAATCGACCGCGCCACTCCAGAACTACTGAAGCCGGCGCCGACCCGGCGCGTGTCACGCACCGGAGATCCGCGCTCGACCGTTCTGACGAAGTGTCGATTCGAGGTGGTCGCCGCCTTCCAGAGCGAAGATTTGGGACGGAAATTGACTTCATTTTCAACACAACTCGGATCGGCCCGACAGACGATCTGAGTCTAGCGCGGAGCTGGGAATGACATGCACTCCCACGACTGTATTCCCCTTGATGGCAACAGTTTCCATTCATGCATGCGCCGAACGCTCACCTGAACGCCTGCACTGTCTGGACGATATTCACGGCGCTCCCGATGCTTGCGAGGGTCGTGACAGGTCGGCGCGAGAAGATTTGTCAGCAGTTGATACTCCCGGTGAACGCATGCCGGCGAAGAGCTCATGGTTAGATATCGAGCAGAATCTTGGTATCCGTGCGGTGGCCTTTGGTCGTCCGATCCTCGGATCCATTGGTGCCCAGCCGGTTTTCGTTTCGTTGGTCGTGGCCCTCTTGGCCACCTCCGTCTACGTCGTCGTCTATGCGTTCTCTCGCCCGACCGTCGTCCTCGCAGGTCGAGGGTCGTGAGGGCGACGATCGGGGCAACGGTATGTTGCAAGAAAGCGTCCGCTTCCGGGAGCGCCTGCTCCGGAGATCGTTTCGTTCGGATCGCAGCCCCTGGCCGGCTTCTACCTTGATCTAGGTATCATTCCGCAACTGACCGTAAGAGTTCACCGACCGTCCTCAAACTGGCAGGCAGGCGTCTTCATCGCCTCACTAAAGGATTGCAACTCAAAACGCTGGGGCGGTCTGCCCGCGCCCGCTCCAGGGCGGCCGCCTCCAACTAGGATCTCGACTTCCTGCTGAAGGAATCCCCAGCGACGGCCAGCACGATAATGATTCCGAGGATGAGCTGCTGGTAGGCAGGATCGACATTGATGAGATTGAAACCGTTGCCGATCAGAGCCAGGATCAAGACACCGATCAACGCTTGAACGATGGTTCCTTGGCCGCCGAAAACGCTCACTCCACCGATGACCACTGCCGTGATGACCTGGAAGGCGAGGGCGACTCGAAGGTCCGATTGCCCGCTCATGCTTCGGCTCGCGGACAGCACGCCGGCCAGACCGGCCGAAAACCCAGAAACTGCGTAAGCAAAGACTTGCACTCGACCAACCGAGATTCCGGAAAAACGTGCTGCCTCGTAATTGCCACCCACGGCGTACACGCGCCGACCGATTGTAGTCCGTGCCAGAAGCACTCCCGAGACAAGAGCGAAGGCTATGAATACAAGACTAGTAACGGTGAACGGGCCAATCTTGCCGCTACCGAGCCAGCCAAATCCTGGTTGATCAACCGTAATGATCGTTCCACTCGTTATGAGCTTTGCGATCCCCAGAAACACCACAGAAGAGGCGATCGTGGCGATGAAGGGATTGATTTTACCTACTGTCACCAATAGTCCGTTGAACACCCCGAGCAAGACGCCTGTTGCGAGACCCGCCAGGAGACCAATATGGGGCTGGTCGAATCGGGTCGCCACCCAGGCTGACACCACGCCGGCGAGAACGAAGATTGCATCTACCGAGAGGTCGAACCCGCCCGCGAGGATGCATATCGTCGTTCCACAAGCAATGATCGCCAGACCCGACCATTGGTCGAGGAGATTGAGCTGGTTTGAGGTCGACAAAAAGGGACGGGAAACGATCGCAAGGGTGACATAGAGAGCTATCGCACTGATCAAGACCGTGTAGTTGCCGACTGACGCTGTGCGCAGACGAGTCCGGAGCATCGCAGAGATCTCGGAGGAACTTCGCTCAGCAGTATCGATTGTTTTCATGGGTTCACCTGACCGTGAGTGTCGTAATTCAGCATGGCTTGTAGGATCTGGTGCTCGTTGATTGCTTCGCCCTCAAGGACCGCCTCGATTCGCCTTTCCCTCATCACGAGGACTCGATCGGCAAGCCCGATGACCTCATCGTTGTCTGAGGACACGAAGAGAATCGCCATCCCTTCGGATGCCAGCTGTCTGAGAGTTGCGTACAGAGTGGCCCGAGCGCCGACGTCCACACCTCGGGTGGGTTCGTCGGCGATAAGCACATCCGGCCTGGAGAGGAGCCACTTGGCAAACAGGACCTTCTGTTGGTTGCCGCCCGAGAGGTCGCCGACGGGCGAGTCGATCCTTCGGGGATCCATCGATACCGATCGCAAAGATTCCTTCACGGCCTCACGTAGGCGCCTTTTCCGCATGAACCCGCCTCGGGACATACTGCTGAGGTGGGGTAGTCCTACGTTGTCGAGGACGGAAGCTCGGAGAATCAGCCCCTGATCCTTTCGGCTCTCGGGCACGAGGACCATCCCGGATTTCTGTGCCTCGCGTGGAGACCGGAACGGTCCTGAACACCCGCCCACCTCAACCGTGCCGGCGCTCACGTGATCGATACCTACGAGTGCACGCAGCAGTTCCGTTCGTCCCGAGCCGACGAGCCCAGCGACACCGACTATTTCGCCGGGGAAGACATCGAACGAGATATCAGTACTGCCCTGGTCAGTCGAGACGCCGTTGACATGAAGGGCCGGCCTAGAGCCTCTTGCGGAAGACTTTTCCGGAAACATCGAGCCAAGCGGCTGTCCGAGCATCTTGGTGATCAAGGAGTCCGCCGACTCCTCTTCCGCGTTGCTCGTGCCAACGATTTTGCCATCCTTCAACACCGTGATGCGGTCAGCAACCGCAAGCGCTTCGGAGAGGAAGTGCGTAACGAAAATGACTGTGACACCACGTGATCGAAGATCGCGGATGACATCCAGGAGTTGGTTAGTGTCGGACGGCCCTAGCGCGGCAGTGGGCTCGTCCATCACGACAAGCTTGGCCTCTCGGGCAAGGGCTCTCAGGATCTCGACCTTTTGCTGGTCGCCCAGTGCCAGCGTGCCCGCAGGGACATCCGGATCCAACAAGAAGCCGGTGCGTTCCTGAAGCTCGTCGAACTTCGCCTTCATTGACTTCGTCGAAACCAACCCCCGGCGCGTAGCGGGAGACCCGAGAAAGACGTTCTCCACGACAGATCGATGAGGCACGATGGATAGTTCCTGCGCGATGAAGGCAGTACCGGCGGCGATGGCGTCCTTCGGCGAGCGGAAGTGGACCTCGTGACCCTCAACGCGAATACTTCCGGAATCCTGCATCTGAACGCCTGCCAAGATCTTTCCCAGCGTCGATTTGCCAGCCCCGTTCTCGCCGACCAGGCAATGCACCTCAGCTCGTCGAAGTTCGAGGGTCACATCTGCCAGTGCCCGCGCTCCACCAAATGACTTGCATATCGAGTCAACCTGCAGGTGCACCGGATGCTGGCTCTCGACATCCTCGTCCGATCCGGCCGGGTGCTGTCGTGCCGTGACATCGGCTTCCGTAGCGCTCATCACATGATTCTCATTTCTACGAGATCATTACTTCAATCCCGATCGTTTGATAGAGGACTGGGCAGGGACTCTATCGAATGATAGAGACCCTGCCAAGGATTTGGACGAAAATCGGCATTCGGCAGAACTTCAGAGTTCATTGCCTGTCCAGGGCCGTAGCAGTACCCGCAGGTCTGGATTCACGCGTTCTCAGGGACGGACTTTGCCAGCTAGCCTATCAAGCGATAGGGTCCGCGCATGCAGCCGAAAGACGTTTCCGAATCTACGAGGTTCCGCATCCTGCGAGAGGCCGCCGCGCTGTTCGCAGCAAAGGGGTACCACGGCACAAGTACTCGTGACATCGCGGTAGCAGCCGAATTGCGGCAGCCGACCCTGTACTGGCATTTCCCGACCAAGCAATCGATCATGATTGAACTCATCGACACAGATATCACTGCAGCGGCCCTTGCCTGCAGTGAGATCGTAAAGGCGGACGCCAGCGCAGGTGCCCGTCTGTTCAGATTCGTGCATTTCGACATGACCCAGTTGGCGCTATCGCCCTACAATCTTGTCGCCATCTATGACACCCAGGTCTTGGATGCACCTGAGTTTGCCGAGGTCAACCGCAAGGGAAAACAGATCACTCGAGGCGTACGATCTCTGCTCCGTGATGGAATCGAGAGCGGACAGCTCGCGCACACAGACCTCGCTATGGGGCGCGAGCTGATCTATGCGGTGGAGCTTCACGCAGGTCGCGCTGCTCGTTCGCTTCGCGCCGCTGAGCGCAAAAGGCTGCCGGGTGCCTTTTCTGAGTTCGCGTTGAGAGGGCTACTTGCTGATCCGGCGACGCTGGAGGACGTTCGCGACGAGGCCATGAGGATCATATTGCCTGAGTCCGTGACGCAGGGGGCCTTTGACGAATATTTCAGGAAGGGTGCGCCGAAACCTGTCGGGTAGGGGCAATCCCGGCTGGGGCGATTACATCTGCGCGAGCGGACCTTCACCAAATCCCGCGACAGCGAGTGGATTCGACCGATCTTCACCGCCCAAGTCCCGCACTGATAGTGACGCATAGGATCGCGGAACACTGTTGCCGGTCAACTACGTCGGAACTGCGGCCATCACCGACCACTGCATCGTTTTCGGATGCAGTGGTCGGTTCGGCCTGTTGCAGGCTCGGGGCGGATGACAGAGCGAAAGCCCAGCGGTATCGCCTAGGGGGACGACACCGTTCATCGTCTCCCCCATGGTGCGAATGCCCCGTTCGCTCACGGCGTGGGTGGCGCGCTCGATGGATTCCCGTGTCGGCAAAGATCAGACCTCACGGCCTAAGTGCCTCCGACCATGGCAACTGTGCGTAGCCGAAACAGTGCACCGAGTGGATCCGCAACGAGAGGTTCGTCCTCTGCTTCGCCCGTCAGTACGCTCCCGCCAAGCTCGGCAACCCTGCGACAACTCGTACGAACGTCGGCCACGGCGACGGTAGGAGTCCACACGTTAGCCTGAAGGTCTTTTTGAACATGGGCGACCATCCCACCGCATTGCATCGTCACTGATCCATCATCTTCATCGCGTGAGTCCCATCCGAATGCCTCAACGTAGAACCGGGAGGCGGATTCGGGATCCACCGTCGCGAGACGCGCGCCTACCAACTTTCCCTCGACGATTGGGATGTCAGCAGGTGAATACTCCTGTGGTTCCCACAGTCCGAAGACCGTACCTTCCGGGTCACGAGCCATCGCCATCCGCCCTAGGTTCAGAACTTGCGCGGGCGGTATCGTCATGGCACCACCGTGTGTCTCGATGGATTGAGCTGTCGCCCGGAGGTCAGTTGTCGACACGAATATCGTCCAGACGGCGGGCCCCTTGGACTTGTCAATGGGGTCGACACCAGCCATGATCTGATTCCCCGAGCGCATGACTAGGTAGCCGGGCGCCTCCGCGATCTCGATGGGCTCTGACTTCCAGCCGAACAAGTTCAGGTAGAACTCCTGCGAGATATCGATCTGTGTGCTTGTCACGTCGAACCAGGCCAACCGACCCGATCCTCCAATGGCGAGTGCCGATACGTCCTCAGAATTTTTCGTTGCTACTCGGACCACCGGTGGACTCCTCCGTGCTTCAACACACCTACGACAGCGGAGTCGGACCCGAAGACGGCGAGGTCTGTCGGGTCTTGACGAAGCGCGATGGCATCAAGGACGTAGCCAGGCTCGATCCTGCCGTAAGTATCCGCCACGCCACACAGCTCGGCACCGTTAATCGTCGCGGCCAGAAGTACCTGCTCCGGTGTCATTCCGGCATCTCCCAGGTGCTTGAGTTCCCTGAGATTGCCCTCCTGCGCGACAAGGTCTGAGCCCACTGCGATGCGAACGCCGGCGTCCACGGCAATCTTGACGGCGTCGCCGATGATCCGACCGACATCTCGAACACGAGAGGCCGACGCATCATTCACGTCCCCGCCCTGTTCTAGGTTGACGAGTTGATGCATGATCGCCAAGGTCGGGACCAGCGAGCAGCCCCGGTCGGCCATCAGGCTCGCTTGTTCCTCGGAGAGCCTGACCCCATGCTCGATGGAACGGACACCTGCAACGACGGCGTTGGTCAGACCATCACCGCCATAGGCGTGAGCCATCACAGGACGTCCTGCCTTTCGAGCTTCGGCGGTAATGGCGTTGATCTCCGGGGCGCTGAACTCTTCGGTGTCCGGGTCGTCGTGGTTGAGAGGACCCAGTAAGCCACCGGTTGTACATACCTTGATCCAATCGGCTCCGGCTCGGAGAATCTCTCGCACCGCGCGAACCACCCCATCGGGGCCATCTGCCACGTAGGGCGGTCGGTTCGGGTAGTCGTGCAGAATGAATCCGTTGGAGGCCGGGACCCCGAGGCCTGCGAGGAAGCCGTCCGTGTGCCCCCCAGTTTGTGAAAGTGCGGAGACCGCGACCTGCAGGGTGGGACCATCGACCAGTCCAGCCGCGAGAGCATTCCTCACTCCCGCATCGGCTCCCCCGGGGTCTCGGACAAAGGTGACTCCCATGTCCAGAAGGGCCCGCGCGTTCGCAGCCATATGAAGGACCCACTCGGAGGTAGGCATCTGCAGGTACTTCAGAGTGTCGTCTTCGAAGCACGAGAGATGGGCATGGCAATCAAATATCCCTGGCATCAACCACATTCCCGTACCGTCGAGCTCGGGAGTGTCCCTCCTGCCACCTATTCGGGTTCCGACTTCCTCGATGATGCCGTCCACAGCCGCTACATCGCACGGCTTGGAGAATCGACCATCGCGGCCGAGGACTCGTGCGTTCCGCACAACGAGCGAACTGTTGGGCCTCACGTCAGCCCCAGCTTCGGAGCGGCAGCCGCGATCTCGTCACGCAGTCTTCGTGTCGCATCCCAGTCGATCGCAAGTGGGTCCGAAGTGACGACCACTGCGTAGTCTTCTCTCGCTGAACCCGAAGAAACCGCGTGTGTCATTACGTCGTGGAGCACAAGCTCGGGGTCGCGAAGATGCGCTGCGCCATTACCCCCACCACCACCTCCGACGAAGGCGACCCGGTCCCCGGCGATCAACCGGGCAGCACCGACCTTCCCAACATCCTTCGCGTTGTCGGACCCAGGATTAATCGTGATGCTGTTTCTCACGCTGGACGGCAGTCCGCCGCCGACGCCTCGCGCCATCGACGCCACCGTTTTCTCAGCGAAAAGCGTCAGTTCGACATCTCCCAAGAACTCCCACTCGGTCCTGGTACCAAGACCTCCGCGCCAACGACCCGGGCCGCCAGAGTCCATCACAAGAGAAGTGGAAATCTTCCTGATCGGCATACGGGTCTCCCAGATTTCCGCCGAAGTCAGTTCAGACCCCGCAACGGGAGCGTGCAGAAGTGCGTCCATCCCGTCTGCTTGTGCGGCGGCACCGAATCCCTGTGGGGGGCTGTCCGCGAAGAAGGTCACGCGCCCCGTGGTCGAATCTTCATGACTACCGATGACAACTACGGCGTCCCCGCCGCTCTGGGCAGGAAACAGATGCGGGTGCGCACTGGCGACAGCCTGAACGATCATGTCACCGAGTCGACCCCCACTCCAGCCCATCAGGTAGGTAGGCGCCGGTGCGTCCGGGTTGAAGATGGAGCCGGAAGGTGCCACCACGGTGAGCGGTCGAGAATCACCAGAGTTGGTCGGCAGCGAACTCTGAGTGGTCAATCTTTTGAGAGCCAGTCGGCATGCCGCGGTCGTTGCCGGCAGGGTCGAATTGATCGGGCCCAGCTGTTGCCCCGCAGAACCCGAGGTGTCGATCGTCATCTGCGAACCGCTCACGGTCACGGTGACACGGAGTAGGACGCGCCCATCCGTCACGCCGTTGTCATCGAAGTAGTCCTCATGCTGATAGATCCCGTCGGGTACGAGGTTGATTGCCTGGCGAACCTCTCGCTCGCTCTGGTCCATGAGTTGGTCGATTGCCGCGTGGTAGACGTCAATTCCGTACTTCTCGACCAGCCCCGTCAATCGCCTCGCACCCGAGGCCAACGCTTGACCTGCGGCGACGATATTCCCGAAGGTCTCGCGCGGAGCCCGGGAGTTCGCGGAGATGATCGCGTGCAGCTTCGGGTCCATCTTCCCTGCCTCGTAGAGGCGGACCGGAGGAAGGATGAGACCCTCTTCGAACATCGACTGCGAGTCACAGGGATACGAGTCCTTCGCTCCCATGTCGCCGACGTGCGCCCGGATTCCGGTGTACCCGATCAGGGTGTCGCCGAAGAATGCAGGAACGATAATCGACACGTCAGAGGTATGTGCACCGGTCGTGAACGGATCGTTGACGATGACGATGTCTCCAGGCACGAGCGGATTGTCGCCGGCGAACTCACCTGCCACCGAGCGGAGAGCAAAATCCAAGGAGCCTACGAACTCAGGGAGCCCCGGTGCATCACCGATGAGATTCAACCGATCGTCGAATACCGAGACGCTGAAGTCGTTGAGCTCGTAGATGACTGGCAACAGCGCCGTCCTCTTGAAGGTCCCGAATATCTCCCGTGCGATGGAGACAACACTCGATCGCACTACTGCCATGCTTACTGGATCCATGGAATTCACGGCCTTGCCTCCAAAATCAGATTGCCCCACGCGTCAACGTGCACCACTCGCTGGGGCGTAACCACTGTCGTTGTCGTGAGTTCTTCGATGATTGCCGGTCCGGCCACCTCGACACCGGGGCCGAGAGATTCCCTCCGATAGACGGGCCACGACTCGGCGGTCGTATCGCTCGCCCTGTGAGTGACCTGTCGATGGGAAATCGGTGTGGGCAGCGAACCTTCGGCCGCTGCCTCCGGAACGTCCGGCTTCGGCAAGGAGCCGAGTGCGCGCACGCGATAACCGACGATCTCGAGATCACCGACCAGGCGGAATCCGTACGCATCCTCATGCATCGATTCGAAGCGCTCACGCAGAGTGTCACTCGACTCGTCATCTGCGAGGACTGGAACGGCAAGCGTGTGCTCTTGTCCGTCATAGCGGAGTTCGACGAACCGCATCACTGCGCGCCGGTCCTCTTGTATGCCTTCGGATTCGAGTCGTTCATGAGCTTCGACAAGCAATTCGGCAAACGTGTTCGCCGCACCAATCGACTCCGTGCTTCGCAAGACGCGAACTTCGCTTCGCGAAAACTCGTGCGCTACATCAAGTGTCTGCATGCCCCACGCTGAGAAGACTCCCGGATGCCGCGGTACGACCACACGAGTGATTCCCAACAGGTCACCGAGTGTTGATGCCACCAAGGGGCCACCCCCGCCGTAGGCCAATAGATCAAAGTCTCGAGGGTCGTGCCCCTTGCCGATCGTGATCTCTTCCAGGAGCCGTGCCATCCGGGCCTCAATCAACGTCACCACACCACTGGCTGCCTCTCGCGCATCCATCGATAGTGGCGTCGCAACCTCCGATACCACCGCGTCGGTAGCGAGCTGAGTCGAAAGCTTCATCGCCCCGTCCAGGAGCGAGTCGGGTAGCAGCCCGGACACGAGCGCCGCGTCCGAGAAGGTGGGACGAATACCGCCCCGGCCGTAGGACGCTGGGCCCGGCGTGGAGCCAGCGCTTTCCGGTCCCACGTTCAAGCCGCCCAGCTCGTCGACCCATGCGATCGAGCCGCCTCCAGCGCCGATCGTTGCGAGCTCGATCATCGGGAGGAGCAAAGTCAGTCCGGCGATCTCGGACTCATTGGACATCTCGGCCACACCATGACGCACAATCCCTGCGTCGAAGCTGGTCCCGCCCATGTCGATACAGATCAGGTTCTTGTACCCGCAGGAAACGCCCAAAGATGCGGCTCCAGCGATGCCGCTGGCGCAGCCCGATACAAGCGTCCTCAACGTCTGACGCTGAGCCCGTTCGAGGCCCATCACGCCCCCATCGCTGGACGTGATGTACAGCTCTCCACCGAACCCTGCCGATGCGAGCCCATCCGCCAGCCCGGAGAAGTACTCCGTCATCTTGGGCCGAATGTATGCCTCACTCACCGTCGTCACTGCGCGCTCGTACTCTCGATACCGTCTGGTGATCTCGTGAGATACGACGACGGGCATATCTGGATACTTGGTTTGCACCAAGTCCACGATCTGACGCTCGTGCTTGGGCTCGATATAGGCATTGACCAGGCATACAGCCAACGCTTCGATACCATCGGCCACGAGAGCGTCGACGGCCGCCACTGCGGACGAGACGTTCAAGGGCTTGACGATCGAGCCGTCGGCGGCAATTCGCTCATCGATTTCACGACATAGCTCGCGCCCGACCAGAGCTTTCGGCTTGTCCCACGACAATTGGTACGGCGGCCAACTTCCTCGACGAATCTCGAGCATGTCCGCGAAGCCGGCCGTGGTCAGGAATCCGACCCGCGCACCCTTGTGCTCGAGTAACGCATTGATTCCGACAGTGGTCCCGTGAAGAAAACGTACGGCGCGTGTGAGGTCGGCGTCCGTTTGACTCAGGGCCGCAATGATCCCCTCAGCGGGAGCGTGATGAACGGTGGGACTCTTTCCCACCACCACGTCTCCGGTCTCTACATCGACTCGGACAACGTCGGTGAATGTCCCACCTACGTCGGCCGATACAGAGATGGCGCCATCCGAAACAAGAGATCGCAAATTGTTCACTATTTGTACTCCGCCGTGAAATTCGAGACGTTCTGCTGGTTGATAAGACCGCCCACAGGACTGAGGTCCGAGGTGTTGATACTCGTCTCGCTGACATCGTTCCCCTGTGCAAGCTTGATGCCGATCTCCCCGGCTTTATAGCCCCAGGATCGGGGTACGGAGGCCCCTTCACTGAAGTAGGTGCCGTTACGGACGGCCTCGACGGCCGCCTCAGTCGCACCGTTCGAAATGATCTTGACGTTGCCGAAACGTCCAATCGCTTGGAGTGCTTGCACCGCGCCCTGAGTCTGCTGGTCCGAATAGCTGACGAGCACATCGATGTCAGGATCACGCTGGAACATGTCCTGGACCGCCTTCCTGCTGGTGGCGGCGTCGTACTTTCCATCCTGTGAAGCGACGAGGGTAATTCCGTCCGCTTCGGGAGTCTTGAAGGCCGAATTCACTGAATCGAGTGCAAGTCGATCTGAGGTGAAGGTGACATCACCGTTGAGATACGCAACTTTGCAGGGCCGCTTGTCCGCGCACGCGTCGATCGCGCTCGTTGCCAGCACGGTCGCGACCTGTTCGAAGTTCATGGCGACCACGCCGGCTTGGCCATCGAACTGCTTGTCCAACGATGAAGGGTCGGGACCGCAGGCCACGAACATGCAGACCACCTTGATGTTCTTCGCGGCCGCTGACTTTAGCGCTGGTACTACTGCGACGGCATCGACCGGTTCGATCACGAAGACATCGAATCCGCCCGACGTCACCGCGTCTTGAATCTGGGCAACCTGCTTCGTTGAGTCGAAGGCTCCGTCGAAGGCGGTGACCTGTCCGCCGTCGAAGTCCTTGGCGGCCGCTTCGACGCCGGCGAGCTGAGCCTGCTCAAAGGCATTTGCCGACGCACTCAGGAATACGGCCACATTTGGCTTGCCATCTGCCGAGCCCTCCGAAGAGTCCAAACTGCCGCAAGCACTGAGGAACATCAGCGAAGCCATCGAAACGGCAAGACTGAGGATAGTTCTCCGGTTCATCAATCACACTCCTATTGAGATCACGCCACCGCCGCCAGAGTGCGGCGACAAATGGAATACATCGCGACTTCGATGCACCACATTTGCCAGGGATGAGACGGACTCTATCGCCCGATAGAGAGCAAGGTCAAGGTTTCTCTATCAACAGATAGAGCGACTCGATCGCGATCACTTTGGACGCCATCGTCACTGCCCAATTACCCAGTCGCGGCACGCCCATCGAGTAGCTGCACCCTACGCTTGTGATCCGTCGAAATCGCCGCGAACAGTCCATGCCGCGACTGCACGGCCGCGGAGATCTCCAAGTAAATGCCGACTCCGGCATGGTCGGACGTTTCAGGTCTGCTCTACGTCCATGAACAACTCGAAGGCACTGAAAATGTCGACGGCGCTTGAATTCCGTCCAGTTCCGATGCGTTGTAAACGGTTTAGAACACCCCAGTTCTGACCATCAGGCATTGTGGCGCAGGCACCGGGAAAGCAGTCGACGCCTCGTCGGCGGAGTCTGTAGCTGACGCCTGAGGGTGAGGACGACGGTGTGGTGAATGCGGCCGATCCTTGCGCCAGTGAACGGCTCAACCTTCGAACACGTTGCCCCCCCATAGAGGAACGGTAAATTCGACTCCAGGAACAGATGCATGTACGGAGCATGAGGACACGCTCGCTGGAAACAGGTTCGTGGTGTCCCGCTCGAACAGGAGAGGTAGCCGACCTTGTCGACGATGATCAGCCCGAAGCTCCGCTGCCTGGCCAGCTCTGCGAGAGGCGGACTTCGAGGGGTGGGTTTCGGTCAACCGGGTGGCCCGTTCGATTGCGGTCCCGAACGGCACCCGACACCTGTCTCTCACCGCGACGATCCCAAGCTCAGCGACTAGCCACGTTGCCGGTTCCGACGAAAATCCTCCAATGCCTTGTGGGTGCCGAACCTCCGACGTCTTTCCGCTAACAAGCATCAGAGGTGTTGCACAAGAAGGCTTCTCGTTCAGGGGCCGCGGCGGGGTAGTCGTCGTGGACCAGGCCGGCGTCGCGCGCCCGATCGGCCATCCGAACCGGGTCACGGCCTTCGAGACAGTTGGGATGCCGGAACCACAGAGCGTTAAGTCGCTTGAGCGCATGGACTGGCAGCCGTGTGGACGCTCGGCGCCGGCCCACAGCTAAATGTCAAGATCTATCTCGCCTGTTGACGGTTGCGCACTGCACAGCTTGACCCGTCCGGGTCCAGGGTCGCTGATCCTGTCGTTTATTTGGACAACTGAACCTCCGAGAATTTGCACCTCACAGGTGCCGCACGTGCCGATGCGGCAGGAGCTGTCGACGTGCACGCCGTGACTCTCAGCCAACTCGAGGAGCGTCAGGTCGTCATCTCTGACCCACTGAACCGTGCGGCCTGACCTGAGAAAGCGGACAGCAGCCTCGGCAGGGCGCACGAGGCCGGCAGTATCCCGGGTGTCGGGTACGAACAGCTCGGAGTTGATCGCCTCGTAGTTGACACCGCGGCGGATCAATTCGTCCCTGACGAACTTCTCGAAAGCGGACGGTCCGCAGATATAGAAGTCGGAGTCCGCCCCTGGCAGGCGTACTTCACGACCGGACAAACTGAGGCGATACTCTTCCGAGGCGACCTCACGAATGTCGTCCGGGCCAATCCTGCCTGATCGGTCGTAGTGGTTCCCAAGTTCGTCACGAACGCCTGGTGCCGAGTAGAAAACTCGACGGGTTGCTCCCCTTATGGTGTTCATGACGACGTCGACCTCGTCGGCGAAGGCATGTTCGGCCCGGCTTCGCGCCACGTGAAGCCACAGCACAGGCGGCGCTTCGTTTCCCCGCTCCGCATGCGCCTTCAGCATCGCGACAAGGGGCGTCACCCCGATACCTGCACTGATAAGAACTGTTCTGAGAATGCTCCCGCGGTCGAGCACGAAGCGCCCGGTAGGGGGTCGGATCTCGAGGGTGGAGCCCTCTGTCAACTGGTCGTGCATCCACCGCGAGGCATCGCCGTCGGGGTGGCGTCTGATCGAGATACGGTAGGAACCATTATCCGAACCGAAGTCAGAGATGGACCAGTTCCGTACCAGGCCGCCCGCGTCCTCGGGTAGCCGGACCGTCAGAAACTGACCGGCTCGGTAACCAGCTACCGGGCCACCTGTGGCAGGCGACAGATTGAACGACGTTACGTCGACCGTTTCCTTGCGGATCGAGTCCACGACGAAGGATCGCCAGCCAATCCAGCGGTCGCGGGTGGTAAGATGCCCGTCGCGCAGCGAGCTGATGCGTTGTCGGACCATGGTGGTGGCCTGGTCTCCGAGCCCCGGGGTAGCAAGCACTCGACTCAAGGCATCGATGTCCGTGTTGGTTGGGTCATGCAACAACTTGGTCAGCTCTGCCACCGTGATAGACGAGTTCGCGTGAAACGTCCGGTGAATCTGATCTCCCGCCGTGATCGCTCCCGGTTTCACCACGCGGAAATAGCATCCCATCCGCCCGTCGGCAATCAGTTCGTGTAGGAACGCCTCGGGTTGCTCCAGCCGCCAGCTCAACTTGAAACAAGGGATGCGTGGTGAAGAGACCTCCAGCAACACAGCCCCGATACGGAAACGGTCGCCGATGTGCAACTCCTCCTCGCTCGGCATCCCCTCAACCATGAGATTTTCACCCCAGTGGCAAGGAAGCCAAGAACTGCGGTCAACGCGCAGACGGTGCGCCCACAGGTCGTACGTTTCCCGCGAACACGCGTATACCTCCTCGGTATGGACAGCGGTCTCATTGCCCTCGGGACCTCCCAACGCAAAAAAAACGGAGCCCTCGCTGGCGGTGCGCACGATCGAGCTGAAGACTTGCCGCCCGTACATCTCCTGCCACTGCGGACGGGCCACGCTGACAGCGACTACCTGGCCAGACATCTCGGCCCTGCCCCTCTCCGCTGCGAGTGTTTTACCACCCGAAAGTGCAGGTACGGCGCTGTCTCTGCGTCGACCGAGCCGTTTCGCGTTTCCAACGCGGCGGGGATGCCCCACCCCTGAAACGCACTGAGGAACACCCGCGAAGCCATCGAAATGAAGAGGCTGAGAGTAGTTCTTCGGTTCATCGATCACACTCCTATTGAGATCACGCCACCGCCAGTCTGCGGCGACAAACGATGCACTGCGACTCGGGTTTCTCTCTGCCAACCCGCCAGGACAGAAGGAATCTATCGCCCGATAGAGAACGAGGTCAAGACCCCTCTATCTACCGATAGAGGGGTCTTCACCTCGTTGCGAAAATCGGGCGACAGCTCACTGATTGGCCATATAGATGATTCGCTAGTCACGCAAGCACTCGGATATATCGATCAGACAGTATCCGAAACGATCGACCGGATCCGCACATCATCCGAACCGCTGCCTGTCGTGGCCGTCGGGGGCGGCGCGATCCTGCCTCCCCACCGACTCGACGGACTCGGGCACGTACACCGGCCCGAGCACTCCGGGGTCGCAAACGCCATCGGCGCGGCGATCGCCCAAGTCAGCGGTGAAATCGAACGGATGATCACTACCACCGAGAGCACCAGAGAAGCCGTCATCTCCGAGGTCAGGCGGGAAGCCTGCAATCGGGCCGTCGCCGCCGGCGCGAAACCGGACACCGTCACTGTCGTCGACCACGAAGAAATTCCCGTCCCGTACACCCCGGTGGGCACCATACGAGTCCGCATCAAGGCCGCCGGCGATTTGTTCTTGGAGGAGAAATGACCACCTCGATACGCGCTGCGGCCACACGGGCCTCCCTGACGAGCGGGGATATCGAGCACCTGACCGCTGGCGCTGCGGTCCTCGGTTGCGGAGGAGGCGGTGGCCCGTACATCGGCGGACTGATCGCGGCGAACGAGATCGACGATCACGGACCCGTCCGACTGACGCAGCTCAAAGACCTCCCCGACGACGCGTTCGTCATTCCCGTCGAAGCGATCGGTGCGCCAACCGTTTCGGTAGAGAAACTCCATGACGTCGACTGTCTACTCCGCGTGATCGACATGGTTGCGACACACTACAACCGCGCGCCCACCCACATCAGCCCGGTCGAAATCGGCGGGGTGAACTCGACCTTGCCGATCGCGGCAGCAGCGCGACTCGGGCTACCGCTGGTCGATGGCGACGGAATCGGACGCGCGTTCCCCGAACTGCAAATGTGTTTGCCGAACCTGTTCTGGATCCCTGCTTCACCAATGTCGTTAGCCGATGAAACCGGCAACACCGTGCTCGTTGACGCGACCAGCGCTCGGTGGGCTGAACGACTCGCCCGCAGCATCGCTGTGGACATGGGATGCAGCGCCGCGCTGAGTATGTACTCGATGACCGGTAGGCAGGCGCGAGAGTGTCTGGCGTGCGGAAATCTGTCTCTCGCCGTCTCGATCGTACGCACGATAGCCGATGCACGCGCCGGAAGCGGTGACCCGTCCGAAGCTCTCGCACATACTCTCGGTGGACGAATCATTCACAGAGGGAAGGTGACTGATGTGATTCGACGGACCGAGTGCGGGTTCGCACTCGGGCAGGCCCTCGTGGAGGGGACCGGACAGCATGCTTCATCGAACATGAGTCTGCACTTTCAGAACGAGAATCTGATGGCAATGTGTGACGGTGTGGTGGTCACTACGACACCCGACATGACCATCGTCGTCGATGCTGCGACCGCCGAACCGATCACCACCGAGAATCTCCGGTACGGCCAACGCGTCCATGTCCTCACCGCTCCCTGCGATCCGCGCTGGCATACCGTGGAAGGACTTGCCGTCGTGGGCCCCGCCTACTTCGGATACGACACCCCCAGCTTGCATTGGGATGGAACCGAATCCATGGGAACGGAACATATTTCGATTTCCGACGAGCAGTGACTGCGCAGTACTCACCGCTCCCTCAACATAAAACAACCGAAAGGAGGAGGCAAGTGAGTGCCTCCCACTACGCAACGACCACCTCGACCGTCGACAACGGTTCCGAACCAGTCGTCGTGGATATCGGCCCCGTCAGTTTCGACGAAGTCGTCCGCGTTGCACGCCATCGCGCAGCGGTCACCCTGTCCGATCACGCCTTGGCAGCCATCGCCGAAAGTAGCTCCACGATCAACGAACTCGCCAACTCCCCGACACCGGTCTATGGTGTCTCGACCGGATTCGGCGCGTTGGCGACCCGGCAAATCCCACAAGAATTGCGCACCCAACTCCAACGCAGCCTCGTCCGCTCACACGCCGCAGGATCAGGACCAGAAGTCGAGCCGGGTATCTCGTCGCGCCCGGTTGCTGCACTGCCAGGCTTGCCGGACAACATCGCTCGGCGCGGTGCCGAACAAATCTGAAGAAAGTGAAGGCGCCGATCCTTCGCAGCGGGAGAGTGCTTCGCGCACAGGACTGGATCAACACACGAATTGACGGATCAGAGCCGGACTCCGCGGTTCGCGACGCACTTGTCGATCTCAGTTCGATAGTGGGAAGGATCTTCAACCAGCATCGCGCGGACCTGATGTACGGCGTCGGGAAACGTCGGTGATAGACGGTGCGGATCCAGTTCCGGATGATCTGCTCGAGTTCATCGACGAAGTAAAATGCGCCCACTTCGGCATTCTTGCCTCGTGAGTACACATCCGGGCCCTTGTATCCGTCGAGATGTTCGAGCAAGCCTTCCCTCAATGTGCGGAACCACCGTTCCAGTGGTCCTTTGTCCGACCCCTGGTAGAGACGCGCCGGTTGGATCGAAATACCGAATCGTTCCAAGACTGATCTGACGTGCTGGGACATGTAGACCCGACTGTGGTCGATCACGACGCACTCGATTGGTATCGACGCAGAGCCGTGAGGGTCGGGGTCGAAACTAGTCGGCACCAGCAGAGACTCGGGGAACCCTATGTACGGCATGACCTTCGGATCCGACTCGGAGCGCGGACAGATGACCTCGTAGAGCACGGATGCGACATCGATACTGCGAGTGGATATGGGTGCGAGCCGAAGTCCGCACACGATCCGCCCGTACAGGTCGATCGCAACCGTGAGTTCGGTGTTCACCCAGCGATGGGTGACGTTCTCCATGGCGTATACGTCCAAACGAGTCGTATCGAGAATGACGTACTCACCGAGCCTGGTTGCTCGAAGCTGACCGTATAGTCCGTCAGGGCGGGTGGCGATCTCTCGTCGACCTTTCGCACTTCCTCGGAACATGTTGGTGCCCTTTGTTATTTCATCAAGGGCGCGATATGCGGCTGTCTTCTTCGGGACCGTCACGACGCCGGGTCCGAACTCGTCGATCAAGCGGCCCTGGACAATGCGCAGAACGTAGGATTTCGAATGACTGGCTTCGGAGATCAACTCCGCGCTGACGGTCGAACACATCTCTACCCAACGCCGATCGCAGGAGTCGAGCACCCCCTTCGCTCGGGTGCGACGGTGATCGACGAGTGCGCCGGAACCTTCGCACCGATATTTGTGCACCCAGCGAGCTATCGTCCTGACTGATTTTCCGATCTCTTCGGCCTTCGCCCGGTATCGGACATCCATTTCGACGTCGGGGAGGTAGCAACGGCGGGGTTCACCAGCGCGAGCATCCGCGGCCTCGCCCGATCGAAATCCAGTGAGCACCTCCTGTACGTGACCAACCACCTCGAGCCACTGCTGCCTCTGCGCGGCGGTCAGGTCATCGATTGTTGCGCCAATATCGTTGCTCGCCAATGACTGGCAATCAACAAATCCGGTATGCGGATCATCAACCAACTCATCGACCGAGACCACAATCGCCGCAGACCCGGATCGAAGCTGCACACGATTCGCATGCAACTCTCCCACAGTCCACAACTGGCCATCCCGTTGAATCCTCGTTCCGATCCTCAAGGCAGCTGTACTGACCATCATGGCGGCGCCTCCAGAACAGTGCGGGTCGATAAGGGCACATCCAGATCGGCTACGAGCCTGTGCAACCAAAGAAGGTGCAGGATCGCTGCACGCACTTCTCTCCGATCCCAGCGAGGGGCGACCGCCAGTTCGGCTTCAGGAAAATTGCGGCCTGGGGCTCCACCTTCGATAGCCTCCAATAGGGCAACCGAGTAGTGCGCGCGGCGAAACCCTGCGAGAAACCGCACATTCGCGAGGAACGTCGAATTGCTTCCCGTCCACACCTCGTGATCCCAACCCCGTCCGGACAAGACTCTCGTAACCCACTCGAATGTTCTTCGTAATTTTGCTTTTTCAAGTGCCACCTCAGTCTTGACGTTCACTACCGTGACAGTCTGATCCCCACGTACCAGCAGAAAATCAGGGACATGCCGACACAGCTTGCACCCAATTGCCCCGACAAGCTGAAAGGGCTGCGCAACAATGATTTCCACCGAGCAATCGAAGTCGGCTAGCAAAAGCCGTGCGAGCTCCAAACGCGAGTCGTACGGGACATGCGCCCCACCGTCGATGACCAATACCACCCCGGGAAACTCCGCTGACCGGAGTACCACGACAAGGCGCGGATGGGGCGCGCGGCGGCAATCTCGTCTACCGACACACAACTCAACGGCGACTCAATTATCGAGTCGCCATCCAAGATCCGAATGATTGGATCGCCGCCGTACCCGTCCATGACTAGCCTCACTGTAATCAATTACAGCACACCAACTGGGCCTAAACCGGAAAAGTCATCATGCCGGATACTGCCGACTCAGCAAGCCGGCCAACAAAATTCACGACCCGAACTCTGCAATCCCTATGATAGAAGGGACATTTCACATATCGATAGACTTTATTGCGTTGCAGAAGCAAATATTTGACAAGTACGCGAAACAAATTGATTCGAAATTTGCTCTAAACTTGCTTCGGCATCGCGAGCTAATTCGGCGCAAGCCTGGAGGTTCATCCATCGCCAGTCGAGGTCACTGCGTCGCCTACAGAACCTGACGGTCGCCGATCCAGTCAGTATTGAGTCTCCAGACACTGGCATGCATGCGACCACCGATGATTAAACACACCCAACCGGACATCCCAATCACGGATGCAAAACCAAGGCAACCGAGCCACCTGATGTTTATCGCTACACAACGGCACTGCATGCCGGCAAGAGATTCGCGACCGTTACCAAAACAAGTCCAAAAATGACATATAGGACGTAACTATGCCAAATACGGAATACATAGGTCCGGAATCTGTCATTTAGATCCGGAATCTACAGCGGCAGCAGCAGCTATCCCCGCGCCATATCGACGAACTTCGAGAGGTGAAGTTGGTGCGCCACAGTGATTGTCGCGGTCGGGCCGTTACGGTGCTTACCCAAAATCAGGTCGGCTTCACCGCCACGCGGATCGTCTCGCTCGGTCGCGTCAGGGCGATACAGCAGGATCACCATGTCGGCGTCCTGCTCGAGCGATCCGGACTCACGAAGGTCGGCGACCTGGGGACGCTTGTCGGTTCGCTGCTCAGGACCACGGTTGAGCTGACAGATCGCGACAACCGGAACTTCGAGCTCCTTCGCCAAAAGCTTTAGGCTACGGGAGAATTCGGAGACTTCCTGCTGACGGGACTCGACCTTTTTACCTGAGCTCATCAGCTGGAGGTAGTCGATCACGATCAGGCGAATGTCATGTTTCTGCTTGAGCCGCCGCGCTTTTGCGCGAATTTCCATCATCGTGAGGTTGGGGGAGTCGTCGATGAAGAGCGGCGCCTCACTGATCTCACTCATACGACGCGCGAGCTTGGTCCAGTCGTCGTCGGTCATCTTGCCGGAACGCATGTCACCGAGCTTGATCTTTGCCTCTGCGGACAGCAGACGCATGACGATCTCGGTTTTGCTCATTTCCAACGAGAACATGACGCTGGCCATGCCGTGCGTGATGGAGCAGGAACGCAAAAAATCCATTCCGAGCGTGGAGTTGTGCGTCGGGACCATCGAATGACCGGCCAGGTACATGTGGTCGGCATTGTCGACCTCGACGCAGCGAACCGGAACACTCGCAACTGGCCGAACGTCGACAATGTAGCGCGATCCGTGATCCTCGGCGCGCAGTTCCTTGTGGAACAACATCTTTCGAGAAACGCGGAACACATCTGCGTTTGCAACAATCGACAGAACTGATTCGCCTGCAATTGTTACTCCAAAACCGAGGCCAACAACCAACTCCGCGATATCGCCTGACAGACCTTGATGTGCAATCGCCAAGGCAATCGAACCGTCGTCGCCGACAACACCCGCAACATCGAGGATGCCTGCCAGCAGGTCGCGTCGCTGCCCGATGGGGCCACGGAGGTACTCGGCCGGAATGCGCTTGTCTTCCAAGGACACCTGGGCGCAACCATCGCCCTCGAGGAACATGGCAATCTCGGGGTCAACCGAATCGAGAGCACCGTCGGTGCCCAACCACACACCGAAGGTGTAAGCGGGAGTCACGAGTTCCTGGGCCGCAAAATCCAAGGCAGCAGTGTTGGCAACTCGATGCCCGGAATCCAGATGGGCGTAAATATCGGCGGTAGTGCGGACCGAAACACTGGAGGTCTCCGTCAACCACTGATGCTGCTCGTCGGCAACCAACACAGTTCCGTCGGAAAACTCGACCTCGTAGCAAGGGCGGTCGACCATCACATCGGTAGCGGCAACAACCCGCGTCGGCTTGCCGTGGTTGTCGATCAACAGATCACCGACAGCAACGTCACCCATCGTGGTCCAGCCACTGGGGGTCGCGAGGGGAGTGTCGAGGGCGAGAGCCTTACCGACACCAGGTCTAGCCGCGACGATGATCATCTGACCTGCGTGAAGGCCGTTGGTGATCTCGTCGAGATCCTTGAATCCGGTGGGCACACCGAGGGAAATTCCGCCGCGGCTGGCGATGGAGTCGATCTCGTCCATCGTGGGCTGGAGGAGCTCGGTGAGGGGTACGAAGTCCTCGGTGGTTCGACGCTCGGTGACCTCGAAGATCTCGGCCTGCGCGCGGTCGACAACCTCGGCCACGTCCTGACCCTCGGTGCCGGCGTAGCCGTACTGGACGATGCGCGTACCGGCATCGACGAGACGACGCAGCACGGACTTCTCCGCCACGATCTCGGCATAGAAGGCGGCGTTGGCCGCTGTGGGCACTGTCTGGGTCAACGTCACCAGGTAGGCGGCACCGCCGATACGGCGGAGCTCACCTCGACGGTCGAGCTCGGCGGAGACCGTCACCGGGTCGGCGGGCTCGCCGCGGCTGTAGAGGTCCAGGATCACGTCGTAGACGGACTGATGGGCGGGCCGGTAGAAGTCACCCGGACGCAGTACCTCGAGAACGTCAGCGATGGCGTCCTTGCTCAGCAGCATGCCGCCGAGCACCGACTGCTCGGCAGTCATGTCCTGAGGTGGCTGGCGTCCGAACTCCTGGTCGGGCTCGGCCTCGGGAGGGCCTGGGTAATCCGGCCCCGAGAAGTCGGAAGGTCCTCGATCATCTACAACAGCCACAAGCGAGACCTTCCCGTAAAACACTCGACGACACTGCCAGAAACCGCAGCGCCCTCATCATTTGTACCTGCCCCCACCGACATCCCCTAGCCGCATTCGGCCGGGCTGTAGATAGACGCCGAGATGACGTTAGGGACTAGTAGGTCCGCATACAAACCGGACTGTGGATAAACCTGTGGATTTTTTGTGGAAACTCCCGCCCCACGGTGTGCACCGCCTGTGGAGCATTTGGGGACTACTTTGCATAGTTACTATAAAAGGCCAGGTAGATGGCTATCCACAATTTCACAGGCCTGTTGATGAAAATTGTTTTTCCACAGTCGGCGCGTCGGCGTGTCGGGCGTGTTGCCTCGCCCGATTCATCACTGATCACCGAAGGCGAACATCACAGTGTGAGAGTTATCCCCAGGTCCGATTCGGGACGCTGACAGTCGGCAGACCGCACCCCGAACAAAACGTCGGGCCCCGCACACCGAAGTGTGCGGGGCCCGACGGGACGAACAGTCGACTATGCGCCGACGACGTTCAGGTTGAACTTGGCAACCACATCGGGGTGCAGGTTCACGACCACGGCGTGCTTGCCCGTGTTCTTGATGTGAGCCTTCGGCAACACGATGGAGCGCTTGTCGACAACCGGTCCACCGGCAGCCTTGATCGCAGCAGCGACGTCAGCGACGGTAACCGAACCGAAGAGCTTGCCCGAGCCACCGGCGGTCTTGACCGTCAGTGTTACGGACTCGAGGCCCTCGATAGCTGCCTTGAGCTCCTTGGCGTGATCCAGGCCGCGCACAGCGCGCGCTTCCTGTGCACGACGGATGCCCTCGACCTGCTTCTCGGCGCCACGGGTGGCGACGATTGCCAGTCCGCGGGGGAGCAGGTAGTTACGGCCGTAGCCGTCCTTGACCTCCACGGTGTCGCCAGGCGCACCGAGGTTGTCCACGTCAGCGGTGAGGATGAGCTTCATGTTCTTTCCTCCCTTTCCTTAGCGAGCCACGGTGGCGTAAGGCAGCAGTGCTACCTCACGTGAGTTCTTGACGGCAATGGCAACGTCGCGCTGGTGCTGGACGCAATTGCCGGTGACACGGCGAGCACGGATCTTTCCGCGATCGCTGACGTACTTACGAAGCAACGTCGTGTCCTTGTAGTTGATCTGCGTGTTCTTCTCTTTGCAGAAGGTGCAGACCTTCTTCTTCATAACCTTGTCGCGCAAGGGCGGCTTCGGCATGTCTTTGCTCTTTTCTGGATGTTCCTGATCAGGTACGGATCAGAAGGGCGGTTCGTCGCTGCCCGCACCACCGAAGGAGCCCGAAGCCTGAGGCGCACTGCCCCAAGGATCGTCTCCACCCGAAGGTGCAGCACTCGGACGTCCGCCACCCGATCCGCCGGAGGAACCGCCGAAGTTGCCGCCTCCACCGCCGCCACCACGGTTGGCCTTGTTGACCTTTGCCGTGGCGTACTTCAGTGAAGGACCGATTTCATCGACTTCGAGCTCGACGACAGTTCGCTTTTCGCCCTCGCGAGTTTCGTACGAACGCTGCTTGAGCCGGCCGCTCACGATTACTCGTGAGCCACGGGTCAAGCTCTCCGCGACGTTCTCGGCTGCTTCGCGCCAGATGTTGCAACGCATGAACAGTGCATCGCCGTCTTTCCATTCATTGGAATTACGGTCGAAGGTGCGGGGCGTGGAAGCAACCGTGAAGTTTGCAACCGCGGCACCCGCCGGGGTGAAACGAAGTTCAGGATCAGCCGTCAGGTTTCCGATGACGGTGATGATGGTGTCGCCAGCCATGTGGTTCCTCCTGCATTGATGTAAGACCGTTGGGCGCGAGAGTAGAGCTCGCTACCGACAGTAATTACTTGTTGTGGCGCAGAACCTTCGTGCGCAGAACCGACTCGTTCAGACCGAGCTGACGATCGAGCTCAGCGACGGTGGCGGGAGTGGCGTTGATGTCGATCACCGCGTAGATACCTTCAGCATGCTTCAGGATCTCGTAGGCGAGACGACGCTTACCCCAGACATCGACCTTGTCGATCGTGCCGCCGTGCTGGCGCACAACATTGAGGAACGTATCCAGTGAAGGAGCGACAGTGCGCTCGTCCAGGCTGGGGTCAAGGATGACCATCAATTCGTAATGACGCATAAGACCTCATCACCTCCTGTGGACTAAGTGAAAACGGCCACGGACTATCCGTGGCAGGAGGGTCGTTGCGTCAGCAACCCTCGTAGGTTACACGAGGGGCCTTGACCAGGGAAATCGTCCCGCCCATCCGCGAAGACCGCCAGGTCGATACGCGACGCGTGGCGCACACGTGTCACCCCGCGAGGCACTGCGCCCCCTAGGGTGAGAATCATGCGAACAGACCGCAAGACCCCGGCGTCGATCCTGGCGTTGGTCGTCGGATTGTGCGGGCTGACGATGGCGCTGGGCTATTTCAACAAGGCCAGATGCGGCGGTGCACCGTTCGCGCCCGACGGCCGAAGCCTGAACTTCGACGTCAACAAGAACATCGACGTCTGCTACTCCGACATTCAGTTGCTCTGGCTCGGACGAGGCATCGATCAGCATCTGTTCCCCTTCGTCACCGGCGGCATAACGCCCGAAGGATTCCTGACCGGCGGAACCGTCGAATACCCGGTGCTCAGCGGAATTCTGATGTGGCTGGGCGGTATCGGCTCACACACCGACACTGATTTCCTTCTGCACTCTGCACTGATCCTGGCTCCTTTCGGACTGCTCACCGCGTGGATGCTCGGCAAGATGAGCGGCGCATACGCGCTCGTGTGGTCGGCGACACCGCCGCTGGTTCTGTACGCATTCCACAATTGGGAGCTCCCGGTGGTGGCCACCAGCGTCGGCGCGATCTTCCTGATGACGTTCGAACGGATCCCGCTGCGCACGCGCGCGGTTCTGGCGGCCGTCATCCTGGCGATCGGTTTCTGTTTGAAGCTGTACCCGGGAATGTTCGTCCTGCCGCTCATGGCCTTCGTGCTCCTACGCGGCACCGAAGGCAAGCGTTACGACGTTCGTGGAGCGCTGATGACGGCGGGAGCGGCGATCGTCACCGTCGTCCTCGTCAACCTCCCGTTCGCCCTCATCTCGTACGAAGGCTGGCGCGCGTCGTTCAGCTTCCAGGAGAAGCGAAGCGCAGACATCACCACCAACTCACTGTGGTTCTGGGGGCTGCGCCCGTTCTACGGTTTCGGGGTTCGCGAACTCAACGCCGACTACGACGCACTGGTGAGCATTCTGTCTCCGGTGATGATCCTGGCGTCGTTCGCGCTCGCGATGTATCTGGGTTGGCGACGCTACGTCCGCGACGGCTACTTTCCGTGGATTGCGGTCAGTGCCGCGATGCTGTGCGGATTCGTGTTGCTGCACAAGGTCAATTCACCGCAGTACACGCTGTGGATCCTGCCGTTCCTCGTCCTGTTCAAGATCCGGTGGTTCTGGATCGTCGCCTATCTGATCGCCGATGCGGCGTTGGGCATCGGCATCTTCCGGTACTTCTACCAGCTGGACATGAATCTCGATCCGAGCAAGTACGAAGCCGTCGTCCAGGCGAGCGTGTGGGGCCACGTCATCCTGCTCGCCGTGTTCTTCGTCCTGTTCCTGCGAGTCCCGCTGCGGTATCCGCTTGCCGGCGGGACCGATCAGATTGCCAACTCCGACAACAACCTTCCGACACACTCACGGGAGCACGCCTGATGACTGCCTCATGGTTCGAATCGCCGACGCTGACCGGTGATCGTGTCCGACTCGAACCCCTGGGCGTCGCGCACACCGACGCTCTGCTCGCGGCTGCCGACGACCCGGCCATCTTTCGTTGGACCGCGTCGCCCATCACCGATCGGGACCAGGCACGGAAGTACATCGCTGCAGCCACCGACGACCCGAATCGGATCGCCTTCGCGCAGGTGAACATCGCGACGAACGCCGTGGTCGGTACCACGTCGATGTACCAGATCGACCCGGTAAACCGCAGTCTTGCAATCGGATACACGTGGTTGTCGCGATCGGTTCAGGGAACCGGGATCAATCCCGAATCGAAACTGCTCCTGCTTCGTCACGCCTTCGACCAGCTCGAAGCCGTACGCGTCGAGTGGCACACGGACGAGTTCAACGAACAGTCCAGGGCAGCGATCGCAAAGCTCGGCGCTCAGTTCGAGGGCCTGCTGCGCAAGCACCGACGCCGCGCCGACGGCAGTTGGCGGACAACAGCGCTGTTCGCGATGACCGACGACGATTGGCCGGCCATCGCGCCTCAGCTGGAGACACGTACCCGAAACTAGCCATCACCTGCACTCTTCGGCGAAGTCCATGCCAAGATTCACCTCATGAGCGATCAGGGTGGGTACGGGTACCAGGGCAATCAGAATTGGCAACCGGCTCCGTACGGGCAGCCCGATCCGTACGGCAGGCGCCCGACCAACACACTCGCGGTACTCGCTCTCGTCTTCGCGTTCCTCATCGCGCCGTTGGGGATCGTCTTCGGGCACATCGCACGCGGACAGATCAAACGGACGGGCGAGGAAGGCGACGGACTCGCCCTTGCCGGTCTGATCATCGGTTACATCTTCACCGCACTCGGCATCCTGGCCGTGATCGTGTGGATCGCGTTCTTCGGGCTGCTCGCGGCCGCTTTCGGCAACGCCGCCGATGAAGCGAGTTCGCGGAGTTTCACCTACACGACGCCGTACTCGTACTCCACGACCACGACTCGGGCGCCGAGCGCACCCACCACAGCGCCGAGAACGACGACACCCCCACGCGTCACAACCTCGATCGGTCCGGCGCCGACCGTCTCGGGCACCGACCGTCAGGGCTTCGTCTCCGGCGGACCCAGTTGCAACTCGACCAATCCTGCCGTCGCCATCGCCGTCACGACCGGATCACGAATCGTGATCTGCGAAACCGGAGTCGGCCGTTACTACTACAAGGGTCAGCGGCTGAGCGACGGCGCCACCATCGAACTCGACGATCCAACCCCCACCGGCAACGGATTCACCGTCACCAACAAGGACGTGACATACAAGCTCACCTCCGCCGGACTGGTCATCACCGGCAGCGGAGGCGAACTGGGTCGGGAAGCGGCGCTCGAGTTCTGGATGAACTGACCTGCGTCAGCCGGCGCACGGATCCTGGTAGGGAACACCGGGCAGGTAACGCTCCCACTCGGCTTCCGTGATGGGAGATCCTGCGGTGCGGCACAATCGATCAACGACGCTGTCGGGGTCGATTCCCCACAAGCGAACCGTCTTGTCCGACCCACTGCCCGCGATCATGTCACTCTCGCCGGCGAACTGCGCATCGTTGACGCGGCCCGGGTAGGCGGACAGCGTCGCAAATCGTGTTGACCGCGAGGGAGTCTCGATGTCCCAGAGCCACACGGTTCCGTCGCCGACACCCGCAGCGAGCCGATCACCGGCGCGGTTGAACGAGATCGAATAGATTGCGCCCTCGGGGCCGACAAGACGAGCGAGCTCCTCGGGTGCCGACGGTGTGCGTACGTCCCACACGGCGACACTGTGATCCGCACTTCCAGCGGCCAACAGGGTTCCGTCGGCACTGAAAGACACTGCTAGTGCGTAACTTTCGAATCCGCCGACCGTCGCTGCCACGCGGGGCGACGCTGCGTTCGACACGTCCCACAGATCCACTTCGTTCTTGGCGTTCGCGATCGCGAGGATATCGGCACCCGGCTGAAATGCCATCATCTGCGGGTAAGAGCCGACATCGGTCGACGACAGCAGCTTCGGAGCCGACGGGTCGGAAACGTCGACCAACGCAATGCTGTTGTCGTCCTGCGAGGACACCGCCAGCAGATCTCCGGCGGGATTCAGTGCGACAACCGCCACGATGCCCTGCACGTACACCGCAGGTTCGCTGTAGATCCGTGGCGACGCCGGATCACTCAGGTCCCAAAGATAGGCACCGCCGCCGCCGGTGCCGCTCACAGCCAGGTTCCCGTCTGCCGAGACCGCCGATGCTCCGGTGAAGGAGTCGGCCCCTTGCGGTTTCAGCTCCGGCATCATCGCGGGGCGATCGAGATCCTCGGTGTTCCACGCCAACATCGCGCCGCCCCTGGCGCCGACGCCGGCCACCAGACGCGAGCCGTCCGCGGCGAAGGGACCGGTGAAGATCGTGTCCCGAGGTCCCGCCCAGACCGGACCCGGCAGAGCCCACACGCGAGTGACGCCGTTCAGACCTCCGGTGATCAGGTTGCGGCCGTCGTCGCTGTAGTCGACGGTGGTCACCGCCCCACTGTCCGGAAGTGTTTCGATCAACGCCCCGGTTCGTGGGTCCCATACGCGCACGGAGTTGTCGGAACTTCCGGCAGCAAGGCGTGTTCCGTCTTTACCGTAGTTGAGTTCGTTGACGTAACTGGAGAATCCCGTCAGTGCAGGCAGGGGAGCGGGGCGCGCCGGGTCGCTCATGTCCCACCGAACCACTTCCCTGCCAGTCGTTCCCGCCGCAAGCTCACGCCCGTCCGGGCTGAAGGCGACGCCGAGATAATGGACCGTGGTGCCGTTGGGCTCGGTCGCGAAGATCGGCGCCGATTCCTCACCCCACTTCGCGACGTCCCACACGCGCATTGTCGCTTGACGCCCGCCCGCCACGAGGAAGCGTCCGTCGGGGCTGAACGTCGCGGTGACGATGCCGTCAGCTGGATGCGGAAGAGCAGGCAAGGCAACGGCATTCGTGGAGCTGTCGATGTTCCATCGCAGGACGTCGGGCGTCGAGGTACCGGCAACCAGCTTGGTTCCGTCGGGGCTGAACTCCATGTCCTGCACGACTCGTTCACCGTCGACCGGAAGAGTTCCACGCACCGGGTTCCTCGGATCCGACACGTCCCACAGTGCAGCACCGCCCGCACCACCGGTGGCAAGCAACCGTCCGTCCGGGCTGTAGGCGACGGCAAAGAGGGCCGTGCCCTCCGAGACTCCGAGGAACTCCGCCTGCGGAACAGCTGAGGCCACACCGTCCACCATCGGATACAGTCTGACCTTCCCGTCCGAACCACCCACCGCCACAACAGTTCCGGCTGGGTTTATCCGCGCCTTCATCGCGCCGGGCGGTCCGATGATGCGGGTAGCCGAATGAACGCCGGATGCATCCAGCAATGCCGAGCGGGCTTCGGTCGTTTCGTTGACCGCAAATGCCGCCAGAGCGAGCTGCGACGCCAGCGACGGATCCCGTTCACGCATCCTTATCGACTCGGTGGCAACCTGCCGCGACATCGCCTCGTCGCGCGCGGTATCCGCCTGGACACGTTGACGGTTCGCTCCGATACCGGCGACGGTGGCAACCACCGCCAACACAAGAGCGATCACCGACGCTGCCGCCAACGCAGTCACGAGCCGTCGTAGCACGCGTGTACGTCGTCGATCGGCGAATTCCTGCTGATCACGATGCTCGATGCTCGCGGCGAGGTACTCCCGTTCGGTGGCGTTGAGGTCGGCGGAGCGGGTCTGGCTCGGCTCCAACGGGAGACCGAGTTCGCCCGAGTTCAGCCATTCTTCCGTCAGGTGAAGACGCGCGGGTCCGAGCAGCGCGCCAGGGTCGCGTCCACTGTCTTCCCACACCTGCGCCGCGTAGGTGAACCGGCGATGCACCGCCAGGCCGGCCCGGTCCGAGTCGATCCAATCGCGAAGCCGACTCCACGCGGACAGCAAGACCTCGTGCGAAACCTCGACGGTCTCCTCGTCGACGGTGAGAAGGCGTCGTAAGGCGAACCGGTCGATGACGGTGTTCACGTCGTCGACGTCGTCACCGAGGAAGAGTTCGGTGCGCGGTGCGCGCCGTCGCGTCTGCGTCACTTCGTCGACGTTGACCAATCGCAGGAAGATCCTGCGCGCCAACTGCTGCTGCCTCTCTGTGAGCTCGCCGTACACTTCCTCCGCGCTTTGCTGGACTGCTCCGGCAATCCCGTCGGTGGCGTAGTAATCCGAGACCGTCAGCGTCTTACGCGTCGACCGTTGCCAGGTCCCCAACAACGCGTGTGAGAGCAAGGGCAAAGCGCCGGGGTCGCTCGCCGCGCGCGAACCGCGTGGTGTCAGCTCGGAGATCAGAACCTGAACCAATTCGCTCTGCACGGTCATCCCGGCCTTGACCGCCGGCTCGACGATCACCTCGCGCAACTGTTCCTCGGTCAGCGGCCCGACCACCATCGGCGAGTCGTCGAGCAGCGGCACCAAGAGCGGTTCCTCCGCTGCGAGCCCGTAGAAGTCGGCACGCATGCCGATGACGGCAATGGTGTTCTCACCGAGTTCCGCGAGAGTCTGCAACATTTCCTCGCGTCGATCGCCGTCACACTGCGTCCACAGTTCCTCGAACTGGTCGAGGATCAGGACGGTTGATTCGGCGCCGATCGACGACGGAATTCCTCCCGTACCCGGCTGCAGGATTTGCACCTGCCAGCCGTCGAACCGTGGATCGTCGCCGGCGATCTTCGGGGCGAGCCCGGCCCGCAGCAACGACGACTTACCCGATCCGGAAGCGCCGATCACCATGAACTGACGGCGACCTTCACCTCGTATCGCCGACGCCACCCGTTCGGCCAAGTTGGCAGTGAGTTCGTCTCGACCGAAGAACCACTCGGCGTCCTCCTGCCGGAACGATTCGAGACCTCGATACGGAACGGTGGCGTCGCCGCGTCGTCTGGCCGTCAACTGCCTCACTCGTTGCACCGCACTGATCCAGCGCTGCCGCTCATCCTCGGAATCGACGCCGCACGCCTCGAGGAGCGCGAAAAACATCGGGGTACTCGCCGGCGTCGGCAGGTGTTGGCCGGCAAACCATCCGCTGACGGTTCCGTGCAAACCACCCGAACGCTCGACCGCTTCGCGAACCGTCAGTCCGGCTGCCTTCCGCAACGCCGTGAGCGCCTCAGCAAACTGTCCACGCGACTCGATCTGGCCCGGATCGACCTGATTGTGCCTACCGGCTTCCGCCTTCGAGTTCATAGCGACGCACTCTATCGGAGCAGGTAGGGGATTTGTCCGTTGTATGGACTCTGTATCGAGAGAGTTGCGCCCGTTCCACTCAGTCGCCTCGATCGAAATACTCGTTCTCAGTCGCGCCCGAAGTCAGCAGCCCTTCTGCAAATACGACAGTCGACGCCCATCCCCTCCGTCGAAAGGTGCTACTCGCATGTCTTCAATCGGCATTTCTTCGAAGATCGAGGCAAACGTGTCCCGAGTCGGCAACCCCAAGCACGGCAAGCACAAGCCGAAGCTGAGCGTCCGCGAGATCGAAGTACTACTCGCCTGGCTTCGTTCGGATTCCAAGTCCGAGGTCGCCGAGACACTCGACCTCCGCGTCTGCACCGTCAACACACACATCACTCGGATCCGCACGAAGTACAGCGACGTCGGGCGGCCGGCCCCCACGAAGGCGGCGTTGTTCGCCCGCGCGGTCCAGGACGGGTACACCACCCTCGAGGAGTGGTGACCTCAGACCGTGACGGGTTCCGATTCCTTCGCCTTGGACGGCTTCAGCCAACCGGGTAGCCAGGAGGGTTGTTTGTCCGGCGCCTGATCGAGAACACCGCCCGCGGGATCGTCGATGAACCCGTACCGCACGAGATCCTCCGACGGCCGGTAGATCTGCCGGAGCACCAGCGCGCACAGAACGAGTACCGCGATGTCGCGAATCACGACGGTGCCGGTGAACCACTGCTCGGGCAGCCCCTTGTTGGACACCCCGAGGTAATACATCATTCGAGGAACCCAGACCAGGGCGTCGATGGTCATCCACGCGAGCAGAAGTCGGCGGTGCGGCAAGGCCAACACGGCCAGCGGCACCAGCCACAACGAATACTGCGGGCTCCACACCTTGTTGGTGATCAGGAAGCCCGCCACCAACAGGAAGCACAGCTGCGCAACCCGCGGACGACGCTGCGCCGTCAAGGCGACGTAACCGACACCAATGCAGACTGCCACGAACAGCAGCAGAGACACGGCGTTGAGATTCGACGGCGACTCACCCTGTGCGAGAGGACCGTCGAGGCCCGTCCACGACGTGAACGACGCGATCACGTTGTAGAGGGAATCGGGATCGGCCCCGCGTTCGGAGTTGAGCCGGAAGAACTCGTACCAACCGTGGGGGTACAGCGCGGCGATCGGGAGGTTCACCGCAAGCCATGCCGCGACGGCGCTGAGAGCGGTCACCAGCCAGTCCCTCGTCTTGCCCGCGCGCAGACACAGGACGAATAGCGGTCCGAGTAAGAGCAGCGGGTAGAGCTTCGCGGCTCCGCCCAGGCCGAGCAAGATTCCCGCGAGCACGGGCCGCTTGCGTGCCCACGCCAACAACCCGCCGGCCGCGAACGCCGTCGCCAGAGGATCGAAGTTCGTGAACACGTGCACGATCACCAGGGGCGAACAGGCGATCAGCGCGCCGTCCCACACCCGTCGTCCGGCCAGCAGGGTGCTCGCCCACACGGTGACCAGCCACGCCAACGCCAACCCGAACGCGACGACGTTGAAATAGAGCGCCACCTGGATCGCGCCCGGCAGCCAGGTGATCGAATCCCACGCCTTGGCGACCTTCATCGCCCCGTACTGATAGAGCCCCGAGATGACCGGATACTCCATGTACCGCATCTGGATCGAACCGTCGCCGCGTACTTCTTCCCACGACGTCTTGTACGGAAAAGCGCCCTGATCGAGGCGTTCGGCTCCGTACAGCGGAACGGTGTCGGAGTAACACATCGCCACGTACTGACGGCTGCCACTCCAGTCGAGGCCGACCTGCCCGCTCTCGCCGACCGGCGCCTGCTGAATACAACCGGCCTTCGCGAACCAGCCGAAAGCCAAGAACACCACGGCGAGCAGAAGAATCACTCGCATCGGTGTGAAGAAGCGGGTGCGTCCGATCAGCGCGTGACGACCGACCGGACCACCGACGGTTCCCGACAGCGCAGACACCATCGCGTCGTTGCGACTGGGAACGTCCCGCCAATCCGCCGAACGAAGATCTTCGGCCAGCGGAGCGGGGGAGGTCGGTTCGGCATCATCAGCATTCGCGGCCACTCCGCGAGGTTACCGTCTTTCGAACCGACCACCCTCCAACTACTGGCCGGGGCTCACACCTGCCGGTTCTTCCTCGGTGGTCTCGCCTGCCCCCGGTACCTGCGGCGCGGTTGTCGTCGGCCGGGAGATGCCAGGAATCGGGATCGTGATGCCCGGAAGAACCTCGACCTGCGTCGTCGTCACCACGGGCGGCGGAGTGGTTTCCGTCGTCGTCGGTGTGGTGGTCGGCGGCGCCGACGTCTTGGGCGGTGCAGGTGCCGTGTACTCCGGAACGCCACCGGCTTGACCGTTGATCTTGCCGGGCGTCGGGAACTTCTCGTTGTCGGTGCCCTCGAGGGCGCCGTCCATCGTGTCCTTCCAGATGTCCGAAGGCAGACCCGAGCCGTAGATCATCGCGCCGCCCGAGTTGGTGATCGCCTCACCGTCGGGAGTTCCGACCCAGACCGCAGTCGAGAGTGACGGCGTGTAGCCGACCATCCACGCGTCCTTGTTGGCTCCGGTGTCACCGAGCTGCGCGGTACCCGTCTTCGACGCCGACAGACGTCCGCCGGCCAGGTTGTGACCGCGCGAATACGCCGCGATCGGCTGCATCGCGGCCGTCACGTTGTCCGCCACGGCGGCGTCGATGCGATCCTCACCCGCGGGTGCGCCACGGTCCAGCAGCACGGTGCCGTCGGCGGCAACGACCTTCTGCACGAAATGCGGTGCGTGATACGTGCCGGATGCGGCGAGCGTCGCGTACGACGACGCCATGTCGAGCACGCGGGCCTGGTACTGGCCGAGCACGATGCCGTTGTTGGGGCCGGAACCGTCAGCCTCGGTGAGCGACGGGCCGACGCCCGGGATGTCCTTCGGGATGCCTGCCTTGTGAGCGATGTCCGCGATTTCCTGCGGGCCGTTGCCGTCGAGGCTGAGCATCTGACGGTAGAAGCTGGTGTTCAGCGAACGCTTGAGCGCTTCGGCGATGGTGCAGGTGCCGCAGCTTTCACCTTCGACGTTGCCGATGGAGATGCCGTTGACGGTCAGCGGCGAGCTGTCGTACATCTGCGAGAGCGGGATTCCCTGATCCAGAGCAGCCGCGAGGCCGAACACCTTGAACGAGGAACCGGTCTGAAGTCCGGCATTCGCGAAGTCGTATCCCGCACCGTCTTCACCGCCGTAGTACGCCTTGACGGCTCCGGTCTTCGGGTCGACCGAGACAACTGCGGTGCGCAGGTTCTCCGGCTCACCTTCCATGTTGGAACGCGCGGCCTCGACTGCTGCGGCCTGAGCCTGCGGGTCGATGGTCGTGGTGATCTGCAAGCCCTCGGTGTTGAGCAACTGCTCGCTGATTCCGGCGTCGCCGATCTCCTTGAGCACCTGACGCTTGATCAGTCCTTCGGGTCCGGTCGAACCTTGACTGCTGTTGTCGACCTGAGCGAGCGGGACGTAGGCGGGGTACTGCATCGGCGTGCGCGCGGCCTGATCCAGCGTGCCGGCGGACACCATGCCGTCGAGCACGTAATCCCAACGGGACTTGGCACCGGTCGGGTTGGTCTCGGGATCGAGGAGCGACGGAAGCTGAATCGACGACGCCAGGACGGCGCCTTCTTCGATGGACAGCTGGTCGACGGGCTTACCGAAGTACGCCTTGGAAGCGGCTTCGATACCGTACGCACCACGACCGAAGTAAATGGTGTTCAGGTATGCGGCAAGAATGTCGTCCTTGGACCACTCGTTGGCCATCTTCGAAGAGAGAACGAGTTCCTTCATCTTTCGCGTCAGCGAACGCTCCGAGCCGACGAGCGCCGTCTTCACGTATTGCTGCGTGATGGTCGAGCCACCACCGGCGCTGTCGCGACCGAGGACGTTGTCTCGGGCTGCGCGCGCGAAACCGGAGATCGAGAAGCCCGGGTTCGAGTAGAAATCGCGGTCCTCCGCGGCCAGAACGGCATTACGAACGTGCATCGGCACCTGATCGAGTGAGACCTCGACGCGGTTACCTTCGTCCGGCGGGACGACGGTAGCGATCACGGTGCTTCCGTCGGCGGCGAAGACCGTCGCCACCTGATTGGTCTTTTGGTCACCAGGCTTGGGGACGTCCTGCACGATGTACGCGGCCATGAAGGCAAGGACGGGCAGAACAAGACCGAGCGCCACCAAGACGTAGGCCGAGCGGCGAACTGTGCGCCACTTGGACTTCTTCTTCACGGTGCTCTTCTTTCCCTTCGGAGGTTGTCCGTCATCGCCACCGCCACCGGAGCCACCTGTCGGCGGCTTCGTCGGCGGAGGACCGACCGGCGGGCGGGTGCCCGCATTGGTTCGGGAGGTCGCTGCTGCTGCCGCGACGCGCTGGGTCGGTTCGTTGGCCTGAGCGCCTGCGGCGCGATCTCGAGGCGGCGGGCCGGCAGGTCGGCCTTGCGGCGGACGACCCTGCGGCGGGGGACCGGCGGGGCGGCCCTGAGGAGGCGGCCCCGAAGGTCGGGCTTGCGGGGGACGACCCTGAGGCGGGGGGCCCATCGGACGTCCTTGCGGCGGACGACCCTGAGGGGGCGGACCCATCGGAGGGCGTCCCTGCGGTGGTGGACCCATGGGACGTCCCTGCGGCGGACGACCCTGAGGAGGTCCGGCGGGACGGTTGGGACCGACGGGACGGCCACCCGGGTTGTTGCCGCCCGGGTTGTTGTTGCTGGGGGAACTCACGAATCAAATCTCCAGTGGTCACGGACCGATCACGTGCAGACTTCGATCGGGCCCTTCTTCGGGTGTGGCGTTACTCGCTGGCGGTGCGCCGGCTTGGTGGGCGTGCTCGCCGCGGTCGCGGCGGCGCAGGTACTGCGCCGAGCACATAGGACTGCACCAAGTGGTTCCAACTGCAGGTACGGCACACCTCTACAACGTGCACCGTGAACTCCTCTGCTGTTTCCGCAAGCCGAGCGAGCTCGTCCGAGGTTCGGGCTGATCCCGAAACCTGACCGAGCTTGTCGCCGAACACCCAGGACACGAGCGTCAACTGTTCCTTGCGGCAAATAGGGCAGACGACGTCGCTGCCCCGGCCGTGGAACTTCGCGGCTCTGAGTAGGTACGGATCGGCGTCACACACTTGCTTGACGTCGGTCCTACCCGCAGACACTTCGGCCAGCACAGACCGACGCGCGAGCGCGTAGTCCACAACTTGCCGCTGTATCCGCACCTGACCAGCGTACGTGCGTCCGCTCCGCGACGGACGGTTCGGGAGGGTCACGATGAACACATTTCGGGGGCTGGAGGCATGGCGACCAGCCATTACGATCACTTCCTGTGAAGTCTTCCCGTTCTCCGATGACGCGCGCTCGTGATCTTGATCGCGTCGAAACGTGCAATGTGTTGGACGCCGCGTACGCCGAAGGGCAGTTGAGCGCGGACGACTACTTCGAACGGACCGAGAAGGCGAGGTCCGCGAAGACCCTGCTCGCACTCGCACGCCTGGTCAACGATCTGCAGGTGCCGAAGATCGAGACCAAAACGGTGCCTCGGACGTCGACGGCACGAAAGGCCGTGTTCATCGGCGGCGCTGCTCTGATCGTCGTCGGCGCGGTCGCCGCTGTGGCGTGGAGTCGCTCACCGTTGACGCCCTCGGAAGACATCACCGCCAGTTTTGCCAGCAGCACCTCCCTCGCCCCACCGTTGGCGACCACCACCCCGGTGCCGGAACCGACCGTCGAACCGATCCTGATCGCACACATCGACACTTTGACTCCCGAGGGTATCGGCGCATTTATCGAGAGGTATCGCGACGAGTTCGGCGACATGTTCATCGATGACGCCAGCTTCCACGGCGACTACTCCCTGGTGAGCCGGGCGGCCTCCGACACTCCTGCTCTCACCGAGTCCATCAGTTTTCGCGACGGTTTCGAGCGGAAAGTAACGTCCATTCCGCGGCGAACGGGCCAGCCGACCTTCGATCTCGGTTCCATCCAGATCGACAAACTCGCGCCGTTCATGGAAAACATCGCCGAATACGTCAAGGTGCCGGACGCCACGATCACGCACTTGATCGTGGACGCGAACTACGGCGTCCCGGAGATCGCGATCTATGCCGAGAACGACCGCAGCGAGGGTGGCCGTATCGAGGTCACGCCGTGGGGCGAGATCTCTCGTTCCTACCCGTACGGGAGCTAGGGTGAGCCGGTGAGTGGGTCCCCGACTACTACCTCTACGCGCACCCGTGCGCGCGACGTCGACCGTTCCGATACCTGCGCCGTTCTCGATACGGCTCTGTCCGACGGACAGATCACGGTCGACGAGCACGCGAACCGGACGGCTGCGGCCATGACCGCGACCACCCTCGGCCAGCTCGATCTACTGGTCCGCGATCTGCAGAAAGCGACGCTGCGGAACGCCGTCGCGAAAGTTCGTCGTATCGACAAGATCTGGTACCTCGCGGCCGCGTCGGCTGTCTTCGCAACCCTGATCGGGTTCCTCACCTTGTCCGCCGACGATTCACCTTCACCGCCTCCACCGGCGGCAGCCGAACCGGTCGGACCGCTTGCCCCCATTGTGAGTTCGACGCTGAACACGCTCACCGCAAGCGGGATCGGGGAATTCATCACCAGATACAGCGCCAAGTACGGCACGACGACAATCGATTCCGTCAACTTCTACGACGGCTATGCAAGCGTTACTCGCGCCGCCACTATCTCGCCGAATCTGGAGGAAGACATCGACTTTCGAGGCGGTTTCACACCACGCGACAGCACCTCGACTCGAGCAGCCAGCACTGTCACCTTCGACCTCGCTGCCGTCGACATCGACAAACTCGCCGGGTATCTGGCGGGAGCGTCCGCAAATCTCAACGTCCCCGAAGCCAAGGTCACACACATCAGCATGAGCTCATCGGGTCAGGATCCACGCGTTTCCATCTACGTGAGCAACGACCTCGGCGCGAGCGGCTCGATGGAGTTGAGCCCGGATGGCCGCCCGATCCGCTTGTCTCCCTTCACTCCTCGATAGGCCCCGGACATGCCGAACGATCTGACCAGGACCACCCGCGCTCGCAATGCCGATCGCGAGGCCACCTGCGCCGTGCTGGACTCCGCCTTCGCCGACGGGCAACTCACGGCGACCGAGCACGACGAATTGACCGAACTCGCCTCGGTAGCAGTCACTCTCGGCGATCTCGAAGACTTGACGTCGGATCTGCAGACCGAGGCGTCTCTGCCCATCCTGCGGAAGGAACCTTCGCTCGACACGCGTTGGATCGCCCTTGCGATCATCGCTCTGTCACTGGTGTCGGCAATCGGCTTCGGAATCAAATATGTGGCGTCGGACGTCACGATCTTCTCAAGCCCAGAGCCACAGCTGCACACCGTCGACGGCCTGGGGGCGATGTTCCGTGCCATCGAAACGGAGTACGGCAGCGGACTGGTCGACGAGATGACCATCTATCCCACTTATGCACGCATAACGCGCGCCGATCCTGCCGCACCGCGCAAGGCCCTCGACAGCTACTACCGAGGCGACCTCGAGGACACGACTTCGGGAGGATCGCGCGAACTGGACGTGGCACAGATCGACGTCACACAGCTCGATCCTCGCATCGTGATCGCCCTGCTAGACGGCGCCGGAACCACGACGTCGGTGCAGAATCCGACCACACGATACGTCTCTGTCGAGAGCACCGACACCGTGCCGACCATCGAGATTCACGTCGGCAACGACCTCGAAGAGAGCGGGTACCTGACAGCCGGCCTCGACGGGGAAATCATGTCGATCTACCCGTTCACCCCCTGATCTAGCCGTGACACCTTGGTACACGTATCGGGCCGCAGTGTGGTTTTATATATCGGCGCGATATAGTTGGTTATCGCATCAGGCGGTTAGGTTCAACGACTCGGGAGGTTTGTCAGTTGCTCGAACTCGCAATCCTCGGGCTGCTCCTCGAGTCACCGATGCACGGATACGAGCTGCGTAAGCGGCTCACTGGTCTGCTCGGCGCATTCCGCGCGTTCTCGTACGGATCGCTGTACCCGGCACTGCGGCGCATGCAAGCCGACGGATTGATCTCGGAAGACGTCGACACTGCCACCGGCACTCTCAAGCGTCGGGCGCGTCGCGTCTACCAGCTCACTCCGGAAGGTCGGCAACGGTTCACCGAACTGGTCGCCGACACCGGGCCGCAGAACTACACCGACGACGGTTTCGGCGTTCACCTCGCCTTCTTCAGCCGCACCCCCGCAGAAGCGCGGATGCGGATCCTCGAAGGCAGGCGACGCCAGGTCGAGGAGCGCCGCGAGGGGCTCCGCGAGGCCGTCGGTCGGGCCAGCGGATCGCTGGACCGCTATACCCGTCAGCTCCATCAGCTCGGACTCGAATCGAGTGAGCGCGAAGTGCGTTGGCTCAACGAATTGATCGCAGCCGAGCAATCGACAACAGGAACATCCCGGAAAGAAGGAGAACCCGACCATGGGTGAGAACAGCACCGCGGTGCGCGTAGCCATTGTGGGCGTGGGTAACTGCGCCTCGTCCCTGGTTCAGGGCGTCCACTACTACAAGGATGCCGACGAGACCCAGACGGTCCCCGGCCTCATGCACGTCAAGTTCGGTAAGTACCACGTCCGCGACGTGCAGTTCGTCGCTGCGTTCGACGTCGACGCGAAGAAGGTCGGCTTCGACCTCTCCGAGGCGATCCTCGCGAGCGAGAACAACACCATCAAGATCGCCGACGTTCCGCCCCTGGACGTTCCCGTTCAGCGTGGCCCGACACTCGACGGCATCGGCAAGTACTACGCCGAGACCATCGAGCTGTCCGACGCCGAGCCCGTCGACGTCGTCAAGGCACTCAAGGACGCTCAGGTCGACGTCCTCGTTTCCTACCTGCCTGTCGGTTCCGACGACGCTGACAAGTTCTACGCACAGTGCGCGATCGACGCAGGCGTTGCGTTCGTCAACGCTCTGCCCGTCTTCATCGCTTCCGACCCGGAGTGGGCTGCCAAGTTCAAGGACGCCGGCGTCCCGATCGTCGGTGACGACATCAAGAGCCAGGTCGGCGCCACCATCACCCACCGCGTGATGGCGAAGCTGTTCGAAGACCGCGGCGTCGTGCTGGACCGCACGTACCAGCTCAACGTCGGCGGAAACATGGACTTCAAGAACATGCTCGAGCGTGATCGTCTGGAGTCCAAGAAGGTTTCCAAGACCCAGGCCGTGACGTCCAACCTGACCGGCGCACTTGCCGGCAAGGTTCACGACCGCAACGTCCACATCGGTCCCTCGGACTACGTGGAGTGGCTCGACGACCGCAAGTGGGCATACGTCCGCCTCGAAGGCCGCGCCTTCGGTGACGCTCCCCTGAACCTGGAGTACAAGCTCGAGGTCTGGGATTCGCCCAACTCTGCCGGCATCATCATCGACGCCGTCCGCGCCGCCAAGATCGCCAAGGACCGCGGCATCGGTGGACCGGTTTACCCGGCTTCCGCTTACCTGATGAAGTCCCCGCCGGTCCAGATGGCCGACGACAAGGCTCGCATCGAGCTCGAAGCGTTCATCATCGGAGCCGACGAGGCCTGATTTAGGTTCACGCTGATTCGGGGTCTTGCGCCAACGGCGCAAGGCCCCGATTCTGTTATCCACAGGGTGTTTCCGCATCCGCGCGGGTAGTCACGCCTGCGGCTGCCGAATCGCCGTGCGGGTCCGGGTGCCGATCAGCGTGGAATGATGGACATCAGAACCATCACACGGATCGAGGACCCCATGTCGATTACGTCGCTGCCAGTGCTCGATCTGTCGCTGGCGCAGAACCCCGACACCGCCGAGCAGTTCCGCACTCAGCTCCGCGAGGCCACCCACGAGGTCGGATTTTTCTATCTGGTGGGCCACGGTATTCCCGACGACCTGCAGCGACGCCTCCTCGCCGTCGCACGCGAGTTCTTCGCGCTTCCGACTGCCGAGAAGCTCGCGATCGAGAACGTCCGCAGCCCGCATTTCCGTGGGTACACCAGGCTCGGCGGCGAACTGACCGAAGGCAAGCAGGACTGGCGCGAGCAGATCGACATCGGCGCCGAACAGCCCGCGGCCGAGCGCACCGACACCTCACCGGCCTGGGAGATCCTGCAGGGCCCCAACCAGTGGCCCGATGCCCTTCCCGAACTCCGCGACGTCATCACCGAGTGGAACGACACGCTCACCTCGATCGCATTGAGCCTCCTGCGCGAATGGGCGGTAGCCCTGGGGCAGGATGCGAACATCTTCGACGACGCGTTCGCTCACGATCCGTCGATCCTCATCAAGGTCGTGCGTTACCCGGGCCGCCCGAAAGGTGCCGGCTCCCAGGGCGTCGGCGGGCACAAGGACGCGGGTGTGCTGACTCTGCTCTATGTCGAACCGGGCAAGGGCGGTCTGCAGGTCGAGCACGACGGCGACTGGATCGATGCACCGCCGATCGACGGGGCGCTGGTGGTCAACATCGGCGAACTGCTCGAGGTCGCTACCGGCGGTTACTTGAAAGCGACTGTGCACCGGGTAGTTTCACCCGAGGGCGACGGCGAACGTATCTCGGTGCCGTTCTTCTTCAACCCGAACTACGCAGCGCAGATCCCGGAGTTCGACCTGCCGCCCGAGCTGGCGGCGCGAGCCACCGGCGTCACCGTGGACGCGAACAACCCGATCCACGATTCCTACGGGGCGAACGCCCTCAAGAGTCGACTACGCGCGCACCCCGATGTCGCGGCCCGATGGTGGCCGGACATCGTTGCGGCACAAAGCGCTACCTGAAGCTGAATTACAGGTCCATCGCAACTTTCCACGCCGTGTGCATCGCGCCCTCGATGTAGTCGACGTTCACCGCGTCACCGACCACGTGCACGTCCGAGACGACGCCGATCAGTGCGTCGGCTAGAGGTGCTTGCGCAGACACTCCCGACGCGACGACAACCATGTCGGCCGGAGCTGTCAGTGTTTTGTCTCCGGAACGGAATTCGACGTGCTCCTTGGTGATTCGCTGCACCGTTGAATTGCGGTGAATGTTCACACCGACATGCTTGGCGTGGCGCACAGCCGTCCAGCGGCGCGGCATCGCCATCGGAATGCCCAACTGCTGGCCTTCTTCGATCAGCGTCACAGTGCGACCGCGCTCGGCCAGGAACTCCGCAAGCTCGAGTCCGACAAGCGAACCACCGATCACGACGACGTTCTTGCCCATGGGCAGAAACTTGCGGGTCACCGCCCGGATCGCGGCGGGACTCTTGGTGATACCGGACAGCTTGCCCAACTTGGCCATCGTACGAAGAAACGGCGGCACTTGGGAGACGTCGCCGACTCCGGTCATCAAGGCGCGCAACGAGTCACCGGTATGTACGTGCGGGAGATCGCCGCCCGGAACGCTCGGCCGCTCGCGGACTGCACCGGTAGCCACTACTACGGCGTCAGGGTTCAGTGCCCGGATCGACGCAACCGAGGCTTCGGTCTTCAGTCGAACATCGACACCGAGACGCTCGATTTCCACTTTCAACCAGTTGAGCAGACGCCCGTTGTCCGGGGTAGTGAGGCTCGAGAACCACAGGGTGCCGCCGAGGCGATCGGACTTGTCCAACACCGTGACTCGGTGCCCACGTTCAGCTGCCACACGAGCCGTCTCGAGACCGCCGGGGCCCGCTCCGACCACAACAACATGTTTCGGAGTGCTCGTCCGAACGAAGGGGAGAAGCGCTTCGTTTCCCAGAGCAGGGTTCACCGCGCACAGCGGGGTCTCGTCCCAGAAGTTCTCCTGCACACAGACGTAGCAATTGATGCATGGCCGAACCCGCTCGGGTGCACCGTCTTTGAGTTTGTTCACCAGCTGTGGGTCGGCCAGGAGCTGACGGCCCATTGCGGCGAAGTCCGTGCGACCTTCCGCGATCATCTTCTCGCCGACTTCGGGGAGCATGCGTCCGACCGTGATCACGGGGATCGATATCGCCTGCTTGATTCGCGTTGCATTGTCGGTGTAGTAGCCGACCTTGTCGGGCAGAGGTCCGTCGGTGAAGTTGGCAAAAGCATTCAGTGCGGTACCGGTGACGTGGATGGCGTCAGCGCCGGCCTCTTCGAACATCGTGGCGGCCGCAGCGGCCTCGTCGACGGTCAGCCCGTCGGTTTCGCCATACTCTTGACCGGCCAGACGCACGATGACGGCAAGCGAACCGCCAACCTCCGCCTTGACTGCGCGAATGACCTCACAAGCCAGGCGAGCACGATTCTCCATGGAACCGCCGTACTCGTCGCTGCGCTGATTGGTGTACCGACTCAGGAACGCTCCGAGGACGTAGTTGTGGGCGCAGTGAATCTCGACGGCGTCACCGCCTGCCGCCTTCACCCGTCCGGCAGCCTCGGCGAACATGCGGACCAGCCAATCGAGATCTTCCTGGTCGGCCTCGTGGTAGGTCGCCTTCTTGCCCTCGTTGATGGCAGCCATCTTGCCCAGTTCTTCGGGTGTGCAATCGGCCATCGCACTCATGTCACCCGGCGGCTTCGGCATGGACGGCACCAGCTGCGGTCGGCCGTCGAGAGTGTCGATGCGCGCCACCTTGCCGTGGTGTGTCATCTGTACACAGAGCTTGCTGCCTGCGTCGTGCACCGCGTCGGCCAACGCTTTCAGTCCGGGGATGAACCGGTCTTCCGAGAGCCCCGGTTCCTTGCGGCTGGTGCAGCCCAGCGGATACGCAACAGCGCAGCAACCGGTGATGATCAGACCCGTTCCACCGGCCGCGCGCGCCACGAAGTGGTCGATGTCGCCCTTTTCGATTTCCCCGTCTTCACACAGATTCATGTCCATGGCAGGGAGAACGACGCGATTGGGCACGGTCATCGGGCCGATGGTGCCTGGTGCGAGCAGGTGCGGAAAGGTCTGGCTTCGGATCGTCACGAGTGGACGCTAGAACTGGACGACGCCCATCCGTTGCCGCACTCCCGATCAACGAGACTTCACGCGCTGTGACGTGCGAGGCACTCGGCTACCACCTCGAGCGCATATTCGAGGTCTGCGGAATCCACTCGCCCGTAGCCGATGACCAATCCGCCGGGGTCTCCGTGCGTTCGGGTGGACTCGACCAGGGTGGGCACTTCGACGCCGTGCTGGAGTGCCTCGCGAGCGACGGTGGCTGCCAGATCCGCGTCGAGCATGAGCGTCGTGTGCATGCCGGCGCCGAGACCCCGCAGTTCACCGAACGGTGACAGCGCTTCCTCGACCGCCCGATCGCGCTCGCGGTACCGGCGCCGCGCGGTACGTACCGCCCGATCCCATTCGCCGTCACGGAGCAGGGACAGGAGTGCTTGCTGTAGCGGAACCGACGGGAAGTCGCCGATTCGCTTGCGGTGTACTGCTATGCGGTCGACCAGGTCGAGAGGAGCCACCAACCAGCCCAATCGAATTCCGGCGCCGAGCGTCTTGGCAACCGTTCCGAGATACACCACCCGGTCAGGAGCCAGCTGGGCAAGCGCAGGCAAAGGCGCTACGTCGTAACGGAATTCGGAGTCGTAATCGTCCTCGAACAGGACGACGTCGCGGGCGCGTGCGAACTCGATCAACTGGTTGCGCCGACCTACTGGAAGCAGCCCACCCGTCGGATACTGATGGGACGGTGTCACGTACACGCCGCGAACATTCTCCGGCGCCGATCCGAGTTGGTCTACACGGAGACCGTGCGCATCGACCGGTACGTCCAGCAGAGACCATCCACACGCTGTTGCCGCCGAGGACGCATACCGGTACCCGGGGTCCTCCATCGCCAGGACTGCGCCACTGGTACGCAGCGCCGACAAGGCCAGTCCGAGGCCGTGGGTCGCACCCGAGGTGATCAGGATTCTCTCGGGTTCAACCGACATTCCGCGAGCCCTTGCCAGCAATTCCGATAGTGCCGAACGCAATTCGCAGTCGCCCGCAGGATCGGGATCCTCGAATGGTGGCGGTTTGGCCCCGACGTCACGCCACGCCCGCCGCCACGCTGCCGATGCACGCGGCGGCGTCCACGGCACGCCCGGCCGGAGCTGCACCCTGGGTGACATCTTGTCGGCGGCCTTCTTCGGTGTAGTCGTGGGAGTGACCGCGGGAGAGGGCGCCTCGGCAACGAAGGTGCCCGAGCCGTGCACAGCGACAAGCCAGCCCTCGGCGATCAACTGCTCATACGCCCGTTCCACGACGCCCCGCGCCACCGCGAGTTCCGCCGCCAGCTTCCGCGAGCTGGGTAACCGCAGACCCACCGCAGCCTGGCCACTGCGAATGTCGGCTCTGAGGTGGTCGGCGACCTGGACCGGAAGCGCCCGCCGATCCGTCCGGTCGAGGACTACAGCTACCGCCGAAGGAAGAAACATTCAGAACCCTCTCGGAAGTGACCAATCGAAGTGGCCTATCGAAGTCTCCCTTGATTGGACCATGACTTGAAGCCACTTTGCCAGCAGCATTGTCTGCATGACAGATTCCGTTGTCTTTGCTGCCCCTGCTCCTGCCCCCACCGCACCTGTTCCGCTGTCCCCGACAGCACGCACGACGCACAAGCGCGCCCGCCACCACGGCGTCGCAGAACGCGCGGCACTCGTCGACGTCTTGCAGTCCGCGAAGCTGTGCCACATGGGCGTGACCGTCGGCGGAGTTCCCATGGTGTTTCCCACCGCGTACGGGTTCGACCTCGACGGCCCTGACCGTGACGGGTCCATCTACGTCCATGGTTCGGTGGCCTCGCGGAGCTTGGCTCCCGACAGCGAAATCTGCATCACCATCACGATCCTCGACGGGCTCGTGCTGGCTCGGTCGGGGTTCCATCACTCGATGAACTACCGCAGTGGCGTCATTGTCGGATCACCTCGAGTCGTGACCGACAACGACGAGCGGGTGAAGGCTTTGAATCTGATCGTCGACCAGGTGGCCCCCGGACGTTCCCAACACTTGCGGGATCACACGCGCAAGGAAATGGCGGCAACCGTCGTTCTTGCACTGCCGTTGTACGAGGCTTCCGTCAAGGCCCGCACCGGCGGGCCCGGTGACGATGCCGCTGACATCGGCGTCGAAACTATTTGGGCCGGAGTAGTTCCCGTGTCGAGCCAGTTCAGTCAACCGATTCCGTCTGACGATCTCGACTCCGGTATCGAAATACCGGAACATATCTCGACGATGCTCTGACCGCACGCACCGCACGCACCGGGGCATGGTGATTCCCCGGTGCGTGCGTATTCAGTTGTCGCGGGTCACGCTGCTGTCGGTGGGCTGTTCCCGCCGACCGGCTGCTGATACGGGTCGATCGACATCGGCGGATAGAACACCGACTTCCGATCGGGGCCGATTTCCACTCTCCACTCGGTGTGGTGCAACGTCCGGTGATGGTGTCCGCACAACAAGATCAGATTATCGAGATCTGTTGGGCCACCATCATTCCAGTGAACGATATGGTGAGCATCGCACCACCCCGATGGTGTTCCACACCCCGGAAACGCGCACCCACCATCACGCACCGCCAACGCCCGCCGCTGCGGCACCGTCGCTGTTCTCGCTTCCTTACCGCAGTCGAGCGGAACACCATTCTCATCCAACAAGATCCGGGTGACGGTGCAGTCGCAGGCGAGCATCCGGGCGGTGTCGATACTGATCGGGCCCACCCAATCCGTCCACGCGAACCCGAGTTCCTCCGTCGACGGCAACAGATCCTTCAAGGCTTTCAGGTCGGTCATGTCTTTGGCGCTGGCGGTGACCGTGATGTGCGGTTTCACCCCACCTTCGATCGGACCCAATCCCGCCCGCTCGTACCGGCGCAGTAGTTCGCAGAACCCGTCGGCCCGGCGTAATGCCGGCGTGCGGGTGTCTTTGACGCCGTCTTTCTCCGGCGTCGGAGCGGACAGGCTAGACAACAACGTGATCAGACGGGCCCCGTTGATCGCATCCAAATCACCTTTTACCGTGACCCGCCCGTACAGGCCTTTCGAGGCGTAGAACTCGTTACGTTCGGAATCCTCGCCGACCGGAACTCCGTCCTCACGGTTTCCGTACTGCTTCTCGATCCGCCGAATCGCCACCCGCACCGCATCACAATCCGCAATGTTCTTCGACGCCAATCCCAACAAGATCCCGCGGGCCTTGTCCACATCGGCCGGGGTCATGTTCTTCGGTGGGTGCTGACAAAACGACGCCACCTGCCGGGCTTTCAACGCATCGACATCACCCCGGTGAAACGCATCCGCCACCACGGGTTCGAGCATCAACAACCGCGCCAACCCGACCAGCAGGCTGCACTCACCGATCTCCAGATTCGTCGAACCGTGCAGCCACTGCGCGATCGCCCGAAAACCCTTCCCGCCGAGAACCTCCCGGGAAAACATTTCCACGATCAGCAACACCATCCGCGACTGCAACTCGTGCCGGGCGCGCACCAGATCCAGAACCTCACACTTGAGGCCCTCGCCATCCAGTTGCCACGCTTCCCGACTGTCCATGCAGCAATCATATTCGAACACAATTTCGAATACAAGAGGGGGATTGATTGAAACTATTTGCTAATCAACGACTTTCGCATTCCAGACAGATCGGGCATGCTCTTGGGTGGCTGTGGAAACCTCCGCCTGGCCGCCCATGAAGGGCCGGACAAGATCCAGCGGCAAGGGGAAGACAACGGTGGAGTTGTTCTCACTACCGATCTCGTGAAGCGTCTGCAGATAACGCAATTGCAGAGTGGTCGGATTGCGACTGATCACCTCGGCCGCCTCGGCGAGCTTGGCCGAAGCCTGAAATTCGGCGTCGGCGTTGATGATCTTGGCTCGCCGTTCACGTTCGGCCTCAGCCTGCCGGGCGATGGCGCGCTGCATGTTGGCTGGGATCTCGACGTCCTTGATCTCCACGGTGGTGACTTTGACTCCCCACGGCTCGGTCTGCTGGTCAATGACCTTCTGCAAGTCCTCGTTGAGGCGTTCACGTTCGGATAGCAGCGAGTCCAACTCGGCCTTACCGAGAATGGAGCGCAGTGTGGTCTGGGCGATCTGCGAGGTGGCGGCCAGAAAGTCCTCGACCTCGACTATCGAACGGTCGGCGTCGACGACCCGAAAGTACGTGACGGCGGTAACCTTCACCGGAACGTTGTCGCGGGTGATCACTTCTTGGACCGGTATTTTCAGCGTGACGGTTCGCAGACTGACCCGCTCCATGCGATCGATCGCCGGCACCAGAATGACCAGGCCAGGACCCTTCAAGGTGATCAGTCGACCGAGGCGGAACACCACCGCGCGCTCGTACTCACGCAGGACTCTCACCGACATACCCACAAGGACTGCAATCAGCACGACAAACACGGACAAGACGACAAGCGCGGTGGTCATAGCGGCAGCTCCCACGGTTCACGACGGCGCACTTTCAGAGTCAGGCCTCGAACCTGCTCTACGACGACGGATTCACCGACGACGGGAACAGAATCGTCGTACCCGAATTCCATTCGTGCACGCCATAATCCGCCGTCAAGCTCGACCTGACCCTGCGCACCACCCCAACTGCGAACGGTCGCGTCGGAGCCGACAAGAGATTCCTTCCCGGTACGCACGGGTGCTCGGCGCGCGGTGAGCGCTTTTCGGCTCGCAACCGCCACCACGCCCAGGCCGACCACCGCGACCCCCGCCGTCACCGGGATCGCGATCGATTGGCCGATACCGTCGGACGTGAAGAGCATCCAGACGCCCGCACCGATCATGAGTGCTCCGAGCGCACCGAGCACCCCCGCGGTTGGGGCATGCGCCTCGACCACGATCAACAGGACGCCCAGCAGCAGGGCAACGACACCGATCGTCGTCATCACTCGTCTCCACGCTCGCGAGGACGCGGTCACGTCGCGTAGCCATTGTGCGATCGCGCCCTCGACTTCAACGGTAATCACGTTCGGCCGGATCTGCCACAAACGCTTCACGCCAGCTCAGAGAAGCACTTCACCGATCTGTCGCGCAGTCACCTTGGCAAGATCGGCGAGGAACGGAATCCGTTCGTCGATCATCAGCTCGACCGGACCACGAAGTCCGAGAGCGTAACGCACAGAGCCTGATCCATCGATGATCGGAATTCCGATCGTTCGGAAATCCGGGGTCAACTCCTCGTCGTTGAATCCGTATCCTCGCTCGCGGGTCAACTCCAGTTCCCGGCGGATACCGGCAACATCGGTGATCGCGCGCTGGGTGGTCGCTTCACGTGGCAGCGCAGCGAGCTCGGAATCGTCGACATCGGACCAAGCCAGAAAGGCTTTCCCCAGGGCGCTCGCGTGCAAGGGAAGTCGAACACCCTGCAGCACATGTCCGTCGGCCTCGCGCCACCGACTGAACCCGAGCAACACCACCTCACTTCCGCTTCGGACTGCCAGGGAGGCGGATGCTCCTGTCGTCGCGGCCAATTGCTCCAAATAGGGCTCGGACAGATAGATCCGATGCTGCCGGTAGGAGACCTGTCCGTAAGCCGCCAGCGCCGCGCCGATGCGATACCGACTGGTTGCGTCGTCCTTCTCGAGGAACCCCGCGTCGACGAGCGACTGCAGCAATCGATGCGTGGTGCTGACCGCAAGCTCTTGTCGCCGCGCAACTTCCGAGACTCCCAGTTCTTCGCCACTGCGAAAACATGTGAGCATGGTCAGGGCACGGGTTACCGTCTGAACTCCCGCGCCGCGTGCGTCCGTCACGAACGATCCTTTCGCTGTGGCCTGATCGACCTGAGAATCGGACGCTAACACGGACCCAGCAGTCCGGCCATTCTTTCCATCAGATGGAAAGGAACTACGCCAGGACCTACAAAAGCCCAGATGAACAGACTTCCGATGTTGTCAAGATTTCCAATCTCCAGAAAACAAACGGGGGTAAAACGGACACGCACCCAATAGCGTCATCGTCGTCAGTTCTGACGAATCAACGCCTGAAGGAGCCACATACATGTCCCGCTTCCGCCGACTGCCACGAGCTGCCGCTGCGCTCGCCATGATCCCGCTGGCCGGGTTGGCGGTGGCGTGTGGGTCTTCCGATTCCGACAGCGCCGCAGGCAGTTCCAGCGCCGACTTCACGCTCAAGGTCTTCGATCCCGGAAACTCCGGTGCCATCGCCGTCGGCAAGCGCGACGGAACCTACGACGAGGCGCTGGCACCGCTGGGCGCAAAGATCGAATGGGTCAAGACCACGCCGGGATTCAGCTCCAACCTCAAACTGTTCAACAGCGGTGAGCTCGACATCCAAACCGGCGCATACAGTCCCGTCGTCGGCGCACTGTCCAAGGACGTGGGTGTCCGCATCTTCGCCACATCGGACCCGTACAACAAGGACCAGGCCGGCATCATCGCCACTCCGGAATCCGGCATCAAGACCGTCGCCGATCTGGCCGGCAAGCGCATCGCCGTCAATCCTGCAGGTAAGGGCGAGTACATCACGCTGAAGGCCCTGACACAGGCCGGAGTGCCGATCGATTCCGTCGAACGCGTTCCGCTGCAACAGGCAGACGCCGCGTCGGCGTTCTCCACCGGACAGGTCGACGCGTGGGCATCGTTCCTGATTCCGTACCAGGAGGCCAAGGCCAAGGGTGCGGTCGAGATCGCAACCGAGGCGAGCATCGACTCCGTGGACAGCACCATCATCGCCGGCCGCACCGCGATTCTCGAAGAGCATCCCGAGGTGGTCCAGAAGTTCCTCGAGGTCACCCAGGAACTCACCGCGAAGCAGCAGGCCGACCCGGCAGCATTCGAGAACGTCTTCGAACAGACCGGTCCGCGCGCTCTCTCCGGACAGCGACTCGACGACGCGATCACCCTGGGCGGCCAGATCACCAACTTCCGCTACCCGACTGCAGCCGACGCTACAGACCTCGAATCCATCTCCACGCTGTTTGCCGAGAACAAGGTGATCCAGCAGCCGCTCAAGGGCAGTGACGTGATCTTCGACCTGCAGGGCGCTGTGGCAGGTTCAGCAGCGGCAGCGCCCACCACCGAGGGGAAGTGACCCGATGGTGACGCTGACCCGCCCCGCTCGAACGGCGCCGCAGTCAGTGGAGCATCCACAACTCGAAACGCCGCGCTACCGGCGCAATCGCACCCGACCGAAGTGGATTTCGATCCCCCTCCGCTTCCTGGTTCCGGCTCTGTTGGTCGCCGGATGGTGGATCGGGTCGGCTACCGGACTGATTCGAGAGGAGATCCTGGCCGGACCTCCCGCCGTGTGGACGGCCTTCGCCGAGCTGTACCAGTCGGGCCAGTTGGTCGACTTCGGTCTCGCGTCGCTTCAACGTGCTGCACTCGGTGTTTCGGTCGGCGTGATCGTCGGATTGGTGCTCGGGGTTCTCTCCGGCCTCTCCTCGCTCGGCGAAGAACTGATCGACGGGGCCATGCAGATCAACCGCGCGGTTCCGTTCCTCGCGCTCGTTCCGCTGTTCATCGCCTGGTTCGGTATCGACGAAACCTTCAAGGTGGTGCTGATCGCGGTCGCTACCGTCGCCCCCATGTACGCGTACACCTACCTGGGAGTGCGCGGGGTCGATCGCAAGATGGTCGAAGCGGCACAAGGTTTCGGCCTGACGGGTTGGCGACTGGTGTTCGGAGCAATTCTTCCGACCGCCCTCCCCGGCGTTCTCATGGGGCTTCGGATCTGCCTCTCGCTGAGCATCACCGGATTGATCGCAGCCGAGCAGGTCGGCACCCGCGAGGGCATCGGATATCTGGTGACCCTGGCGCAGGAATACAACCGCACCGACTACATGGTTCTGTGCATCGTCATGTATGCGGCGCTGGGCCTGATTTTCGACGCCGTGGTCAGGTTGATCGAGCGGTACTCCATGCCGTGGCGGAGATTGTCGGTGGCACGATGACGAACACAGCCATCGGCTCGCTGCCATCCACCGAAGCACCTCTGCCGCCGTTGGCGACCCGTGAGCGGACCGGCACCACTGCGGCCGAGCGACGGGCCGGTTCACCAGTAGCGGTCTCACTGACCGGGGTGCGTAAGTCGTTCGGCGACAAGACCGTTCTGGGTGGCATCGACCTCGAGATCACTCGCGGCGAGTTCGTCGTCCTCCTCGGCCCCAGCGGAACGGGCAAGACGACACTGCTGCGCGTGCTCTCCGGACTGGAAGCACCGGACAGCGGTGAGGTGCTGGTCCCGCGCGACCGCACAGTCGTCTATCAAGAACCACGATTGATACCGTCGAAGCGAGTTCTCGCCAATGTCACAGTCGGACAGAAGCGCTCACGGCAGGTGACCGACAACGCACGCAACGCACTCTCCGAGGTCAACCTCGCGGACAAGCACCGTGCCTGGCCGGCCACGCTCTCCGGTGGTGAGGCCCAACGCGTCGCATTGGCTCGCGCCCTCGTTCGCGAACCTGAACTGCTGCTACTCGACGAACCCTTCGCCGCACTCGACGCCCTCACGCGACTCCAAATGCAGGATTTGGTAGGCGATCTGGTCGCCCGCCACCGTCCCGCGGTATTACTGGTCACGCACGACGTCGACGAAGCCGTACGACTTGCCGACCGGGTACTCATTCTCGACAAGGGCGGGTTTGCCGTGGACGTCGACATCGATCTGCCACGCCCCCGCGACCGGAACGATCCCGAATCATTGCGCTACCGAGCGAGCTTCCTGAAGGAACTCGGCGTCGGACGCACCTTCCCCGACGGACAGGACAGTCATGACATTGATCGCTGATTCCGCAATCGACACACTCTGGTACACCCGCTGCCCTGTTCCCACCGCCAGCGGCCTCGCGAACAGCCTCGGATGGCTCGACCGGACGGCAACCGAATCCGGAGTGCGTTTCGGCGTACTACAAGATGCCGGACCGGAATTGGCAGTGCGCCATTTCGACCACCATCTCTCCGGACTCATTCGCGAAGGTGGCAATGTCCCGGCACTGGCCGCGCGTGCCAGTGGTTCTCCGACGAGGCTCATCGGGCTCACCTGGATCGACGAGGCCCAGGCGATCCTGGTGCGTGGAGACTCCGACATCCGAGAAGCAGGCCTGCTGGCCGGCGCCCGGATCGGAATCCCGGCGTGGGCGGCCGATCAAGCCAGGAGCTTCCCCCGCGCCATGGCCTTGCACGGGTTCGCCTCCGCGCTTCGACTGGGCGAGTTGAGTTTTGCCGACGTCACCCTCGTCGAGGTTGCAACGACGGCAGCACCTGAGGTCCGCACCGCCTCCTCGACCCGCAACACGACGTGGGGTGTCGAATCCTTGCTGCGCGGTGACGTCGACGCCATCTACGTCAAGGGCGCCCGCGCCCAGGAAGTTGCCCGCGAACACGGCCTCGCCGTAGCTGTCGACCTCGATTCCACTGCATCCCTTCGTGATCGCGTCAACAACGGCACTCCGCGTCCGATCACGGTTCATGCCGATCTCCTCGAACAACGCCCGGACGTCGTCGTGGGCTTCCTCGCCGAGAGTCTGCGGGCGGCAGACTGGGCGGCGGCCAACATAGACGAGGTTCGAGCCGTTCTGCAGACCGAAACGCAGTCGGGGCCCGAGGGCGTCGTGGCAGCGTACGGCGAGAATTTCCACACTGGACTGCATTTGAGCCTGTCGGACGAGCGTGTCGATCTGCTCGGCGTGCAGAAGCAGTTCCTCTATGCGCACGGCTTCCTCGCCGCCGACTTCGACCTGCAGTCCTGGGTGGCGCACGAACCCCTCGAACAGGCCCGCGCACTGGTCGCTGCTCAGAAAGACACACTCAAATGACCGAGGTCTACTGGGAGCTATCCTCGCGCGGCGACGGGCGCCGGGCAGTGGCCGCACTGAACAGTCGAGGCGGATTCGGCGCACAACGCCCCACCACAATCGCGACCGATGTTCGCCCCGGAAACTTCGGGCCTTTCGACGAACTGGCGCAGATCGTTCTCGCCGCCGAACTGTCTGGCGTCGACGGCGTTGTCGCACCGTACGATCCGAATGGGGAAGAATCCTGGATCGTTGCCGCCGCCGCACTACGTCAGACGCGTCATTCGCGAGTGGTCGTGGAATTTCATCCCACTTTCGGCACTCCTGTCTACGCCGCCAAAATGTCCGCGACACTTCAGCGTCTGTCGGCAGGTCGTCTCGAGTGGCGAGTGAGGGTCGATACTGACGCCGAAGATGCCACCGCTCGCGGAGACGTAGTTCGAGGAGCCGACCGCTACGCGCGCGCCGCGGAGTTCCTGACCGTTGCCCGTGGCGTATGGAACGAGGAACAAATTCTGCCAGGCGGATTCGGTGGCACGGGTTACGACTTCGACGGCGAATACTACGACGTGCTCGGCGGCGGATTCCGAGGCATCTTGTCGGGACTCCCTTTTCCCCGAGTACATCTGACCGGCGATTCTCCGGAAGCTCTGGAACTGTCCGCCCACCACGGCGACGTCCATCAGTTCACGCTCGCCGGTGACGAGCTCTCGACGAGGATCACGGCCCTCGACGACCGAGCGTCCGAACTCGGCAGGACTGTCGAGAAGCTCCTGCGCATCCCGATCATCGCGAGGGAGACAGCCGACGAAGCCTGGGCTCGCGTCGAACGGCAACTGAGAGAATCCGATTCCACTGCGTTCGAGATCGATCGGGGCGGCATCCTCTGGTCCGGATTCGACCGCATCGGTTACGAGCACAGCATCGGTCTTGTCGGAAGCTACGAGGAAGTGGCACAGCGACTCTCGTCGTATCGAGATCTCGGCGTGGACGGTTTCGTCCTGTCGGGTCGGCCACACATCGAAGAGCTGCACCGGGCGGGCGAACATCTCCTGCACCTGGTCGATCCCGAGGGTCGGATCCGCAAGGAAGAGAAGGCCACCACAGAAGAGAAGGCCACCGCATGAGCATAGATTTCTACTGGCGGATCGGAATGGAGGGCGACCACGCGTCGCTTCGTACACCGCGTCGCTACAACCGCGGTGACGCCGGTGGATACGGGCCGGGCAACATCGCTCCCGCGATCCGGGGCGGCGAGTTGGACGGATACAGCTACATCGACCACATGGCCGCGGTGGCAAAGGCTTCCGAATCCGCCGGCTTCCTCGGTGGGCTGCTGCCGTCCTTCCCGATGACCGAGGATCCGTGGGCGACCGCCGCAGCGTTGGCCGCCGAGACCACCACGTACCGTTTCATGGTTGCGTTCCAACCGGGGTTCCTTCACCCGGTCCAGGCCGCGCGGATGTCGGCCAGTCTGCAGCGCGCAACCGGTGGACGTCTGGTCTACAACATCATCAGCGGCGGAGGTGGAGCGCCTCAGCTGTGGTGGGGCGACAAGGTCGACCACGACGATCGCTACACCAGGACATCCGAGTTCCTCGATGTCCTCAAAGGTGTGTGGGACGGTGAACCTTTCGACTTCGACGGTCGCTTCTTCCAGACCCACGGCGCCGCACTGCCACCCGGACTGGCCGGCCAACCGTTTCCCGAGGTGTACTTCTCCGGATCTTCGGCCGCAGCCGTCGCCGCCGCCGGACTGCACTCCGATTACTACCTTTCCTGGCTGGAGCCGTACGCCGATCTCAGAGCCAAGATCGACGGCGTGCGGGAGAACTCGGCCAAACTGGGACGCACGCCGAAATTCGCCGTACGCATCGACGTCGTAGCCCGGCACACCGAAGAAGCTGCGTGGGCCGAGATCGAGAAGGGGTGGGCCTTCGTCGACAAGGGCGCCGCCGACCGAGCAGCGCAGGGCGATTCGGTAGGAGCCGCCCGCATCAAAGGCTGGGTACCCGAACACATCACCGGTTACCGGGATCTGGAGGTGCAGCCTAACGTGTGGTGCGGTTTCAGCCTGATCCGCGGAGGCCCGGCGTTCGGACTGGTCGGCAGCTACGAGCAGGTCGCCGAAAGACTCGACGAGCTCCGCGAGCTGGGCGTCGACGCCTTCATCCTCGCCGGCAACCCGCATCTCGAAGAGGCATACCGCGTCGGCGAAGAAGTTCTTCCCCTCCTGCAGCGCACCCCGATCACACCTTCTGGACTGGAGACTCGATGACCACCACCGAAACTCGACTCGACGCCGATACTGCAGCATTCGTCGAGGAAGCGCGCAAAGTAGCAGACAAGGCATTCGACGTCTTCCGTAAGACCGGAACGGTTGCAGCCAACGGGACCGTCAACTTCGTCGAACGCGTGCCCGGTACCGAAATCGCAGTCGCCCTGAACGATCCGGGACCGTGGGCGGACGATCCGTCGGTGGTACCGGTGGTCGCCACCTTCGACGGAGAAGTGCTGTCCGGCAACGGATCGGCCGGTTTCGTCACCGGCTACGCGTCCGTCTTCCGTCAGCATCCGGAAATCACCAGCGTTGTCCACATCCACACTCCGTGGCTCGGCGGTTGGGCACAGACTCATCGGACGCTCCCCATCCGCTATGCGGCTTCGCAGAGGCTGACGCTCTCCCGAGAGATTCCGCCGCACATCGATCGGTCCCGTTCTGCCGGCGATTTCATTCTCGAGCGTCTCGAACACGATCCCGATCTGGTGGCGATCTTCGAAGCCAACGGCGGGGTCAACGTCATCGGCCGCAGCGGATTGTTCGACCTCGCGAAGTTCGTCGTCCTCCTCGAGGAAGGCGCACAGTTCCAGGCGATCGCCGAATCCCTCGGCGGTTCGGTCGAATTCGATCCGTCCAACCTCGCCGTCCAGTGGGGCCGTAGCGGGCTCGCCGACGAGGCGCGCCGACGCGGCCTCATCTAGTCACCTCCATCACTGATTCAGAACAGGAAACCGTAGATCTCATGACCGTTCGCGTCGGATACTTCCCACACAACAATTCACTGTTCGTTCTGCGCCACACCGGAATCCTCGAACGTCGTCTCCCGGACGTCGAGTGGGTGGACCTGCGCGAGCTTCCCGCCAAGCCCGCAGTCAACCCGGAGAACGCCTTGCCGACCCTGCACTCGGACTGGCTGTTCGAGGAGGGCGGATACGACGTGATCGGAACCGGATTCACGCCGCCCGTCACCGGATTGGCTCAGGGCCGCGATCTCGTCTACATCGGAATTTCCGGCCCCCGCGTGGAGAACGGGCGCCTGGTAGTCAAAGCAGAGTCCGAGATCAACACGGTAGAGGACCTGCGCGGCAAGCGAGTCGGCATCGCGCACGGATCGTGGCAGACCACACTTCTGTTGTTCGCCTTGGACCAGGCGGGGCTGACCTGGTCCGACATCGTCCCCGTCGATACCGACGTGCGCGGTGGTGGAGCGGATCTCGTCGACGGCACCATCGATGCCTGGGTAGGTGCGTACCCGGGGCTGACGGACATCGAAGCGAACCACGAGCTGCGCACGCTGATCGCCACCGACGGGCTCTTCAGCCACCCCTCACTGTGGTTCACCCGGCGCGATTTCGCGGAGACCAATCCGGAGGCCCTTCAGGCGATCATCGAGGCTCTGCAGGAATCCGATGCGTGGATCGAAGCCAATCCCCGCGAAGCCGCGCAGATCTTCGTCGACGACGTCGAGAAGCGTGGTGGGTCCGCAAGCCTCGAGGCCTGGGAAGCTGCACTGCGCGGACGTCCTTTCGGCGTCAACCCGGTCACCGACGAGTTCCTCGACGAACAGCAGCGGGCGGCCGATCTCCTGCTGAGCAACGGACTACTGCCGAAGGCGGTCACCGTCCGCGAAGCAGTCGTGCCGTGGATCAGCGAGTTCGTCGGTTCGGATCGTTCGTCGATCTGATGACCCACACCTGACAGATCAGCTTCACACGTGACAGATACCGGACGGTCTGCCATTGTGAAGAGATGCGGCGGCGCGTGGGTGAGAGTTGGTCCACGCGACCAGTCTCAGGGGCAACCCCTGGGTCGGCCAGAAGAATTGGATACTGCGTCCACCGGCGCTCGGCACGCTCCGCGTGCTTGCCGCCGCTCCGGACAAAGGATTTGGTCACCCCACGCCGCCGCATCTCGGGCTCGATCCATGCGTGACTTCGAGCTCGATCCCGAGTTGGCGCGGCGTCTGGCAGTTGCAGCCGCTGACGCTCCATGGACACTCGGTGGACTCGAGGAGGCGTTCGGAACAGTCCACGGTGTGTCGGCGACATCGCTGGCCGTCCGGGTGCTCGATCTCATGCCCGCTCCACCGTTCGAACCTCAGACTCTGTACCGATTGCTACGCGAACTGCCGCGGCTTCGACCCGTCCCGGTCTCGATGGACACCAACGAATCCTCGGTGTGGCGGTTCGACGTCCCGCGCTACAACACCAGTGCGGACCTGGCGCGTTCACTGGATCTGACGATCTCCGAACTCGAGTGGTTCTCCGACCGTGGGGAGTGGCTGCGCACGAAACCATTGCAACTGCGCCACTACCGGCCGATGCAGATCAGCAAGAAGGCCGGGGCTCGCCTCCTCGAGATACCCAAACCCCGGTTGCGGGAAATCCAGCGCAAAATTCTGCGCCGCATCCTCGACCAGGTGCCCGCGCACGACGCAGCTCATGGGTTTGTTCGCGGACGAAGTCCACTGACTTTTGCAGCGCCGCATGCACAATCGGAAATCGTGATCGGCGTGGATCTCATGCAATTCTTCCCGTCGATCACCGGAAACCGTGTTCACGCGGTCTTCGCCGCTCTCGGTTACCCACCCGCCGTGGCAGGAGTGCTCACCGGATTGTGCACTGTTGCAACACCTGCCGATACTCTGCGCGGTCTACCTTATGCACAGGCATCACAGCTACGCACCGCGCATCTGCCACAAGGCGCGCCCACTTCGCCGGCACTGGCGAATCTCGTCGCGCGCACATTCGACATCCGCTCGAGCGCACTCGCACAGGCGAACTGGCTCACCTACACCCGATACGCCGACGACCTCGCCTTCTCCGGAATCGAAATAGCCGACGTCAGCACCCTCCTCTGGACGATCAAGCAGATCGCCCAGGACGAAGGATTTGCCATACATCCGCGAAAGACCAAAGTGATGCGCCCTCATCGACGACAACACCTCACCGGGCTGGTGATCAACGACCAACCGTCGTATCCGCGTGACGACTACGATCGCCTGCGCGCTCTGCTGCACAATGCAGCCAGTACTTCTGCACAGGAACAGAATCGAGCGGAAATCGAGCACTTCCGCGCCCACATCTACGGCCGGATCGCGCACATCGGCGAAACCAGCACTACGCGCCGACGCACATTGCTGCGCCTGGCTGAACGTGTGGACTGGGACGACTAGTGCCCGCGAGCAGTCAGACCCTCGGGGTGTACGCCATGCATTCAACTTCCATGTGCGCACCCAGCGCCAGTCCGTCTGTTCCGAACGCACTGCGGGCCGGCAGTCTCGACGCCGGGAAGTACTCGAGATAGACCTTGTTGAACTCCTGCCAGCGTGACATGTCGTCAAGCATGACAGTGCATTTGAAGATCGCTTCGACGCCGGAACCGTAGGCGATCAGCGAAGCCACGATGTTCTCCATGGTCTGGCGGGCTTGCGCTTCGAAGCCGTCGGCCAAGGTCCCGTCGGGAAGCATACCGATCTGACCCGACAGATACAGGACGTCTCCGACGCGAACTCCGGTGGAGAACGGTGTATCGAAAGCGGGTGGGATGAACTCGACGGTCTGAGATGAATCCATTAGATCTCCTCGGAAGTGGGATATGCGTGACGAGTAGGCGCTTCAGAGCACTGGACGGGCGCGCACATCGGCCAGGAAGTGCGCCACCAACTCGTTCCACGCGTGTGGGTCCTCGAAGTAGGGGGAGTGGCCGCGGTCGGCAAGTTCGACGACTTCTGCGTGAGGCAGGAATTCGGCGGCGCTGCGAATCCGATCGGGTGTCATCAGATCGTCCAGCTCGCCCGCGATCAACAGAACCGGTGCCGCCACCGCGGCAAGCTCTTCCGGCGAGTAGTTGTGGGCCTTGAGAATTCGGAAGAACTCGGTGTCAGGTGGCCGATGACCGAAGGTGCCGAGGGCTTGGTACAAGTATGCCCTAGCCATGTCCAAGCTCGGCAACCGTCCGCCCACCGCGGGATGTTCCCCCAGGGGACGCGCGGTGACGGGCGCCGCGGTGAGGGGCGGTGCACTGTCCGGACCGAAGCCGACGGGAATGCCGCCGGTCGTGCAGGCCAGGACTACCGACTCCACTCTGTCCGGAACAGCGATCGCGGTTCCCAATGCGGCCCAACCGCCCATCGACTGGCCGACCACATGCGCTCGATCGACGTCCAGCAGGTCCATGATTTCGATCAGATCCGAGACAGCGGCTACCGGGCCGTGGTTGCCGTTCTCGTTGGTAGACCGGCCGAATCCTCGCTGATCCCAGCTGATTACCCGATAATGCTGAGCGAAGTACGGTACCTGTTGGTACCAGACCGCGGCATTGCCCCCGAGACCGTGCGTGAGAATCAGATCCGGGCCCTCGCCGGCAGTCTCGTACCAGACCCGTTCGCCGTCTGCGACGGTGATGAAGCCCTCGGTCCGTGGAATCATCCTTCTTCTCCTGCGTCGGACGGGCGCTTGCCCGAAGTGTGGTCAGTAAGGAGTTGCTGCACTTCATCGGTCGCCCGCAGCAGGTGTTCTTCGACCATGCGCGTCGTTTTCGCGTCGAAGTCGGTGTCGAAACCGATCACCGTCAACGCGCAGAGGGGAGAGCCCTTGCGAGAGGACACTGCCCGCGAGACCGAACCGATGATGTCCTGAGATCGTTTGTGGACGACAGCGAATCCGGTTTTCTGCGTCTCGGCGATGTCGGCGAGGAACCCGGTGGGGCCTTCGAGTGGATAGCCACTCTTTTCCACCATTGCCAGGTAAGGCGCCCGGGTGTTGTCCTCGAGTGCCGCCACCAACGCGAGCGGTCCCGCGAACCGGTGCGGCGGAAGTAGATCCCCGAGCATCCGAGTGATCATCTTGAGTCGCTCGGGACGCAGCGCCGCGATGATCCGAGTCCCGCCACTCTCGAGAACCTGCAGATTCACCATCATGTCCGTGCTCTCGGACAGTACTCGCATGGTCGGATCGCACAAGGCCGCCAACGAATGCGCTGCCGCTTCGTGAGAAACCTGCAGTGCAGCCGGGCCGGGGAGATAGCGACCGTCGTAGCGGAAGACCCAACCACGGTTCGCGAGTTCTCCGAGTACTCGGTGCGCAGTCGGGCGGAGCATCCCGACTTCTTCTGCCAGCTCACTGAGCTTCATCGGCGTGGTCGAGCGCGCGATGGCCTCGAGTAGATCCAGCGCTTTGTCGACGGCGGACGCAGAACCCTTCGTCATCCGATCCCCTCCCGGTGCCGTGTGAGTACCCGGCGATCCGAAATCTCGTGTTCTTGGAAAACCCTTGGCATTCGCCTAGGAAATTACTATAGTCACAACAATCGTTCCGGCGTACGGAATTCTTTGAGCGTCTTCACCTTCCCACCGGATTACCGGCAAGGAAGTCCTATCTTTCCCAGCGAGAGGCTTTCGGACATGACGGTTGGACATACCCTTCGGTCGACACCACGGTTCAGAGTTGTTGCCCTGGCAGCGGTCGCGACGGCTGCCTTGGCACTGACCGGCTGTTCGAGCGACGCCACGGCCTCCGACGACGGGGGCACCCAGACCACCACGATTCGTATCGCACCTCAACCGATCGCGGACTTCGCACCGATCTGGCTGGGTATGGAGCAGGGATTCTTCACCGCTGAGGGACTCGACATTCAGCTCGTCGAGGGCGGAGCCAGTTCCTCGGCTCAGATTCCGTTGCTGCTCAGCGGAAATGCAGATATGGCAGCCACGACTGCCGCTGCCGCAATTCAGGCACGCAGCCAGAACATGCCCGTCACCATCGTCGGAGGGCTCACGAATTTTGCCGCGAATGACGATGTCGACCAATCCGGTCTCGTTGTCGCCAAGGACAGTTCCATCAGTGGATTCCGTGACCTCGAAGGCAAAACCGTTGCGATCAGCGGTTTGAAGTCTGTCAGCGAGGCGGTCATCTCTGCCGCGGTGGAGAAATCCGGCGGAGCAGCCGACAAGGTCTCGTTCATCCAAGCGCCCATGCCCAACCTCGGTGACCTCGTTTCCACTGGCGGAGCCGATGCAGCATTCCTCATCGATCCGTTCCTGAGCAAGGCAACCGACTCCGGGCTGAAGATCCTCGGCCACCCCTTCCCCCTGGCCGCACCCGGCGTGCCCGGAACCTCGCTGGTCGCTTCGGAATCGTTTGTCGACGCGAACCCCGACTCTCTCGCTAAATTCCGTACGGCGCTTGCCAAATCGGTCGACTACGCCAATCAGAATCCGGGCGCGGTCAAGGCTGCACTCTCGACACAAGCCAAGATTCCGCTCGAAATGCTGGCCAACAGCAAGAATCCTCAGTTCGTCGCAGTAGTGGAACCTGGCACTCTCGGCACGGAGATCGAACTGTTGGTCAAGTACGGGGTTCTGACGGAGTCGGTCGATACCGAATCCTTGCTGACCCCGGCCAACTGAGTTGTCCGCCTTGACAACACCGAAAACACGCCGCAGGCAGGTACTGCTCGGACGGCTGCTGACGCTCTTCGCGCTGGCAGCCGCCTGGCAGGTCTTCGGAATGCTGGGCGACGAGAATGTCAAGGGTGTTCCGAAGTTCAGTGACGTGGCAGTGGCGTTCGTCGACGAACTCGGTACCTCTTCGCTGTGGACGTCATTGGGACAGACGTTGACCACAACCGCCATCGGCTTGGCGCTGTGTCTGGTGATCGGAATCCCGGCAGGACTGCTGCTCGCCGCGCACCCGTTCCTGACAGTCTCTTCGCGCTTCGTCATCGACTTCTGCCGGACCGTTCCGCCGCTCGCGATCATTCCCCTCTTTCTGTTGATCATGGGCCCGACGCAACGTATGGCGGTTGCGCTGATCGTGGCGGTGAGCGTGTGGCCGATTCTGCTCCAGACCATCCACGGAGTACGCAACGTCGATCCGGAACTACTGGCCACCGCACGATCCTTCCGACTTCCACTGTGGCGCAGACTCGCTCTCGTCGTCGCGCCCGCGTCGATGCCCTACATCTTCACGGGAATTCGTATCTCGGCAACACTGAGTTTGCTACTGACCATCGGTGCCGAACTGATCGCCGGGGTTCCCGGACTCGGCAAGGAAATCCTGCTGAGCCAATCCGTCCCCGACCGAATGTTTGCACTCATCGTCGTCGCCGGAGTGCTCGGCATGCTACTCGCGTTCGCTGTGATGGCAATCGAGAATCGTTTACTTGCTTGGCATTACATCCCGAGGAGGATGACGACGTGAAGATGATGTCCGGGATTCGACTCCTCGCGTGGGAGTTGTGGCTGCCGATCTTGATCGTCGTCGTGTGGTACTTCGGATCCGCGTCGAGTAAGTCGCCGTACTTTCCGCCGTTGTCACGAATCTGGAAAGCATTTGTGGACAACTGGTTCGGTGCAGGCTTTACTCGAGATGTCGTACCCAGCCTGACCAATCTTGCCTTCGGCCTCACCGTGGCAGTGGTGCTCGGCATCGGGGCGGGTCTGCTTCTTGCTCTGTTCCCACTGGCTGCCGACATCGCTGATCCGTTCCTCCAGTTCTTCCGCGCCATACCCGCACTCGCTGTACTGCCGGCCCTGTTCATCGTCTTCGGTACTGGTTCCTCGGGCAACGTCGCCGCCATCGCTTTCGGCGCGGTCTGGCCGATACTCCTCAACACCCTCGACGGCATTCGCTCCATCGACCCGAGTATCCGCTTGGTGGCGCGCAGCTATCGCATCCGAACGCCCCTGCTGGTCACGCAGGTACTCCTCCCCGGAGCGATGCCTCAGATAACGGTCGGCATCCGTACCAGTCTCGCGATCGGCGTCGTCATCATGGTCGGCAGCGAAATGTACGTCTCCACTGCAGGAATCGGCCACTTCGTGATCGTCGCGCAACAGACGTTTGCCATCGCAGACATGTGGTCCGGAATCCTCCTGCTCGGAATCATCGGGTACGTGCTCAACGTCGGCTATGGCGTGATCGAACGTTGGTTGCTCAGATGGCAGCCTCGGACCCACGGCGCACTCGCAGTGAAAGGAAACTGATGTCATCCACAGAATCTGCGGCATCCACCCCCGCAGTCGAACTGAACGGCCTCGGGGTGACCTACGGCGGACCTACCGGCCGCGAAGTGCTTCGCGGGATCGATCTCTCGGTTGCCCCAGGAGAAATCGTCTGCATCGTCGGACATTCCGGTATCGGCAAGAGCACCCTGATTCGGTGCATCGCCGGTTTGCAGAAGCCGACCACGGGTGAGGTCCGCATCGCCGGGATCGCGATCGACGCTCCGCCCGCCACTCTTGCGCTCGTGTCACAGGATTACGGACGCACACTGATGCCCTGGCTTCGAGTGGGCGAGAACGTCCGCCTGCCGCTGCGGGGCAACGGCCTGGCACGCAAGGTTCAGAACGAGAGGGTAACCGAGGCGCTCGCCGTCGTCGGTCTGGAAGGAGCTGCGCGTTCCTACCCCTGGCAGTTGTCCGGCGGAATGCAGCAGCGGGTAGCGATCGCTCGCGCCCTCGCTTATCGGCCGCAGGTACTACTCATGGACGAACCCTTTGCATCGGTCGACGCCCAGACCCGCGCGGAACTCGAGGACCTGCTGCTGACGCTTCAACGTGATCTTGGCATCACCGTCCTCCTCGTCACCCACGACGTCGACGAATCGGTGTACCTGTCCGATCGAGTGGTCGTCCTCGGCGGTACGCCGGCGTTGATGCAGGACATCGTCGACGTTCCGTTGATCGGTGCTCGGGACCAACTGACCACCAAGGCGGACCCACTGTTCATCGAGTGTCGTACCAGGGTTCTGTCCGCGATCCAGCAGTCGAAGGTGGTGGCGCCCGTGTAGTGGGCGCCTCGCTTAGGCTGGCTCCGTGATCCTTCTCCTCATCGGCCTCGCGCTGCTCGGATTCTGCGGCTACCGGTTCAGGCAGGATCGGCGGAGGCTGAGCAACGGCGTCTATCTACTTCTCGGACTGATCTTCACCGGTCTGTGGATGCTGCAGTCGGGTGCGCCGGGAACCGAGGTTCCGTCGTTTGTCATCGCGACGATCGCTCTGCTCTCACCGTTGCTGGTGCTCCTGCTCGCGGGATTCCTGATCGTCAACGGGGTCACGATGCTGCGACGCGAGGGATTCAGCGTCGCGAATCTGCTCTCACTCGTCGCGGGTCTCGGACTGCTCGTTCCCTATGTGCTGCTCGCATCTGCGTTGCTGACGCAGAGGTACTGGCTCGCAGTCGTTCTCGGATCGTTCAGTCTGGTCGCGTCGTACCTGGGGTTTCTGTTCACGAGCTTTCTGCTCTACTCCTACGTCTACGGACGCCAGAAGTACCAGCCCGGGATGGACGCGATAGTGGTGCACGGCGCCGGACTTTCGGGTGCCGACGTGACGCCCCTGCTGGCCAGCCGTCTGGACAAGGCAGCGGACGTCTTTCGCGCCGAGGTGGCCGAGGGACGTTCGCCGTTGTTGGTCGTCAGCGGCGGGAAGGGATCGGACGAGGTGGTCAGCGAGGCCGAGGCAATGTGCGTCTACCTCGTCGATCACGGGATACCGCGTGAGAACGTGATGCTCGAGGACCGCTCGACCACCACGCTCGAGAACCTCGAGTACACCAGGGACCTTCTCCGTGCCAACACCACGAAGCCTCGAATGGTTCTGGTCACCAGCAACTTCCACATACTGCGAACCGCGACGTTTGCCCGGAGCCTCGATCTGGATGCGGAAGTCATCGGTTCCCACACCGCTCGGTACTACCTGCCGAGCGCGACCTTGCGCGAGTTCGCCGCCGTCACGGTGGAGCACAAGTGGCTCAACGGAACGGTCTGCCTGATCCTCGCCGCCCTGCCACCGCTGGTGGTCTGGGCGGCAGGAGGCATCGCGTAGCAAGCGTCACCGAATCAGGCTCTCGACGCCCATCGGTCGGCGACCCAAAAGCAGTTCGACGGCAGCACTGCCCGCAAGGAAGTCGTGGTGGTTGTAGAACTCGAACATCGCAGCCAATCGTGAACTGGCGTTGACATCCAGACCACTGCCGATCTGCTCGCGCCACCGATCCACGCTGATCTGATCTATCGCGACGGTACGTGACGTCTGCTTTTCCACCATCTGTGCCACCTCCATGACACTGAGCGATTCCGGGCCGCCCACTTCGTACGTCGCTCCGTGATGCTCGCCCGGGCCCTCGCTCAGAACAACCGCGGCCACGGCCGCCACATCTGACAAACTCACGAACGAGAACTTCGTGTCCGCGCTGTACGGCAGGACGATGGTGTCGGATCGACCCGTGAGTACCGCTTCGAAATTCTGCGCGTACGCACACGGCTGCAGCACAGTCCATTTCAAGGGCGAACGATGCAGTTCGTCCTCACACCTGGCTTTGTCCAGGTGATGCGGCATGGACGGGCTGAACGGCCACGCCACCGAATGATAGACAAAATGTTCCACTCCCGCCGACGCCGCTGCCGTCAGCGCATTGCGAAGCAGTGCGGGCTCGTCGGGATGGACGTTCGGGGCGATGAAGTACACCCCTCTGCACCCCGCAAGTGCCTTGCGCAACCCACTACCCGTTTCGAGTTCTACCTCGTAGTCGCCCTCGACTCGTGCCTTTCGCACCAGTCGCCGCACTGTCACGCTCGGCGGCAGTGCAGCGACGACGGCCTCACCGGTCTTACCCGCGGCGCCGATCACCGCGATGTCGGCGCCGCGAGCAATTCCGTTCTCCATGAGAGTTTTCCGTCCTAGACGTAGTCGTAGACCGCTGAGGTGGCGCCACCGGAAAGCTGCGCGTAGCCCGGACCCCGATCGAAGAAGGGTTCGTTCTCGCCGCGCTCCGAGCGCAACTGATCCCGCAGCTCCGTGGTAGCAGCCTCGTCGACGGACGGCTCGTCACCGTCGATCACGACTACACCGTAGTCGTCGCGTGCACCTTCGACGGAAACCTTGCGCCACTGCATGTCTCGCAAGACCTCTTCGATCGGGCGCTCCAGTGGATCTCCCCAACCGCCGCCACCGGTGGTACGAATTCGTACGACCTCGCCGGCCTTGATCGGCTCGGCGTCGGTCAGTGCGTCGAACTCACGCTCGTTCGGTCCACCCGGATCCAGGACGACGGAGAACGGCCGACCGGCCTTGCCGCCCTTGACTCCCCAGCAGGCGAGGATCGAACGGTCCGCGATGGACATGAAGTGCGCATCCTTGAGCATGCGGATGTGCTTCTCGTATCCCAGGCCGCCGCGGTAGCGTCCGGCTCCGCCGGAATCCATGGCCAGACCCAGCTTCTCGACGATGAAGGGGAAACGGCTCTCGGTGAATTCGGTCGGCAGGTTCCGTGAGTCGGGAACGACGTGAATCGTGTCCTCACCGTCGGCGTAGTAGCGTCCGCCGGAACCGCCGCCGAGCACCTCACGCATGAGGTACGAGTGACCCTCGAAGTCCTCGCCGTACACACCGGTGTACCTGATGGTCTCCTGATCAGCAGGCATGTTTCCGTCCACAGCCTTGGCGACGACGCCGGCCAGCACTCCGAGCAGACGGAGGATGACAAACGTGCGAGCGTTGGTGGGGGCAGGGAAGATCGGGGTGATCAATGTTCCCTTCTCGGGGAACTTCATCTCGATCAGCGGTACGACGCCCTCGTTGACATCCAGTTCGGCCATGCGCTCCGGGGTGTCCGCGAGGTTACGCAGAATCGGGGCCAACCACTTGATGAGGAAGTTTCCGTCCGCGTAGTCACCGCAGTGGTTGATCGGACCCTTCGCCTGCGGTCCGGTTCCGTTGAAGTCCAGGATGAGTCGCTCGCCGCCCTCGTCCTCCGGCCTCGTCTTCGTGAGCGTGATGCGCTGAATGTGGAGCATCGGCTCGTCGACGCCGTCGTGCTCGGCGTAGTCCTCCCACGTGTACTCACCGACCGGGATCTTACTGAGGATCTCGCGGCGGTACGTCTCGGTGGTCGCGTCCATCATCGCGTCGAAGCACGACTCGACGGTGTCGACTCCGTATCGCTCGAAGAGTTCGGTGAGTCGACGCGCACCCATCAGGCACGCCGAGCACTCGGCGTCGAGGTCAGCGGCGAGTGCATCCGGCATGCGGGAGTTACGCGTCATGATGCGCAGCGCGGCCTCGTTGGGAACTCCCTGGTCCCACAGTTTGATCGGCGGAACCATCAGTCCCTCTTCGTACACCGTGGTGGCACCGGACGGCATGGAGCCGGGGCAGCAACCGCCGATGTCGTCGTGGTGACCGAACGCCTGGACGAACGCAACAACTTTCGGCTCGGCATCGGGAGTGACGCGGGCGAAGACAGGCACCGTGACGCACAGGTCGGGGAGATGTCCGATGCCACCTTCGGACAGGTAGACGTCGTTGTGGAAGTACACGTCTCCCGGCTTCATCGTCTCGAGCGGGAAGTCCCGGGCGATCGGATGGACCAGCGCGGAATACGAACGGCCCGTGAGCTTGCGGAGGTTCCGGTCGTGAATACCCGCGCGGAAGTCGTGAGCGTCACGGATCATCGGTGAGCGCGAGGTGCGCGAAATGGAGGTCTCGACCTCCATTTCCACGCTTGCGAGGTAACCGGCGACGATCTCGACCAGAATCGGATCAGGTGACGCGCCGTCGGTAGCGGTGAGTCGGTACGGCTTGGCCGCGGTGGCAGCAGCAGCATCGAGAATGGCGGTCATCACTTCACTCCGTTCGAGTCGGAAGACTTCGAGATACGAATGTTCCCGAAGGTGTCGATACGTGCCGAGAATCCGGGATGGATCGGGACAGTCGAGCTGAACTCCTCGATCACGGCCGGTCCTTCGATGACGTCACCCGCACCGAGCAGCGTGCGGTCGTAGGTAGCCGTTTCGACCCAGCTGTCGAAATACGATTGACGCGAACCGGTTAGAGCCGAGTCGGCGCCGGTGCCGGCGGGGATCTCCTTGAGCGTCGGACGCTTGATCGGGCCGATGCCACTCACGCGCAGGTTGACCCACTCGACGTGCTGCGACGGGTCTCCCCGGAAGTCGTAGCCGTACAGCTCGCGGTGCGCCTGGTGGAACGCTTCGGCCGCGTCGTCCATGATCTGCGCCGTGACGGTACCTTCCGCCACCGGGACGCGAACCTCGAAGGCCTGACCGAGGTAACGTAGATCCGCAGTACGGGAGTACTTGCGCTGCGTCTCGTCGAATCCTTCTTCGGCGAGCGCGATCTCGGCTTCGCCGGCCAACGCGTCGAACTGGCTCTGCAGGTCTTCTGCCTTCAACCGGTCGTGACGACTCACATGCGTCTGGACGTAGTCGTTGCGGACATCGACCGTCAGCAGACCGAACGCGGAGACGTTACCCGGATTGAGCGGGACAAGAACGTCTTTCAGTCCCAGGATGTCGACGAGACGGCAGGCGAGCAGGGAGCCGGAGCCGCCGAACGTCACGAGGGTGAAGTCACGAACGTCGAGGCCACGCTTGACCGTGATCTGACGCAGGGCGTTGGCCTGGTTCCATGCCGAGACCTCGAGGACGCCGACCGCACACTCCTCGAAGCCCAGACTGAGCTGTGTTGCAAGCTCTTCGAGACCCTTGCGTGCCAGTTCTGTGTCGAGAGGGATCTCGCCACCGAGCAGGTGGGGTGGGATGCGTCCGAGCAGGACGTGCGCGTCGGTGATGGTCGGTTCGCTGCCGCCCTTGCCGTAGCACAACGGGCCGGGATCGGCGCCTGCCGACTGAGGGCCGACTCGGAGGGTGTGTTCCGGCGTCATCCACGCGATCGAGCCACCGCCGGCACCGACGGTCACGACGTCGATCATCGGGATCTTCGACGGGTAGTTGCCCACTCGCCCTTCGGTGGTCAGCGCGGGCTCGCCCCGAACCACGACGGTGACGTCCGTCGATGTTCCACCGCCGTCACAGGTCAATACCTGCTCGACGCCGGCCGCATCGGCGATCAGCGCGGCACCGAGAGCACCGGCAGCCGGTCCCGAAAGTACTGTCGTAATAGGCTGGTGAACAACCTCTTTGGCCGAGAGAACACCGCCGTTGGACTTCATGACGTAGAACGGAATGTCGCGGGGTTCGCCGTCGGTGGTCGAGAACTCACGCAGGCGATTCGCGATGTTGTTCACGTAGTTGCGGATGTTCGGCTTGACCGCGGCGTCCACGAGTGTGGTGATGGACCGCTCGTACTCGCGGTACTCACGCAGCACCTGGCTCGAGATGCTCACCGTCGCATCGGGGAAGACTTCGAAGAGGATGTCGCGTACGCGCTCCTCGTGCGTCGGATCGGCGTACGAGTGCATGAGGCAGACGCCGATGGTCCGGATGCCACGGTCCTTGAAGAATTGCGCTGCGCTGCGGACGCTCTCTTCGTCGAGCGGACGAATCTCGCTGCCGTCGAAGGAAAGGCGTCCACCGACGGTGCGTACACGATCGGCGGGGACGATGCGTTCGGGCTTGACCCAGAAGTACGAGTTGCCGTAACCGTCCGGCACCGACTGACGAGCGATTTCGAGAACGTGCTCGTAGCCCTCGGTGGTGATGAAGCCGAGATTCTCGACCTTGCCTTCGAGCAGCTTGTTGGTCGCAACCGTCGTGCCATGGCTGACGGCGCCGATCGAGTCGCCACTCTCACCGAGCTTGGCGAGTACCTTCTCGATACCGGCGAGAAAGCCCTCGGCGGGGTCCGCCGGGGTGGACGGGGTCTTGGTGGTGACGATGGCGCCGGTTTCGTCGTCCACTGCCACGATGTCGGTGAACGTTCCGCCGGTATCGATACCGACCCGAATCTTCCTGGGTTCCACGCTTCCTCCTGGGATCTTTGGCTCGTCTCGTCTGGTACCGATCGACGGTTGTGGCCTAGCCGGTAAGTGGCTCGTACCTGACGTGTAGTGCTATTCCACAGGTTCGGAAGAGCGGATTCTTTGTCACAATTCGCCGAATCGGGGGACCAAGGTTCGGCGCACGATCACGAGCGGATCTTCGCCGGCGCCCATGTGGGTTACGCGGACGTGAAAAACGCCCCGAACCTGGTCGGTTCGGGGCGTTTCCCTCATCGTGAAACAGCTGCTGACACTCCGGTGAACTACTCGCGACACCCAGAACGGGCCAGGAATCCGCCTATAGCAACACCTGACAAAGCAATCGCCGCACCGACGACGGCGCTGACCATCACCGTGCGAGCATCGGTGCCGCCCGCTGCCGGCACACCGGCCGGAAGAACCGCTGGCGCCGTGACGGCGCCGGAAACTACCGGCGCCCCCTCGACCGCAACTGCCGGTACGGCCGCCGCCACGGCGGCAGTGACCTTCTCGGGGATTCCGTTGGCAATGACGCCGTCGATGCTCTTGAAGAACACCCCCGCCATTTTCTTGGCGACACCGGTGATCATGCGCTGCCCGACACCCCCGACCATCCCGCCGACCACGGCGTCGGCGTCGTACGAAAGCAGCGTGCCACCCTCGTTCTCCGTCAACGTGACCGTGACGTCCGCCTTCACCGTGCCGGGAGCACCAGCCCCCGAAGCCGTCATGACAAACGAATTCGGCCGATTCTGTTGCGACAGAACAACCTCGCCGTCGTACACGCCCTTGATCGACGCGACTCCCGCCATGATGGAGAGCTTGTAGTGATTGTCCGTGAGCTGCTCGAGCGACTGCACACCGGGAATGGTCGCGGCCAGTACACGACCGTCCTGGAGCTTGTCGTAGACCTCTTCGCGAGGTGCCGTCAGCTGCGCGGTGCCGGCGATTCTCATGCATTCTCCTCTGATGACGAACCCGCATGTGCGAGTCGAAGTTCGAACAGTTCGGACGGTGAAATGGGCATGGACGTGATCGAGATTCCTTCGGCGTCCTCGATGGCGGCCGCGATGACGGCGCTGGTCGGGATCACACCGGCTTCACCGGCGCCCTTCATTCCGAGTGGGTTGAGTCCCGACGGCGTGACGGTGTGATCCATCTCGAGCGAATCCGGCATCTCGGTGACGAACGGCATCAGGAAGTCCATGTACGACGCATTGAGCATCTGGCCGTGCTCGTCGTAGACGATCCGCTCGTAGAGTGCGCCGCCGATACCCTGCGCGACGGCGCCCATGACCTGGCCTTCGACGATGCGGGGGTTGATCACGTTTCCGCAGTCGTGGATGACGACGTAACGACGGACAGTGATCTCGGCTGTCACGGGATCGGTTTCGACGATCGCCGCGTGCACTCCCGAGGCGAAGGTGGAACTGGGCGGCGAGTAGTAGCCTGTGGCTTCCAGGCCGGGCTGCTCACCCTCGGGAATCGGCGGCTTCGACATGTCCGTGTCGGTCTTGGCGAAACCGGTAGCCAGCTTCGACTCACGGTCGAATGCATATCGTAGCGGGTTCGACAGCACGGCAACAACACTCAGCGGAACGGATGTACCCTCCACGCCGGCCTCGGTGCCGATCTTGCACACGTGGCCTTCCCGGAGTTCCAGGTCGGTTTCCGGCAGATCCAGGATTCCGGATGCGATCTTCTTCGCCTTCTCCGCGACCATCTGCGCCGCGACATGGAAGGCCGAACCAGACATGACTGCACCACGCGAGGCGAAAGTGCCGACGGCATAACCGAACCGGCGGGTGTCACCGGTGACGATCTCGACGTCGGAGACCTTGACTCCGAGGTCGTCCGCAACGATCTGGGCGAACGCGGTCTGGTGGCCTTGGCCCTGCGTCGTCAAGCCTGTTGCGGCCTTGACCTTTCCGGATGTCTCGACCACTACGTGCGCGCCTTCGTAGGGTCCGGGTCCGGTTCCCTCGACGTACGCACCGATACCGATGCCGACCGACCGACCTTCGGCGCGAGCCTTCCTCTGGTACTCGGGAAATCCGTCCCAGTCGATGAGCTTCTTGAGCTTGTCGATGCCTGCCTGGTAGTCACCCGTGTCGTAGATCAACGGGCGTCCGTCCTGGAACATCAGGCCGAAGTCGTACGGCATGTCTTCGGGGCGAATGAAGTTCGCCTCCCGCACCGCGATCTTGTCCTTGTTCAAGTACTTGGCGATGGCGTCCATGGATCGCTCCATCGCGAACACGGCCTGCGGACGTCCGGCGCCTCGGTACGGGGTCACGATGACCGTGTTGGTGTACAGCGAATAGGCGTTGACCCGGAACGACTTCGGCTTGTACGGCCCGAGAACCTGCGTCGCGGTGTTGATCATGACGATGATCCCGTACGGCAGGTAGGCACCGTTGTCGTGCCAGAACGTGAAGTCGAACGCCAACAGGCGACCCTCGTCATCGAATCCGATGTCGACCTTCTGGATCTGCCCACGCTCGTGCGCGCTCGAGATGAAGTGCTCACGGCGATCCTCGACCCACTTCACCTCACAGGAGATACCGGCCTGGCCGAGGCGTCGAGCGGCCCACGTGATCATCACTTCTTCGGGCCACGGGTGAACGATCTTGACGCCGAATCCGCCGCCGACGTCAGGAGCGATGCAGTGAACCTTGTTCAGCGCCATCCCCAATCGCGCGGCGATTGCGGCGCGGGCGGACGTGGAGGTCTGGGTGGAGGTCCAGAACGTGAGGGTGTTCTCGTCGCCGTCCCAGCGCGCGTAGACACCCTTGCCCTCCATCGGCATGGAAGCCGAACGCTCGATTTCGAGATCCAGCGTCAGTCGGTGCGGCGCGGCGGCCAGTTCGGCATCCAGATCTCCGAACCCGTGCTGCAGGTGGGCGGCGACGTTGTCCGGAACGTCGGCGTGGACGGCGTTGGCGGCGGTGCGAGCGACGTCGATCCCCACTACAGGCTTCAGCGCCTCGTAGGTGACGTCGATCTTCGCGCAAGCGTCCTCGGCGATGTACCGGTTGTCGGCGACCACCATGGCGATGGCTTCGCCGACATGCTTCACCTCGTCCTTCGCGAGGGGATACCCGTTGCGCGGAGCGATGATTCCCGGATGCGGAATGAGCAGTGGCAGGTTCTCCGCCATTTCCGGCGTATCGGCCAGGAGATCTTCGTAGGTGTAGATGGCATGCACACCAGGCACTTCCAGCGCCTGGTCGATGTCGATGTCGATGATTCGCGCATGAGCGTGCGGCGACCTGACGAATGCCGCGATCAGCGCGTTGTGGCCCAGATCGTCGAGATATCGCCCCTGACCGCTGAGCAGACGCGTATCTTCCTCGCGCGGAATCGGTTTACCGAAGAACTTGCCGTCGTCGGCAACCGAATGATCGGCCGTCGAATGATCGGAAGCGGGGTGTTTCGCCCCGTTACGCTTTGCTGGTTTGACCGGAGTACTCATGCCTTACCCGCCCGTCCTCCGACGGGATTCGTCGTTCCCCGCACCTTGCGATCCAACGCCTCCCGAGTGGACGCGTCGTCGATTCCGAGCGGGAACTGCCCGGCCCGTTCACGCTTGATCTCGGCTGCGCGCAGAACCGACGCCCTGATGTTCTGGTATCCCGTACAACGGCAGAGGTTTCCCGCGATCGCGTCGGTTGCTTCCTCACGTGTGGGATTGGGGTTCTCCTCGAGAAACGCCGCGATGGTCGTCACGAATCCCGGTGTGCAGAATCCGCACTGCAAACCGTGACAATCCTTGAACGCCTGCTGAACCGGATGCAAAGTACCGTCCGGCTCGACGAGGCCTTCGACGGTCGTGATCGATCGACCTTCGAGGCTGGCAGCGAGGACGAGGCAGGACCGAACCGGCTTTCCGTCGAGCAGCACGGTGCACGCACCACACACGCCGTGTTCACAACCGACGTGCGTGCCCGTCTTACGGAGGTGGTGACGAATGGCATCCGAAGCCAAAGTGCGGGAGGGAAGAACGACGGTGCTCGTCACCTCGTTGAGCGTGAACGTCACGGCCACATGGTGCTCACCGGTGTCTGCTGCCAACTCGGCAAGTTGATCATCGATGGAGCGATCGTTTTTGGACATTGTCACCACTTTCCTGCCAGTACTGCGTTCTCACTGAGAGCATCCGTTGCCGCCGCGAAGCCGACCCGCGCCGTGAGCGCGGACACCAACTGCGAGCGGTACGCCGCCGTCCCGTGAATGTCTGCCTCGGTATCTATCTGCGCGCGGGCGCATTCTCCGAGAGTGCGCCATCGCGGGTCTCGCTGATCCGTCGCCGACGCCCCCGCCAGCACGTCCGTGTAGTCCACGACCTGACCCAGTTCTCCGGCGGACACGTACGTCATGTGTGCTTCGGCCACCAGACCGTCGACCACGCGAATACGCGCAACGACGCCGACCAGTGCGTAGTCACCGTGACGACGCGCGATCTCGTCGATGGCGGTTCCCACGCCGGGCTCGGCGGCCGGCACCGACACCGACACCGCGATCTCGTCCGATTCCAGGCTCGACTCGAGAGGACCGGCGAAGAGATCCGTCGACGCGATCTCGCGGGTGCCACGCACCGACTGGACGGTCACGCTGCCCCCGAGCAGTGTCAGGACTGCCGGCATCTCCGCCGACGGGTCGGCGTGGACGATGGAGCCGACGCTCGTCCCGCGGTTACGGATCGTGGGGTGCGCTACCAACTGCAGAGCACGGTTCAGTAGAGGCTGAACTCGACGAGCACCTTCGTCAGCCGCCAGCACCGAGTGCGTGGCCAAGGCCTGGAACCGCACTCCTGTGTCTTCGGACGAGGTCACCGAAGCGAGGTTCGGGATCGATCCGATGTCGACGATGTGGGCGGGGGCGGCGAGGCGCATGGACAGCAGCGGCACAAGCGACTGCCCGCCGGCGAGCACCTTCCCCTCGTGAGAGACCTCGGAGAGGATTCGGCACGCGTCCTCGACCGAGGACGGTCGGTGATAAGTCAGCGGCGACGGTTTCATTACTCAATCCTGCCTCTATGAGTCACTTCACGTTTTGTGCAGATGTGACAACGGTCACGGGTCATACCTGGCATACATTCAACTTGGCATCACGTGAGCTGCGCCACGGGCTCTTCCCGTTCGTCATCTGACGCATTCGCCCCCGGGGTCGTGCTCGGCCGTCGGCCGGACGTGGGCCGGTTCAGTTCGGGGTTCCAGGACCCTACGAGCTGGCAGAAGTGGTACATCACGATCACGACGATGGTGCCGAGCGCGATGCCTCCGAGCGAGAAGGTGTCACTGAACTTCAGAGCCGTATCGCCGATACCGATGATCAGGCCGGCGGCGATCGGCATCAGATTCAGCGGATTCCCGAAGTCGACACCGTTCTCTTTCCAGATCTTGGCGCCGAGCAGACCGATCATGCCGAACAGAACCACAAGAATTCCGCCGAGAACGCCGCCGGGCGTCGCTGCCATGACTGCTCCGAACTTGGGCGAGAAGCCGAGCAGGATCGCGATGAAACCGGCAATCACGTACGCGGCGGTCGAGTACACCCGGGTCGCTGCCATGACACCGATGTTCTCGGCGTGTGTCGTCGTGGGGGAGCCGCCTACTGCGCTGGCGATGGCGGTGGCAAAACCGTCACCGGCAATTGCGCGTCCGATGTACGGGTCGAGATCGTCGCCCGTGATCTCTGCGACTGCCTTGACGTGGCCGGCGTTTTCCGCGACCAGTGCGATGACACCGGGAAGGACCAGGACGATGAACGTGAGACTGAACGAGGGAGCGTGAATACCGACGATTCCGTTGGCTTCGTCCGAGAACGGCGGCAGGCCGAACCAGGACGCCGAGTGCACCGAATCCCAGTTGACACGAAAGTGCTCGGTGGGTGCGCCACTACCACTGGCAGACGTGATCGGACCGGAGACCCGGTCCAGGACCCACGAGAAGATGTAACCGAAAACCAGCGCGACCAGAATGGCGATACGTCCCAGGAAACCGCGTAGCGCAACGCTCATCACGATCAGTGCCACCATCACGATCAGTGCCACCCACTGGTCCTGCGGCCAGTACAGCCCCGCGACAACCGGCGCCAGGTTGAAACCGATCAACATCACCACTGCGCCGGTGACCACCGGCGGTAGCGCTGTACTGATAACGCCACCGCCGAGAAAGTGGATGGCGATACCGACGAATCCCAGAACCAACCCCGACACCAGAATCGCACCGGTCACTTCCGCCGTCGTTCCGCCCTGGGCACGAATAGCGGCGACACCGCCGACAAAGGCCGCGGACGTACCGAGGTAACTGGGGACGTGCCCCTTGACCACCAGGAGGAAGAAGAGCGTACAAAATCCCGACATCATCACGGCAAGTTGAGGATTGAGGCCCATGATGATCGGGAACACGAACGTCGCGCCGAACATCGACACGACATGTTGACCACCCAACCCGATGGTTCTCGCCCAACTGAGTCGCTCGCCGGGAGCAACCACTTCACCGGGCCCGATGTTCTTCCCATCTCCGTGCAACGTCCAGATCGGCATGACGAGACCTTTCGCGAAGGAGGAAGGTGTTCGAAATGCTTTGTGCCCCAGCTCACAAACACCGTGTCTGGAGTGAAACGCTAATACAGCACCAAGATTTGGACGTGATGACAATCTGCCAGAACCCGCTCACCGAGATTGGCAACAATGGTGACAGATGATGCGGGCAGGGGTCATCGTCAGTGCTGGAGACAGTTTCGACGAAAATTGGGACCACGATAGGACGGGCCCCAACATTTTCGCCGGCTTAATGATTCCGTAACACGATGTCTGTCAACGGAAAACGAGGTAACTAACCGAGGGCTGCGAGGATCCCTGCTGCCATCTCCGCGACCTGATCATCGGTCATCACGAACGTCGGCGAAATCTGCATCGCACCCTGACCCGCAGCACGCCCCGAAATACCGTGCTCACGCAACGTCTTCACAAACGGCAACGCCTCAGCCGGATCAACCAACTGCACCGCAGCGACCGCACCGAGCCCACTACGAACCTCCGCCACCCGCGGATGCTCCGCCAACGGCTGCAGATGCCTATGCAACGACGCCTCCAGACGCTTCGACTCCCCAAGCAAATTCTCACGCTCGACAATGTCGAGGTTCGCCATCGCCGCCGCAGCAGCACCGGCATGCCCGCCGTACGTGTAACCATGACGCCACCACGAACCCGCATAAAACGGCTCCGCCACCCGCGGCGCGATGAACACCGCACCCATCGGAACGTAACCCGACGTCAAACCCTTTGCCGTGGTCATCATGTCAGGCTGCAAATCGAAACGAGTGGACGCGAACCACTCGCCGCCGATACGACCGAAACCGGTCACCACCTCGTCGACCACAAACAGAATGTCGTGCTCGCGGCAGATGTCACGCACCTCCGCCAGATACCCCTCCGGCGGAAGATACACCCCACCCGCACCGATGATCGGCTCCGCGAAGAACGCCGCGATCTTGTTCGCACCGACCCGCTCGATCAACTCGAGCAGACTCTTCGCATCATCCCAACCGACCGTCGCCGCATCCGCCATCAGCTCGCCGTAACCCTCACGGTTCACCGGAATACCCGCCAGAGCCGTTCCCGCAACATGCATTCCGTGATACGCCTTCTGACGACCGACAATGATGGCCTTATCCGGCTGCCCCACCTCATGCCAATACCGACGAGCGAGCTTCGCCGCAGTGTCCACCGAATCCGAACCACCCGAAGTGAAAAAGATCTTGCTCCCGGCAACCGGCGCAATCGTCGCCAACCGCTCCGCCAACACCTGCGTCGTCTCGGGAACGAAATCACCGAAATTCGAGAAATGCGCAATCTTCGACAACTGAGCCGCCACCGCATCCGCGATCTCGGCGCGCCCGTGCCCGACATTGGTGAACCACAAGCCCGCCGTCGCATCCAGATACCGAGTGCCCTCGCGGTCCCAGATGTACGCCCCCTCACCGCGAGAGACGACAAACGCGCCGTTCTTCTCCACAGCGCCCATGTCCGCGAACCCGTGCCACAATGCCGAAGCCATCGTCGTTCTCTCCCAACTGGATACGTTCGAAATAGATGAGTCAGTTCACGTGGAGTGCGGGCGGAAGAACCCGCTCGACCCACTGGGTTGCCTGCTCGAATGCGTAGGCGAGTTGGAGTACGTCCACGTCGGCGCCGTGCCGACCGATGATCTGGATACCCATGGGGAGCGAACGATCGTCGAAGCCGACCGGCATCCCCGCAACCGGAACTCCGGCCATCGTCCAGGGAACAACCGTCTCCATCCACCGGTGATACGTGTCCATCGACCGCCCGTCGACGGTCTCGGGCCAGTGAGTGTTCTTGTCGAAAGGAAACACCTGAGCACTCGGCGCGAGAATGTAGTCGTACGTTTCGAACATCTTGGTAATGGCCGACAGCCAGCCGTTGCGGGCCTCGGCAGCCTTGGTCACGTCGAGTGCCGAGAGTGTGACGGCATGCTCGAGTTCCCACAACAGTTCGGGCTTCATCAACTCACGCAAGCTCGGGTCGTTGTACTGATCGATCAAGCCGAGCTGCGCCCACCAACGCCATCGCAAGAACAGTTGCCAGATGTCCTCGGGTTTGAAGTCGGGAAGCGCCGCCTCGACGCGGCATCCCAACTGTTCGAAGACCTCGAACGAGGATTCACACAACTCGAGAACTCCAGGTTCGGTTGCCAGGTAACCGTTCCAGTCACCGACCCATGCGATCCGAGAGCCTTTCAGATCACGTGCGAGGCTTTCGGTGAACACAGCGGGATCCTCACGAATCCCCAGCGGTGCATAAGCATCCGGCCCTGCCATCGTGGAGAGCAGGTGAGCCACATCGGTGACGGTTCGGCCCATCGGGCCTACAACCGCGCCTTGCGCGATCCATCCCGTCTCCGGTATCCGACCCCACGATGGTCGAAACCCCACGACGTTGTTGAACGCCGACGGGTTTCGGAGCGAACCCATGTAATCGCTTCCGTCAGCGACCGGCAGCATGCGAAGCGCCAGCGACGCTGCGGCGCCTCCGCTGCTACCGCCGGCAGTGCGCGAATTGTCGTACGGAGACACCGTAGTACCCCACACCGGGTTGTACGTCTGGGATCCGAGCCCGAACTCCGGGGTGTTCGTCTTGCCGATCACAATGGCACCGGCAGACTTGATCCGCTTGACGAACAGGTCGTCCTCTTCGGCGATTCGGTCCGCGAACATCGGCGACCCGGAGGTGAACGGCAGACCCTTGGCTGCCGAAAGATCCTTCACTGCATGCGGAAACCCGTGCATCCAACCGAGATACTGCCCACTCGCCAACTGCGAATCACGCTCGCGCGCCTCCGCCGCCAACGCTTCCCGATCCCGCAAGGCAACTATCGCGTTCACCGCCGGGTTATGTGCTTCGATCTGGTCGAGGAAGCTGTCCATCACCTCGACACATGACACTTCACGCCTGCGTATCAGACCACTGAGCGTGACCGCATCGGCCATGACGAGCTCGCGATTTTCGGGCGCACCGGAAACGCTCTCGTCGACAGGGTCAGCAGCATGAACCATCGTGAATCCTTTCAAGCAGTGAAGTGGGGTGCGCCGGAGCGGACTCGCCGCCACCGGCAACTGATTCGAGGACGAATTACCGGTGGCGGCGCGACTGTCGAGGTTTCCAGCGAGGTTCTTGCCTGTTACTGACCGAGGTCGACGATCGCGGCGACAGGGCCGCCACCCTCGGGGCCCTGATGCGCTGCCGAGACCGACACGAACACAGCCGGATCACCGGTGACAGCGGCAGTGACTCCACCGACACACGACTTGATCTGGCGGTGCCAGTGCACGTCGGAATCGTCGAGCATCGCATTACGACGGCCACGGACCGTTCCGTCCTGACTGGCCTCGCACTTCAAGAACACGTTGACGAGTTGACCGTCCAGGTCGCTCGAGTGCGGCCGCTCCGGAAGTTCGAGCCCGGCGTCACGGATCGCCGCCCAGATTCCGTCCTGGTCGAGCGGATCCTTCATCACGCTGTGGCCGATCCGGTAGCGTCCGCCGACGCCACGTGCATTACCGACGACGACGATCTGAGCCCGGTCCAACTCGACGCCGGACGAGCAGGATGCGACAGAAGAGAAGAGTTCGCGGCTGTGCATGACATCCTCGTCGGACGGCATGTCGATTTCGCCGAGCGCAACCGCGATCCCGAGGGCCGTACCGCCGTTGGACAGGTCCATCGACTCGTGAGTTTGTTCGGTCCACACCGTCTTGCCGCGACTCTTGGCGTCACGGATGGTGTGGATTGTCAGCAACGGAGTCTTGGTCTGTACGTAGTGCACGTCGGCGGGATCGGTGATGCCGGCATTGGCCATCGCATCTTTCACTGCCGCAGCCACTTTGGTGATCATCGCCGTACGACCGATGTCCTCGGGCAGCAACTGCTCACTCATCGCGACACCCACGGTCAGGCGCGGCTCGTCGGTCTTGGTGACCTTGTCTGCCGGTACCGTCGCGAAGATCGTCGCGTGCGGGCTGATCACACCGTCCGTGCCGCCGGACCAGACGATCGGCACCTCCGCCACCTCTTCGGGGCTGCGATTACCCTTGGCGGAGAGAACCTCTCGAAACGCTCGGTCCGCGATGATGCGCGTGTAGTCGTTGACGCCGCCGTTACCCTCGGTTTTGCCGATGACTGCAATGACGCGGTCGGCCTCGAGGACACCGTCGTCGATCAGCTTGGCGAGCTCACTGGCGTCGGAGACGCTGTGTAGCGGAACCTTACGGACCTCGATTGCTTCGGGCATTGGCATCTCCTTGTATAGGGAATCGTGGAGGCAAAATTGGGCCTTGACAGCTCCCGGCGCCCAGTCCAGCCGAGCGGTTCGGAACTGCCATGCCGACCACGCTATGACGACTCGAACCCTTCGGCATCGTCAATACTTGCCCAAACGAAAACCGTGATTGGTTATTTCGACTCCGATTCACCGGTTGCACGCCGCCCCATCGGTTCTCACTTACGATTCGTCCATGGACACCACTGTTGTCGACCATCCGCTGGCGGCGTCGCTGCTCACGACCATGCGCGACGCTCGCAGCGACAACGCAACGTTCCGGTCCGCCCTGCGCAGACTGACCCATATGTTGGTCTACGAGGCCATGCGCGGCGCAGAAGTGGAACAGTTCGACATCGAGACGCCAGTTGCTCCGACGCTGGGAGTGCGGCTGGCAAATCCACCGCTCCTGGTACCGGTCTTGCGAGCGGGCCTCGGCATGGTCGAACAGGCGAGTGCCCTCATTCCGCAGGCAGGCGTAGGTTTCGTGGGAATGGCACGAGACGAGAAGACACACCAACCGGTTCCGTATCTCGAGTCCCTGCCTGCCGATCTGTCGGACACCCCCGTCTACGTCCTCGATCCGATGTTGGCGACCGGTGGATCCATCATCCGCACAATCGATCTGCTAATCGCACGCGGAGCCACCGACGTGACTGCAATATGTGTCGTCGTGGCTCCGGAAGGGATCGAAGCGCTGAGGAAGTCCGGCCATCCAGTCAGGCTCCTCACTGCGAGCATCGACGACGGCCTGAACGAAAATGCTTTCCTGGTACCTGGACTCGGAGACGCGGGCGATCGCCAATTCGGACCTCGATAGTTGGCAGACATCCGAGATCTACTCATTTCGAGAGGACATTTTCGTCAACTGTTGACAATGTTCGCAGCGTGATCGCGCGTAGTCTCGCGACATGGATAGATCTGCCAAATATTCGAGCGAAGAGCTTCAACATTTGCCAGAAGGTGGCGACTACAGGTTGACGGTTCGGGATGTCCTCGAGCTGCCCAGTCTGCATGGAGCCGAAGTCCTTGCCGGGCACGGGGGGTTGCGCCACCTCGTCCAATCGGTGAACGTGATGGAAGTACCGGACATCCTCGCTTGGGTGAAGCCGAACGAACTGTTGGTGACTACCGGGTTCCCGCTGCGCTACGGGCGAACCGGAGAGCTTCTCGACGATACCGATCTCAGCGACCTCGTCGACGGTCTTGCACGCCGAGGGGTCGCGGCACTTGCCGTGAAAACCGGCCGCTATCTCGACGAACTGCCGGAAGCCATGCTGCACATGGCAGAGCAGCGAGGGCTGCCGTTGTTGGTTCTTCCCGTCACCGCAGGGTTCGACGAGGTGATCTCGGAGGTCTTCACCAAGTTGGTGGCGAAGCAGTCTGCGGCACTCGACATTGCCGACCGTCTTCACCGCTCGTTGACTTCGATCGTCTTGGAAGGTGGCGATCTACCCCAGATTGCAGCAGAATTCGCCGCGCTTTTCGACGTCAGCGTTCTGATCTGCTCGCCGGACGGAAGGGTATTGACCGAGGCCGGGGATTCAGCTGCACTGAACGCGCTTCCGTTGTTCGAAAGCACCGGAAGATTCCTGACCGAACGGGTCGCTGTCGGTTTACAGAACGCGCCCAAGGGATTTCCTGGTCAGTTGGCGCTCACCCGCGTGGTGGCCGGCGGCACCGACCATGGCCGAATGGTTGCGTACGCCGGCACCCACGAACTCGGAGCAGTCGTCGTTCAGGCGTTGGAGCGAGCAGCCACCGTTGCTGCTCTGGCCGTCACCAAGCAGCTGGCAGTTGCGGCAGTGGAATCCAAGTTCCGCGGCGACTTTCTCCGCGACGCACTGATAGGCGAAGCCGGCTCGCCGGCGGAAGTGAGCGCGCACTTCACTCAGTTGGGGTGGGATGTCACTCGTCCACTTGTCGTTGTAGTTGCAGAACTCGACGTCGATCACCCGGAATCCCAGCACGCGAACTCCACTCGCACGGACCAGGATCGACTCAGTGACGGCTGGCAACAAGTGGTACGCACACACGAGCGGACGGCGCCGTCCGTCGGGTTTCGACACGAGGTGGTCACGCTTTTGCCGACCAGCACCGACCGTGCGGTTCGGGACATCGAAGGGTTGGTGCGCAAGGTTGCCGGAGATCGCACCAGCGGCCGCCGCTCCTTCAGCACGGGAGTGAGCCGGGTGATCTACTCCCTGGCCGATCTACCTGCTGCGTACGACCAGGCCTGTACGGCCGTGGTCGTCGGCCGACGCATCAACGGGCCCGGACGGATTGCACACTTCGACGAACTCGGCGTACACCGACTCCTCTCGCTCCAGACGGACAAGAGCGAACTACGTTCGTTCACCGATGACGTTCTGAAGTCCCTGTCGGCGGACAACGCCGAAGCCGCAGACTTACGTCTGACACTCCAGACGCTGCTCGACTGCAATTGCAACGTCGCCGAGGCGTCGCGGGCTCTTCATATGCACTACAACACGTTGCGATACAGAATCGGAAAGCTGGAGAGTGTCGTCGGATCGTTCACCGACGACCCCGTCCTTCGATTGAACGTCTCACTCGCCCTGCAGGTCATGAAGATGCACGAGATGAGCTGACAGAACGCCCCAATTACGGTTCGATACAACCGCAATCCAGCCGTGCGGTGAGCGTTCGTCACTTCTTACCCACCACTGATACCCGTCATCGGCAAGGTTACCCATGTGCCGCTGACCGGTGCGCGCTTACGGTTCGAAAGACGGGCCGCACATACCTCCTTCAGTGGCCCTGGCCGATTTCTCGGTCCAGCGGACCGGAGTCGACCGAACTACGGAGGCCTCAACCACCAACTGGCTCAGCCAATTACACCAGAACACGGCGGTGCGACATGAACTCGACTTCGAAGCCTCACAACACAAGTGCTCGTAGTGGTCCGTTACACGACGTGATTGTCGTCGACCTCACGCGCGCACTCGCGGGTCCTCACGCGGCAATGATGCTCGGCGATCTGGGTGCCGACGTGATCAAGGTCGAATCACCTCACGGCGGCGACGACACCCGTGGATGGGGGCCGCCATTTGTGAAGCCACCGCTGGAACCACCGAACACGCAACGGGAATCGACGTACTTTCTTTCCACGAACCGAAACAAGAAGTCGATCACGCTCGACCTCAAATCCGACAGCGGGCGCGCAACCCTCGAAGATCTCGTCTGCCGCGCCGACGTTCTCATGGAGAACTTCCGCACCGGAGTTCTCGATCGACTCGGATTCTCCACCGAGCGGCTGGCCGAACTCAATCCTCGACTGATCGTCCTGTCCATCAGCGGTTTCGGCCACGACGGCCCGGAAGGTGGCCGCGCCGGCTACGACCAGATCGCCCAGGGGGAGGCCGGACTCATGTCGCTGACCGGCTCGAGTCCGGACGACGTTCAACGAGTCGGAGTTCCGATCGCCGATCTTCTCGCCGGGATGTACGGGGCGTTCGGCGTCGTCGCGGCTTTGAAGGAACGTGAACAGACGGGGAGAGGCCGTGTCGTTCGAACGTCGCTGTTGGCCAGCGTAGTCGGTGTTCATGCGTTTCAAGGAACGAAGTGGACCGTCGCCGGCGAGGTAGGCACAGCGCAGGGCAACCACCATCCCTCCATCGCACCGTACGGACTCTTTCGTACCGGCGATGGCGCAGTACAGATCTCGGTCGGCAGCGAAAGCCTGTGGAGAAGATTCTGCGAAGGATTCGAACTCGATCCAGACGCACCGGGTATGGCAACAAACGCCGAACGCGTCGAGAATCATTTCCAGGTAGTCGAATTGATCGAACGTACCTTCAAACCGTATTCGCGTGACGAGCTTCTGACCGAACTCGACCGCATCGGAATACCGGCAGGACGGGTTCGGACGATCTCCGAAGTGTACGAATGGGAACAGACCCGATCACAGGGATTGCTCGTCGACGTCGACCACAGCACGCTCGGCAACATCACTCTGCCCGGTCCGCCGCTTCGATTTTTCGATCCGGACGGAACCGAGGTGACGGAGACCCGGCACACGGCACCGCCGGTGCTCGGTGAAGACACTGACGAAGTCATGTCGTGGCTACAAGGATTCACCCGATGAACCGCCTGACGGCTCGCGACTTGCTCGACCTGGTGATCGATGCCGGCACCTGGGAGTCGTGGGATACCCCTCCGATCCCCGTCGCGACCGACTCCGATTACGCCGAAGCACTTCTGCGGGCGCAGGAGAAGACCGGGCTCGACGAGTCCGTCCTGACCGGAAGCGCCTCCGTCCGAGGCCGCCGTGTGGCAATCATCGTCTGCGAGTTCGGTTTTCTCGGCGGATCGATCGGCGTGGCGGCGGGCGAACGCCTCGTCGTCGCCATCCGTCGAGCGACGCAAGAGCAGCTGCCCCTTCTTGCGCTTCCCACCTCCGGAGGAACGCGTATGCAGGAGGGGACAACGGCATTTCTGCAGATGGTCAAGATCACCGCGGCGCTCATCAAGCACAAAGAAGCGCACCTGCCCTACATCGTCTACCTCCGAAACCCCACCACCGGAGGCGTATTCGCGTCCTGGGGGTCACTCGGTCACGTGACGATCGCGGAGCCAGGAGCCCTCGTGGGATTCCTCGGCCCCCGGGTGTTCGAGGCTTTGTACAACTCACCTTTCCCCGTCGGTGTCCAGACAGCGGAGAACCTTCACGAGCACGGACTCATCGATGCGGTGAGGCCGCCAGACCAGCTCGCCGAAATCGTCGACCGCGCATTGCGCATCATCACCTCGAGACGTCGTGGGTACTCGTTGCCGAGTGACCCGTGCTCGTACGACTGCCCACCCGATACGTCAGCCTGGGAATCCGTCGTCGCATCCCGGCGCGAAGATCGACCGGGGATCCGCGAGGTGCTGCTCAATTCCGCCTCGGACATGCTCCCGCTCAACGGAACCGGCCAAGGCGAGAACGATCCCGGCATCATGCTCGCGCTCGTTCGCTTCGGCGACATGCCCTGCGTCCTTCTCGGACAGGACCGACGCGGACAGACTGCGCACTCCCCACTCGGCCCCGGCGCTCTGCGGGAAGCTCGGCGAGGGATGCGGCTTGCCGCAGAACTTGACCTGCCGTTGGTGACGATCATCGACACGGCAGGCGCGGCATTGTCGAAGGAAGCCGAAGAAGGTGGATTGGCCGGCGAGATCGCTCGGTGCATAGCCGACATGATTTCACTCGAGGTCCCCACCATTTCCCTCCTGCTCGGGCAGGGCACCGGCGGCGGCGCCCTGGCACTGATTCCGGCCGATCGAGTGCTGGCGGCCCGCCATGGTTGGCTGTCGCCCTTACCTCCCGAGGGGGCGAGCGCGATCATGTTCCACGACATCACGCACGCTCCGGAGATGGCGGCCAGTCAAGGGATACGGTCCTTCGATCTGCTCGCAGGCGGCATCGTCGATCGGGTCATCCCCGAATGTCCCGATGCTGCGGACGAATCCGCCGCATTCTGCACTCGTGTCGGAGCGGTACTGCACTACGAGCTGAGCGTGCTCACTGCTACCGATGCGACCGAACGGCTCATCACCCGCACCGAACGCATCGACCGTATCGGCCTGGTCGAAGCCAGCACCGCCGTCTGATCGATCAGTACACAGAACACACACCGCGAAAGGCCGGACATCCTCCAAGGAGGATGTCCGGCCTTCGACAATCGAGCGCACTCAGCCAAGCGTCACGTGAGCTGCGGGGCGGGTTCTTCCCGTTCTCCGCCGGGAGCCTTCGAATCCGGCTTGTTCGGTTCCGGGTTCTTCGCATTCAGCTCCGGGTTCTTCGAACCTATGTACTGGCACAGGTGGTACATCCCGATCACGACAATGGTGCCGAGCGCGATACCGCTGAGCGAGAACGTGTCACTGAACTTCAGGGCAGTGTCGCCGATACCGATGATCAGGCCGGCCGCGATCGGCATCAGGTTGAGCGGATTGCCGAAGTCGACGCCGTTCTCCTTCCAGATCTTGGCGCCGAGAAGGCCGATCATGCCGTAGAGCACCACGGTGATTCCGCCGAGAACGCCGCCGGGCGTCGCCGAGATGACGGCACCGAACTTGGGGGAGAAGCCGAGCATCATCGCGACGATGCCCGCGACCGCGTAGGCGGCGGTGGAGTACACCCGGGTCGCTGCCATGACACCGATGTTCTCGGCGTACGTCGTGGTGGGCGAACCGCCGACGCTGCTGGCGATAGCGGTGGCGAAACCGTCACCGGCAAGCGCGCGTCCCATGTACGGGTCGAGATCGTCGCCGGTCATCTCTGCGACTGCCTTGACGTGGCCGGCATTCTCCGCGATCAACGCGATGACACCGGGAAGAACCAGGATGATGAACGTCAGGCTGAACGACGGGGCGTGGATGCCGACGATTCCGTTGGCCTCGTCCGAGAACGGGGGCAGGCCGAACCACGACGCCGACTGCACCGAATCCCAGTTGACGCGGAAGTGCTCGGTGATCTGACCGGTGCCTGCGTCGTACGAGGTGATCGTGCCCGAGACCCGGTCGAGGATCCAGGAGAGGACGTAGCCGAAGATCAGCGCGAGGAAGATTGCGATGCGCGCCATGAAGCCGCGTAGCGCGATACTCATGACGATCAGGGCCACCATGACGATCAGAGCCACCCACTGGTCCTGCGGCCAGTACAGCCCCGCGACAACGGGTGCCAGGTTGAATCCGATCAGCATCACCACTGCGCCGGTCACCACCGGGGGAAGAACCTTGAATACGACCCGGCCACCGAGGAAGTGGATCGCGATACCGATGGCTGCCAGGACCAGTCCGGACACCAGGATCGCGCCGGTCACCTCCGCAGAGGTTCCGCCTTGGGCACGAATAGCGGCGATACCACCGACGAAAGCCGCCGACGTACCGAGGTAGCTGGGAATGCGTCCCTTGACCACCAACAGGAAGAAGAGCGTACAAAAGCCCGACATCATCACGGCAAGTTGAGGATTGAGCCCCATGATGATCGGGAAGACGAACGTCGCGCCGAACATCGACACCACGTGCTGGCTGCCCAGCCCGATGGTTCTTCCCCAGCTGAGCCGCTCGCCGGGAGCGACCACTTCACCCGGTTTGATGTTCTTTCCATCTCCGTGCAACGTCCAAATCGGCATGATGGGACCTTTCGTGCAGAGGAAGGTGTCCGAACGCTGAGTGTGCTCCAGCTCACAAAACACCGTGACTGGAGTGAAACGCTATTACAGCGCAGGGGTATCGACGTGATGACAATCTGCCAGAACCCGCCGACCCGGATTGGCAATATTAGTGATTGATGCCGCGCATCGCGGTTATCTTCAGTGCTAGAGACAGATCCAACCGGAGTTCGGGTTGCGCCGTGAAGGGTCCCAGCATTTTCTCCAGCTTAACGACCCTGTAACGCAGTGTGTTGTAATGGAAGTGGAGCTTGCGCGCGGTCTCGGCGATGTTGATGTTGGTCGCGAGCAAGACTTCCAATGTCTTGCGCATGTCCTGCGCTTCGGCAGTTTCCTCCGTCAGTTCCCGCAATGTCTCCCGGGCGAACGTCTCCAACTCGTTTTCGTCCTCGACCAGACTGAGCAGTCTGTACACGCCGAGATCGTCGAACTGAGTCACCGTCCACGGACCGGAGATCCGGCGTCCGACGGTCAGTGCGGTCCGCGCCTGACTGTAGAGCGCGGGGACGGCGTCGATCGCCGCTGCCGGCCGGGACACCCCGACACTGAACGGCCTTCTCCCGCCGCCACCTTCACCGCGAACGACTGTGACGAGATCCCGCACCAAGGCCATCGTGTCGGTGCCGACGCCCATCACGATCACCGTCTCACCCGTCAGCGCGGTCACCGCCGCACCGGGATCACGGTGGGCGATCGCGCCGGAGAACGCCATCGCCTGACGGTCGACGACGGGCAGCCGAGCGGGCGCCGCCGAGGCCGGTTCGTCGACCGGGTCCGGTTCGATCGAGACGATCACCAGCGGGCGATCGAAGTCCCACCCGAACGTCTTGGCGTGGGAGACAACGTGATCGTGATCCCCGGCACGGCCGAGGAGCAGGTCGTGAACGAAGTTCGCACGATGGCGCTCTTCCACCGATGCCACGGCTTGTTCACGGGTGATCACCAACGCGCACACCGACGCGGCCCGCTCGACCAGGTACTGGTCGTAACTCGTCATCACGCGCTCACCGGTGAACAACGCGAGACGCCCGTGGTCGATGTGATTGGCGGAAATCGCGGACACCGCGATGAATTGACCGTCGAACTCGTGCAGACCCAACCCGCCCTCGACGGTGTCGGTCCGCAGACGACCGGTGGAATCGACAGCCGGACAGGCCGACAGATTCTTGCGCTCCGCGGCGTCCCCGGCCCGGCAGATCTCGCGTCCGTCCGAAGTGGTGATCAGGGCGGCGCCCTTCATCTCCCGTGCGATGACTTCGGTCAATTGCGGGAGGCCGCCGCCGCCCATCACGACGTCGACCAGCAACCGTCGCAACCGCTCGGCCCCGAACATGGCGTCGATCTGGGCCGACTCCGTCTGCTCCCGGCCTCTGGCCGCAGGGTGATCGCATGCACCGTGAAAAACCAGGAGCGGGAAGCCGGCGCTTTCGGCCGCGTCGACCAGTTCCGGCGCGAGAGTGTCACCGTCTGCGCCGAATTGGACGGCAAGTGCCGCAACTCCACGCGTCGACAACCGTCCGACAAATGCTTTGAAGGTTTCGGTCACCCTGGCGAGGGTTTCCGGCGTGGTGATCAGCAACTGTCCGTGTCGCAGCCACGGTCCGATGTCCGGAACCGCCATGAATCCCACCCGGGCCACCGTCGGGTCGTCGGAGCCGCCGGCAACCTTTCGAACACCAGGAAGGAGCGAGGTTCGAAGAAGTTCGGAGAGAACAGCATTCACCTCGGATGCCGGTACGGCCGGGTTCGCCACTTGGCAGGCACCTCGATTTCATTCGGATCACGGAAGATGGTTCACGAAAGAAACGATCCTATCCCCACCGAACACAAGATGTCCGAATTCAGCGCAGTCGACTCAGGCCGTTCGATGCAGGGCGGTCGGATTCTCCTGAGGTGGCGGGTGGATCGGCCCCTGCAGATCCCGCAGTTCCAAACCGGAGGCATTGCGCAGGGTCTTGGTCATCTCGGCGAGGATCGACACTGCAGTTTCTTCTGGCGTCCTGGCGCCGAGATCCAACCCGATCGGTGAGTGCAGGCGCCCCAACTCCGCGTCGGTGACGCCTCGCTCCTTCAACAGCGCCACCCGACGCTCATGCGTCGCACGACTTCCCATCGCACCCACGTACGCAGCCGGCGAACGCAGCGCGATCTCGAGCAACGGGATGTCGAACTTCTCGTCGTGGGTGAGCACGGCCAGGACGGTTTTGTTGTCGATCGGTGCGGTTGCGAGGAACTTGTGTGGCCACATGACGACCAGATCATGGGCGTCGGGGAAACGCGCTCGAGTTGCGAAGACCGGCCGTGCGTCCACGACGGTCACGCGGTAACCCGCAAAGGCGCCCAACGTACACATCGAGGCGGCGAAGTCGATGGCTCCGAAGACGTACATCCGCGGTAGCGGAGCGAATATCTCGACCAGCAGGTCGTGCTGCGAATCGATGAGAGTTCCCGCGGGCGCGACAAAAGCTACGGACTCACCGGTCTCCATCGTGCGCAGCAGGATGGCGACCTCGTCCTCCGTGGCATCCAGATCCCCGCTGCGTCGGCCGTGCTCGACGACGAGGTGCCGTGCCGGTGCGCCCGGACGCACTTCGGTGACCACGACGACGGGCGTATCGGCCTCGATCCGTTCACAGACCTGACCGAACTCGGTGAAATCGGCTCCGACGGCCTGGACAAACACTTCGATGGTTCCGCCGCAGGTCAGGCCTACTCCGATGGCGTCGTCATCGGAGACACTGAAGACCTCGACGCGGCTGGTGCCGTCGGCGAGAACCTCCTGGGCGATCTCGTACAGCGCACTCTCGATGCACCCGCCCGAGACGCTGCCGACCACCTCGCCGGAGCGTGAGACGGCCATGGAAGCACCGGGCATGCGTGGTGAGGATCGCCAGGTACGGACAACCGTCGCCAGTGCAAAATCCTCGCCACGGGCGTGCCACTGCGCCAGCTGAGTGGAAATGTCGCGCATCGCCTCGCCTCCCGCTTGCATCGCCGTACGTAGAGAGTTCACGGTATCGGCCCACCGCAATCCTGCCTGTCACACAATGCGCCTAAATCCGGGCCCTGCAGTTGTGCAATGTCGCCGTCGCATCACCTTGCGCTCTCGACCAGTGTTGTCACCGAGCCCAGCCGAAAGCAGGCCTGACCTTCATTCTTCCCCTCTCCGACGATCACTGCAGCGGTAATTCACGCAGATGGTGCGACGGATCGAGTGGGCGACGTTGCACACCACAGAACCGAGGTTTCTACGATGGACCAATTGCTCAGCGGTATCAAAGTTATCGACCTCACCCGCGCTCTCGCGGGGCCTTTGTGCACGTCGCTGCTGTCGGACTTCGGCGCCGACGTGGTCAAGGTCGAAACCCGTGGCTCCGGCGACAGTTCGCGCCAGTGGCCGCCGTTCGACGGCGATCGAAGCCTCTACTTCGCGTCCGTGAACCGCGGCAAGAGGTCGATCGCCATCGACATGCGCAGTGACCGCGGACGGAAACTGCTTCGCAGCCTGGCCCTCGACGCGGATGTGCTGGTCGAGAATTTCCGTCCGGGAGTACTGGCCGACATGGGCCTCGATCCCGATTCGCTCGAGCAGGAGAATCCAGGGCTCGTCGTGATGAGCATCAGTGGTTTCGGCCCGGTGGGCCCCGACCAATTCGCGCCCGGACTCGATCAGGTGGCCCAGGGCATGTCCGGGTTGATGTCGGTCACCGGTGCCGGTGAACAGACCCCGATGCGGGTCGGAATCCCCATCATCGACACGGTCTCGGGCATCTACGCGGCGCTGGGAATCACGGCGGCACTTGCCTCTCGCGGTCGCGACGGTCGTGGGCACCGCGTGCAGACCTCGTTGCTGGAATCCGCGATCTCGATCATGACCTTCCAGGCGCAGGACTACCTGAGCACCGGGCGGGTTTCGACGCCGAACGGCAATACGCACCCGACCATCACGCCGTACGGCGCTTTCGACACCGCGGACTTCCCGATCAACATCGCCACCGGGTCGGACAAGCACTGGATCGCGCTGTGCTCGGTTATCGGCGATCCCGACCTCGCCTTCCGTGCCGAATATGCCACGGGTAAAGAGCGTTTGGCACACCGAGACCAACTGACCAAAGAACTCGAGGAGCTACTGACCGCAAAAGGGGCGGCGCAGTGGATCGCCGAGATCCGCAGTGCCGGAATTCCCTGCGGCCCGATCCATTCGATCGATCAGGTGTTCTCCGACCCGCAGGTCGAGGCTCTGCAGATGGTCGAGCAGACGCACAGCGCGGACGGGACGTCGATTCCCGTTGTCCGCGGACCGTTCTGGGTGGACGGCAAGACTCTTCCTGTCAGAAATGCGCCACCCATGACTCTCGGCGGCGACGCCGACGGGGTACTCGCCGACTTCGGCCTTCGCCCGGAGGAGATCGAAGACCTTCGCGCGAATTCGGTGATCTAACCGAACACTAGTAACAGAGCAGACGCTCTGTTACTGTGCGTTCATGCCTCGGCCCCGCGTCCACGACCTCGACACACTGCTCGACGCTGCCGAAAAGCTTGCCGCCACTGCCGGGCCGAGCGCGGTCACGGTACGGGCGGTCTCCGACGCCACCGGTGTGTCCAACGGGGCGATCTATCACGCATTCGGCTCTCGCAGTGGACTGGTCGGTAGCTCGTGGCTGCGTGCCGCGCAACGATTTCTCGCGCTTCAGCAATCGAGAGTGGACGACGCTCTCGCGGACCCCTCGCCGACCTCCGCGGTTTCCGCCGTCGTCGCAGCTGCCGAAGTTCCGGCCGTCTTCGCGCTCGACTACCCACAATCCGCGTTGCTGCTGCTGACGATCCAGCGCGACGAACTGCTCGGCACCGACGTCCCAGCCGACATCGCCGAGAAACTCACACAACTCGACCGGTCTCTGGTCGACTTGTTCATCCGATTGTCGACCGCGCTCTGGGGTCGCACAGACGGCAGAGCCGTCGAGGCAATCGAGGCCTGTGTTGTCGGCCTGCCTACCGGGCTACTCATTCATCCCGCCGCACGCGCCGACGGTTGGCGAGTCCCCGACGCCGCAGCACGCGCGCGGTTGAATGCGGCGGTTCGCGCCGTTCTGAGTTTGGATCCACCACTCCCACAGTCCCGCAACAGGAAAGGCCCGTCATGACCGCAACTCTGCGCTTCGAAGACAAGATCGCCGTTCTCGATCTCGGCGAGGACGAGAATCGTTTCTCGCCGGATTGGCTCGATTCTGTCGACAAGCTGCTCGATCAGGCTCTGAGCGAAGGCGCACACGCTCTGGTCACCACGGCGACGGGCAAGTTCTACTCCAACGGACTCGACCTCGACTGGCTTGGCGCGAACGGCGACAAGGCGAAGTGGTATGTGCAGCAAGTCCAGTCGCTGTTCGCTCGGATGTTGACGTTCCCGATGCCTACCGTCGCTGCGATCAACGGCCACGCCTTCGGGGCCGGCGCAATGCTCGGCATCGCGCACGATTACCGCGTCATGCGCGATGATCGCGGTTACTACTGCTTCCCGGAGGTGGACATCAACATCCCGTTCACCGAAGGAATGGCAGCTCTCATCCAAGCCAAACTCAGCCCGGCGTCGGCAATCGTCGCCATGACCACGGGGCGGCGATACGGCGGAAGTGACGCATTCGCAGCCGGTTTGGTGGACTTCACCGCATCCGTCGATGCTTTGACCGCCAAGGCCATCGAAATGGTTGCACCGATCGGGCCGAAAAATCCGGGCACGCTGGGCGCGATCAAGTCGACGATGTTCGCGTCAGTGGTCACCGCTCTGAACACCGACAGCTAAGAGCGCTGGACTGCGTTCTCGCAGAGCCTCTTCCAGTTCATCGGCAACACTTTCGGCATCGCGACCTTCGGTGCTCAGAACCACGTCGACTCCACTGAGCGTCGGCATCGAACCGGCCAGCAGTTGTGACGCTTCCACCAGATCGTCCAACCCGGCCCAGCCGGCCGGTTCACGTTCGATGATTCTGGTGCGCAACGTATCCGGATCGGCCTCGAGGCGCGCCAACAGGTGCCCCTCGGCGCCGGTCGCGGCCAGCAGGGCACGCCCGTAGTCGTCGTCTTCGACAGTCGCCGTGAGGAAGAGGAGTTCATACCCCGCTTCCCGGTACGACGCGCACAGCATCCCGACGTGTGCGATTGCCCGTTCGGTCCCCAGCGGCGGGTAGCACCGCTCGAGTTCGTCCACCTCGATCATCGCGTTGCTCACCCCGACCTCGCCGAGTCGATCGTGAAGCGCGGTCAGCACGGAACTCTTCCCCGCGCCCGGCGGGCCTGTCAGCAGCAGTACGAACACGCCTCCACTATTCCAGAGGCGTGAGCATGTCCAGAGCCTTGTGCAGGCGCGGGGCGGCGAGAAGGCTGAAGAAGACAGCTTGACGTGTACAGCAGCCCTGATCGGAGCACAGCGATGACCACCACGATCACCGAAATCGCGCCGGACATCTACCGACTGTCGACCTTCGTGGACGAAGCCAACCTCACGATGAACCAGTTTCTCGTCGACGGCGAGGAACCCCTGCTCTTCCACACCGGGCAGCGCGCGTTGTTCACCTCGGCTTCCGACGCACTCTCCACGTTGATCGACATCGGCCGACTGAAATGGATCACGTTCGGTCACGTCGAGGCCGACGAGTGCGGATCAATGAACTCCTGGCTTGCGGCAGCCCCCGAAGCGCAAGTGGCACACGGCGCGATGGGGTGCTTCGTTCAGGTCAACGATCTGGCCGATCGTGCACCACTTCCCTTGCGGGACGGCGACGTACTCGAAACCGGCAGCCGCCGAGTTCGCCACATCGACACCCCGCACGTCCCACACGGGTGGGACGCGGGCCTGATGTTCGAGGAGACGACGGCCACTTTGTTCTGCGGAGATCTCTTCACCGCGTTCGGGCACCACCCCGCGACCACCGAGCACGAAATCGTCGGTCCCGCTTTGGAAGCCGAGGACTTGGGCCACGCCACCTGCCTCACCCCGGATCTCGAACCCACGATCCGTGCCCTGGCCGATCTCGAGCCGCGGATTCTGGCGACCATGCATGCACCGACGTACTACGGCGATTGCGTCACCACGCTTCACGACCTGGCCGACTCGTACGCAACACGTTTCGCAGCCGAAACCGAAAGATGGAAGTCAGACTAAAGCCTGCGCGTTCGACGTGATTCGCGCCGCCACGGACAGCGCAACATGCTCGTGGAACGGCCGCGCCACCACCTGCACTCCGATCGGTAAACCGTTGCGGGAGAGTCCTACCGGAACCACGACCGACGGAAGGCCGAGCACACTGATCGCCCGGCAACTCGCGAGCGCGTCCATCCACGTGAGTTCGCGACCGCCCACCTCGAAGCTCTCCACACCGAGCGGCGGAGCGAGCACCGACGCAACCGGCAGAATCAGGACGTCGCCCATCTCGTCGAGGAAGTCGGCGATCAACACCGCGCGATCCGCCCACAGCGCTTCCACCTCGGCTGAACTCCGATCACGGCCTGCCGCAAGCATGGCGGTGATGTCCGCGTCGAAAGAGTGCGCTGAACCTGCTGCGAGAGAGTGGATGTCCGCGTGGGTCTCGACCGATCGCAACGCACCGAAAAGCGCGTTGGCCCGCGACAGGGCCAGACCGTCGTACTCGCTCGCGTCCAGACTGCTCGCCACCGAGCGAACCGCCGACAGGATTTCGGCGTCGACGGGCATGGTTCCCTCGCCGGGTGCCCAGCGGATGTCGAGGTGTTCGACGTCGACCGAGTCCGGCTCGGTCCACGCGAGATGCGGCTTCGACAGGACGCGCAGCGCAAGCGTCGCATCACCGAGGTTGCGGGCCAGTGGGCCGATGGTCTGGATCGTGCCGTGCATCGTCGCGGGATTGGCGAGTACCCGTCCATCCGAAAGCACGCCGGGGTATTGCCCTTCTGGGTCGACACGGCCGAGCGTCGGGCGAACCGAAGTGAGGCTGGTGCAGTGTGCGGGCCAACGCACCGAGCCGCCAAAATCCGTACCGAGTCCGAGCACACTCATTCCGACAGCAACCGACGCGGACTCACCGCCACTCGATCCGCCGGGGGACCGGACGACGCCGTCCGGTCGCACCGGGCTGGCCGTGGTGCCGAACAGTTCGTTTCGAGTCAGCCCGCACGCGCCGAATTCCGGGGTGTTGGTCTTGCCGATCAGAATTGCGCCGGCAGCCTTGAACGCCGCAACGGCCGGTGCATCGACGGCCGGGACGTTGTCCGCCAGAGTGCGAGAACCGGCGGTGGTACGCACGCCGGCAGTAGCGATCAGGTCCTTGACCGTGAACGGAACCCCGGCAAGGGGACCGAGTGTCTCGCCGAGAAGGCGACGTTCGTCCAGGCTGTCGGCGGCCGCCAGAGCCTCTTCGGCGCACACGGTGACCAGCGCGTTGAGTTCGCCATTGCATTCGTCGACCCGTGCGAGATGGCCTTCGACGACCGTCCGCGCCGACGCCTGACCCGACCGCACGGCTTCGGCGATGGATCGGGCATCACTGCCCACCCAGCTCTCACGACTCATCGCATGCCTCTCCTCGCCCGACCCCTCTGCTGAGCGTAAAGACAGCAAGCAACGCGAGAAACGACCACATTGCACATACCGACGGCTCCGGCGATGTGAGGTTTTGCCACACATTGCGGCCGGAGGGATCGGTCAGTGCCTTGGTCGACGGGGACAGCGCTGCTGCGGAGGGAAACTAGGATGCCGATGTCAATGTGCGCCGACGTCGCTCCGTGGCGACAGCGAGTTCGCGGTAGCGATCGGGTTGAGGGTCATCGACCACACTGTTCGTGCCGCCGTCGAAGGTCTTTATCGAGCGAGCCTGCTGCCATGAGGACCAGCTGACAGAACCGACCTTGGCAAATTCCACCCACTCGTCGTTCATCACCGTCGCCAGGTGCGACGGGGCGCTGTCCCCGACCAACGTGCGACCCTGATCGAGCGTGTGGAATACGAACGGGAGGTCCACCGAGTGAGCTGCACCCAATTCCATCACGGGCGAGGGCCACGCGAATTCGTACACATACGTCAGCGAGCCTCGACGTGCTCTCGCTTCTGCGAGATCGATCATGGGTCCCCGAAGTGACAGGTCCGCCAGAACACCACCCAGGATCTCGCCTGGTTCCGATTCGGGAAATGAAACTTGATAGGCGGTGATCAACTCCGGCGAAAGACCTAGGGCTGTGGACGCCTCACCGAGTTGTCGTTTGTTCATCGTCACGAGCGGATCTCCCGGAGAGATCCACAATCGACGCTCGTCGGTGGTGACACCGATGAGGAGGTCGATACCGTCGGCGACTCCACCGCGGACGGCCTCCCACGGAATTTCGGGAACCATTCGCCCGTCGAGAGCAATCTGGAAGCTCGGCCCCCCAGTCATGGGCGATTCGTCCCCGACAACTCGCGTCTGTGCTGCCAGCAATGCATTGGGGCTGATGCGGGAAAAAGCTTCTCTCGTCGGCATTATGCCGATCTTGTGAGCTATGAGATCAGTGGTTTCCCGGACCGATTCCGTCGGCATGGCAACAAGAGGCCCACTCTGGATTATGGCGCGGCGCATCAGGCCTCGGGTCTCGGGGCTCGATACGAGCGCGGCAACCGCTGCACCTCCTGCCGACTGACCCATGACGGTAATCTGTGTCGGGTCCCCACCGAAGCTCGATATTTCCTCGACTATCCACGTCAAAGCGGCAGCCTGGTCCATGAGTCCCAGGTTCGTCAGCGCATCATCGAGGACGGAGAATCCTTCGATCCCGAGTCGATAGTTGATCGCGACGAACACGACTCCACTGCGGGCGAATCGCGTTCCGTCATACATTTCGAGAGCATTGGACCCGTGTGTGAGTGATCCACCGTGAATCCACAGCAGGACCGGCGCACCACCAGGTGGTGCGGTGCTCGGCGCCCAGATGTTCAGGTTGAGGATCTCGTCGCCCGGAATGATTCTTGTCGGGATCAGCTGTTCGAGACGGGGATCGTAGAGCGACTGAGGTGCCGTCGGCCCCATCACTGTTGCATCATGGGCGCGGTCCCACCGATCGTGCGGTTGGGCAGGGCGAAACCTGTTGGGGCCGAATGGCGGAGCAGCATAAGGTACACCGAGGAAGCGGTTGACCCCATTGGAGGTACGCTATACTACCTCGCCCGATCGTGTAGTGACACTGACCGGTCTGCGAGATCCTTCAGCCCTCATGGAGATTCCTTCCGTCTCTGGCGCCGAAAATATTTCGAACCAATCGCTTCGGGCGCCGGCTATAGCATTCGACAACGTATTCTCAGAGGCTCGTTGCCCGCTCACTTCGGGCGAACTCACGGCGACGCTCTCGCCGGGCCTTCTGCTCGACGGGATCTGCCACCGGTGCTGACATCTGCAGCTTCTGCGTGTACGGGTGCGCCGGCCGGTCTGAGACCTGCTCCGCGTCACCTACTTCGACTATCTCGCCGTTGAGCATCACCGCGATTCGGTGACTGACTGCGCGAACGACAGCGAGATCGTGAGTGATGAACAGGTAGGCAATCCCCTTTTCTTCCTGAATCTCGACGAGCAAATCCAAGACCTTTGCCTGGGTCGACAAGTCCAGCGCACTGGTGGGTTCGTCGCAGATCAGCACGCTCGGAGACAGGGCGAGTGCACGTGCGATCGCGATTCGCTGCCGCTGTCCACCGGAGAACTCGCGGGCGGTACGGGCGCCCGCGTCTGCCGGAAGATGCACCTGCTCCAGTAACGACCGCACCATTTCCCGGCCTGCCTTCTGCCCGCTCGCAAGCAAAGGTTCAGCGAGGATGTCCTCGATTGTCATCGACGGGTTGAGCGACGAATAGGGGTTCTGGAACACCACCTGGATGGAATTGGCGATGGAGCGTCGTTCCTTGCGACCCAAACGGCTGATGTCTCGGCTGCCCATGTGGATGGTCCCACCACTGACCGGAGCCAGTCCCAGGATCGCGCGGCCGAGAGTTGTCTTCCCTGAACCGGATTCACCGACCAATCCGACCGTCTCGCCCGCATGTAGGTCGAGCGAGACGTTCTTGATCACGTGAGCTTCCGGCGATCGGAAAGTTCGACCCGGGTAGCGGACATCGAGATCCCTGATCGACAACAGCGGGGTAGTTACGGTCGAGTCGCTCACGGCGCCACCTCGACTGACGTGGCCTCGAACGGGATCCGACTGGCAAACCGGTCAGGCATGGAGTCCAACAGCATTCGGGTGTATTCGTGCTCCGGTTCAGCGAACAATGTACGTACGTCACTGCTTTCCACTATGCGACCCTCCTTCATCACGCTCACACGATCACAAATATCTGCCACGACCCCGAAATTGTGCGTCACCAGAAGAACTCCGAAATCGCGCTCGTTCTGCAGATCACGAAGAAGGTCGAGGACGTCGGCTTGAACGGTGACATCCAGTGCCGTTGTCGGCTCGTCCGCCACGATGAGCTCGGGTTCACCGGCGAGGGCACCGGCGATCAGCACACGTTGAGCCATACCACCGGAGATCTGGTGCGGATACAGATCGAACATCCGACGTGGATCGTTGATTCCCACGCGTGCAAGGAGATCGAGCAACCGTGCGTGCGCATCATGTTTGCTGATGTCGGCGACAGCACGCAGGCCGTAGGTGAGTTGTTGCCCAACCGTGAAGGTGGGGTCCAGGTTGGTCATGGGCTCTTGCGGGATGTACGCGATACGCCGGCCACGCACCTTCTTCATCGCATTCGAATCATTGAGAATGTCCTGACCACGGAAGTACACGGATCCACCGACCACTGCGGCTTCCGGAGGAAGGATACCCAGAATCGAGTAGGCGATCTGAGACTTACCCGAGCCCGATTCACCGACCAGACCGTGTATTTCGCCGCTCCTCACCTCGAGATCGATGCCGTGAACCACAACACCGACCGTCTCATTCGACGAGGGGTACCCCAGTTCGAGTCCCTGGATCCGCAGCAGGACGTCGGATTTCGGCTTCGCGTCGGCAGGGAGCGCGGTTGACCGCTCACGGGTGCCCTCGCGCTCGGCCCGGATCTCTTTCACCTTCGACGCCGACAGAGCTGGATGGCGGGTGCCCGACGTTTCGAGTGTGTCGCGCAGTGTATTTCCGAGGATCACCAACGAGAGTGTGGTTGCACCGATGAGCAGGGCCGGCCAGACGACAGCGGTGCCGTTGTTGTAGATGTTCGCGAACGCTTCGTTGAGCATTCCACCCCAAGACGGTGTGTTGCTGTCTCCCAATCCGAGGAACTCCAGCCCCGCCTGAACCGAGATACCTGTCGCCAGAACGAATGAGCTCTGCACGATCAGTGGCCCACGGATCGAACGCAGGACATGCCGCGAAATTATCCTCCCGTCGGACAAGCCCGCGACTCTGGCGGCGTCGACGTACAACTCACTTCGGATACTCAGGACAAGGGAGCGGACCAGCCGGAAGAAGTTGGGGGCAATGAGCACGCCCAGAATCGCCATGGAGACAGTGATGTTCGGCCCCACGACGGTGTAGAGCGAGATGAGAAGAATGAGTCCCGGAAATGCCAGCACGATGTTCGACACCCAGTCGAGAACATCGTCGATCCGACCACCCCAGTAGCCTGCCACCAGGCCCGTCACGATGCCGATGCCGGCCGAGACGGCGAGAACCACGAGGCATGCCATCAAAGTGCCGGTCGTTGCGTACATCAAGCGGGAGAGAATGTCTCGACCCGAGCGGTCACCACCGAGCAGGAATTCCGTGTCGAACGGTGCCGCATTCGTCAGTTCGAGTTTGGCGAGATTGGGGTCGAACGGGGCAAGCAAGGGTGCGGCAACCCCGAAGATCACGATGGCGATGAAGACGACAAGCGAGCCCGCCGCCATCGGGTTCTTCAGAAGCCGTCGCCAAACCGACTTGTTTGTCGGCGCCGTCGATGCCGGACCGGCCGACATGATCGAATCAGTGCTCACGAAATCCTCACCTTCGGGTTGATCCAGCCGTTGAGCAGATCGGCGCAGACATTGACGACGATGACCACCAGCACGCTGAAAACGACACAACCCATGACGGCAGGAAGATCGCCGGTGATCGCCGCAGTCTGCGTCAACTGCCCGACGCCGGGCAAAACAAAGATTCTTTCGATCAGGACCGCTCCACCAACAAGTCCGATGGTCTGGAGAGAGAGAACTGTCAGTCCCGGACTGGCCGCATTTCGCAGTGCATGGCGAAGAACGATCGCCCGCTCGGATACGCCGCGCGAGCGAAGCGTGCGGATGTAGTCCTGCGAGAGAGTGTCGATGAGGGCGCCGCGAAACTGTTGCGCCGAACCTGCCACCAGGCCGACGAGTATCGCGGTCACGGGGAGCACCAGTGATGCAGCCCATTCGCCGGCATTCTCCTCGATCGGCACGTAACCGGTCGCAGGGAAGAGCGGGATCGCAATGGCGAAAGCAAAGACGAGAGCGATCGCAACGAGGAAGTTCGGAAGCGCGAGACCGCCGATCGAAAGGAACTGCAGGCCTTTGTCGACCCACCCGCCGAACACCGCCGCACAAACGCCGACGACCACGCTCAGGACCGCAGTCAGCAAGATGGCGAGCACGACCAGCGAGATCGTCACCGGTATACGCGTCGTCAACATGCTGCTGACGCTCTCCCCGGTGGCGAAGCTGGCACCGAGGTCCCCGGACAGCAAACCTTTGAGCCATTCCAAGTATTGAAGTACAACCGGACGATCGAGACCGAGTTGAGCCACGCGTGCGGCAACTTGTTCATCGGTTGCGGTCTCGCCCAGAGACTGACGCACACTGGCAGCTCCGTTGGAGAACACCATCATGAAGGTCAAAGCTGTTACTGCCAAGAAGAGTACGAGAGCGAAAAACAGTTTCCGCCCAAGGAAGTTCAACATATGGTGCCTCGGAATTCGTGATTTCGGAGTGCGGTCTGCCCAGCGTGATGCTTGTACGGGTGTATCCCGTGCGTGGTCGCCACTGTGCAGCGACCACGCACGGGCCGACTCACTTGAAGGTGTACAGATAGGGTGCAGAGTTTCCGGTCATCTTCTCTGCGGAGACGCCACCCTTGAACGCCCAGAAGCTTTCCGGGAAGGCCAGGACGCTGAACCAGGCCTGATCCGTTACGAACTCGTTGATCGACTGCACGATCTCTTTCTGCTTGTCCTCGGGGGCAACCTGCAGGTCGGCGATGAGTTGCGTGAGCTTCGGATCCTGAGTCTTGAAGACGTTCCAGATCGCGTTCGGAGCCAGTGAAGCATCGACGTCGGCTACTGGAGTGCCCGAGGGCAGCCCGAAGGGGATCACCGGGTAAACCCCCTTGAGGAACTTGTCGAGATACTGTGTCGCCGGGACGCTTTCGATATTCACATTGATACCGATCAGACCCAGCTGCTGCTTGATGATCGGGGAGAGCATGTCGGTACGTCCGGGGATCTCCGGGATCGTCAGATCGAAGCCGCCTGAGTATCCCGCCTCGTTCATGAGGTTCTTGGCGGCCTCAACGTCATAGGCCGATGCTGCAAGCAGGTCCGCTTTGTACGCGTCGCTGTTCGTGTTGAAGATCTGGTTGTTGACGACGCCGTGCCCTTGGTAGATAGCCTTGACGATCGCGTCACGGTCGAAGACCTTGTTCATGGCCTGGCGCACCCGGACATCCCCGAGCGCCGGAACTTGCTTGCCGTCGCGGTCCATGATGAACATGCCGTTCCAGTTGACGGCATTTCCCAGCAGCGTCAACCCTGCCGATTCAGCTTGGTCGGCATTCGCCGCCGAAACCGGGCCGGCATCGATCTGCCCGGATCGCAGAGCATTGAGACGCGCGGTCTCGTCTTCCATCACGCGGATGACGACGCGGTCGTACGGGTAAGCATCTGCATTCCAATAGTTCGGGTTGCGTTGGTAGACAAGCGAGGTTCCGCTGGTGCTCTCCTGGCTCACGAACGTGTACGGGCCACTTCCGACGGGATTGGTGGCGAGATCAGGCGATGCCAATGACGCCGGGCTCGCCAGGATGCCGGGCGCCCACGTCAGGAACTGTGCAAGCAACGCGTTAGGGCGTTCTGTCGACAGTTCGACAGTTCGATCGTCGAGAACTTCCACCTGGACCCCGGCCAGGCGTACCGAATCCGGTCCGGCGCTGTCCCGCATGTGTTCGAGTGAAGCCTTGGCAGCTGCGGCGTCGACTGCAGCGCCGTCCGTGAACGTCATCCCGTCCCTCAACTTCAAGGTGAGAGCGGTGCGATCCTCGTTGTATGAGAACGATTCAGCCGCGTTCGGCTCGATGGAGCCGTCGGGTGCGTATTTGAGAAGAGTGTCGTAAACCGGCTGCCACAGAACCACGCCCGTTCCGGCGCTGACTTGCTGTGCCGGATCCCAGGATCGAGGTGCCACGTCCACACCCAGTGTCAGTGTTCCTCCAGTCGAGTCCTTTTCGCTGCTCCCGCCACCGCAGGCTGCGACCAACATCGACGTTGCGGCAAGCACCGCAACCCCTTGAACGAGCCGCTTCAGCCTGCGCCTCGGCGCAGGCCGCCGTGGTCCGGAATCATCCGCACGGGTTCTCGACAACAATGTCCACCTCCGATTGCCCGGCGCGAACCGGAACTTTTGAAACGATCAATGTTGCCGAACAATACGTGTTCTGAGACACATTTGGCAAGATCTTGAACAAAATTCAATATTCGCCGTTCAAGCTGCATATTTGAAGCCCAGGAAGGCGGAAATTTCTTGACAGAAAGCACTATGGAGCGTTTCAATTATCCGGAAAAGTCACTCGCTCACACATCTCTTCGGCACGATCTGCCGCCGGCACTGCGCAGGACAGGACTTCCGTTGAACCCCATAACCGTTCCACCACGCTTTCCACTGCAGTGGCGTGGCCACTGGATCTCGCACCCGAACGGCGCACAGACAAATATCATCGTCGGTGCAATCCAACCGCCGCTACCGCCGCGTCCGTTTCATCGCGTGGAATTCTCCACCACAGTCGAACTGACGACTCCAGTCCCACACGCCCCGTGTCGGGTCAGCGCAGATTCACGATACGTACTCACAGTGGGCGGTGAAATCGTTGGACGCGGCCCCGTCAGATCACAGGCAGACCGCCTCCACTACGACGAGTACGACCTCGCAGAATTCCTGGCGCCCGGGACGAACCGCATCGAACTCCTGGTCACCTACTACGGACAGCCCAATCCACTCTGGGCACCCGCGCGTAGCGGGGCCGGCCTCGGCAATCAAGCAGTGGCGGTCTTCGAAGCCCGGATCGGTGACATCTGGGTGGCGACCGACGAGTCCTGGACTGCGCGCGAACTCGGCGAATGGAGTGCGCCGACCGATCTCGGCGCAGACGCTCGACTACCCCTCGAAGCGTTCGACGCCACCGCGGTGCCACGTGAGGACGTACCCGCACTCGTCCGGACGGTCAAGCACATGGGCGGGCTCGCCCGCTCGCAGCCACCGACGATGCCGTACGGACGCATGCTCCCCAGACCGATCGGCGCCCTCATCGAGAAGAATGTCCACGCGAAATCCATGTCGTCGGTCGATCAACTCGAAACCGATGTGCTCACGGCCGGGGCCCCGATTCGGCGGATCGGTGAGATATTCGAGCGTCACCAGCAATACCGAACACAGAACTACACCCCTGGCGATGTACTGACAGTGAAACCGCACAGTCCGGTGATCATCGAAGTCGACATGGGCGAAATAGTCGCCGGTCGGGTCAACTACCTGGTCGACTCGGAACACTCGGTGACCGTGCGGGTAGCACTTCTCGAGAAGGCATTCGGCTACGAAAGCGACTCGGGCGAAGCACACGTGGCCGGCAGTATGATGCGGTCCGAACCGGGCAAATCGAAGTTCGAGGCGATCGAGGTGAACGGATTTCGATACGCGCTGCTGCTCGTGGAATCAACAGAGCCGACACGATTCTCACTCGAGCAGTTCGACGTCGACGAATCTCTGTACGCACTCGCCGGTGACCACTTCTTCACCAGCGCGGACTCACAGATCAACGAGTTGTATCGGGCCGGACGTCGCACCGTCGAGTTGAACTCTCATGACGCCTTCATCGATTGTCCGACTCGCGAGCAGCGGGCATGGGCGGGCGACGCATACGTACATGCGATCACGCATTTGACGTGTTCGGACGACTGGCGGCTGGTACGGCGAAGCCTCGAACTCGGCGACTCACCCCGATCCGACGGTCTACTACCGATGGCCGCATCCGGCGATGTCGAATTCATCGACAACATCACGATTCCGGACTGGTCACTCTATTGGATCCACGGCTTGTCCCTGTACTACCGCTACTCCGGCGACACCGCCTTCGTTCATGCTCGAATACCGAGCGTCCAACGGATTCTTCGCTGGTTCCTCGCCTACAAAGTCGAGGACCGAAACCTGATCGGTCACCTGCCCGAGTGGGTACTCACCGACTGGTCGGCAGTCTTCCTCGACGGATGCAGTTCCATCGTGAACGGCTTACTCGGCCGGGCGCTGCTCGAGTTCTCCGAATTGAGCGAGGCAATCGGCAACAACGGCGATGCACGTTGGGCCCGTGACGAATACGACTCGCTGTGTATCGGTTTCGAAACATTCTGGGATGAGGAGCGCGGCGTCTACATCGACCATGTCGACGGAAAGAACGCACCGGATGCGTGTTCACAAATGGGTCAGGCTGCCGCTGTCGTCTCGGGATTTGCGCCGGTCGAACGCTATTCCGCACTGACGAAGGCACTTTCAGACGAGGATGCGACGGTATACCGCAACTGGATCGGTGGGGCCAGCGGTTACTCCAAGGAGCGACGGCTCATGCATCTGCAGGGCAGGCAGGAAATCGACTGGGACACAGGGACACAAATCACGCGAGCAGAACCGTTCGGCCAGGCGATGGTGCACGAGGCGTTAGGAAGGATGAACGCCATGGAGCCGCTTCTCACAAGCGTGCGCCATTGGAGTGAATTGCTGTGGGAGGGAAATTCGACCTTCGCAGAGTGCTGGGGATTCGGAACACCCTGCCACGGTTGGAGTTCCTCGCCGACTTCTGCACTGATAACCAATATCCTGGGGATTCGCCCAGCCGAACCCGGATACCGATCGGCAGTCGTCGCCCCTCGCTACGATCTACTGCCCGCGCTCTCGGGAAGCTGCCCCACCCCGTTCGGTGCAATCCGTTTGAAGTGCACCGAGTCGACGATTACCGTGCACAGCCCGGTCCCCGTCTCCTTCCGACGGCCTGGCGGTGACGTCGAAAGACTCGCGGCCGGATCCCACGAGCTGGCGCCGTAGGTTCGGTGACTACTGCGGGGTGCTGCTGGCCGATGAGGGCAAGCAGCACCCCGCTTCTTTCCGCCGACTACCCGTCGAGCGAATTCCTTTTCTGCACACGAGCATCGCGTAGAGCGCCGCGTCGCACCTTGCCTGCGTCGTCTCGCAACGGAGTCTCACTGAACTCCACCGAGCGAGGCAACTTGTAAGGCGCCAGGCGGTCTTTCAGATGTGCGAGAAGCTCGTCCGCGCCAGTTTCGTCTGCAACCTGAACGATCGCGTGGACGACGTTGCCGAGGTCCTCGTCGGGCAGTCCGATCGCAGCGCACGTCAGCACCGCCGGGTGTTCGGCGAGCGCAGCTTCGATCTCGGCCGGGTAGACGTTGGCTCCACCCACCAAGATCATGTCGCTCGTGCGATCGGTGAGATAGAGGAACTTGTCGTCGTCGAAATATCCCAGGTCGCCCAGGGATTCCCAATCGCCGTGAGTACGCGATTTTGCACCGACGTATCGATAGGTTTCAGGCGTGCCGGGTGCCCGACGCATCCACACCTCGCCGACCGTTCCACTCGGCAACTCGCGAAACTCTTCGTCCCGGATGGTCATTTCGCCAGACAGCACCGGCCCGACCGAACCCGGGTGAGTCAACCAGTTGACGCCGTCGATCATGCAGTTCGCCTGGGCTTCTGTGCCAGAATACAACTCGACGACCTTCTCCGGGCCTATCCAGTCGAGCCACCCACGTTTGACCACAGGCGGGCAGGGTGCCCCGACATGCAACACGGTTTCGAGCGTCGAAACATCGGCCGCACTGCGGATCTCGTCGGGAAGCCGCAGCATACGGCCCATCATCGTCGGGACCACGTAGAGCCAGGTGACGCCGAATCGGTCGATCGCGTGAAGGGTACGTTCAGCGTCGAATCGATCCATCAGCACCACGTGCTGCCCTTGTAACAAAGCCATCAGCGAGAACATGTTGGGCGCATTGTGGAACATCGGCGCCGTGTTGAGCATGACCCCGCCTGCCCTGAGTCGCAGAGCATCGGCACGACCGAGCACCGCTTCAGCGCTCGCTTCCTGCCCCGACACGATCAATTTCGGGCTTCCCGTACTTCCGCCTGAGGTCGGAGCTTTCCACGCCGGAGAGATCATGTCCGGCAACGGCTCAGCTGATTCGCCCGACACGTCTGCGCATGCGCTCATCCAAGCCCGTCCATCACCTGGCTCGAGTCCTACCACCAGCGACGGATTCGCGACTTCCAGTAGCCGGCTCAGCTCGTCGGCCGGCAGCCGGGCCGAGAGTGGTTGCGGAACAGCTCCGAGTTTCCATGCTGCGATGGATGATTCGATGTGACGCACACCGTTGGGCAGCGCGATGGATACCATCGAACCGGCAGTGACCCCCAGCGCTGCGAAGCGGCGTGCCAATTGATTCGTGCGGCGCTCCAGTTCACTGCGAGTGACGCTCTCGTGATCATCCGTCACAGCCAGTCGGTCCGGTGCCTCGAGTGCCAATGTCTGCAGTCGAGCAGGAAGTGATGTCGGTTCGTCGGTGCTCATGCCTCGCGCTTTCGAAGGTTGCATTATTTCGCAAGTGTGGTCAGTTCCGAGCTAGGTGAATCGCGATGTTTAATCGTTTCATTCGTTTCTTCGTGACAGTAGGCAGCGGCACCGGTCGAAGTCAAGGCTTGGCAGCCCCGATCGCCGGCGAGTCCTGACTCGCGCGAACGTGCGCAGGCCGTGTCGCAGAGTCGAAGCAGGTCCCAGCCCCACATTTACTTCCGATGCGCAGCAGGTGCACGTAGGATTTCCCGATACACGACCACACAGCGGTTCGGCGTTGCTGAATCATGCAGCCGCAAGGGCCTTGTAGGCTGGCTCAGTCCAGCGGACCGTACGCAATCGTTTCAATAGGAGTCTTGGTGACAGTGCACGACGGTCGGTCGTCTTCGAACCAGGTCATCGGCATGCGCGATGTCGCTGCGGCGGCAGGCGTCTCCATGGGCACGGTCTCCAATGTCCTCAACCGTCCGGAAATGGTCAGCGCCAAAACTAGGTCCCGGGTACAGGCAGCCATGTCCGAACTCGGCTTCGTCCGCAACGAATCTGCACGTCAGCTACGCGCGGGACACAGCAATACGCTTGCGTACGTCATGCTCGACGGCGCCAACCCCTTCTTCACCGACGTCGCCAAAGGCATCGAGGAAGCTGCCGAGGCCCATGACTTGTCGGTATTCCTCTGCAACAGCAACAACCGAGTCGAACGAGAACTGACTTACCTGAACCGGTTGGAACAACAACGAGTTCAAGGGGTACTCATCACGCCGATGGACCCGGAGGCCGCGATTCTCGACGAGTTACCCAAGCGCGGAACGCGTGTTGTCATCGTCGATCGACGTCGGGCACGCCCGACTCACTGCTCGGTGACGGTCGACGACGTCGAGGGCGGCGGGCTGGCCGTCGAGCATTTGCTCGAAATGGGCCATACCAGCATCGCATTCGTCGGCGGACCGCCTTCGATCGGACAGATCCGCGATCGACGGGAGGGCGCACTCAATGCCGTTGCGGAAGCCGGGCTCTCACCCGATCACCTGATCGAAATCGACACCGCAGGGCTGACAGTCTCAGAGGGAATCGGGGCAGGCGAGCGCATTCTCGGCCTCAGCGCGAAGAACCGCCCGACTGCGGTGTTCTGCGCCAACGACCTGTTGGCGCTCGGATTGCTTCAGCAATGTGTCGCCCTCGGAGTTCGAGTGCCGGACGATCTGGCCATCGTCGGCTACGACGACATCGAGTTCGCGGCAGCAGCAGCGGTGCCACTCACCTCGGTACGCCAGCCACGCAAACTCTTGGGCGAGACCGCGGCCAATCTCCTCTTTCGCGAGGTCGAGGACCCCGAACACGCCCATGAGCAGGTACTTTTCTCTCCCGAACTAGTCGTCCGTCGCTCGTCACGATCCACGAACTGACACGGGCTTACTACAGCCGCACCTCCGAGCGACTACTCCCTACTCAGACGCACTGGGGTTGACAGTTGTGGAGCCCATCACATAATTTGAATCGATTCAAACATTCTCGATTCAGTGGAGCGGCATGCCTACATTCAGTGAAATCTCGGAAGCGCTCGCGGACCAGTCCATCGAATTACCTTCGTGGGCGTTCGGTAACTCCGGAACTCGATTCAAAGTGTTCGGTTCCGCCGGCGCGCCTCGGGATCCCTACGAAAAACTCGCCGACGCGGCCAAGGTTCACGAACTGACCGGACTGGCACCGTCGGTCGCTCTGCACATTCCGTGGGATCTCGTCGACGACTTCGACAAGTTGGGCACCCACGCTGCCAACCTCGGAGTGCGACTGGGAACCGTCAATACCAACACATTTCAGGATGACGACTACAAGTTCGGCAGCCTCACACATGTCGACGAACGAGTACGTGCGAAGGCAATCGCACACATGCATCAGTGCATCGACATCATGGATGTCATCGGCAGTCGCGACTTGAAGATCTGGCTACCGGACGGCACCAACTATCCCGGGCAGGGCGACCTGCGTGATCGGCAGGACCGACTTGCCGATTCGCTACGCCAGGTCTACGACCGTTTGTCCGAGCATCAGCGACTTGTGCTCGAATACAAGTTCTTCGAACCCGCCTTCTACGCCACCGACGTCCCGGACTGGGGCACCTCGTACGCTCACAGCGTCGCCCTCGGCGAGCGCGCTTTCGTCTGCCTCGACACCGGACACCATGCACCTGGTACCAACATCGAATTCATCGTTGCTCAGTTACTGCGCCTCGGCCGTCTCGGCTCCTTCGATTTCAATTCGCGATTCTATGCGGACGACGACCTGATCGTCGGCGCTGCAGATCCATTTCAGTTGTTCCGCATCATGTTCGAGGTCATTCGTGGTGGTGGATACGGGCCCGACAGCGAAGTCGCATTCATGCTCGATCAGTGCCACAACGTCGAGGAAAAGATCCCCGGACAGATACGCTCGGTCCTCAACGTCCAGGAGATGACCACCCGGGCCTTGCTCGTCGACCGTGCCGCCCTCACCGAGGCGGAGAAACTCGGTGACGTGCTCGGCGCACACGAGATCTTCATGGATGCCTTCTACACCGACGTCCGTTCGGACCTGGCAGATTGGCGCGTATCTCGCGGTCTTCCCGCCGAACCCATGCAGGCATACCGCGAAAGCGGATATGCAGACCACATCAACTCCACCCGGACGGGTGGAATCCAAGCCGGTTGGGGAGCCTGAATCTCGCTATGACTGAATCGACGAACACCACTGTCGCGCAACTGCTTGCCCGTTCGAACAGGCTCGGATCGGATCCGAGGAACACGAACTACGCAGGTGGAAACACCTCGGCCAAGGGCCACGTCACGGATCCCGTCACCGGCGATACTGTCGAACTCCTGTGGGTGAAAGGGTCCGGTGGAGATCTCGGTACACTGACCGAAAACGGTTTGGCAACACTCCGGTTGGACCGGATGCGGTCTCTTGTCGACGTCTATCGCGGCGTCGACCACGAAGACGAGATGGTCGCCGCCTTCGACTACTGCTTGCACGGGAAGGGCGGCGCCGCGCCGTCGATCGACACCGCGATGCACGGTCTCGTCGGTGCCGCCCACGTCGATCATCTACATCCGGATTCCGGAATCGCCATTGCCACCGCCGCCGACGGGGAACAACTGACCAAGAACGTCTTCGGAGAGAAAGTCTTGTGGATTCCGTGGCGCCGACCGGGCTTTCAATTGGGACTCGACATCGCCGAGGTACACAAGACGCATCCTGAGGCGGTAGGCACCATCCTCGGCGGTCACGGAATCACCGCGTGGGGTGCATCCAGCGATGAAGCCGAAGCCAATTCTCGGTGGATCATCGAGACCGCTCAGCGGTATCTGGACGAGAACGGATCAGCCACACCGTTCGGCGAAACGGTCGACGGTTTCACACCGCTGCCCGTCGACGAAAGGCGCGCGCGGGCCGCCGCTCTCGCCCCGCATCTGAGAAGGATCGCATCCCGCGACCGGCCCATGGTCGGGCACTTCAGTGATGCCGACGTCGTACTCGAATTCCTTGCCTCCGAAAAGCTTGCACCACTTGCAGAATTGGGAACCTCATGCCCTGATCACTTCCTGCGGACCAAGGTCAAGCCGCTCGTTCTCGAGCTCCCGACTTCGGCGACGATCGACCAGTACATCGCCCGTCTGACCGAGCTCCACGAGGCATATCGCAAGGATTATCTGGCCTACTACAACCGCCATGCGACCGCGGATACTCCTCCCGTCCGCGGAGCCGACCCGGCGATCATTCTCGTTCCCGGCGTCGGAATGTTCTCCTACGGCAAGGACAAACAAACTGCACGCGTCGCCGGTGAGTTCTACACCAACGCCGTCAACGTCATGCGGGGTGCCGAGTCCGTGTCCACCTACGCGCCTATCGACGAGAGCGAGAAGTTCCGGATCGAGTACTGGGCGTTGGAAGAGGCGAAGCTTCAACGGATGCCGGCACCACGTTCGCATGCCTCCCGCATCGCGTTGGTGACAGGTGCTGCGAGTGGAATCGGACGAGCGATTGCGACTCGTCTGGCAGCCCAGGGCGCATGCGTGGTGATCGCCGATCTCGACGGCGAGAAGGCCAGAGCTGCTGCGGAGGCTATCGGCAACACGGACGTCGCGATCGGCGTGCAGGCCGACGTCACCGACAGCGCCCAAGTCCACGCTGCCGTGGACGCTGCACTCCTGGCCTTCGGTGGCCTGGATCTACTGGTGAACAATGCCGGACTGTCGATTTCGAAACCACTTCTCGACACCACCGAGCAGGATTGGGATCTGCAGCACGACGTGATGGCCAAAGGCAGCTTTCTCGTGGCGCAGGCCGGGGCGAAGGCGATGATCGATCAGGGCCTCGGCGGCGACATCGTCTATATTTCGTCGAAGAACTCGGTGTTCGCCGGGCCGAACAACATCGCGTACAGCGCGGTCAAAGCCGATCAGGCCCACCAGGTTCGCTTGCTCGCTGCCGAACTCGGCGAGCACGGCATCAAAGTCAACGGCATCAATCCCGACGGAGTTGTGCGTGGATCCGGAATCTTCGCCGGCGGCTGGGGCGCCAAGCGAGCTGCTGTGTACGGAGTCGACGAGGAGAAGCTGGGTGAGTTCTACGCGCAGCGAACCCTTCTCAAGCGTGAAGTCCTTCCGGAACACGTCGCCAACGCCGCCGCGATGATCACATCAGACGAGTTCAGTCACACCACCGGATTGCACATCCCGGTCGATGCCGGCGTCGCTGCCGCGTTTCTCCGGTAGACCGGTGACGGCCAGAATCTTCGCAGCGGTCGACATAGGGGCTTCGAGTGGTCGAGTGATCGCCGGCGTGATCGACGCAGGCACTACTACACTGCACGTCGTTCATCGTTTCGCCAACGGCGCGAGCGCGGTGGACAGGCACCTACGCTGGAGCCTCACTGATCTCTACGGTGAGGTGCTCGCCGGTCTGCGCGCTCTCGCTGCATCCTTTCCGAGCGTCGAGTCGATCGGAATCGACACCTGGGCTGTCGACTACGGCCTACTCGACGCGAACGGAAACTTGCTGTCCGAACCGATTTCTTACCGCGACAACCGAACTGACGCCGTGATCGACGATGTGCACGCACGCGTGGATCCGCAGGCGATGTACACCGTCAACGGGTTGCAGTTCCTACCGTTCAACACCGTCTACCAACTTGCCGCCGAACAGCGATCGCCCGACTGGGGGCGAGCAGCACACATCGTGCTCATACCCGACTTGTTGGCGTACTGGCTCACCGGAGAACTTCGTACCGAATCGACGAACGCATCGACAACCGGTCTACTCGACGTGCACACCGGCCGGTGGGCAACGGAGTTGTTCGAGAATCTCGGTATTTCAGAGAAGCTTTTCCCGACACTCGACCAACCAGGTTCGCAACGAGGCACGATTCGGCCCGAAGTTGTTCGGTTCACCGGACTTTCACCGTCCACGGTCGTGACGACCGTCGGCTCGCACGACACTGCATCCGCAGTGGTCGCGGTTCCCGCCTCCGGCACGCGATTCGCGTACATTTCGAGCGGCACCTGGTCGTTGGCTGGTCTCGAACTCGCACGCCCGGTAGTCACCGAAGACGCACGCCGCGCTAATTTCACGAACGAACGAGGCGTGGACGGGCGAACGCGATTCCTGCGCAACGTCGGCGGGCTGTGGCTGCTTCAGGAGTCCCTACGATCGTGGGCTCGAGAGGGTAGGCAGTTGGAGCTGCACCAACTGCTCGAAGAAGCGAGAGGGGTGGGTCCGTCAACGAAACGAATCGACGTCGACGACGTGAAGTTCATCGCGCCGGGCGACATGCCTGCACGGATCAGCGACGCCGCGGGGCTGTCGACGTCGGCAACGCCGGCCGAGGTGACTCGCTGCATTCTCGACTCACTGGCAAGCGCGTACCGACACACTGTGCACACAGCCGGAGAACTCGCCGGAGCGAAAGTCGAGACGATTGCAATCGTCGGCGGGGGCTCGCAGAATTCGCTGCTCTGCCAGCTCACCGCCGACGAATCAGGTCTCCCTGTCACTGCTGGGCCCGTCGAGGCAACGGCGCTGGGAAACATCCTGGTACAAGCTCGTTCTCGCGGAGCAGCACCGTCGTCGCTGGAGGAGATCCGCGCAAAGATCGCACACACGCACCGAATCCGACGCTACGAGCCTCGATAGGAGATCGATGCGCAGGAATGCTCCATCGCCGCCTTCTTCCCTGGGGCCACTCCACCGGGCACCACCGGAGAAATATTGCGTCGAGCGTTCGCTTACCGAGAGGTGAGTAGCGATCACCGACCCTCACGGAGGCCCGCGATTCCGTTCGGCTGCGAGAAAGAGCGGGTGTCCCTGGCCCGTCGACTACGCTGGACGTTCCGTCGAGAATTGTCGACAGATGCCGTGAGTCGAAGCGTGGATCGGTTCATTGAGAAAGTGGATCGGTTCATTGAGAAAGGTGGCCCCAGTGGCACGTGCCAGGGAAACAACCGCACGCGGGGGAGGGCGTCGTCGGGGACCGAGCAAAGGCGATCGAACAGAGGCCGCGATTCTCGACGTTGCGTGGGGCCTGCTACCGGAAAAGCCGTTGTCGTCGATCACTATCTCCGACTTGGCCCAAGGTGCCGGGATATCGCGGTCCTCCTTCTACTTTTACTTCGAATCGAAAGACGCGGTTGTCCTCGCCCTCGCGCAGCGCGTCGGTGAGGACATCCGAGCCAAGATCGGGGGATTCAACACCAGCGCCGACGGCGAGATACCCGACATTCGTGCAGGTATCGAGGGATATCTGATGCGATGGCGCGAGTTGGGTCCGGTGCTACGTGCAATGGCAGTGCTCGTGGAGTCCGACGAATCGTTACGAAAGTTCTGGGACGGTATTACGAACGAGATTCTGACGGAAGTCGCTTCATCGATCGAGCGCGCTCAGAAGGCCGGGACCGCAAGTCCACCACCACCAGCGCCGGAGGATCTAGCGCACGCCCTGTTCGCGATGCTCTGGCACACAGCCCACGAATTCTCCCTCGGATCGCCGACTCCGGACGAACAACGCAGGCTGGTCGACACGCTCACGACAGTTTTCCAGAGAACACTCGGGCTGCCTCAGCCTGACCAGCCGGAAAAATAGTCGACAGACTGTTGATTTTTATCGACACACTTTCTACTGTGGAGTTCCGTCGTCTTCGCGGCGGTGCCGAACCACGAAAGGGTCGACCATGCCCGCCCGAAACACCGGCCTCCACGCATCACTGAGTCGACGCAGCATCCTGATCGGAGGGGCGGTCGCGGCGGCCGGCACCGTCTTCGGCCTCGGCGCTCCCCGTGCGTCCGCAGAGCCGGGGTGGCCATCGTCGCCTCTCGACGCAGGAGCGGCTACAGACGTCGACCCGACGCAGTTCATCTCCGAAGACCAATTCCGAGCGTGGGGGCAGGAATTGGACGACATCGGCCTCAGGGCCACAGGCTCGCCGGCGCACGAAGCGTACGTGCAGAGGCTCGCAGAACAATTGCAGACAGCAGGGGTCTCCGATGTCCATCTCGAAGGTGTGCCGCTGAAGCGGTGGCTGGCAACCAACTGGGCCCTTTCCGTCGACGGCACACCGTTTCCGGCACCGTCGTACGTGCCGTACAGCGGCGCCACCGGCCCTGGTGGCGTATCGGGACAATTGGTCTATCTGAACGACTTGTCATTTGCCAATCCAGCGGGGCTTCCAAGGCTCGACGGCAAGATCGTCGTCTACGACGTACCACTGACACCCCTGCCGATAGTGGCGTTCAAAGCCCTGCAGTATCCCGGGTCGTTGTACGACCCTCGTGGCGAATTGTCCGACCTGGACCTGTACCGGCGCCCCTGGTTCAACGGAGTTCCCGACCGACTCGAGCAACTAAAGAATCTCGGCGCAGCCGGATCGATCGGAATTCTCGATCTGAACGAGCACTGGGCAACCGGCCAATATTTCCCCTACGACGGCGTGTTTCGCGACTTCCCCAGCCTCTACGTCGACCGTGACACCGGTACCGAACTGAAGACGCGCGCTGCCGGCACCGCCACCCTGGTCCTCGAAGCCGATGTCGCCGAGGTGACCACGAACAACGTGATCGGCTTCATCCCTGGGATGTCCGAGGAACTGACCGTTCTTCACACCCACACCGACGGCACTAACGGCCTGGAGGAAAACGGTCAATACGGAATCCTTTCCGCTGCACAATATCTCACTCGACTGCCCAAGACCTCGATACCTCGCACCATCATGATCGTGCTCGCCACGGGACACTTCGCCGACGGCATCGGAACCCTCGGTTTCCTCGCCCGTCACATCGACGACCTGGTTCCACGAATGACCGCAGTCATCACCGTCGAGCATCTCGGCGCCCTCGAATATCTCCCCACAGCTGACGGCGACGTCAAGCCCACCGGCAGATACGAACCCGGTATCACCTTCTCGTCCAGCGGCGGAGCACTGGCGGATGCTGCTGCCGCCATGCTCCGCAGGGCAGATGCAGGTCCATCCGGCGTAGCGCGCCCATTCCTTCCGAACAAGTTCGCCAAACCCACCAGCCCTATCTTCACACACCCCGAACTGGCCCCTTTACAGGCGATAGACCGGCCACCGCTCTACTTCCCCGGTGAGGGTACGTACATGTACAGCCTGGGCAACATTCCGGATTCGAACTACATCACCGGCCCCTACTACCTGCTCAACGCAGGGATGCCCACGGTCGACAAAATCGACTTCGGTCGCATGCGCGCCATGTCGATGGCCCTGGTGAACCAAACACTCGAAGTTGCCGCGGGTGAACGATTCTCCACAGGGTCGTCCGAATCGTGATCGCTCGATGGGCAGTTGCGACGCTCGTTGTCGTGGCGGTACTGACGGGAACCGGGTCTGCGCAGTCCGAACCGTTGCCGCTTGGCAATGCCGTTGTCGACGGTCCCATTCCGAGCCGCGCCGTCGGTAGCCAGTCGCGAGACTATCCGTTCGGCGCGTCGATACCGGATATCGCCGATCGAGGCTACACAGAGGAGGAATTCTTCTTCTCCGGTGAAACCCTTGCAGGGCCGTATACTTCGCGAATGTTGGTGCGCCGACCGACTGACCCGGAGAAGTTCAGCGGCACGGTGGTCACCGAATGGACGAACGTCTCCAACAACTTCGACTTCGACTGCCTGTGGGCGCGCTCAGCGGATCATCTGATTCACTCCGGCGACGCCTACGTCGCCGGAGTGAATCAGATGATCCGCTGAGCGCGCCCACAGGCAGTCGAAGTCGAAGTTGTTGGAGACGTTCGTCCATTCGGTG
>NZ_JAAOLG010000040.1:0-35220 GCF_011602025.1 Rhodococcus sp. IC4_135
GCAGGATCCGCCGGCGAATCTGACGGTGTTTCGGGGTTCGGGCTGCTCATCGGTGGTGCTCGTTTCATGCCCTCAGTGAGTGATCTCGGTTGCCTCCGAGTGTCTCACTAAATCCTGACAGAGAGGGAAGCGTGACACTTCGGCACGTTGAGCACATACGCCGAAATACCTGAATAGGTACCTGCTTTCCTTCATCGTCCGACATGTCGCTGCCTCGGTCTCACCTAATGGCACTGATCCTCCGACGCTGTCAGGGGTTGCGCATCCGGTTCCGAGACCTTCACCTTGCCTGTGATCGACAAAGGTGCGACATCTCCATGTGTGACCGCAACTGTCCTCGTGCAACCGCAAAGGATCGACTCACCTCGCTATGAGATTGGGGCTTTGTAGCGACACCTAATAAGACAAATAGGACCTTCGTCGCACGATTCACGCACCAAAACCCGTAGGCCAAGGCACCAGCGCCCCGGACAATGAAACGATGCCTCACCTAGCGCTGGACCGTGTCGATGTTTGAACCTAAATCAGTAGACACCGCCATCCTCGTTGTCTTCATCGGAACAGCCATCTCAGCAGTCGCCACTCTCGTCATGCCCTGGGCGTTCGGACGGATGGGGCGCACCAAATCGGCCGTCCATCATGAACAGCCAAACCCGAGTCGGAAACAAATCTCGACAATCCTCATTGTCGCATTCCTTGCCTGCACCATCCCAGGTCTCACTCAAGTGGCGCTGACCAAGCGGCGCGCCAACGCAGTAGCTGATGTAGCCGCAACAACCCAGGCCGCGGCGCTAGTTTCGTACGCTCTGATCTACCTCACCCTGCTGTGCTGCGCACTCGCACTAGTCCGTAAAAACTTCTCCCGAGAGGGGGGGCAACACAGTCAGATCGCGCTTTGGGCTTGCCTAGCCCCCTGGGCACTGGCCATCGCCCACACCATGTACGAAACGGGTATGCCGCCTATACACGCGGCGGCATACCCGGCAGTGGTGCTCGCTCTCTACGCCTTCTCCGCGACAATCCCCGACCTCAAGATACTCGCGCCGATGATCGGGCTTGTTGCCGCAGGCAGCATCACGCTCGGACTAGTCGCACCCGCCAAAGGCTTGATGGCAGGGGCCAGTGGCGCACTCACTGATTCCGAAAAAGCGAACTTCGGGACCACTCTCCTCGCAGGGTTTTACAACCACCCGAACGTGCTCGGAGTTATTCTCGCCCTAGGTGCTCCAGCAGTCCTACTCGCACAAAGCTCTCGCGTGAGATGGACGCTGATAGGTATTGTCGGAGTTGCAGTTTTGTGGTCCGGGTCAAGGACTGCGCTCGCCGCCACTCTCGCAGCCCTTGCTGCAGTCCTCATCGCAAAACTCCTGAGTAGCCCGCTCCGTGGAAAGTGGGCCGCAGTAGCTTTGATGGCTGCGGCCGCCACGATGGTCACAATTCCATTGATGACAACTGATGCCCACGCACTGTCGTCGAGAGGCAGAATCTGGATTGGCAGTCTCGCGGCCTGGCGCGAAAATCCTGTATTCGGCAACGGGCAAGCCTGGTACAGCGAGATCAGCAAAGTACGAAACGACCTTATAGACATCGCGTTCCATGGACACAACATGCTGGTGAATTCACTGGCGACTGGCGGACTACTCACTGCCGTCACTGTCGGAATACTGCTACTCGTCGCCTCCAGGTCCGCCGCATACTGGGCCAGAAAAGGCCAGTTCTATCCACTCGCGTACATGGTCGCCTTCTTCGTGACAGGCGCAACAGAAGTGGCAACCAAATTCCGGGATATAGACCCGATTTTTTGGGTCGCGGTAATACCCCTGGTTGTGATCGCTATTAACCAGCCGAAGAGTAGTGCACGCAGCCATACGGCCGTTCCGGACGCGTCCTTCCAGCCTGAACCATCGAACCAAACCGACTTACCCAAGGTCGTGTCATAGATACTCCTCCTACTCCTGGTTGTCGGCGCGCCGTGGAGTAAGAGTTGCATAGCACGACCCTTCGAACGGAGCTCGGCCATCAGTTCTGCGAATCGTCGGATAGTCCGCCAATTTCGTTCCGCTGACCGCGCATCTCGCCACGACATAACTCGACCCTGCGTTCGATCCGGCTTGCGCACCCCCGGTGACTGCTCCCTCCCACAGGGATACACCGACCGTAATAAGTTCGCCCGATTTGTCGGCGGGAACCAGGGGCGCCATTGACGTCCAACCACATATAGTGACGACTGTTCCATTTGCTCCACTGCGAAAGCCCGACGGAAGTGTCAGCATGCACAGATTCGAAAATTGTGGATCCAGAACTGGAAGCGTCGGTGGAGGTTTGGATTCGGGCAAGTCTGTGGCCGATGTTGCTGCGGAGACTGGCGAGACTGAACGTAATGTCCACCAGCTCATCACCCACGGCCAGAAACTCCTCCTCGAAGACGCTTCCCCAGAAAATTGAGCGCGGTTTCCGCTCTTTCCCCCGAGGTCAGGGCCACCTTCGTTCGTTTGCCGGGTTTCCTCTTAGTTTGCATCTTTGTTTCACGGCTACCGGATAACTTCGAGGTATCAGATTCACCAGGCGGCCGATCAAGAAGTGTCCCGCCTTCTCGGACTCGATACACATAGGCTCTCAGGCTTCGACCTGCCAGTCGTCTGGTGGGCCAAACAGAGCGCGCCTGTTCCCGACAGTTCAGATGCGACGGCCGACCGGGTTGGACGCTTAGCCACCTCAGCGGGCTGATCTCACATGAAGGACAGCGCGTTGGATAGGCGGTTCCCACCTATTGAGAAACCAAGAGCGCATATTCGCGACCGGTCCGATCGTGAATACTCACCCATAACTGAAATATGTTTGGTGTCAGCACTTTCTTCTTCGACCACCAGTCACACGCCCCTTCGCCTCCACGTTTACAAACCTGACAGTCTGTTCTGCATGTAGCGAGACTTACCCTGTTTTCAATACGACCGCCTCCTTGACGATCGTCTAGATGATGTGGCGTCGAAATCGATGGTGCCGCCCTCGCCGAGAGCAACGTGACCAGCATAGGGCCGGAAGCGCGGATTGATTGAGAACGTGGGCAGAATGTGGGCATACGTAAAAAGACGCCCTCCCAAATTCCTCGAAAGTGCGTTTGACCTGCCATTATTCTGTGGGGCGGGCGGGGCTCGAACCCGCGACCAATGGATTATGAGTCCACGGCTCTAACCGACTGAGCTACCGCCCCATCCGGATGCGATGCATCGCGGCGAATCCGAATGTTACCGGCACATCCGACGCGGATCACAATCGGGCAGGCGGTGACGCGTTGCACTCTTTCGAGTCGAGTCTTCCAAGGTTGGTCGGCACAGGCGCGATGAGCCGATACCGTGGGAGTGCACACCCCACGGAACAGGATCACCACATGAAGCTTGCACTGACCGAATTCAAGAACTCGAAGGCTACGATCCGGATCATCATGTCCGACGGCGCGAAGCTGAACGGCACCGTCACCGATTTCACCGAAGACACTCTCGTTCTCAATTCTCCGAACGGTGTCTACTACATCAACCCCAGCCACATCATCCGACTATTCGAGCCTTCGGATCGCGCAGCGAAGTAAGCGCACCGGCCGATCAGTTCGACGGTTTCGCCGAAAGCCCGACGCAAGCACTTTCGTCGGGCTTTCGGCGTATTGGTCGCCGGCATCTTCGAGTCGCGTTCACCGGCACTGATGACGCCTACCCTCTACGACATGGCGAACGGCAGCGGACGACCCGAACTCGTTCTGTTCGACTTGGGTGGTGTGCTGTGTCGATTCGAGCCCGATCGTCGCGCCGCAGAACTGGCAACGGCTATCGGCGTCACTGAAGACGAAGTCCGTGCACTCGTGTTCGCGTCCGGGTTCGACCAGGAATGCGATCTCGGCCTTCACTCCGAAACCGCGATCCTGGAACGTTTTCGACGGCTCGGGTTTTCTGGTGACCGCGACGACCTACGCCGAGCCTGGGCGATGGCCTTCGTCCCGGATCGCGCAGTCATCGCTCTCGCAATCGCGCTTCGAAGCGAGGGCGTCGTGGTCGCCACGCTCTCCGACAATGGACCTGTCCTGTTGGCCGCCATCGAAAGTGTTGTAACTCCATCGGCAATCGACAAGCATGTTTTCTCCTGCATGCTCGGAGCTACCAAACCCGCCCCTGCGGCCTTCGTGGCTGCGCTGGAGTTTCTCGATGCGCGTCCACAGCAGACCTTCTTCGTCGACGACAACCCGGTGAACGTCCTCAGCGCTCGACGGCTGGGAATTCTCGCAGAACAAGCAAACAACGCGGCAGACGTCGAATCGGCACTTCGATCGGTGGACCTGCTGCGAGCGCACTAGGTCAGACGAATACAAGTAGGTCAGACGAATACAAGAAAGCCCCTCACCTGATTTCTCAGGTGAGGGGCTTTGCTGCTCCCCCGGCTGGACTCGAACCAGCAACCGTCCGATTGCCCGGTCATACCCTTGCGACCAGCGCCGATATGGGGCGAGCGGATTCCCGCCTGACAGAAGCGATTTCGGCTCAGAGATCTCTGGTAGTACTTTCGGTGGATCTTTCGATTGATCGATTAGCACTTTCAGTGGGTCTGCATAAAGTGAGGACCATCGTCCTTTATGCGACAGGGCTGGAGGACTCACAGCCCTAGTTGAAATCGCGACAATCCGGGCAGTCGTTACCGCGTTTTCGCGACACGCCGAACCTAAACCGATAAAGGCTCTGACCTGCGTTTATCTACTAGCGAGTACACCTCGGGACCAGGAAGGCTTCAGCGTCATGGAAACCAAACTTCACGTGATCCGGAACCCAACACCGCACAAACAAATGTTCCTTCTGCCGGCTGAGTGGGAAGCCGCGGTCGCAGGATGGGTCGATTGGCTCACCACCGGCGGCGCACCCCGCACCACGATCCGGACTCGACGAGGCCATGTCCGCGCGACCGCTCGACGCCTGCACTCCCTCGCTCCCGACGACGTCACGACGACTCAGTTGGTCTACCTGTTCGGCCGGCAGCAGTGGTCGAACGAGCATCGCCGCGGACTTCGAACTTCGTTGGTTGCGTTCTACACATGGGCAATCGCGAATAACCTCGCCGCATTCAATCCAGCCAACGGACTGCCTGGCGTTCCCGAGTCGAAGCCGCATCCCCGGCCTGCCCCGGATCGAATCTGGAAGCAGTTACTCCTGGCCGCTAATGCGCGCGAACGGATCATGGCCAGGCTGGCATGCGAGGTGGGGTTGCGACGAGCTGAAGTCGCCCGCGTCCACACCCGAGATCTCATCGAGGACTTCGACGGCTGGTCGCTCATCGTCAACGGCAAAGGCTCGAAGCAGCGGGTCATCCCGATACCCGACGACCTCGCGGTCGAGATCCAGCGCGGCCCGGGTGGCCACACCATCGGCCGGGGCAGAGACGGGTACCTGTTCCCGGGCAACGACAACGGACATCTCTCACCCGCGTGGGTAGGAACTCTCATCGGGGACCTGATGCCCGACGGGTGGAGCATGCACAAGCTCCGACATCGCTTCGCCACTCGCGCTTACGCCGGATCCCGCAACCTTCGAGCAGTGCAAGAGGCACTCGGCCACGCGAGCGTCGCTACCACTGAGCGATACACCGCGGTGTCGGGGAACGAAGTCCGAGCAGCGGTCCTTGCGGCGCAGAACGGCAACTCTGCTGCATAGTTCACTCGTCCATCTGGTATTCATAGCGGATGAACAGAACATTCGCAGCGGTCCTTTTTGCGGGCGCAGTCCTGCTTGCCGGTTGCTCAAGTACACCGGATGGGCCGACCGAGGCGGAGCAGCGTCAGTCGTATTGCGATGCGTTCGCGCGTCTCACGCCCGGATACCTGGAGATTTCCGAGAATACGGAGACCCTCGCGAATCCTGATTCCAATTCGTCAGACAAATCAGATGCGTTGAAGTCCACGCTGGACTCTCTAGGATCTGGCACCAAGCGGACTCAGCCGTACGATTGCAATTCTCCCGCAGACAAGGATCGATTCGACAGGTTCGTCGCGCGACAGAAGGAAACGGCAAGCGAGTCCGAGAACTGAAGGGCACGACAACGACACGGATCGCCCCACCCGGGGAAGGGGTGGGGCGATCGTCGTTTCCTGCCAGCGTCAGATGTCTCCACCTTCCCACCAGGCAAGCCGAGGTGAGTATTTCGTGGAACCGAAAGAGCGGTTGGTGCGCGCTCCCCACCCGACCTTCTTATTTCCCGCGGGCTTCGGGATGATGTTCGACGCATCGGTCCAGGTGATCTTTTGCACGCCGTTGATCAACACCCGGTAGGTGAAGATCCCTGTCGTCGGATTCTTCTCCGCCCGCAGCTCCACCACCTTGCCGACGACACGGGTTTCCGTGGCGGTGCCCCGGTTCACGGTGCTCGCTCCACCACCTGGCGCGTTGAACAAGGTCAGTGTGGAGCCATTCCACTGGATACCTACATACGAGTCGGAGTTCTCTGCGGAGTGGACTTGTAGCCACATTCCGAGTCCAGTGCTGCCGACGTCCCCGAGTTCCGCCTTGACGTACTGCTCCCACGTGGCGGTGTCCTCTTTCCATACCGCTTGCGAGGGGCGGTTGCCGTCGGTGGTGTTGCCGAAACAGAACCCGTTGCCACCATCCTGACATAGCAGCCACGGCGACGTGCCGATAGTCGTCCACTTCGTCGCCTCGAGATAGGCGTTGGTCAATACGAAATCGTCGCGGAACACTCGCTTGCCAGGCCAGACTTCGACCGCTCCTGCTCCTGTTCCCGCCATGATCTTCAGAATGGGAACCGATGCGCCGGCGCCGTTGCCGATGAGCATCTTGACCAACGGTTTCGCAGCGGCCCCATTACCGATGAGGTACGGCATCAGAAGATCGCCGCCATGAAGCCAGCCGCGTACTTCTCACTGGTCGGTAACGCGTCATAGGCGGCCTGCGTTCCAGCCCAGTTGAAGATCGTCTGACCGGGATACGAGTTCACTTTGCCCATCAGTTGACCGGCGATATTCGAGAACTCGGTCAACAGTCCGTCGACGTCGTCAGGATCGTGGGTGTGGTGTTTAGGCGCGGTGACACCAATTGCAGTCACGATCGCTTCACGCAATTCTGCAGGAGTCAGGCCCAGCCTGGCGGCGTCGGCGGTGCCGGCATTCCACACAGCACGTGTCGTGCCCTTCGGCGTCCGCTCATCACTCAGACGCGCGTCGTCGGTGACGACCACGACCTTGCCGCCGGATTGCAAACCGGCGGCGAAGTTCTTCATCCCGGCGATCGTCTGCGCCCCGACGAGAGTGACGACCGCATCGGCCGCTGCCTTGGCAGCGATCAACCCGAGAACAGTATTGCGAAAATCCGGATCACCACCGAGCGCGGCCGAGAGTTCGGCGAGGGTGTCCATCGTGCCGGGGGCATTGGCAACCACCCCGGCGATAGCGTCCGCCAGCGCCGAGGGCTGTACGGCGGTGACGGCCTTCTCGATCGCGGCCTGTACGGAGACAGTCAGGTCGACCTTCGGGACGCCGCCGGCGGGGAGCGTGTACTTGCCGGCGGCGCTGGTCGTCGCGGAGTCCGCGGTCGCTGCGGCTGCTGCGATGCCCGCTTCCAGATGATCGAGGGACGCCGCATCGAGTGGTGTTGTCTTGTCCGGCAAGTCTTTCCACTTCGGGTAACGCTTGTTGTACGCCATTGCTCAGCCCTCCTCGCTCGAACCCGATTCGGCGTGGGCCACGGCAGCGGACAGCACATCCGCCGGAACGGGAGAGCTGGCCTCGGGTTCGGGTGTCATTGCAATGTCCGCGATCGGATCGGGTGTCACTGAGAACGCGGACCGGGAGACGAGGTCTCCGTCGCGGTCGTGACCTTCGATCACCAGCCACGCCTTCGCAGCGTCGTAGGTGGGTGTGAAGGTGATCCCGTCGAGTCCGTCGACGTGGAAAGTCTGTGCTGTCATAGGTCTCCTGCTTTCCATTCGTTGAATCCCACCGACGGGATCGAGTAGTAGCCGAACACCGCACCGCGGTGGGTGGACCCGACCTCGAACCCTTGACGGCGGAAGCCTGCGCCGCTGTCGGATTCGCTGGACATGTCCGTCCACTCCAGGATCGGTGCGCCGTTAACGTGCGCGGTGTACACGGACTTGCCGAGCGTGGGGCCTGGGATCGAGGAGATGGTCACGTGCAACTCCACCCAGTCACCGGCAGACCAGGCGTAGGTCGTCGAGTTCTGAGTCAAACCACCGGGGCTGACGAACGAATACGCGCGGATCTCGATGAGCCCGAACCGGATGCCGACCGTCACCGCGCGAGTCATATCGGCATTCGACCGCAACGCAAGCTGTGCACGAGGGTTGTCCTGCAGCTCCGCTTGTGAGCGGTCGAACGCGGTGATCTTGCCTGCCACGTACTGCGAGTCCGTGGAGGTTTGCAGGACGTACACACCGCGGGAGAGGTCGTCTCGCTGCGCGGTGAGGTTGCCATGATTGATTCTCTTGCACTGCGCGATACCGTTCGCGATGTCGATACCCACGCCGTAGACAGCCCAGTTCGTTCCCGGGTGGGAGGCGTTGGCTCGGTCGAACAGATCCACCAGTGGGATCTTCTGCAGCCCGCGCGTCTGACCCATGAACGCGAACGGAACCCACGTCGATGCGTTGTCGAGTTGTGCGGCGGTCAGCGACGCCGGGAAGTCGGACACGCCCGCACCACCGGGACCGTTGTAGCTCATTCCCAACCGTGAGGGGTGCACACCGGACGCGGCCGCGCCGTCGGCGGTGCGCTTGCCGACCAGGTTGCGGACAGTTCCGGAGCCGGTTTGCAGCATCAGTACTGCGTAACAGTCGCCGGCCTTCGCAGTGATCTGATTCGCGGCCGGAATGTTGACGACGATGTCCTGAGCCTTCAAACCGAACTTGCCCTGCTCACCGCCTGCGGGACTCGCCCACACAAACGAGATCGTGCCGTTGAGGAACCCAGCACTGTCGACACCCATCTTGAACACCGCCACCCGGAAGGTGGCTGGTGAGGCGACGGATTGCTCCGAGATATGGAACCCGACCGTGTTGTAGATCCTGTTGCGGGTGGCATTGATGTACGCGATGTCGATGCGGCGCAATGCCATCGTGTAGACCGGCTGCGCCCACACGATCCGCGCCTCAGTGGGGATCAGGTTGTGATAGTGACCAGAATCTCCCGAGCCGATCTCCGTGGAGCCGGTGACGCCGATCGGGATTGGTTCGAGGTCCGCGCGCGGGAACACCGGATCCTCGATCGGGTTAAGGGTGAAGTGCATCGGAACATCGGTCGGGATGTCCGAGATCGCCGCCTTCGTACCGAGTTCGAGGTTCGCGGCTGCGATCGCGTCGCTGTTGCGGATGTTCTCTGCCTCGTTCGCCGCCGACTTCTGCGCTGCTGCCTCTGCTTCAGCGCGCGCGGTGATCGCCTCGTTCTTGGTTTGCTCGAGCGCACCGCCCTTGCCTGGCGCCCAGAGTCCTGCCCACCAGTCTTTGACACCTTGAACGAGATTGTTGATCGGGGTGACAACCAAACCGTTGAAGATTCCTACGATGTCATCGACGATCCTTGTGACTGTGGCGATTCCGCTGTCGATCAATCCACCGACTGTTTCGAAGAGGTCGGTCAGATCGACTCCGGTCAGATCCTTGACGACCTGGACGACCATAGATTCGAGGACGCCGAGCGACGTCTGCTCCTGACCCTCGGCCAATGCTTGGCCGGCCGCCCGGATGGTTGGACTGGCTCCGGCGCTCGTCGACGGCGGATCGAAGTCGGAGCCGGAGAATCCGATGTGTGGTTCCAGTGGATCGAAGTACTCCGGTGTCGGCGCGGCGGTGCTCATGCGATGACCGGCATCGGGCGCACGCGCAGCATGGCGCGTTCCTTGCGCGTTTCGAATCGCAGCTTCGAGGTGGAGTCGACGCGCCGACCGACGAGGTGGATGGTGGCGGGTGCGCCTGCCGCGACGATTGTGGACGATGCACCGGGCGCGGAGGTTTCGTTTCCACCTGGCACGAGAGTTCTTGGTGTCCACTCGTTCTCGAAGATCCCGACCGATGATCCGGTGCCGCGCCCGAGTAGGGGGCCGGAGACGGAGTTCAGGCGTGCTTCCAGATCCATGCGGACGTTGTTGCCTGCGACCATGAACTCGACCAGCGCGTGGACGTCCGGCTCGTACGCCCAGGGCTGTGCGGGAATGGTCAGGGTGGTGATGGTCGCGTAGTCGCCGCTCCAGTTGTTGCCGGTGTTGACCGCTAGCCAGTCCGCCGACGAGCCGTCTTTCTTGAAGACACCCGGAGACATGGCGAGCTTGCGCGGCGCCCAATCGCCGCCGCCGATGTAGACGAGTGCGTCACCGACAGCGGGCGCGGTCGAGCCGTCGAAATCGGAGGCGGTCCCAATGGTGGCCACCGGACCGGGCACCACCGAATCGTCGCCCTTCGGACCGGGCTTGGCGACGATGTTCAGTTTGAACGCGGTGGTGTCAGTTTGCTCGAGCGAGAAACCCCAGTCGTCACCTTCGGTGATCGTGCCCTTGCTGATCGTGATCGCGGGGCCGACGGGACCGACCTGTACATAGTTCTCGTGCTTGGCCAGTGCGGCTGTGCCGTTGTAGAACCACGCGTGCGGTGTCCCGGCTACGCCCCACCACTTGCCGATGTCAGCGGCCGTCAGAGACCCCGGCGAGGGAAGTCCGATCTCCGATGCAACGGTTCCCATGAAGCGGGGCGGCATGCCGTCGCGGCCGGGGTCACCCGGGTCTCCCTTGTAGGCGAGGACGTCGACCTCCATGTCGCCGCCTTCGATCTCGACGACACCTCGCCCGGTCGTGCGGATGTCCCACTGATCTGCGAGACGGACCCGCAAAGTGGCGGGAAGTTCGAAGTTGAATCCAGGCTCCATTACTGGGCGCTCCTCTGCGTTCGCTGTCTGTGTCAGTCGGCCGGTGCCGGCGGGTACTCGTCGGTCTCCGTGCGGCAGTGGCGGGTGTGGTAGATGTCCTGCTTGTGTGAACGCTCACGCCACGCGTTGCGGCTGGAAGTCATTCGGTCGTAGCGGGCTTCCATGTCGTCGGCTCGCTGCCAGGCTTCGTTTTCGCTCTCACGTATGCGGGCGAGTTCGGCGACGACAGCGGTGTTCTGAGTTTCTTCACGAGACCGCGCGCCCATGCGCCTGGCTTTGAGGGCTGCGAGTGCCGCTTGAAGAGTGGTGCCGCCGCCGAATGCTGTGACGAGAAGGGCTATTTCCGTGGCGGTGAAGCCGAACATCTACCCGCCCTTCGGTGTCAGAGCCCCCGCTAGTCTGCGCAGCTGCACATGCCTGGCGAGAAGGTGCAGCGCGTACGCCGTGATGACGGCGGTCTGAGTCAGTCGGGAGAGTTCGCCGTCCAGGGTGATCTCCCATAGCGCGACGAGGTAGAGGCACAGTCCGGCGACCACGAGCAGAATGGCGGGGTGCTCGATCAGATAGCGCTCGGTGACCGAAGCGAACATGCAGAGCGCCCCACCCAAGAGCAGGAAGATTCCCCACACCGTGGCGGTGCCGGCGCCCAGCACGTCCGCGATGGTGCGCGGCGTCCACAAGATCGATGCCAGGCCGGAGACCGTGACCACCGCGTACGCGCCTGTGCGCAGCGACCGCTCGGCGATCGCTGCGAAGACAGGGCGCGGCACGTCAGTTCTCTGACGAATGTCGGGCGTGACGTTCGTCGTCACCGACTGACCAGGCGTTGTCGGCGGGATTCTCCGTATCACTGACCTTGTCGACGGCGCCGACGATGGCGATCAGATCAGGACTGACGGGCGCGAGAGATGGCAAGCCCTTGGCACTTCCGAAGTTGCTCGAGGCCAACGACGTCAGCACGGAGACAAGGGCGGCAGTGGCGGCCAGGGTGAGCGCATCGCGCCAGTTGATGTCCGAGAGTGCGCCGGTCGCTGGTATCGCGCCGACCAAGGCACTGACGAACGTGCGGCCGACGCGGTCGGCCAAGTCGACGAGGAAGTTCCCGGAGGTGACTGCGGTCGAGGTCGAGAGCGCGATCAGGAACGACACCAGCGCGGCAAGAGCAGCCGACGAGAGTGCCGCAGACCAGGAGACCGATGCGATGGTCGCCCCGCCCGCGAGGAAAATGAGCAACGTCTGGACGAAGGTCTTACCCGTCCGGTCGAGGAGATCGAGCCAGAACGCTTTCGTGTCGATCGAGTAAGTACCGTCGAGCGAATCGATCGAGTAGGTGCCGTCGAAGTCACCGATGGTGGTGGGTCCGTTTGCCTGAGCCATGATCACTTACCTGCTTTCAGGAGTTCGAGAATCTGTTCGGTGTTGCGGCGCGCAATCGCAGCGTCGCGGTAGCTAGCGAGGACGTATGAAATCAGCGATCCCCGTCGCGCTGCGCGGGTACTGGTCGGATTGACATCCGGGTCGTCCTTGCCGTCGAGAAGATCGACGGGGTTCACGTATCCGTCCCACACCACCTCATTCCAGATGTCGGCCAGACCTGCTCGGCCCCACATCTTTCCGTCGGTGACGTTGTAGAACTTTCTCTGAATCACCTGCCGAACGAGGTGAGGGACATTCCACTGCCGCGCTGCGGTATTGACGGCGTTCTCGTCGAGGTCCACGTCGGTGCCTCCAGGTTTCGTGCCCGGTGATCCGGGCGGATTGTCGATGATCTTCTGCACGTCGCTCCGGAACGGGCCCATGTCAATTCCGAAGGGGTCGATCTTGCCTTCGGAGCTGTATTCCTTGTGTCCGACAACATCGCCCATCAGGCCGCCCTCCGTCCGATCTTGCGCATGATCGCCGCGCAGCCACGTTTGTACGAGTCCAACTGCACAAGCGGCCATTCCTGACCGACACCGTTGTTGACGGCTTCGACGCCAATGGTGTGAAAGTTGGCGTTGTTCGTTGGCCACCCGGGCCACGATCCGCGGCCTGCGTGCCAGCACACTCCGGCGGCGATCACGCGCCACGTTCCGTCGCGCTCGAGCACCAACTGTGCGAGCGGACCGGCCAGGTCCGGGCGGCCGTTCTGGACGATGCGCCAGTCGTTGCTACCGCCGCCGGCGGTGTGGTGACAGATCACGCCGCGGATGTCGAGGAAGTCGCCGTGCCCTCGATCTCGCCACCCATCGTGTTCGATGACGGTCAGTCCTTCGGCGCGCAACACTTCCGGCAACCATAGGGGATCACCCGACCAGGCCATGAAATCAGCTCCTCTGTTGAATTATGTTGCAGTACTTTGGTTTTAGTTCATTGCCATACTTGCGGCTGTGACAGTCGAGAGCAGTTTCTTGATGCGCTCCGCGGTGCGCTGCCCGGGCGACTTGTCCGGCTCGTCGTCACCGATCGCTGCACGAACGACGACTCGCTCGTCGCGGTCGTCGTTGACCTCGATCGAGTACACGCGGTCGTAGAACGTTTTGAGGGTGCTGCCCCAACTGTCTTCCCAGCCGGTGAGGTGACCGACGTCGTAGTCCTCGAACGCTCCGTACGGTGCCCAGTCCAGAACCTCGACCTTGGCGCGGCGTTTACCGGCGTTGTCGAAGAGTGTTTGTTTGGCGACCTGCTTGCCGGAGAACGTGTGAGCGCCGGCGCCAGCGTTGCCGAGAACTTCCGGCAGCCCGAACTTTCCGAGCTTGCCTTTGAGCCGGTAGTCCGTCGCGGCCATGAACGCGAGGAAGACGTTGTCGAGGATCCCGGACATCGCTGTCGCCAGTCCCGGTATGACCAGGCTCGCGAACGAGAGCAGCGCGTTGATGCCCGCTTCGACGCCCATCTGGACGAGTTTGTTCACCCACGTCGGAGATTTGCCGCCGATGACGGCGCGGTACCCCTTCGGAGCGGTGACCTCGACCTGGGCGTCGATGATGCCGTCGGAATCCTCTGACCACACGCACGACGGGATCTCTTGCTGGCGAAGGATTTTCCCGATCTTCTCAGCCAACCCTGGCAGGTATCCACCGATCACGTCGTCGATACCGTCCGCGACGGCTTCGGCGATGGTGTTGATGAGCCCGTCCACGATGGTGCCCGTGTTGACCAGTCCGCCCTTCTTCGGGCGGTCGATGACGTCAACGATCAGTTGCGATTCGAGCAGCGTCAGTTTGTCTGGCATCGGTTGCGGGTCGCGGCCCTTGATCCACATCCGGATCCGCACCTGGCATGAGGAGTGTTTGAGTTCGTCTCCCCACAGGTCCGCGAGGGGGTCCATTCGGGCGAGCCAGTTCACCCACGGAGTGGTGTCGCGCAGCGGGTCGTACGGCAGCAGTGTGATCGGGCACTGCCCGGTCCGGAATTGCAGGCGCCACACGTTCTGCTGCAAGTAGTGATAGATGCCGCCGCGCAAGGGCCCGATGTAGATGTCCTGCGGGATCGGTTGGAACTCTTCGAATCCCGGCAGTGGGGACGGGTACGCCATGATCGCGTGGAACCAGATGAAGTTGTCCACGAGAGTGACGGTGATCGTCTTGCGATCCTTGATCCCGGACTGCAACGCCCGGTCCACTCGTCCGTCGTAGTTCTTGCCGTTGTAGGTGATCCGGAACGGGACCACTGTCTCGTCGCAGGACATGACGAGTTCGGCGAACTCGTTGCTGCCGTCGATGACCAACTGCGCCGGACCGACTGCGTTGTGCACCCATTTGACCTTGCACGACTTGTAGTCCCCGATGGTGCCGAGTGGTCCGTACGCGGAGTCGAAGACTTCGACGTCGAACTCGGCGGCCGCTCCGCGAGGGATCGGCTCGTCGAGCAGCTCGGCCCACATCTGCGCCGACCACCAGTCCAGTGCGGCCGGCGCATCCGGATCCACAGTTGCGGTCTGCTCCCCCGTGTACAGGTTCGGTGAGGGAAACAGGTTAGGAGAGGGATGCAGTTGGCTCATCGCGGCCTCCTCGACATCGGGGTCAGCGTGGCGACCGCACTCGACTGTGCGTTACCACCGATGACGGCGAGTTTCTTCATCGACATCTCCGCACGACCAGGAATGAACCCGCGAAACTTTTGCCCGCCGAAATCCCGGTACAGGAACGGGCGCTTGTTAGACCGCATCGGCCGCGGGGTCGATCGATCCGTGTGGATTCGCGCGACCTCACCGACCTCGAGGTTCGGAGTGGTGACTACCTTGTCGCCGTCCGGGATCTGAAACACCCCCGGCCCCTGCACCGTCCAGATGGGATGACCCTTCCGGTCGCCGTTGTTCTTGAGCTTCAACCGTTCCGTCGACTGCCCGTTCTTCCACTCACACACCGCTTCCAAGCCCATCCACCACGGGCGGCCTGCGATCACGGGAACGAGATAGGGAACGAATTCGTCGAACGCTGGGTCGAAGACATCAGTGATGCGGGGTTGATCTGCGAGCCGGACATCGAGGTACCGAGTCCCTTCACGGGTGTTGACGAACAACCGTGATTCGAAGTGGTAGTCGATGTCCGACCAGAAACCGTCGTTGACCGAATGGAATGGCCGGCCTTGAGTTTTGTGGACGTATACGGGAAGGAAGAACTCCCGCGGCTCGATGACCGATCCCAGCCATACGGCGCCGTCACCGCGAGCGGACTTGAACCACTGGTGAATTCCCTTCGGCTCTTGATAGTCCGCCCAGCCGGTCGCCAGGACTACACCGCAGCCCTGGCGACCGACGAGATGATGTTCGGACAGATGCCACGCCCGGTCAGGAAGGTTCTCCGCTCTGCCCGGTCCAGCCAGAACAACGTTCGCGGTGTTGTCCGGAAAGAATGTCACCTCGATTGCCTCCCTCAGATTCGGATGTGCGCGGTTTCGTAGTCCTCGCGAGTGCGGGCCATCCGCAGACCCGCATCGATCTCGTGTCGGTCGTATCCACTGACCTCGACCTTGATCGGCCGCTGCGACGCGAACGCGTCTTGTCGTGGACGAGCCGCCTCGGGCTGGGCGGTCTCGGTGCCGGTGGCGCGCAGACTTTGGAACATCTGTTTGGTCAGTTCCATGTCGGAGGCTTCGCGCGGGTTGAGCACGAACTCGTCCTTGCCGGACAGGTTGAGTCCGAGTTCGCCATGCCGAAGCGTGCCGCCGTTGTCGAAGACCTTGATCGACTTGAGCATGTTCGCCATCCAGTCCGGTGTTCCTGGAGTGACCGGCAACTGTGTCTGCGCTTCGGCGGGTGTGATCGGTTCATTCGGTAGCGGCGCTTGTTCTTTGAATCCGTTCTCGGATGCCTTCGCTACCGCCATGCCCGCCTGAACCAGAGGCCCGGTGCTGTCTACGCCGTAGTACCCGAGTACGTCGGCGGCGTTCTCGGTGACGAAGTCCTTCGCCACTGTGCCGAGCAGCTCGGACCACGTGGACGGCAGTGACGAATCGGATGTGCCTTTCTGCTTCTCGGCGAGGGCGTTACGCGCCGATTGCAGCGCGTCGTCCGCTTCGTCCTTCTCCTGCTGCGTCGACTCTGCATTCGCATGGACCTCATTGCGTTCGAGTCGTGCTTTCTCTACCGCCCGTTGGGCTTGCCGGAGGCTGATCTGATCGTCGGTCAGAGCCGATTCCAGATCGGGGGCTTCGGGTGCCGGCGGGGCGTCCTTCCCCGCTTTGGCCGCGTCGCGCTTCGCCTCGTACGACCGAACGCGTTCTTCGGCCTTCTCCACTTTCTTGGCTGCCTGAGCGCGGTCGGCGTCCGTCTTGCCTTCAGCGGAGCGAATGCGTGCCTCTGCCTCTTTCGCCTGAGTTACAGCGATGACGGCGGAATCGAGATTGAGTTGATCTTTCTCGGTCCACGTCGCCTTCTTCGACGACTGCGCCTGTGCGGTGTAGTCGCTCGCAGTTTGAGAGGCGGACTCGACGGGGGGTGAAAACTTGTCCCACGGCAGGTAGTAATGCGAATGGAACTGCGGGTCGAACGCTCCGACACTGCCTCCCATTTTCGAGGTCCCGTACGCGCCGCCGGACTCGTAGTTCGTTCCGTACGCGGTGAGCGCCATGTGCTCTTCATTGACGCCGACCACAAACGGCCCCTGTGTGCCCGGGACCAGGTGTGGCCACGAACCGTCGAGGAGTGTGTACGTCGTCCCCAGGCGACCAACTGGCGGGTCTTCACCCATCGCTGCGCGTTGGTGCATGGCCACAAAGCCGGAGCAATCGGCCCCAGCAAGTGATGCGCCGCCGAGCACGTAGGGCACGCCGTCCATCTGGCGCCCGAGATCCTCAATTCGATCTTGGGGAAGTCGGCCACCGGCGGCGAAGCCTGGCAGCTTCGGGAAGGTACCGGCGTTGATCATCGCCAGTTCGCGGTCGTAGGTCTCCGATGACTGGGCGTTGACCACCCACTCTTTGCCGTTGACCATGGCAATGCCGACGCCTGACGGGGTGACCGCGTAGATGCCGTCCACGGTTTCCGTGCCCGGTCCGGAACCGGGCATCCGACCGCCGCCCGCGAAGGCAGGTAGTCGGCCACCATGCTCGCGGCCGGGAGTACCTTGGTACTCCGGCCACGCGGCCTTGATCGCCTCTTCGGACCATGCGCCGTACTGCTGGGCGACACTGCGGATCTCGTTGAACCGGACAGTGATGTCGACTGTCTTGTTCGGCGGTAGACCGTTCACGCCGTCTTTGACGGTTTGAAGATCGGTCAGGGCCTGTGCGACTAACGCCTTCACTTCGGGCGACGCCGACGATCTGTCGAGCTCGATCAGATCATTGAGGGTGATCGTCTTGCCCTCTTTGAGCTTGTCGAGAATCAAACCGACAGCGGGTTCGGCCTTCGACGCGTCGAGCTGACCGATCAGGGTTTGCGCTTCAGCAACCCCGATCTTGAATCCCGTAGTGTCCGCGTTGATCTGGACGTCAGCGAGAGTGCCGCCGGTTTCGAGGGTCTTCTGGATTACCTCGTCCAGAACGCTCTTTGCGATGTCGCCCTTCGCTGTGATCTCGACCGTGCCGTCGGGCATGTCCTTGACGTCGACGCCGATGTCCTCGAGGACATTGCGGACACCTTTGTCGAGGACATCGACCTTGATGGTTTTGTCCAGATCGATCTTCAGCGAATCGCGTATCGCCGCCAGTTGCTGCGTTGCTTTGTCCGCACCTTCGAGCGCCAGGTGCATGATCAACTCATCTGGCAGATAGCCGCGAGCCTCCGCGAACTCTCGAACCTTTCCGATCGGCACTTCATATTTGTCGGCAAGTTTCTGCAGCGATTCCTCGGTCTGCCCCAGCGACTCACGTGCCTTGGCCTGAGCCTCCGGAACTGTGGCGCCATCGAGTCGCGCCTGGTTGTAGACCTTCTCGGCGTACTCAGTGCTGGCACTGGCCAAGTCCCGCAGCTGGTCCGAGAGTTCCTTGCCGTTCTCAGTCCCAGTCTTGAGCCGTCCATCGTTGTCGACGAGCGCTTCACCAAGTCCTTTAGCCGGATCGGCGACCGCGACCGCAGCATCAGCAATACTCCGGATGGACTCGTTGTACTTGTCGAGAGCCTCGGTGAACGAGACGTCGCCGCCGGCCAGGATGTCGAGGACCTTCTTCAGCCCTGCGACCTTCTTTTCGGAGTCGCCCGCCGACTCAGCGATGGCAGCGATTCCGTCGCTGAGAGCGAAGTACTCCGGCCCAACTTCCTGGGCGACCTGCTGTAGTCGGGAGATCTCCTGCCGCACTCCCATGAGCGACATGTATTCCTCGGTCAGCAGTCCGCCGTTGTCGCGAAGCGCCCCGGAGAACGACTGCCACCCTTCCTCCGACCCCGCGAGTACGCGCGCAAGATCCGTCGAGGTCATGTTCATTTTCTCGAGTGCAGAGGTATATGCCTCTGCACTGGCAGCATCGTCAGCAAGATTGCCGAGCGCTTTGGTGGTGGAATCGGGATCGGTACTGAGATCTTGATTCACCCGGCCATGCATGAAGTCGCTGAGGACACCACCGATCTGGTCCCCGACTCCGGGCTTGCTGGCTTTGATCGTGTTCGCCGTCGACAGAATTGAGTCAGCTTGAGCCTGCACGGTCGCGAGCACAGTGTCGTTGATTGCGCCTTCGGATTCGATGAAAGCCAACGCCATATCTCGTTGCGCGTCAGCGACATTGCGCGCTGACTCCGCGTAGGTGTCGTTCGCGGTTTTCACCTTGCGGGTGGCGGAGGAGATCGTTCCGACGAGGTATGTCGCTGCCATGATGCCGACCATCGGCAGGCCTCCCATTACGGACACGATGCCCTTGACTGCGCTGGTAAGTCCGCGAGCGCCTGCAGCCGCGACACCACCCGCGACCCCTGCGAACTGCGCACAGCTTGCTGCGGCCATTCGCATCTGTCCCGACACTCCACCTGTCACGGTGCCGAGTGCGCGTTGCCTATCCGCGAATGCCTGCGTGCGGGTTGTGACTCCGCGGTAAGCGTCACCCATCGCCCGGACAGCGGGCACCCGAGCTTCGAGGGTGGCGAAACCAGCAACCACATCGCTGATCTGCTCGCCGTTTTCTTCGAGTGCGTTGCCGAGCTCGTCGTATCCGTCGGCGGACTCGGATCCCAGAGACTTCTGCAGTTCCATTTCGTCACGGAATCCGGCGAACTTCTCCTTCAGCCCGTCGACCCATGCGCCGGCCGTGTCGTCGAGGCCGAACGCCTTGATACCTGCGAAGGCACCGGCTGCTACCTGGACTGCGCCAGGTAGCTCCATGAACGCCGACCCGACCTCGCCCACAGCCTTCCCGGCGGTACCGAGTGCATCGACGATGATGGGCGTTGCGGCACCGATCTTGTCGGCCGCACCGCGAGCGAGAGACTCCATGGGTCCGTCGACAAGGTCGTACAGTTCCAGTGCCAAAGTCTCGGCACTGTTCTGCACACTGCCGAGCGCACCCGGTAGGCCTTGGGTCTTCGCAGCGGCAACCTCTGCAGCTGCGCCCTGCTGCCCGACAGCCTCGCGCATCGAGTCGTACCCTGCGACACCTTGCTCGGCGGCGACACCGGCGAGGCGCATCGCGTCGGAACCGAAGAGTGTCGCTGCTGCGGCTTGGTATTGCTCCTCGGTCATCGACTTCGAGGCAACCTCGAGCTGTCGGAACAGCTCTTGCATTCCGACGAACTTGCCGCCCGTGTCGTAGACCGTGAGTCCGAGTTCTTCGATCGCGGCCTGAGCGGGCTTCCCCTGGTCGGTCAATGCCAGCAGTGTGGACTTCAGCAGTGTTCCTGCGTCGGAACCCGTGATACCGGCGTTGGAGAGGACACCGAGTGTTGCGGCGGTGTCTTCCATGGTGAGTCCGAATTGATTCGCGACGCTGCCCGACTGCTGCAAGCCTGCTGCGACGTCGGTGATTTCCGCGCTCGATGCGTTCGCGGTGTTGGCCAGAATGTCTGCCGCCGTGGCGGCGAACGTCGCGTCCTTGCCAAACGCCTGCAATGCCTGCGACTGGATTGTCGCGGCGGTCGTGGCGTCGATCTGCGCGGCGGCAGCAAGCTGAAGTGTGCCCTTCGCTGCCGACATCGACTGCTCGACGGTGAACCCGCCCTTGGCCAGCTCTGTCATCGCCGCAGCTGCATCCACAGCGGAAGTGCCCGGCAGCTCGATGTCGTTTCCGAGTTGCTTCGAACGCTCCGATACAGCAGCCATCTGCGCTTCGGTGGCCTTGGAAACGGCCTGCATGGTGTTCAGGCTGGTCGTGTAGTCGTTGCCGATGGCGACGATCTGCTTGACTGTGCCGACCGCTGCGGCCGCTCCCAGGGAGAGCCCGATCGCGCCGGCCATTTTCTTGGCCATGCCGAGCGCGGGCTGTGCGCCTGCCTGCAACTGGGCAGGCAGGTTTTTCATGTCGAGTCCGACCTCGATATCGATGCGGCCACCGGCCATCGTCATACCTCCCGCGACTCGAAGTCTCTATGTAGTTGTGGCCCTTGATCTTTCCCAGGCTTTGAAGTCGTCCACACTTGCTCGCACGCCGGGGCGTCGATATGCGGAGTCGGTATTCGTCGTGCTGAATTTCTCGAGCACCGCGGTGTTGTAGGCACGGCGAGCTTCAATGACTTCCGGATCTCGGAGGCCAATGGGCGGCAGAACCGGGATCGGCGGCGGCTTGATTCCCGCCGCCTTCCGGCGTGCAATATCTGCTTTGACCTCGGGGTCATTCGGGTCGGTGATCCGGTCAACGTATTCACCGTTGAGGGAGAAGTCCTCGCGATCGACGAGCATCGCGAGGTTCTCCGAATCCCGAAACCGCTGCTTGTCCTGCTCTTCCGCGTCGTCGAGGAGGGCGACGACATCGCGCCAATACCAGGTGTCCATCATCTCGCGTAGGTCCAAGTGACAGATACGTCTGATTCTGGAATAGCCTGCGCTCCAACCATCCTCGGTTGTGAGGCAGATCAGAGCGCGAGAAATTCCCCCTGCGGGCTCATCAACCCTGCGAGTTTGTAGATCGTCGGGAGATAGACCTTGAGCATCTCCGGTACCGATCTGGTGCCGATGTCATCCCACAGCTGAGCCGGGTCACCTTCACAGATAACCATCTGAAGGATCTCGTCGTACTTGTGCTGCTGCGAGAGGTTGAAGAAGTTCAACACCTCGTTGGGACTGTACCCACGGCGGACCGAATAGTGCTTACCCAGAAAGGTAATCGGTTCCGGCAGTCCGTTGGGGATAGCGAGTCCGTCAGTGAGTTCAATCGGCTGAGGCTCCGGAGCGACGCCCTCTTCTGTGTCGCCCCGGACCTCTGCTGCGCGCTTGCTTTTGCCTGGCATGTGCGTTTCTCCTCTGAATCAGGCGAGATCGTCTTTGGTGCGCAGACGGCGCACCGGAGCGAGGTTGATGAATTCGAAGTCGAATCCGTCGATCGACTTGCCGTCTGCAATGTTCGACGGCGTGGGTGTACCGAGCGTCACGCGCTCGCAGTAGAACGCGATCCCGTCGCCTGCCTGCTTCGAGACCCACAGGAACGCAAACTCCTCGGCCTCCCCGAGCACCCACTCGTAGATGCCGGAGCCGGGTTGCCCGACTTCGACGATGGAGCCACCCTGCAGTGCAGTGAGTACCGATGCCTTCGAGTAGTCGTAGGCCCGGAACTTCAGCGCTTCCTCGAGCGGGTCGCGCAGCACCTTGTACGGCGCCGCACGGTAGTTCGAAGCGTGAATCTTGGTCAGGTTCTGGCTGGGGGTCTTCTGGAATCCGGCCTCGACGCCGCCGAAGGGATCCCACGTCGCCGCGGGAATGGCCGGCGGACCGGTCACGGCCGCGGTCAGCGGCTTTGTATTACCGGCCAAGGTGAACGCATTGGACGGGATTCCGGTCCCGGCGACGGCGCGGAAGCCGTCCCCGTCGAGCCACGCGTACGCGTCTTGGGGATTGGCGAAATTGCTCACAGGGTTTCCTCCTGGTGGGGCTCACACGTTGTGAGCGTTGATCTTTGGAATGCCTCGCCCCGGACGTGCCAGGCAGCACCCGGGACGAGGCGAATAGGGAGCTGGTCAGCGGACCAGCATTTTGAGCTCAACCCGAACGGGCGAGCGATAGAGCGGCAAATCGACACCACGAACCGTTTCCGGAAACGAGAGCGGACCCTCTTTCCACGCTGCATTCCACGTGCAGTTCCGGAACGACACGGTGCGCGCTCGGCTGAGCAACTCACCGGCAAGAGCCGCGATATTCCACGCTGCCTCTTCCGGGTCGACATCGGCATACAGATCGAGAACCGATTGATCCGTGTTGCTCGTGATGACTTCGAGGGAAGGGGCGTAGACGTCGATCTGCACCATCGGGTTGCGGAGCATCGGATCCCTGCCGGGAGTGGTCACCGGCCGAACCTTCACGAACGGCCTGGTGATTCTGTCCGGAGTGTCGCGAGTACTGATCAGCGCAGGCGGCACCAGTCCGGTGAACTCGGCATCGCCTTTCAGGTACTCACGCACGGCGGCAGGCGGGTACGGAAGAACGATTCTCATCGCGGCCTCCATCCCGAGTACTCACCGTGTCGCGAAGCTGCGTTGGTCACGACGGCGTGGGGCGGGGTATCGATCGTCCCGTATTCCTTGAAGATCGCGTCCTCGTCCTCGTCAAGCACGAACACGCGCTCCCCGTCGGTGTCGACGGTGATGCCGTCGCGGTAGTCGCCGGTCAGTACGGGCGCATCCGCGCGAGCTTCCTGCGCGATCGACATTGCAATGTCGAGTCGATCGTCGAAAGACTCCGCGAATGCTTCCCCGCGCAACTGACCCGGATATGGCGTGATCCGCGCCGACATCGGTCAGGACGTAGCGTCAGCGTCAGCGTCGGCTTTGGCTCCGGACGACCGTGCGACCTTGCTCGACTTGACCGCCGAACTGGAGGGGTCCGGGACCGCCGGCGGAGTCACAGGCACTGCCGAGTCGAGCCCAGTGCCCGGGTCAGTTTCGACGGACACGGTTTCCTCGGCAGTCTCTGCATCCTCGCGGGCGAGGTGCTCGAGGTGTAGAGGCGAGCCGGACGCGGTCGAGACCGTTCGACCGTCTTCGGTCTTCAAGCGGACAATGTTTTCAGAGCTGGTAGTCATGATTTCTCCTCTAAGTCGTTGGCGTTGCGGACAATTGCCGCGATGTACACAGGACGTCGAGAACCGCGCATTCGGCGCCGCTCTCTCGGGGTGCCGGTAATGGTGAAAATTTCGCCATCTTCCTCGCGCCGGAACTTGTCCCGGCGCGCCGGAAACGGCGTCAGTCCCGGAGTGAGCAGAAGGACGTACGACCCGACGACGTGACCGGGCTCGAACTCGGTGTTGCCAGCATCAACCGATGATGCCGAGAGTTGCCGCTGATGAAGCGATCCTGTCCACTCGAACTCGCTGGGCGCGACGGGGACCCGGTTCCCGGTCGATTCGTCGGCGAGTGGTTCGTTCTCCCGAATCAGTGTCCACTTCTCGGTCTGAGGCCTCATCCGCTCAGACTCACTACGTACGCGCCGCCCGGGGTGAACGGGGGCGAGAGCTTGGCGATCTGCTCCGGAGTGATCGAGATCAGATCGGAGGCATTCGCTTTGAAGTACTCGACTGTGCTCTCCGGGTACTGCTCGGACTTGATGCGTAGTCCGGTCCGCATCGCGTCGAGAGCAGAGAGAACGACGTCGATACCGACGCCCAGCGCGCGGGACTTCTTCAGTTCGCCTGAGGCGAGACGCTCGGCCAGCATCGGGATCTGGTCGAGCATCTCGTCGCAGGTGCGTTCGATGAACCATTCGACCTGCGCCAGTTCAGGCTCAACCAGGGTCTCTCCTAGTTGGCGCTGAACTGCTGCGGGCGTCAGCAAACTCTCGATGGTGACGAGATCGTCAGCCATCGACGATCTCGCTGGCGCCGGTGTCGATGTTGCGACGCACCGTCACCTCGGTATGTCCGCCGTTACCGTCGGGCTTGTGGGAGATGTACTCCTCGAACCGTGCCTCGGGACTTTCCTTGTCGCCTTTCGACGTGCGCCGCGAAGACGCGCGGCCCGTCGGCCTTACTGGCGGGGTCGCGGGTTCGATCTTCGCGGGCGGGGTTGCGGCGCCCTCGTCGACCGCTCCGGCGGTGTCGGGGACAGCGACCGTATCGGCCGTGGTCTTGTCGGTAGTGGCCTTGTCTGCCATGACGTGAGTTCCTCTCGAATTCGAATTTGTGGTGCCGTGGTCAGGCTGCGACAACGCCGCGCAGACGAGCAGCTGCCTTGCCGCCGAACGTCGCGAGACCGGTGTAGAACTCGATTCGCGTACGGTAGGCGGGCTTCTCCTGCAGCTCGCCCAGGTCGTACACGTCGACACCACCGTTGGTCAGGCCAGTGACGGCCTTGTCGCCTTCGTCCCGACCGAACTTGACGGCGTAGATCGACGTCGCGTCCGTGGCAGTGCCCTGAGTTTCGGTCTGCGGCAGAACGGCGACCCCGGCCGGCGTCTCGCCGGGGTCGAGGACCGGGATTCCGTTCCACTGGAGTACTCGCTTGCCTGTCATGTCCTCGCGCACCATCTCGACGCCGCCGATCTCGCGGCCTGCGGCCTTGATCAGCGCGTGGATGGTGCGGTTCGCGTAGAAAGCACCGTTCTCGGCGGTCAGGCCGGGAACCTGGGCGACGAGGAGATCGAGCTTGTTGAAGAACGCCTTCGCCGCAGCCGGGGTGCCGTTGAACACCGGCAGACCGTTGACACCGGCATCGAGAACCTGCGCGCCGATCAGACGTTTCTTCAGCCCGTCGAACCCGAGCGGATCGACCGCGACGTCGCCGTTGAAGAACGAGTCCTGAAACTTGTACGCAGCAGCCTTGACCTTCATCGAGGTCTGCACTGCACGTTGGTCGTTGAGGTTTCCTCGAGTCTTGGCGATGAAGCGGTCGACGTCCGCGTCGCCACCGAGAATGACGAGCGACTCGGTGCGCTGGACGACGGTGCCGGTCGACTCGTTGTACTTGCCGTTGACAGCGCGGAACTCGACGCCAGGCAAGGTGCCTTCGGCGTTGTACGCGTAAGCGTTGCCTTCGATCGGGAGGAACGGAATACGGTCCAGGATCGAGGACTCCAGCACGAACGTCTCGATGACGCCCTTCTGCAGTGGAGTGTTGGACAGCTTCGCTGCCTCGACGAGAGTGATTGCCATGGTGGGTGTGCCTTTCTGGTTCGCCCGCTCGTCGAGTGCCGACCGGGTGTGACGTTATGTGCGAGAGGTTGTTTCGTAGCCGAGCCGAATGTTTCCCATGCCTGGCTTGGCGTCGGTGTGATCGGAGCCGCGGTGCCCGACGCCGGCGGTGTGTTCACCGGCACTGCCCAGCCGGAGGTCTTGCTTGACGCTCTGCGCGTCGGCGCGGACCTCTTCCTCCGTCGACCCACGAAGTCGATCGACCCAGTTCGCGGGAATGCCTTCGGTGATCGCCACCCGCAAGCGCAGGTTCTCGGCGGTCAGATCGGCATTGGACGACTTGAGGGTGCCGTTTTCCGTTTCGAGATCACCGACGCGGCCGGCAGTCTGCTGAGCGTCGCGCTCGGCTTTCTGCTCAGGTGTCAGGCCCTGGTCTTTCAGTGCCTGCAATTCGGTTTTGAGGGACTGGTTCTCGGTGTCCAGCGCCTGGCGAGCGTCACGCTCTCTGGCGAGGTCTGCGAGGACTGCCGCCTTTCCACCCTTGCCGTCATCGCCGCCGTCATCGCCGCCGGTGTCAGCGCCTCCCGCGCCGCCTCCGTCGGGTCCTCCGGTGCCGCCTGCTCCGGTGTCGTCGGTGCCAGCACCAGCACCAGTACCGGCACCTGCGCCAGCTGCGGCGCCCGCCGCTGCACCGCCAGTGCCGGCGGCGTTCGTGCCTCCGGCCCCGGAGTCGTCGGCGTTGAAGTAGCGCAACCAAGGTCGCTTGACGTTCATGATGTTTCTCCGTCTCGGAGTTGCCCGCTTCGCCTCGCGCGTCGCGGTGGAATCCCCGCATCAGGTGCGGGGAAGAATGTGTGCACAGCAGAAGACCCCGGGAGCTATTGCTTCCGGGGTCTTTCGTGTCGGTGCGGTGTGTTAGAGCGCCAGCAGCTCGTCGAGAGTTCGCCCCTGCTTGGCTGCGTTCGCTTCCCAGTACGCACGGTTCTCGTCGGTGAGTGTCGTGGGAGCGGCGGGAGCAGCTTCGGACTGTGGGTCGAAGTCGGGATTGATCCGGCGGTGGCGTTCGAGGTCACGCTCGGTGAAGGTCCGGCGGGCGGGTTGAATGTTTCCCCACACGTCGAGGTAGCGGTAATTGCCCAGAACAAGGTGCGGCAGCATCATGGCAGCACTCCCATCCGTCGGTACGTCCATTTAAGTATATCCGCCGCCTCGCGGCTTCCTCCGCTGATCGTCAGCAGCCAGTCGTCGTTGCGTTCGACGACGGCCGCGTAACCCTCGGCTACCCATTCTTCCCGGCCGGACTGTGCGTGGCCCTCGGATCCCGTTCGGTAGTAGTCGTTCACGGCAGGGTTCTTGTGGATGTACGCGGAGTGCGCCCACTCGACGTACGGATCGTCGATGAATCGATCGACGCTGGTGACGTCCGGTTCTTGCACCCGCTGTTTGATCGAGGCGGGTAGGTGCTCACTCCCCTGCTCTTGCCACACGACATCGATGGGGTTGCCGCGCAGGGTGCGGAAGTCGAGCGCGTGTCCTATTTCGTGAGCGACCACGTTGATTGAACCGGATTCGTGACCGGTCGTGATGACGACGGCGTCGAGACTGTCCTGGTAGAAGGACACGTCTTCGATGGCTCGATCGTCAGCAGTCCGCACGTCCTTGTAGAGCGCGGCGAACTTAGACTCCGAAACCTTACGTGCGACAACGATTTCCACGCCGCGTTCTTCGAGGATCGCGAGGGCAGATCGAGGGACCATCGTGAAGTCGCGGTCGAACTGCATCTTCTCGACACCGGTGACGTTCGAATCGATCTGCGGTGTTACCAATTTCGGTGCCGGGACTGGCGGTGTCACTGCTGCGGCGTTCGCTGCTGCGAGTTCCTCGGGTGTCTGCCAGATCGACTTTCCGTCACCAGCGGGGCTTGCGGATACTCGGGACGAACGCCTTGCAGGTGAACCGCCCGCGATGTAGCCGTTCAGCTTCAGCAATCGAATAGCGTCTGCTTGGTCTTCGGCGATCGCGTAGATCGATTCCGGCATCAGCCGTGGCGCCTTCGCCTCGAAGTACCTGCGCCCTCGGACGTCGGTTCGGCGTTCGGCGTACCCGGCTGCGGACATCGCTTCGTACGCGACACCTCGTCGCGTGACACCTTCCTTGGTTGTTGCGATGTCCTGGCCGTACACCTTCTCGGTGCTCAGTCGCCCCTTGGGGATCCACCCCGCGAGATTCGTCTGAGCCGTGGACATTCCGCGACGCGCGTTCACGACCTGCGTGATGTCGGAACCGTCCCGGATCGCTTTCGCGCCGGAGATGGTGAAGGTCTGATCCTGCTCTTCACCCGTCAGCGAGTTGAAATACTCCATCGGGTCCGTGCGCAAATCGCGTGCCCGGTTCTCTCTGGCGGGGATATGTCGGCAGTCGCAACCAGGGTGACGATCGAACCCGGTGTTGTACCGGTAGAACTTTCCCGCCAGGACTACGCATCCCTTGCACGAGGGCGGGTTGAGCATTCGCACGTATCCGACGTCGTGGCGGGCGGCGATCGACAACGATGTCGCGACGCGTGCGGCGTCAGCGATCTGCGTCTGAAACCGGGTGAGCAGCGCCGACAGCCCCGACTGCCACGCATCGAACATGACTGAACTGTCGACTGTCTCGGCTTGGCCGATCTTCGCTTTGGTTCGGATGATCGCGCCGTACATGAGCGAGTCGAGAGGCCGGCCGTCCGACGCGACCCCGACGAGGGGGCTGGGATCGACCTCGACGTCGGGATCGACCGGCGTTCCCATCTCCGCCAGAGCGGCTGCGACGTACTCTTCGGTTCCGGCGATGGCGCGGGATTGGCCGGCCACCGCCAGAGCGGTCAGCTGCTCGACGTGTTCGGACCACCAGAAGTCGAAATCCAAAGGCGGGTGCTCTCCCCAGATCCGCTTCGCGGTGAGGAGCACAACGCCCATGATCTTCTGTTGCTCGAGGTAGTACTCACGAGTCGATTGAGGCAGCATCGGGAACCACCTCGGCATCCATGGGTTCGGCGCCCGCCGTCAATTCCTTGCGGGCCGCGGGAGCGAGGGTGCGCATCGCGCGATTGATGACGTCGTTCTCGTCGTCGCGTTCGACCTTGATCTGCGTCATCCAGCCCTCAACCTTCGGAGGCGTTGCGCCGGGGATCATTTCGAATGCCGCCCTGCGCGGGAAGCCAGTCGAAATGAGTTTGACGATAGCGTCGATCGTCTGCGAGAACGGACGCACAGCGTCATCGCCCCACACGATCTCCGACGAGTAGTCATCACCACCGGCGGCACCTCGTGCACGGTTTCCGAGTCGGCACACCGTTTCGAGTGCTTCACCGGCGCTGGACTGGAGATCTTTGACCAAGTACTTCGTCGTCGTATCCGCGCCTTCGAGCGCGTCCCCGGACAGGTTCGCCATCCGGTTCAGACTGTATTGCGGCGGCGTCTGGGCGATCGCGAAGAACGTGGTCATGAAGTCCTGGTACACCTTGACGTAATTGTCGAGGTTCGACTCGGGCATGTCGAAGACTTCGGTGTCCTTGCCGGGGAACACCAGTGCTCGATCGACGCCGATTCGACCGGGAGAGTTCAGGATCGGGATGGGTCGCCCGTTGTTGTCGATAACGAGTTTGCCGTCCGACTGCTTCTCGAACAGGACGTTTCCCTGAGAGTCCTTCGCGACGGGGTCGTATCCGGTGAAGACACGCTGTCGGTATGCGGAGAACTGCATTGCGAGCAGTGTGTTGAAGCGGATGGTGTTGAGCGCATCCTGCTGCGGCATCAGCGGTTCGAGTGCCGAGTGCGGAACACCGTCAGCGTCGACGTTGATGTCGGATGCCACGAACGGCAGTTCACCGAGACCGTGCTTGCCCTGATCCACCAGCTCCCACGTGCCACCGGTGAAGCCGTTGCCGCGCTTGCGGAACCTTACCCAGTCCTCATGGTCGTAGACGTAGGCGAGCTGGATCTTGCCTCGCGAAACCGAGTCGGGCAGCCACAGCGACGAACCTGCAGCGGAGTCCGGGTCGTCCATCTCGACGGTCTTGACCGCGAACATGTTCTCGAACGGGTTCTCCGGGTCAGGTTCGAGCCACACCCGTTTGCCGTTCTCGACACGGATGATCGGCTTAGCCGGGTTGCTTGGGTTCTTCGATGCCGACCAGATTCCTCGGCCGTGGGCCATCATGCTGAGGAACACGATTGGGGCGCGGGCGTCGAGCTTGTTGGGTTGCCACACCGAATTCCAGGTGTCGAGGTCGACTTGACCGTCCTCGCCACCTCGGCGAATACCTTCGGGGCGCATCCGCTGGACTGGAGCTTTCATGGCCAATGCCAACCAGTTCGCGATCGACTGGTCCTGCAGCGCCTGGTATTCCGCATTCACCCCTTCGGGTGCATACGGCGCGTCCTGGATTCCCAGAAGGTAGTTTTCCCGCCGTTCCCACTGCGGTCGCTGCTTGTCGAGACCTGCGAGACCTACCCTGAGGTAGTGACGTGCCGTCTTCTCTTCCACGCCACTCTCCTTTTCATTTGAATCCGTACATCGCGTACGAGATCGATTCGGACTCGTCGGTCTCCCAGCCCTTGGCTGCAGCATCTGCCGCAGCTTCATGAGCGAGGACGGACGCCACACCGGAATCGATTTTCTGGTGATACGCGCCGGCGGGTTTGCCGATGATGTATTTGTCGCCGCGAGCGGCCATCTTCCGGATGTTCTTCATGTGGGTCGTCGTGATCGGGCAACCGTCCTGTGTGATGCGTCCGGTCTTGAGGTCGGTCAGGAAACGTTCGAGAGCCGAATGCATCTGGACAGTGCGGAACGTCGACCATTCGACGACGATCTCGTCGCCGTACTCGTTCGCCCAATCACCGATGTCGGACTGCCAGTCCTTGGGGTCGCAATACATCCGGCGCACATTCCATTTACGGAAGATGTCGTCGACCGCGATGTGGACTTCGTGGCGTGGAATTCTTCCACCCCATGCCTTCGGATCCCAGATCGTCGGCAGGTTGTTCGGACCGTAACGGGGAGTGAAGATTCGACCGGACTGTGTCTCGCATTTGATTGCGGTCCAGTCGTCGTTCTCTGAACCGTCGAATCCCACAGCGATCGAAGTGCCCTTGCGGGGGTTGTTCGTCCACTTGATCTCATCCGGTGGCATAGCGACTCTCCCACAAGTTGTCCGGCAGCCATGCACCCTGGCCGGTCTCCTCGAAGTTGCCGTAGAACCGTTTCGCCTGCGCGGGATCGGTTTCCATGAGTTCGGCGATTTCGGCCTCGATCGAGTTGAGGTCGATCCACGTGCAGCCCGCGTAAACGTGCTTGAGAATCTGGCGCCTCTCGCGCCGATTCCCCCACGACAAACCCGCCGGCGGCTTGCGCAAAAACTTGAACACGTCTTTCGACGTTGACTCGTAAGTCCTTTGCGCATAAGAGTTTATCGACGGATCCCACATGTTCGAGTACTCGATGCCGCGGCCCTGCATACCGGCCAAACCGCGGCGTTGCGTCTCCGCGACTTTGATCAGTTTGTTCGACTTCGTGTACAGACCGCTCTCGTCGTTCAGTACGAACGAGACTGGGTTACCGAGTCGAGAATCTGCGGACGCGGTGACTCTGTCGATCCTGTTGTCGTCTCCCGGCAGCCGGATGAATCCCTCGCGGATCAGCATCACGTCACCGAGCGGACCATTCTTGATCATCGTCCGGAGAGGCCGGTAAACGTTGTCGACTTGCTCTTCCGATGTAGCCGTCAGCTGGATCAGCGGCGACGGGTGAGGCATTCCCATCGGTTCGCCTGGCATGTACGCGTGCTCGAAACCGCAGCCACATCCGTAGTCCGCGCACGAATACCCGTCGTCCTCGCCCGCCCAGCCCGCAAACAGTGAGGGCCCAACCGCTTCGACGCATGTGGTGACTGCGCCCTGCGGGCCCTTGCCGGATTTCTGCGGGCCGATGATTTGCGATCGTCGATACCTGAATGCCTGGTTTCGCATCGGTTTCTTCGGCTGCCACTTCGCAGTCGGCCGAACCTCGTAATGCTTGGCTGTGCACCAGAACTGCCAGTCGACTTGGACATACGGCTTGCCCTGATCGAAACCGTCCGGAATCGAGCAGTGCGCGGAGATCCAAGGATCGATGACATCACCGAGCGTGGGGAAGTCGACGACGTACGAGTCAGTCGCCGGCATTGTCGTCGACGGACCGCAGGCGTCGGACAGGCGCGGACTTGCGGGCGTTCTTTCGAGTCGAGCCCTGGTCAGACGCGCCGTTCGGATCGTCGACCAGATCTTCCGGCACGATCACCCATCCGTTCTCCTTCAGTCCGGCGGGGGTGAGTCCGATCTGGTCGGCCAACCGCGTCGCGGCAGCTGCGGTTGCGGCCGGCGCATCGGCTGCTTCCATCTTCACCGACCACCGAACCCAAAGTGCGACGGTTCGCCAGCGCCATGACTCGCGTATCCACTGCGATGCCTGGGGTGTTCGCCAGGCCTCGCCCCATACCTCGAGCTCACGGTCGTTGCTGCCAGCGAGTGGGAACCGCGGGATCTCCCCTTGGTATCCGAGTACTGCCAGCTGCCGTGCCTTCAGGTTTCGAGCGTCCGATCGCGCCGACATTGCCGACGGAGCGGGGCCTGACCTGTTTCGTGCACCTCCGTGCCCAGCCATGTGAACTCCTTCAGCGGCCTCGCGCCGCGCCGGATCACCGGGCAGCCTCACGCTGTCCGGAACGAATGAGATGGAAGTGGTTCCCCTGGCAGGATTCGGACCTGCGCCGTCCCGTCCGTATTGCGGCGGGGGCTCTGCCTCTGAGCTACAGGGAATCTATTCAGTTGTTGGTTCAGCGACCCGTCAGGGCAACGATGCTGAACCACCCGCTACACGAAGGCATGCGGGAGTCTGCGGGTCAGACGCGCGGTGGCCAGAGGTAGCCGCCGTCGTGCTCACCCTCGATTGCACTTGTTGCCCAGAAGGTGTCGGTGCCATCGAGGAAAACCTGGAGATTGACATTCACCGACCCCGACCAAGCCGCCACGATCATTGCGGGAAACACGTCACCGGCCTGGACTTTGTTCCCGAAGTGGGCGACGTAACCGGTGTCCGTGTACGCGGGATCTGTGGACCGGTACTTCGCGAAGTCGAGACGCCGACGGTTGATCGCTTCGGCTTGGTTCTCGGAGACTTTGAAGTGGACGATGCGTCCGATACTGGGCTTCATTCGGAGGGCCTTCCGGGTCGAGTTTCCTTGGTGGTCAAACGTTTTGAACCCTCCGCACCAGACAGAGGCCTCCCCCGCGGCGGAGGCGTTTTTCTTTCGCCAGGGGGTACCCCCCACCCTTTGCGTCGCCGCAGGTCAGCGAGATCGTTGCAGTTGCGAACGAGTTTCGTCGTCGCAGGTCAGGGACGTGCGGCCTTGCGGCTGTTGCAGCTTCGACACAGCACCGCCAGAGGGCCACGTGGGCTGCCTCCGCGATCGATCGGGGTGATGTGATCAGCGGTGAGGTCTTCGGCTCTGTGTGACGCGATGCGATAACCGGGGCACCAGTTTCCATGCGCTCTGCGGTGCGCGTCCACGGCTTCCTTGCGTCGCTTTCGCTCGATCCAGTCCCTCGTCACCTTGGTCGGCGTCGTGCGTCGCTGGTGTGCGTCGCGTGCCGACTGGTGGGTCCGGCAGCGCGGTGCGGGTTGGATGTTGGGACAGCCAGGCTCGGAGCAGACTCGGTTACGCGCTCGGGTCATCGTCGAGGCGGACCCAGCGAGCCGTGTCTTGGTCGATCACCCATCCAGCCTGTCGGTTGAGGATGGACTGAGCGAGCGGCGCGAGGTAGTCGGTCACTGTCTGGAAGTGGAGGGGCTGGTCGACTGCGCCGAAGGCCAGGCCGTTGAGCCACTTCGCGAACGCCTTCACCTCGTCAGTGTCGTCGGCGGGGTGTGGCGGTTGCTCGTGCTCGATGCCGGCCAATCCTTCTGCGATGCGATCTCGTAGTTCGTCTTGGATCTCGGGCACGGTTGACCTCCATCGTGATGGTCTTGCGACTGGTCCTGCGTACTTACGCGCAGCTACATCTACCCAAGGGATCGGGGTCTCAGATGTGCTTTCAATTCCGCCCGCGGTACACAACGACCGAGGTGGTGATGTTGACGCTGCAGGTTCTCGCGACCACCGCGAGAGATTAGGAATGCGTAGGGGTCTCAGGTTCTGGACACACTTCTAGCGCGAGACCCATGATGCACGAGGGGACACCCATCCGCAACCGGCCGTCAGACAGCCCACTCAGTTCGGTAGTCAGGGTGATCGGAGTACACCGACGCGAGCGCCCGCAGAATCAGGTCACCGACGGACGGCTCCTCGACCATATTTCGACTGCCAACGCGGCGATCACTATCGACCGACATGTCGCAGCTCGTTGCCTCGTCAGCCGCTTCGATGATGGCCCGTTTTGCTGCCACCTCACGACGAGTCCGGGCAGAGGTTCCCGGCACATTCATGTAGATCGGGACACCCCCGAACTTCTCGATGTCTCTCAGGTCAGCTTTGTCGGCATGCATGTCGTCGTCAGCAAGGCGAGCGGTAAGGAACTCTTCGATCTTCATGGGGTGTCTCCGTTGTTGTCGGATTCGTGCCAGCTGGCCCCGGTCACGATTCGGTGGATCTGCGACTTGCTTATCGCGTACGTCGCAGCGAGTGCGCGCATCGATGTGCCCTTGGTGTGGTCAGCTCGGATTGCTCGGACTTCATCCCACGTGAGTTCGGCTCTGCCGTTCGCTTCACCACTGACGTCGGCGGGTTCGCTTTCGGCCGGCTCTTGCTCCGGAGCGGTCTCGTAGTCGATCACTCGGGAGAGTGTCAGCAGATTGTCTTGCGCCCAAAGGTCATTGCACGAAAGGCATTTGCATCCATCGAGTGTCATCTGCAATGCGGCCTGCCGAACGACCTCCCCCGCTGAGTCCTTGCGATGGACGTATCGCTCTCCGCACTGTGGGCACGGTGCGATGACTTCGAGTTTGCGTTGCTTCACGCCGTCGACGAGTTGCTCCGCTGCCACTTGCCAACCCTCGAGCTCCCTCGCGATCAGTCCGCCGTACGTCAGCCACACCTGATCGTTCGGCCATTGGTACTCAGCGAAGTTTCGCAACCGGGCGGTGGTCGTCCCGGCTGTGTCGAACATGATCCCGTAGGCCACGACCTCGACGCGGCCCTGTTCTCCGTCGAGCCCGAACTGCTCTGTCCACCACGCGACTCGTCGATCGACCTCGGCCACCCAATCGAGACCGTCCACCCACACCGGCGGCAGCGATCGGGCGACGCCTCCCGTCGAGGTGCCTTGTCGGCCGGCGAGATCGGATCGCATCTCGTCGTAGACGCTCGGCCGCAGAACGCGGACCAGTCGGGGCCAGCTGTAACCGTCAGTCTCGTCGACTGTCATCACGGTGTGGACGCCGGCGCGTTCGCCGATGAGTGCATAGATCGCCGCTGCGATTCGCTCGCCCAGTTCTTCCGGCGGTTGAGGGGTGAAGGTGATCACGCTTTAGCTCCCTGTGGATGGAAAGCAGCGGGGGCATGGTTCGTCGAGCCCGTGCTGAGAACAGGTGGATTCATCCGCGACTGGAGAAGGTGGGCCGGACCATCCGTAGTACGCGGATCCGAACTTCCCGGGGCCGGGGAC